>JAHYJC010000065.1 GCA_019429275.1 Lentimicrobium sp. | reverse complement strand
AAACCTTGCACCTGGACTGCGAATTCCACTTCTGTTTTAGCTGGGATAGCCACAGAGTGGCGCAAGGTTGGTAGTAAATTATAGACTACTAGGATTTTAAGGTGCGGAGCACCGTAACGTAAAAAGGTCTATGTTTTTATTGAGTTTTTCAGCAGGCCCTAAATTAAAATGTTAAAGATTTTATTCCGGATTTATGGCAATGGCCGTTTGGCACTCATTTCGAAATCGCGGCTTGATTTCAGCAGATTTACGGTGAACAGGGAGAGGTTTTTGATTTCGGCAAGAATATTAAGGAAGAGGATACTGTTGCGTGTTCCTGTTTCAGAGTTTTTTATTCTCTTAACCTGTTTCTTGCGTGTTTCTTCAACAATGCGCTGAATGTTTTGCTGACGATTTACGATAAGGTCGAAATCTTCATAATTCTTGCGCGAAAGCATGGCCGAAATTTCTTTAAAAAGCAGCGATACTTCTCCGTTTAATCTTGAAAGTTCTTCAATCTGCAGAGGAACAAGAGGCTTGTGATTATTCTCGACGTGTTCATAACTTGGCTGAGCAATATATGATATGCAATGGTTGATTTCGCGCAGGTAGTCGATGGCCTGTACGTAAAAATGGCCTGATTCTATTGAGTCTTCCCTAAGGTGAGTCAAAGTGGAGCCAACATGATTTTTGAGCCTTTTTGTTGAAATATTAAGAGCATCTGAATTGGCTTTGGCATTTTTCATCACTTTTCTATCTTCATCCATCAGGCCCATCAGCGCTTCATTGAAAATAGTAATGCTTTGGCTGAGCACTTGTTGTATGGTAAGAGAGCATCTTTCAAGGATATTTTCAGTGCTTAATTCATCGGGTAGAGCGTCGAGCAGTGCATCGGCTTTTTTCTCGTTTGACCTCCGCAAATGGATTTTGTGGGTACGAAAAACTAAAAATCCTGTAAGGAAAAGCAACCCAATTGTTGCAAGAATACCACCGAAGAAAAGAATTGTAGCGGCAACAAGAGCAACTGTGAATGCTGCCAGAGCTGTAAAAAACCAGCCACCAATTACAGAAAGCACCCCGGTAATTCTGTAAACTGCACTTTCTCTGCCCCATGCCCTGTCAGATAGTGATGTACCCATTGCAACCATAAAGGTAACATAGGTTGTTGACAAAGGCAATTTGAGTGATGTACCAAGGGCAATCAGCATACTGGCTACAACAAGGTTTACGCTTGCCCTGAGCATGTCAAAAGCAGCACCTTCGGGCATTTGTTCAATGGTGGTGCTGTCAGGGAGTTCAAAACGTTTTTCCAGCCAGTTATTAACCCGATCAGGCAGGAAACGATTAACTGCATTTGCCATATTCATGGTTCCTCTCACCAGATTCCGCGACAGAATAGATGAATTGAACCTTTCTGAACCTTCACCCTGCCGGCTGAGGTCAACCGATGTTTCAATTACCGATCGGGCTTTTTTTGAAGTCCACAAGGTGATGGCCATCAAAACTCCGGCTATAAGCAAAAGCCAGGTTTCTGTTTTAACGTCCTCGGCAAGACCGCTCATAAGAAAAGTATCAGGATTGGCTCCCGGAACAGCAATAAACAATTGATATGCCTTCAATCCGGCCAAAGGAACCCCGATAAAATTCACCAGGTCATTTCCGGCAAAAGCCATGGCAAGCGCAAAAGTACCTGTAAGGACAATTACTTTGAGAACATTAAGTTTGAAGGCCAGCATGAATAATTGAAGGATAACTGTCCAGATTGCAAAACTGGCCAGTAAAATGGAAGCGGTATTTGAATTAATGTAATCAAGTTGTTCAGGAGTAATGAATGAAGCACCCTTTGCTCCTTTAATTAACATGAAGTAAGTTATTCCGGTAATGGCAAGTCCACCCCAGATTGCTCCATAATATTTAAGGTTATACCTTAGGTTGAAGGTAAAAACTACACGTGTAATGTACTGAATAAGTGCTCCGACGCTGAATGCAACAGCAACCGAAACCAGAATTCCGGTAATGATGGCCAGTGCTTTTGCTGAATTGATGTATTGTCCGATGTCCTGAATGGTTTGCTCTGAACCTGAAATTTTAATAATGGCTAATGCAACAGAAGCCCCAAGTAGCTCAAATACAATAGAAACTGTGGTTGAAGTTGGCAACCCGAAAGTATTAAACATGTCGAGCAGGATCACATCCGTAATCATAACAGCAAGAAAAACCAGGATGACTTCATTAAAGCTGAATTGACCGGGGAAAAACAGTCCTTTACGTGCTATTTCCATCAATCCGCTGGAAAAAGTAGCACCCACCAGAATACCAATGCTTGCAACGATTAAAACCGTTCTGAAGGATGCAGCCTTAGCACCAACAGCTGAATTCAGAAAATTTACGGCATCGTTTGCAACGCCCACCATCAGGTCAGAGAATGCCAGTATAAAAAGGAAAATAACTAAAATCAGATAGACACTTTCCATGTAATGATGGAGGTTATTTGGACGACAAAATTAAGAAGGCAAAACTAAAGTATGATTTATCCAATGTTAAGTTAATGTTAAATTCTCTATTTGCTGTTACTGGCGATAGCCTGATTTACATTGATGACATGGTCGGCAAGTTTTTCGCATTGATTCAATAACTCAGCGTAAAATGAAGCATGTTTATAATTGTATTCTCCGGCTTCAAGCCTTTGGCGGTTCGATTGAATCAATTTATCTCTCATCTCATTGATTTTAAGCTCGTTTTCAGTTGCTTTTGAAAGTATACCAGGTCTGTAATCGCGCGAAAGATTTTCATTCATTGTATTCAGCGTATTTTTGACCAGTAAAAATAAAACAGATAGATCATCTCTCATTTCCTGAGTGAACCATGCTTTGGCTTCATTCTTTTTGCGAATGGTTCTTTCCATCTGAAGGCACTGATCTGCAATACTTTCCAAATCATCGGTAATTTTGAGCATCGCTCTTATCTTCCTTGAATTGGCTTCAGAAAGATCATTTTCGGCAATCCGGGTAATATAATCTGTAATTTCCCGATCCAGATTGTCGGAATCATCCTCCAGTTTAAATAATTTTTTCTGGATTTTTTCGATTTTAACATTTCGTTTTTCAGTAAGATACAAGGGAATAAGGCTGAACATATTGGCAACATGCCTTCCAAAATATGATATCTGCTCATGGGCCTGCATAATATCGACCTCGTTCACCGCAATAAACCTTGATTTGAAATATCTCAGCCTGAAATTCTTTTTCTCGTTGGGTCTCAGTAAAATCAGCTTCTCAAGGATTTTTTGAAGTATTGGAATAAACCCTACCAGGAGGATGGTATTTAAAATATTAAAACTGGTGTGGAACAATGAAAGACCAACGGGAATAAGATACTCAGATGAGTGGTTGTATCCTGCAATCCAAAGTGCAATATTTTCGGTCAACCTGATTATCGGAACGAAAAGTATGAAAACCCAGATGAGGCCGAAGAGATTGAAAAGGGTGTGTCCCAAAGCAATTCTTTTGGCTGCCCGGTTGGCTACTATGGCTGCTACATTGGCAGTTACAGTTGTACCCAGATTTTCTCCAAGTATCATGGCTGCAGCAGCTTCAAAGCTAATGTATCCATTTGCACATAGCACAAATGTCAGTGTTATTGTAGCACTTGAAGACTGAATGATGAGTGTGATGATAAGCCCGGATAATGCAAAAAGTAACAGGCTCCCTAATCCATGCCCGGCTATTGAAGAAATAAATACAACAATCGGAGAGCTTTCATCAATATTTGGAAGCGAATTTTTCATGAATTGCAATCCAAGAAATAAAATTGCAAATCCCAGAATAAGTTCGCCGTATGAGCGGCTTTTGGCGCCGTGTAAAAAAAGCAGTGGTAATGATAGTCCAAGTATGGGTAATAAAATGTTTGTAAATTCAAATTTAAAACCAAAGAATGTTACAAGCCAGGCTGTTACTGTTGTTCCAATATTGGCTCCCATCATAATGCCTAAGCCCTGGGTTAAGGAGAAAATACCGGCATTAACAAAGCTTACCAGCACAACGGTTATGGCAGAAGAAGATTGTATGATTCCGGTGATCAGGATACCGGTAACAATGGCTTTAAATCGATTGGAAACGAGGCCTGAAAATAGCTGCTTTAAACGCTTGCCAATAATCGACTGCATGGCTTCGCTCATCAGCTTCATGCCAAAAAGAAACAGCATAAGCGAACCCAGTATGGTTAAAAGATCAATAATGTAGCTAAAACTGACCATCGGCCAAATTTAAAGTCAAAATGTTTGTGAATGGAAAGTGTAACAAAGATATAAACTTTGCTTTCAAGGTTGTTTGCCCGGGCTTTTTTTTGTAAGATATTTTGTGATCAGAAGTCTTGTAAATTCACCACTTTTCAAAAAAAGATATTTTTCCGGTTTTCCTTCCAATATTATGTAAAACTGATGAATGGTTTTTAATTTCGATGATACAGGCTTTAAATGCCGGTTTATCGGGTTTCGAAACAGTACCTTTGCAGCATGATAAAACGATGGATTCAAAATATTGGTATCGACCAGCTGAATACAATGCAGGAAAAAACACTTGAGGAGCTAAATCCAGGCAAATCATTGATTCTCATTGCACCGACCGGGTCAGGCAAAACGCTGGCTTTTCTGATTCCTCTTATCAAGATGATAAATCCGCAAGAAGAAGGAGTTCAGGCAGTGATACTCACTCCAACAAGGGAGTTGACCATACAGATAGAGGAGGTTTTCAGGAAAATGAGTACCGGGTTAAAGGTAAATGCCTGTTACGGAGGCCATCCGGTTAAAACAGAAATCAATAATTTCAGGCAGCCTGCACAGGTCATTATAGGCACTCCGGGCCGTATGGCAGATCATATAAACCGAAAAAGTTTTGAAATTTCAAATGTAAAATTTCTGATTCTTGATGAATTTGATAAGTCGCTTGAGTTAGGTTTTAACAATGAAATGAAATTTATATGTGAAAATCTGACTGGAATAAACTCCAGGGTGCTGACTTCTGCCACTAAACCAAATGAATTGCCTGCTTATCTGGGAACGTCAGATTTTGTAACACTCAATTATTCAGTAAAGGCCTTCAATAACAACCTCAGTCTGGCAATCGTTAAAGCTGAGGGCGACGACAAGCTCGAAGCGCTGTTCAGGCTGATATGCTCTTTCAATACTGAGCCGGCATTAATTTTTTGCAATCACAGGGAAGCAGTAGAACGGATAAGTTCCTTACTTTGGGTGAAGGGAATTGTGCATGGAGTTTATCATGGAGGCCTTGACCAGGATGAAAGGGAGTTGTCGCTTATCAGGTTCAGAAATGGAACGCATCAAACGCTATTGACTACAGATTTGGGTTCCAGAGGCCTTGATATTCCTGAAATAAAACATGTTGTTCATTATCAGCTTCCCGGATCTGAAACCATATGGATTCACCGAAACGGAAGAACTGCGCGTATGCATTCAGACGGAACAGCATGGCTGATATTTGGTCAGAATGAATATTTGCCTGATTTTATAAAGGATCAGCCTGAAATCAGAATTTTGGATGCCTGCCTTAAGCTTCCTGTATTGCCTCCCTGGGAAACCCTCTATCTGGGGGCAGGCAAAAAACAAAAAATAAATAAAGGCGATATAGTCGGCTATTTAATCCAGAGGGGAGGCCTTGAAGTGAAAGACATAGGAAGAATTGATGTACTGGACCATGCATCATTTGTTGCAATAAACCGACAGCATTATAAATGGCTTATTCCAAAACTTAAAGGTATTCCGTTAAAGAAAAAAATTGTTAAAATAGACCTTGCCGGTTAATTAAGAAGGAATCTATTTTTCAGGAATCTTATATACCAGGGCGTTAACATGCATACCTGCACCCACCGAGGCAAAAACAAAATGATCTCCGGGCTTGAGATGGTGCTTATCTACCTGATTGTTAAGTATACGATCGTAAAGGATAGGTAGCGTGGCTACAGAGTTGTTGCCCAGCCATGAAATGGTCATTGGCATAGCCAATTCAGGTGTGACTTTGTAACCGTAAAGTTCATAGAGGCGTTTGATGATGGCATCATCCATTTTTTCATTGGCCTGATGAATCAGAATTTTTTCAATATCGTTGATGTTTAGTCCGCTTTTATCTATCGCAAGTTTTATTGAGGCAGGAACTGTTTTCAGGGCGTATTCATATAATTTGCGGCCATTCATCTTCAGATAAATATTTGCTTTATCCGCAGGATTGTATGACTTGTCCATTTTGAGAAGGAAGACATGCTCAAGGGTATCGGTGCGGGTTGCATGAGTGAGAATGCCAACCGGTGTTTCACTTTCAACCGCGCTAAGGACGACAGCACCTGCTCCGTCAGAATAGATCATACTGTCGCGATCATAGGGGTCGCTTATGCGCGAAAGCGTTTCTGAACCAATTACCAGAATATGCTTTGCATCCCCTGATTTGATGTAGTAATTCGCCTGAATTAAAGCCTGAAGCCACCCCGGGCATCCAAATGGCAAATCATAAGCTACTGTAAATGGATTGTTTATTCCCAGTTTGTATTTTACCCTTGCAGCAAGCGCCGGTACGATGTCAACATGGGTTTCACCGTGTTTTACATCCCCGAAATTGTGAGCAACAATGATATAATCCAGTACTTCCTTATCAATTCCTGAATCTGATATGGCTTTTTCTGCTGCAAGAAAAGCAATATCTGAATTGACCTGATGGTCTTCGACATACCTGCGTTCGTCAATACCGGTAATGATTCTGAACTTTGATATTATCTCTTCGCTTGGCCGGTTGATGGGCTCACCTGTTGATTCGTAAAAGGTATGGGTGAGAAAGTCAGAATTGGGGACCTGCTTTGTCGGGATGTAACTTCCGGTTCCCGTTATGATTGAATATATTTTGTTTGACATTTTAAAGCGGATTTAATAATAGAACCTCGTTTAAATTGGTAAATCTTTTAGAGATATTTTTTTTCGCAGAATATCAAATCTGCAATCGGGCTGCTTTTTGATTCTGCCTGCAAAGATACTGACTTATTCTATTCTGTGGTTTTAACGGTTCTAAAAATATGGAGTTTATTTCATAACTATTAGATTTACAGAATATATGGGTTTATAATTTGCCTGAAAGACTAAGCATGAAAATAAAATCAGCAGGTTTTTCATCTACTGTTTTGAAATATAAATTGCGGCTGTAATCGATGCAGGATTCTGTTTCGGTCAAGCGGAGGTATGATTTATTGAGGTCACCCTCTCCGAGCCTTATCCTGTCAAGCGCATCGGCATCTTTCAGTATGGCAACTGTGAGCCAGTCGCGATCGCTTTTAGGCAACTCATAGGCTACTGAGTGCATGGAAGTTGCTTTACCAGTGATCAACAAATCGTTTTCAGTTGCTCCGTTTGCTATGAAAAGATCCTTGTACAAAAGCAGCTTATTATTTGCAGCATCAGTTCCGTGTTTATTACAATATCCGTCATGTTTTCGGGCCATATCATGAATGTAAGCGGCAAAAAATGCATTTCTTGCTTCACTTATATTTCCTGTGATTCTTCCAAGCCTCAACACATGCAACATTACCCTGTAGGTATGCATAATTCCATGCAACCGGCTCGGATGATCAAACTGGCTTTCACTCAGATTAAAGTCTTCAAAGGCTATATTATAATTTGTATACATTATTTCTATTGATTTTAAATATCAGTGGCATCTTTACTTCAGGTTTTTATTTTTTGAAAGTCATGAGGGGAAAAACTTGCGGTTAGTTTCCACTTTTTAAACCTGATTAATTCCAAAAATTGACTGTAGGATTGGCCCGACACCTGCAAAGAAAAATTCAACAGCAATAACCATCATTATCAGGCCCATCAGCTTTAGCATTATTTTATTTCCGGTGTCGCCAATAAACCTGATAATTTTTCCGGCTCCGAGTAATACAACATAGGTAATCAGCAATGTTAAAACAATGGATATTATCAGAATAATTTTCAATGCAATTGAATGGCTGTCTTCCATAAGAACAATGGAATTAGTAATGGCTCCGGGCCCTGCTATTACTGGAATAGCCAGGGGTGTTATTGAAATGTCATCCACATATTTTTTTACCATTTCATCATCAATTTTTATTTTACTGATGCGGGCCTGTAACATATCAAAACCCATGATAAAAAAGATAATGCCTCCAACCACCCTGAATCCGTTGACTGATATATTAAAGAATTTAAACAGCAATTGGCCGCCAAAGGCAAAAACCAGTTGCGTTATAAAAGCCGTTAAAATTGCTTTCAATGCAGTCCTTTTTCTTTGTTTCTCTGAAATATCAGAAGTCATGGTCATAAAAACCGGCATCACTCCAAAAGGATTGATGATGGCAAAGAAAGAGGTAAAATAGAGAAGGGCTGTTGTAAAAAGTTCGTGAGTCATTGTAAATAAATTTTAATCCTGTGGACACTGATGCCTGCAGGATGATAAAAATCAGCCGTTTATTTCAGCATTAACAATGCCCAGAATTTCTTCCTCTGCTTCACGTGCTTTGCGCTCAATTTCAGCACCTTCGGCTATAACAGATTCAACAAATGATTTATCGCTGAGGCCTGCTGCATTGATTTTTACATTCAAAAAAGCTCCAATAACGGCCGAGCGGGCAGCCAATGCTCCAACGCCGACATCAGTTACTGAGTTTGGATTTCCGGTTTGGGCCATTGCTTTTAATACTTCAAATGTTGCAAAAGATTTTCTCATCACTTTGAAAGGAATTTCAATGGCATATTTTGTGGCTTCCTGAATGGCTTTAGTACGCAAAGCTTTCTCGTCTTCTGAGCCTTTTGGAAGGCCAAAGGCATCCATGATTTTGTTAAAAGCCAGGGTGTCTTCATCAACCAGATGCAACAGTTCATCTTTTAAAGCCTGACCTTTTTCGGCCCAGTTTGAGAATTCTTCCCAACGGTCATCCCAGCCAGCCTTGTGTGAGGAAAGGTTGGCAACCATAGTGCCTAGAGAGATCCCCAGGGCTCCCATATATGCCGAAATAGAACCTCCTCCCGGCGCCGGTGATTCCGAAGCCGTTTCATCAGCGAAAGCTGAACAGGTCATATCCATCAGTTTTTTGCCTGATTTTTCGCGAAGAACGTACTCAATTATTTTTTCTTCGGGGTTAAACGGTTTCAGATCGTCGAGACCTAAAGATTTAACAGCAATTTTGATCAGCTCTGCTTCCGAAACACCAACTGACCGGTTTTGTTTTTTCAGGAAATATTTTCCGGTATCGGTAAAAACCTTAAGCGGAGCCAGTCCGACCAATTCTGATCCGGTAACCCTCATTCCACGTTCCTGGGCTTTTTTGCACGATTCTTCGAATGCGATATGCACCGGGGTGATACTTATGTTGGTGAGATTAATCGAAACCTGCGCAATTCCATATTCTTCAATAAACCAGCCAATGGCTTTACAGGCTTTTAAAGATCCGGGAATATTTACCTGATTCCCTTTTTCATCTTTCACAATTTTTCCGGTTACCGGATTGCCTTCACGCATGGGGCGCCCTTTCTCACGAATATCGAAAGCCACGGCATTGGCCCTGCGGGTAGAAGTGGTATTGAGGTTGATGTTGTAAGCTACCAGAAAATCCCTGGCGCCAACGGCTATGGCTCCGGTTTTTGGCAGAAATTCGGCCGGTCCGAAATCGGGCTTCCATTTTGGTTCCGACAGTTTATTCGGCAATCCTTCGTATTCTCCTGAACGGCAATTGGCAAGATTTCTGCGCTCCGGAGTTTTGGCGGCATCTTCGTAGCAATAAACCGGAATGCCAAGTTCGCGGCCAATACGCTCGCCCAGTTTATGGGCATACCTAACGGTCTCTTCCATACTGATGTTGGCAATCGGAACCAAAGGACATACATCGGTGGCGCCAAAACGCGGATGAGCTCCTGAATGTTTGCTCATATCGATGAGTTCCATGGCTTTTTTTACAGCCCTGAAAGCGGCTTCAATTACCTGTTCGGGTTCACCGGCTATGGTTACAACCGTGCGGTTGGTGGCTGCACCCGGGTCAACATCAAGCAACCTGACGCCCTCCACAGTTTTAATCTGATCTGTAATCTGCTGAATAACAGATATATCCCGGCCTTCGCTAAAGTTGGGAACACATTCAATAATCGGTTTCATTTATTTTGATTTAATTTTGGTTTTTTAGAAGTTTTGGTTTTTTTTAGGGCACAGGGCTCGAAGCTCTGTGCAAACCTGAGTAAATGGTTAAATCAATGTTTTTCTGAAGTTTGTAATTTTTTTGCTGAGTATTATCATTTCTTCAAATAGATTTAGTCTTGTTTCCTGATTGATTAGCATCCTTCTTTCAAAAATGTGAAGGATGTTTGCACATTCAAATAATGATCTTCGGGAGATATTCAGGAAATTTGCGAAATCCTTATCAGAGAATGAACCGGATCCCTCTGCTATGTTATTCGTGATACTCATACCAGCAGCCCGGAGTTGTTCGGCAAATTTATATAGTTTTTTTCCATCAGCTAAATCTGCAATGTCAAACAACTTGATAGATAGCTCCATGGCTTGCTTCCAAATATCAAGCTGCTCAAATCTGAAATCATTCATAGAACTACATTATTTTCGTTACTTAATATTTTTAACAATGAGTTTTTCATTTTCTACACCCTGCGCCCAACACCCTGCGCCCTAAACCCTTTGCCCTTTGCCCTTTGCCCTTTGCCCTTTGCCCCGTGCCCTTTGCCCTGCGCCCTGTGCCCTACGCCCTGCGCCCTTTGCCCCGTGCCCTTTGCCCTGCGCCCTGTGCCCAGCGCCCTTTGCCCTTTGCCCTATGCCCTTTGCCCTTTGCCCTTTGCCCTTTGCCCCGTGCCCTATGCCCTTTGCCCTTTGCCCTATGCCCTAAACCCTTTGCCCTATGCCCAACAC
>JAHYJC010000026.1 GCA_019429275.1 Lentimicrobium sp. | reverse complement strand
GCCGGTGAGAAACACGATTTTTTTGGCGTAAATTGGTATGATTACGGCGCACGGTTTTATGATGCGCAGATTGGGCGGTGGCATAGTGTGGGCCCGCTGGCGGAAGCATATATAAGCTGGACACCCTACCAATATGTGAGGAATAACCCCATAAGAAGAATTGACCCCAACGGGATGTCTGATCGCGATGTAAACTGGCGAAAGGAGAACGAACAAGATGATGAGGAATGGAAAGCCAGAGACCTGGCCTTTTCGGGCATTCAATACAACAGCCCCCCGGGCACCAGCGGTGGGGGTGGAAGCCGGAGACGTGGAGAAGCGGTGAATGATGAATTGCCCGTGGAGGGAGTGGTTGAAAAAAATGACAAATCAGGCAAAGTTTTAGTTCCTCAAACCATATATAGCGATGTTACTTATTATGGAGCAGTGAATGGGATATATGTTGGATATGGGAAAAGCATTGTGAATATAATAATGTTCATGGAAGGAGATCAGGTTTGGGCAGATTTAATTTATGTGGATAAAGGGTCTTCTTTTCGGATAGAAACCGAGATACATTCAACATTTACTGTTGGAAATGGTCCTGCTTTTAACCAAATCAGTACGATGAGAATCTCTTACTATAAACCTGGGTTTTTGGAACGGTTATTTAATTTCTCGAACTCTTTATCGGATTTTATTGATTTCTCTCAAACCCGGCAATTCAATTTTATCAGTGTACACAAAAATCCTGAGGAGTACACCGGTAAAACCTTAAGGCCTTTAATTAAAAATCAGTGATTATGAAATTTGTTTTCAAGTATTTCGCTATAACCATATTTATTTTTTTAACCAGCTGTGAAACAGGAGTTAAGCAAGACTTTGAGAAGCATATTAAACATTTCAAGCTTTTTATTCTTGAAGAACCATTTGATGTTTTTTCGTCATTGCCAAGTAATGGGAATTTTTTAAGAGTAATTAACCCAAGTGCTCTTTATTATAAAGGCTACTGTGGTTTGTTTTTTAAGGATGAACCCCAGGATGAGGAGTTTTTATCAGTTTTATCCAGTTTAGAAAACCTAAGTATCTTCAAGAGTGACTTTCAAGATACTTTGAGTTTTTTTGTGCCAAACTTTAAAGAATCAAGCCCGGAAGAAAGGTTCCCAATTCCCGGTCTTGATGATCCCGTTTATTCCTTTCGAGATAGTTTAGATGCCCAAAATACTGTTATTCTGGGCTTCAGACGAGGGATGGGAAATTTTTTTAATGACAAAGGCATTGAAAAAGTCAAGGAATTTGCAAAACCAGAGGATCAAGATAATTTCGGTAATGGTTATGCCAATGGAGCATTTATTGATCACAGTTCCAAATTAATTATATATTGGGTTATAATTTGGTAGTGACCGACTTTTTTATGGGCCTTGATCCCGAAGGATTTTATCGGACGCTTTACGATTATGACAGCAATGGAAACATGACAAGAGAATACCGAACATCGCGCAATATTTATTATAATTTTCTAAATTTGCCCATGAGGGTCTCAATGCTAAACGCCGAAATGATCAACTACACCTACACAGCCTCAGGAGCAAAAATAAGGCAGCAGCTGGAAACCGGCGGCTGGGTTACTGCTCAACCAATGTTGTTGTGAAACCAGAAAGGGAAACAATTGGATCAGAACCTTTATAAGCAATCTCAATGAGAGACTTCAGTGCAATAAAGACACCTAACGGTTTTGAGGTTGTATACTTCTATTTTATTCGGTTTGGTTTTAGATCATTGTTTGTGATTCTCTTTTTTCATTGGATTTTTACTGGTTCTTTGCCCTCTTTAAAATTTTGGATTTTTAGTCCATTAGTTTTTTATTTAGCAGATATTATTATTTTCCCAACTGCACGAATTGTTTACCGAGTATCAATTGACCAAGAAAAAGAACAAATAATAGCATATCACTTCTTTAGAAGAAAAAAAAAGACAATTATCCCTTTCAGAAAATTACACTTTGGTTTTTTTCACAAAACACTTCCACCTAAAGACGATGTAGATTGGATTATTCTTTTGGGAAAAAACCCTTTTCCCTTAGTGGGTCAAATATATTCTCGTAACAAATATTGCTGTTGGTCAAAATTGGAGATGGAAAAACTTTCTAATGAATTGATAAATATTGGCTTAAATTTTGAAACTTGGACAAAAGCCCCCCCGTCAGGAAAAAGATATTTTCTAAAAAGAGAGGGCATCGTGAAGGTCCAAGAATTAATTAATACATCAAAATAATTGGCCTGTAAAGGTTATTCAAAAGCCCAAAACTTTCATTAGGTTGAGTTTACAATGCCGCTCTGAACATAGCAGAATTTGCAATTCAAAAACCCAGAAGAAATAGGGCCAATCCCTTCCTGCCCTTTTGGCCTTGAAAAAAACCTGGTAACAAGGCAAGAGAGCGAAGCGAGAAAAAGTGGGAAAGGAGCTAATTCTTCTATTGGCATTTTTCCAATGGAATGATTAAATTTGTCTTAATCAAAATAATCAATCTTATGCCTGAGGTTTTCCGTAAGTTTGGATTTGTTTTTTTCTTTTACTCTAATGAAGGTCAGGAACCAATGCATGTTCACGTTAGAAAAGCAGGAGGTTTTGCCAAATTCTGGATGGAGCCGGTAGAGTTGGACTTTTCCCAGGGATTAAAAGTTCAGGATATCAAGCAGGCGCAGGATTTGATTATTGAGCACTTTAACTTAATAAAGGACAAGTGGCATGAAGTACATGGTAGCTGAATTAATGTTTAAAGCCCTAAAAGCCTGGTATAAAAACGGATATGTGTACCTGGTCCTTTCCGACAGGAAACAGGTTTCTTTTCCTGTAGAATTGAATGAAAAGCTGCGTAATGCAAGCCCTGAACAGCTCACCAACATTGAAATCATTTGTAACGGAACAGGCCTTCATTGGCCCGATTTGGATGAAGATCTTTCGGTAACAGGGATTATGGAGGGTCGGTTTGGGGAAAAGGAATAACAATCTGTTCCAATTCGATTTGAGCTTAAATCAATATTCTATTATACAATAATCACCCCCCCGCAAGACGCGCCACAAGCGCGTCTGTACAGGGCATGCATATAAATTAAATTTGAGACGCGCCGCAAAGCGCGTCTTTACATTAAGGGCGGCCTTCCGAAATCCCAGTGGTAGAGACGTGCCTGGCGGCACGTCTCCTTCCTGACTTGTCCACTTTAGTGCGACAAATTTAAGGACTGGATATAATGCAGTGTTTTTGGGGTATGTTTTACTCTTATTCGAACTTCCTTGTTTGTGATCTTGTTGAGCATTCGAGCATCAGTGATCTTTTTGCATTCGCTTAAAAATTTTTTGATTGAATCACCAGTGGTTAGTTCGATGTGTTTTGACACCACCAACGCCATGAAACAGATCAAGATATGAAGATGAATAGGGTCATCTTTAAAGTGAAAGATGGGCCTTGCTTGTAAATCGTGCTTGGAAATCCTGAAGGCTTGCTCCACCTTGTACAATTCATGGTATCGGTCAATGATGGTTTGATTGCTTGCCACATCCTCGGTTAAATTGGTGTAATAACCCTTGATACCCAGTAGTTTTTTTGATTTTTCTATCAATTCTTCATTGAGTACCGGATGCTCCCCTTGGGTTTTGATGAATTTTACCCTTTTGCCTTTGGAGGGAGTTTCAATTATGGCCCGGGCCTTTTCAATTTGCTTTTCCATTTCGTACTTATCTTTTCGATACCGAACCGAAGAATAAGCACAAATCAAATATCCATTAGCTGTTGTTATCCGGATGCTCTCACCGTCCGTCTTGGTAATCCTACGGTGAATCTGGTCAATCAAATCACCAGAGATATTCCCCAGCCTTGCCCCAACAATGTAGTTGATCTGATTGGCTAATAGTTCCTTTATGTTGGTGTTGCTTATCATGGCTGCATCAGCCACCACCGTAAATTCCTTTACTGCGTGTTTTTTGACAAATCTATTCACCACGGGTATGATTGTATGGCCCTCAAATGTATTGCCCGAGAAAATGCTGTAGGCTATCGGGAAGCCTTCCCTGGTAACCATAAGGGCTACTAAAATCTGGGGCTGTTGGGATTTGTTGTCTTTTGAAAAGCCGTTTCTTCGCAGCTCATCCTCCTGAAATGTTTCAAAATAAAGAGTGGTCACATCGTAAAACAACAAATCAAAATCAAAACCGCATTTCTGCTTGGCAAACTCCACTACGATATCTTCAATTGCATCCTTCAGAGGGAGCCATTGCGCAGCAGATTGATAATAACTCTGCCTTCTGTGTTTGATGCCAAAATAGGTCTCTAAAAGCTCAATTGAACGCACCTTTGAAGCCGGTTCCACAATCCTCATGGTTACCAGATCAAGCAATAGTTGCTTTTTGATCTTATCCAGACCCACCTGGGAAATCAAACCAGAAATAACCTCATATAGAAAAGTGAAATACACCCCTAAAAAATCAGTCTTGTCAAGATGCAGCAGATTGTTAAGCTTTACTTCTTCGAATAAAGGAATCTCTGGGGTGAAATTCCTGATCACATCTTGCGCGATCATTTTTAGCGATGCCAGTTCCTGAGCACTATTTGCTGAACCAATATGTTTGAAGATAATGCGTTTACGGTTCTTATAATAAACAATTTGGACTGCATTAGCCCCTGATGCTGTTTTAACCACCCTGATACGTAGCATAAATTTGCCTTAGTGCGACAAATTTACGTTTTTTATAACGTATGTACCTGATTTACAATGTTAATATTTTTCTCACTGGAAAGGGTGGACAAGTCAGGAAATAAACAGACAAATGCCCCAAACCCTGAAATGACAAACGGAATTTTTCAGTGAGATTTGCCCGAAAAACCAACCGGAGAGCCGGCGCAAAACATTGAATCCCCAGGCCTGCACTGAGCGACCTGTGGTGAGCGCAGCCGAACCAAGCCGAAGTGTAGATTCCCGCAGGTCGGTAAAGTTCAACACTTACTTAAATCGAAACGACTGCGTTTAAGTCTTATTTGTTATGCATAGGCTTTTCTTCAATATTTATAGTCGCCATTCTCTGCAAATGAGATTTTTAATTCTTTGTTTTCACTTTTAAACTTGTCATAGCCAATTTTTAAATTAGTCCAAAAGTCAATAAGTTCTTTATTATCCTTATATTTTGATTTATACCTATTCATGTTTTGATTTGTCATTTTAAAAGGGAAAATATAAACTGGGATTTTAGATTGTCCATTATTTTTAGCGTGTATAGCATACAAATAGATTTCTTTTATTTTATCATTAGTCATTGGTAAACAACCAATTGTCACACAAGATCCGTGAATATAAATGTCTCCACCTAAATTTGAGAATTTACTTTTCTTTCGGTCTGATTGGTTTGGATAATTGATTCCTAGAGACAAATAAAAGTTACTTGTCGGGTTAAAACGGTCAATATAATAAAATCCTTCAGGTACTTGATAGTCTCCTTGCTTTCGTTTTGGACCAAGTTGTCCCGAACGTGAGCAAATTTCGTAGGATTTGATTTTCTTATAAATTGTCTCTTGATTCGTTTTAGCGTAAAGTTCAAACTCATCACTATCTTTATATACTAAAATTAAAAGATTAAAATTTTCAAGTTCTAAATTGTTTACACTTAGATTGTTTTGAATTGTCTGTTGCTTTTCCTTGATTAATGTTCTTACTCTTTCAAATCTTTTTTGGTCAGTTAGGAAGTCAGATTGCATTGAGAAACCCAAAAGAAATGTTATTGTAATTAATAGGATTGCTGTCTTTTTCATCCGTAAATAATTAGTATGTTAAACAATATCAGCATGTTAAGAAAACAGATAAGAAGCTAAAATTTCATCAGCGTACTCGAAGTACAAGTGTTTGTGCTTATCTGTTGATGTCAGTTTCATAAGCGGGGATTAACCACCAGTAAAAAACGACCTTCGATTTTTATTATGCTGCTTTTTTAATTTTGTAACCATGTTCTTTTAATTCCTTTCTTAAGTACTCAAGCCTGTTTTTCTTTTCCCTTTCAGCCAAATATTCGTAGCCAAGTTCTTTAAACGGCTCCTTCTTTTTTATGATGTGGTAAGCTGCACAAAGGATCTTATGTCCTATTTGCTAAAAGTGCCCGTTTCTTGCCACGTCTTGGCACCATACTTTCGTATTTGGCCTTGTAATAACTTCTTTTTGTGCGAGTGGCTCCCCATTGCCAGTTTGGTAAGCGTTGCTTTTAAATGTTTGTTCCCCTGTCGTGTTCTTGAACTTTTTTTTACCAGCACTCTCATTGTTGCCGGGACACATACCTGAATGCGATTCCAAATGGTGCTCGCTGGGAAATACATCCATATCAACGCCTATTTCTGACACGATGCCTATTGCCCCTTCTTTTGCAACGCCTGGAATGGTTTGAAGCAATGCGATTTCTTCCTCAAAATCTTTGATGTACTTTTCAATTTCTGCATCAATTTCAACTATCTGTTCTTCTACAGATGCAATTTGCTTTTGCATGTACTTGAGAATGAAAGCATGGTGTGGCGTTAGCCGTCCATTGATTGCTTCTTTTATCTGCCCGGGGGTTGCTTGAAGTTTCTTGTGATAACACTCTGCAACAAGGGATTCCAAATCCTTGCGACCCTGGATCAAGCCATTTATCAAATAAGTAGCTGTAACCCCTGATGTGTCTGACACAACTGATGACAGCTTTACATTCGCATCTTCAAGCACACGGATTATCCGGTTTTTTTCGGAGGCTATCGTACCGACAAGCTTCTTCTTGTATTGTTGCAAATCCCTAGTTCCTGGATGTTCTGCGGAGGTATGAAACTCCCTTTTAGCAAACCGCTTATCAATAGCTTTCCTATCCATTGACTGTCTGCCTTGTCTGTCTTTCGGCCAGGCACATTCTTGATGTGACGTGCGTTAACAACTATCAGGTTTAACGGGTATTCACGCAAAACGTGCAATACTGGTTTCCAATAAATGCCCGTGCTTTCCATAGCCCCATCGGTAACTTTTAAACTCGCGAGCCATTCGCCCAATTCTTTCAAAGAACTTGTTGTGGTGCCATAAGAGCGGGTTTCAGTTTGTATCCCTTTGCCCATTACAGTTGCTACAACTGTGTCGCGGTGTACATCCAGACCAAACCCTCTCTCGATTACTTGCTCAAACTCAATCGTCTTCTTGTCCATATACTTTGTGTTTGGTTAAATGCCAAACACAAAGTAACTTAATTTTCATGCGTGTTTGTACTCTTGCACGATCATGGGTGTTTCATAGTAATTATCTCTTAAGCTTTTCATATTGCAACCAACTGATTAGTATGGATATTTATTTCGCAAATCCGAAATTACTCATTTTCCACCTTCGCTTTCAACGCTTCCCAGATCACATATCCGCAGATTACTGCAAACATCAGCAGAGCAAGTGCTTCGGCAGTGTTCGATTCAAACCAGGCTGCATTTACATAATTTATGCCGCCGAATTTCAGCATGGCACTGATTACGCCCATCAACGCACCGCCGGCAATAAATCCGGATGCGATCAATGTGCCTCTCTCCTTGCGTGCCTGATTCAATTTTATATCTTTTGAACGGGTGGTTACATACCAGGCAATAATACCTCCAACAAGCAGCGGAGTGTTAAGTTCAAGCGGAATAAACATACCGAGCGCAAAAGCCAGGGCAGGAACACCAATCATGGTCAGAATCAACGAAAGAAAAGCACCGGCAGCATAAAGCAACCAGGGAGCAGGTTTACCCGACATCATGGGCTCAATTACTGCTGCCATAGCATTGGCCTGAGGAGCAACCAGCGCGTTTTCACCGGTAAAACCATAAGTCTCATTCAGAATCATAATCACACCACCCACTGTTGCGGCCGAAACCAGCGTCCCGGCAAATTTCCAGCCCTGCTGTTTGTAAGGAGAAGAGCCCAGCCAGTAACCGATTTTAAGGTCGGTGATGAACCCTCCGGCCATAGAAAGAGCGGTGCAGACTACACCTCCGATGATCAATGCAGCAACCATTCCGGCAGTGCCACTCAAGCCAGACCATACCAAAACGAGCGAGGTGATAATCAGCGTCATCAGGGTCATTCCTGAAACAGGATTGGTTCCCACAATGGCAATGGCATTTGCGGCCACTGTGGTGAAAAGGAAGGCAATGACCATTACAATTCCCAGGGCAATAAGTGCCTGAGTCAGGTTGTTGACGATGCCGAACATAAAGAATACAAAAATAACGATCGCAGTAAGCAGGATACCAATGAGGATGATTTTCATAGGAATATCGCGCTGTGTGCGTTTTGTTTCGGCGCTCATTTGCTGCTTTCCGCCCAATTCCTTGATGGCAAGTCCGAATGCACCTTTGATAATGCCCGACGAACGTACAATTCCAATAATACCGGCCATTGCAATTCCACCAATACCTATGTGCCTGACATAATTACGGAAAATTTCTTCGGGCGACATGTCTCCAATGAGTGCTGTTATATTTGCCCCAACGGCCAGGGTTTGTCCATCGGCAAAATGCGAGATTACCGGTATAATCACATACCAGCCTACGAAAGAACCGGCAGTAATTATGGCAGCATATTTCAGTCCGATGATGTAGCCAAGGCCCATAACCGCTGCACCGACATTCATTTTAAAAACGATTTTATACTTTTCAGCAATCATTTCTCCCACAGGAACAACGCGGGTGGTAAATACCTCGGACCACCAGCCGAAAGTGGCGATGATGAAATCATAAATTCCGCCGATCAGTCCGGCCACAAGCAGCAGTTTGGCCTGGCTCCCGCCCTTTTCGCCTGATACCAGTACTTCGGTAGTTGCAGTTGCTTCAGGGAAAGGGTATTTTCCGTGCATATCGGATACAAAATATTTGCGGAAAGGGATCAGGAACAGAATTCCCAGAAAGCCTCCAAGCAGGGAAGAGAGGAAAACCTGGTAAAAATGAGCTTCAAGATTGAGAATGTAAAGGGCAGGCAGGGTAAAAATAGCACCGGCAACAATTACTCCTGAACTTGCGCCAATGGATTGAATCATCACATTTTCACCCAATGCATTTTTTCGTTTTCCAACTGCCGAAAGTCCCACGGCAATAATGGCGATGGGTATGGCGGCTTCAAATACCTGTCCTATTTTAAGTCCAAGATAAGCTGCTGCGGCTGAAAATATAACGGCCATCAGCAAACCCAGCAGAACCGAACGCAGATTTACTTCAGGGTAAACCTTATCTGCACGCATAATTGGCTTGTACTCTTCGCCGGGCTTTAGTTCGGTGTAGGCATTTTCGGGCAAACCCTTGATTTCCTGTTTGTGCTCTTCCATAACGGGGGTTTAAGTTTGATGAAAAAGCAAATTTAGAAGAAAATGAGATAATTGTGGCTTTGGTTTCGGGAATGAATGTTTTTTTTTGAAGTTTCAATTTTATGTTAACCGGTCATGCAAAAAAATCCGGCACCCTGATGATTAACGGATTAATGCATATAAACCTTAAAATTAACTGTTTGTCTTTAAACCACCACATTTACAATCTTGCCTGGAACAACGATCACCTTTTTCGGAGCCTTTCCTTCGAGCCATTTTTCAGATTCGGAAGCAGAAATTACTGCCTTCTCAATGTCCGGAACCGGAATATCCAGGGGAAGCTCCAGAAGGAAACGCATTTTGCCGTTAAAGGAAACAGGGTATTTGAAGGTGTTTTCGGCGGTATAACTTTCGTTGTAAACGGGGTAAGTTTCCCTGGTTACGCTGTCGGTATTTCCCAGCAGGCTCCACAACTCTTCGGCAATGTGTGGTGCATAGGAAGAAATCAACACGGTGAGTTCTCTCAGGATACTGCGGTTGTTGCATTTCAGCTCCGAAAGCTCGTTTACACAGATCATAAACGTGCTTACAGCCGTATTGAATGAAAACCTTTCGGTGTCTTCCTGAATTTTGTGAATGGTTTTATGAAGCACCTTCAGCTCAGCCGGTGATGGTGGGTTATCGTTTACCAGGAAGTTATTGTCCTTATCGTGAAACAACCTCCACAGCTTGCGGATGAAGCGGAAAACTCCCTCGATGCCGTTGGTGTCCCAGGGTTTTGACTGCTCCAGCGGTCCCAGAAACATTTCGTACAAACGCAGGGTATCGGCTCCGTATTTTTCAATCAGCTCGTCAGGATTCTGCACGTTGTACTTCGATTTCGACATTTTTTCGACTTCCCAGCCGCAAATGTACTTTCCGTCTTCAAGAATAAATTCAGCACCGGCAAACTGGGGCTGCCATTTGATGAATTCATCTATATCGAGAATGTCATTATGAACAATATTCACATCCACATGCAAAGGCTGAACATCATAATCCTTGCGGAGATTAAAACTTACAAACCGGTTTGAACCGGTGACACGATAAACAAAATTTGACCGGCCCTGAATCATTCCCTGATTGATCAGTTTCTGGAAGGGTTCATCTTTGACAGCAATTCCCAGATCGTACAAAAACTTGTTCCAGAAACGCGAATAAATCAGGTGGCCGGTAGCATGTTCGGCACCTCCCATGTAAAGGTCAACATTCTGCCAGTATGCATTGGATTCCTTTGAAAAATATTCAGCATTGTTACGCGGATCCATGTAGCGCAGGTAATATCCGCTTGAACCGGCAAACCCGGGCATGGTATTGGTTTCGAGTGAATAGCCGTCTTTTGTAACCCAGTTTTTAGCGCGGGCAAGGGGTGGTTCACCACTTTCGGTAGGCAGATAGGCATCTACTTCGGGCAACTCAAGCGGGAGTTCGTCTTCGCTCAGGGTATAAGGCATTCCATCTTTATAATACACCGGAAAAGGTTCGCCCCAGTAGCGCTGCCGGCTGAAAATGGCATCGCGCAACCGGAAATTCACCTTGCCATAACCAATCCCCATTTCTTCTATTTTGCGGATGGTGGTAGTGATGGCTTCTTTCACTTCAAGACCGGTGATGAAGCCGCTGTTGATTATTACGCCTTCTTTGGAATCGTATGAATCTTCCCATTCCGAAGGGTCAACCGGGGTTTCTCCTTTTCGGGAAACCACCTGACGGATGGGCAGTCCGAAATGACGGGCAAAGGCAAAGTCGCGGGTATCGTGACCGGGAACAGCCATTATGGCTCCGGTTCCATAGCCCATCAGCACATAATCGGCTACCCAGATGGGTATTTCTTCGCCATTCAGCGGGTTGATGGCATAAGCACCGGTAAATTCACCACTGATTTTCTTTACCTCGGTCATGCGCTCACGGTCTGAGCGGTTTTTGGCCCAGTTAACGTAGGCCTCTACCTTTTCACGACATTCGGGAGTTGTAATTTCTTGAACGAAAGGATGTTCGGGCGCCAGCACCATAAAGGTAACGCCAAACATGGTATCGGCGCGGGTAGTAAAAATTTCGAGATTCTGATCAAAGTTTTTGATGGTGAATGTTGCCGAGCAACCTTCTGATCGTCCGATCCAGTTGCGCTGAATCTCTTTGATGGACTCGGGCCATTCGATTCGGTCGAGGCCTTCGAGTAAACGATCGGCATAGGCTGTAATGCGCAGCGACCATTGTTTCATGGTTTTGCGCTCAACAGGGTGGCCTCCCCGAACCGAAAATCCTTCGCTCACCTCATCGTTGGCAAGCACGGTTCCCAGGGCGGGACACCAGTTTACCATGGTGTCGGCCAGGTATGCCAGGCGGTAATTCATCAGCAATTCCTGCTGTTGTTTTTCGCTCATGGCATGCCAGTCAGCAGCTGAAAATTCATCAGTTTCACTGCAGGCAGCATTTATGCCCGCGTTTCCTGAAACTGCAAAAACAGCCACCAACGCATCAATGGGCTCAGCTTTCTGGCTGGTTTTGTTATACCATGAATGGAAAAGTTTGATAAAAGTCCATTGTGTCCATTTGTAATAATCGGGTTCGCTGGTGCGGACTTCGCGATCCCAGTCGTATGAAAATCCGATTTTATCGAGTTGCTCGCGGTAACGGGCGATATTAATTCCGGTAGTAACGGCAGGGTGGGTGCCGGTTTGAATGGCATATTGTTCGGCAGGAAGTCCGTAAGCATCATAACCCATTGGGTGAAGTACATTAAAACCCTTCAACCTTTTGTACCGTGCGTAAATATCAGACGCAATGTAGCCGAGCGGATGTCCCACATGCAAACCAGCTCCTGACGGATAAGGAAACATATCCAGCACATAAAACTTTGGTTTGCTGTGATCAATCTCAGTTTTGTAGGTTTTGTTGTCTGCCCAGGCTTTCTGCCACTTTTTTTCAATTTCCCTGAAGTTGTAATCCATTGGTCGCTTTCTTTTTAAGGGTGCAAAGGTAGTAAGAATATGGGATGTAATATTTGTGGATTAAAAGATAGGCTAGCCATGTAATGGTTAGGAATCGATTAGTCATAATAAACACTAATCTGGGATTTATGAAAGAATTCAAAATTTATTTGCAAATTATAATTCTTTTCTAATGTTAATTGAGTAATATTGCAAGGTTAGAATTTTGAATTTAAATTATTTTAATTAAATTACATAAGGAATTATAAATAGCACTCATTATTAAAACATCTAAAAGAAAAAAAATGAAACAATCTGTAATTAAAAGAAAAATTTTCTTATGTTAATTTTCTTTATTATAATAACTGCATGTCAAAAAGAAAAATTTCATGATTCCACAAATGCAAAAAGAATCCTCGATGAAAAAAGCCAGGCTATTGTAGGACTAATTCATTCATTTGAATTAAAAATTAATGGAAAATTAAAATCTGGTGAATCATTTAGTTGTGATTCTGCTGTTTAGTGCACCGAAGCGTTGCAAAATTATTTACAAGCGAGACCAGATTTGCAATATATTTCATTTGAAGTGCGTAAGTCAAATTACCAGTTACATACTGAAAATGGGAATATAAGTATAACGGATGTCTTGGCGTTTTATGACGCAATGGGATCCAGTTATACACAGGATCTTGCTTCTTTTGAAGGCAACCAGCACTATTTAAAACTTGTTGATGTGAACCTTGACAGTATAATAGGGAATACGGCCTATATCAGTTCTACCAGAGTGTTTGGATTAAATTTGATCGCAGGCCTTTATTTGCCTTTCGAGCCTGGAGAAGACTGGATTTGGGGAACGCTGGGGCAAGCTTCAGGTGTTCCCCCTGTTGGCAAATGCAACGGCACTATGGTTGGAATTTCCGATGCTTCAGATCAATTGCAATGGAAATTGAATCATCCGGTTGTATCGCCCGAACCCTATGTGTTTGTAAATCTAGAATATAGATTTGCTGATGGGTTTAATTTCGACGATAGACTGTATTTGGGATGGGACTACCCTTCTCACAACTGCCTGAGCAGCGACACACTCAATCATTACTTATTACAGTCGCATCTCATAATCAATGACCCTGCAGAAGGTTTGCGGCCGGCAGGTAAAGAGTTTTCTCACGTTGAGATTACTGATGATATTTTGTTGTCTATGTATCCAAAATATTTCCATTATTATAAAATTTTTTACGGCAATAAAATACTTGTGCAAAAGGAGGAATAAAATATTTAAGGACTTGAATTGAGGCTGCTCTAATTAATTCTGACCTCCTTGCTATATTGTTCATTTTTTTGCATTTTAATCCCGTATTTGCTTCATCATATATTTTTCTCTTATGAAATATTCTAATTGGTTTGTTTTTTTGCTTTTAACTTTTTCTCCTATCCACTGGGCGTTTGGACAACAGAATTCCTGGAACCTTGTCATTGCTGATATAAGCAACAATGCAAAACTTGTTGACATAAAAGAAAATAGCATTGGTGAAATATATGCGGCTGCATATGCACAACAAACCAATGGCAACAAATTTTTTTCTTTGGTTTATAAAATTGATACAACAGGAAAAATAACAGATAGCTTAAGGATTTCCTCAGATGAAAAAAGTGTTGTAGTTGCGTCATTACATTTAATAGATGTTGAATACTTCATTCTGACAGGCTCCTTTTTTGATATGGATACAAGATTGAATGTTGGTTTTTTCAAAACCGTATATAATTCCGATTTCGATGTTATTTCGTACCATACTTATGATATTCAACCTGAACTGGGTATGAATTTTTGTTTTACAAAACAACTAAATAACGGAGATTTAATGTTCTATGGGAGTATAATTAATTACAATAGGTTTACACCCATGGTTTATTTATTTGATTCAACACTTAATCTTTTAAAGTGGAATCTACCGGATCCTGAAAATTATAGCACCTATGTCGATGTCAGGCAGCTTAATGATACCAGTTATTGGGCCTTAAAAATTGGTCCGTGGGAATACGAGAAACTCGACACCACCTTTTCACGTCAGGGTAAATATCCCATACCCGGAGGAGCAATGATTGGCAATATGAGTTGTAAATGGACCAATGATTCAACTTTTTATCTTTTAGGGAAAAGTATGGATCCATCCCCTTTACATAACCTGGCAGTTGTCAAACAGTTTCACCCCTTTGACACAACCGGGCATCTTTTTTGGCGATGGAATCCCACGGATACAGTTGATTACCCTTCCGCCTGGAAAGGGATTGACCTTAAACATCCTGATACTTTATTTGCCGGTGGTACACATAATCTAAGCGTCTATAATCCGTATTATGCCCATCAGCCATCCTGGTTCGTGGTGTTACAACTAGACAGCCTGTTAAATTTACGCTGGGAAAGGTTCTACGGTGGCGATTATTATTATGTGATGTCGAATCTTATAGCCACGCAAGATGGGGGCTGCCTGATAGGCGGCTGGCGATTTGATTATCACAATTCAATTTACGACCAAACAGATCTCGTGCTGTTCAAGCTCAATAACGAGGGTCTGATCACTGGTCTTCAAAAACCAAATGCGGTGCAAGTGCGTGAGGCCATCATATTTCCTAATCCAGTCAGAGATCAGATGCACATACGTCTTGCTTTACAGCACCCAGAGGCATTGCTGATACTTTACGACCAAAATGGTAAGCGTGTATTGGAACAACAACTCATTAATACAGAAAGCACTGTCAAAATTACTCACCTTTCACCTGGATTATATCTATATACGCTTACCTCAAAAACCGGTCTTAACGAAAGCGGAAAATTTATTAAACAATGACCGCTCACTAGTCTTTAAGCTTTTACATTTCCCGGCTTTGACCTCCCATTTAAAACAACTTATGTCTTTACAATTCACAACACAAAACTTTTTTACCTAACATTGCTTTAAAATCAAACGGTTAAGCTGTTTCCACCCAACAACCTTACCTGCCATCTGTCTCGTTGTAATGAAAAAATTTACAAGAGAAGTGAAATATAGGCCAGTACCTGATAAAAGCGTTTTTCTTTCCAATAACTTAAAGTTAAATTTGATTATCAGAAATAAAGGGTTTATTTTTATTCTCAATTAATGAAAGCAACAATTTTGAAATATCATCAGGAAGGTTGTTTAAATAATCGGGCTTTTGTGTAGGTGAGGGAGATTCAATATGCAATGTTTTCAACTAAATGATCTGGAAAATGCAAAAGGGATACCTGCTTTTGATTATACTCTTTGGGATACAGAGTTTATACGGGCAAATTGTACCTTCCTCCTGCAATGCACCTGACAGTGTTATTTTAAAATACATTGACGATGCAGACAGGTTAGCACTATATAAGATTCAGCGTTTGAATCTTCCGGAATCGGACAGTATTCAAATTCTGGAAATCCATTCAGATTCTATACTGAACGCATTGATTGCAGTTTACAATGCAGGAACAATTCCCGAAAGTGACACAATAACACGTATTTATCCCATTCACACATTTCCTGACTATGATCTGGATGTAATTAATATTGCTGCCAATCCGAATCTGGCCTGGATGCTACAACTGAAAAACAGGATTATTCCTACCGGACATCCGGAGATTGATAGCCTGATAGCAACCTATCAACTCACGTTCAGGTTCTATTATGATTATCCTGATCATATACAGTATGACATAGCGTCGCTAAGATCCCCAACCAACCTGAACATAGCGGCTCTGGCAGAATTGTTTGAAGAAATACCGGATGTGGATTATGCTGAAGAAAACAGATACATGGGAGATGGAATGAATATCTATGAATCCATTGCATCAGACCACATTCAACTTGTTTATTACTATGGTTGGGGGGATTGCCCTTCAGGTTGTACTTACCGTCGATATTATAAATTTAAGGTATACTATGATTGCTCCGTTGAGTTTTGCGGAAGTTACAACAATCTGTATTCCGCACTTGGATCTGATGAACCTAATAGTAAAATGGTCTCCATTTTCCCTAATCCTTTTGAAGACTTAATACGTGTTAACGGCTTTACAGAACCGTTCAAGTATAGAATTGCTAATATAGCTGGTCAAATTGTATCATTTGGCATATCAGACCGAAAGGAAATAGGTAATATAGCCCACCTGAAACCAGGTCTTTATTTCTTATCAGTACAAACAGAGAATCTTTTTTATACTTTTAAAATAATAAAGAGATGAACTGAATTCTGCGGCAGTCACTTCAACCTAGGTTGAGAAATTTGAGCGCAGTGAAAGGGCACTTTATATAAATAAATCCCTCTGAATCTGGTAGGAGTTTGTCTTCACAGATAAATTCTTACTTTTATCGAAGATTTAATTCGCTACAGGCCATACAATATTGCTGACAAAAAAGGCGCTGACTTTCCAAAACAAAGAATTATGACCCGCATTCTTATATTTTTCATTCTGGCATTTGGGTGTAATGTTGCAAATGCTCAGTGTATTGCATGCTGGGAGCTCCGCAAAGTTGAAATAACCATGAAAACCGGTCAGAGCATTACCGGATATGTTAAGTGGAATGATGTCTGGTTGAATGATGTGCTTGATACTGCTGTCTGGAAAAACCGGTTTCCTGAAAGTCTGTTGCCATATTATGAAAATCTGGGTTATAAATGGGATCTTGAATTTATCACAGAAATATTTGAAATCAGGAATGATTCAATTGTTGAATTTTATGCCACCAAAGCCATTAGTATCGGGAATCTTGATTATACCAAAATTCAATCCGTTAAGGAGCTTGAAAAAGGATCAAAAATTTACCATGGTGTGGGGGACATTCAGATTTTTACTCAAAGTGAAATTGATAAATTGAAAACAAATCCGGTGGCAGTTTTATTTTATACTTCTGCTTATTTCGGAACCTATTTTCTGAGTTATAATCCGGCAATAACAGCCACGGAGTTGAGCAGAATCAACGACGATAATTATTCAAAAATGGTTGTGGATCTGAAAGCAAAAGGCGTAATTGTTTACTCTGTCGGTTATTAAAATGAAATCATTGTCAGAATAGTAAGCACATGCCGATTTAACCTTTTTCAGGCTGCAGGCTTTTTCACAATCCTTCCTATGCTTTACTATTTTTTCTTACTTTCGCAACCAGAAGAAAGTCTATGTCGAACAAGGACGAAAAAATAAGCCGGCGGAGGTTGCAAACCTCTACAGCAACAACCATAATAAGCATTTCGTTGGTGCTTTTTATGTTGGGATTGCTTGGCCTTATTGTACTTCATGCTCAGAAGCTTTCGGATTATGTGAAAGAAAACATTGGCTTTTCTGTTATCATCAAGGAAGAAATTAAAGAGCCCGGCATCATAGAGTTTCAAAAAAAGCTTGACCTTGAGCCATTTGTAAAGTCCACTGAATATATAACCCGCGAAAGGGCAGCCAAAGAACTGACCGAAGACCTGGGCGAAGATTTTGTTGATTTTCTGGGCTACAACCCATTGTTTGCCTCCATCGACATCAGGTTAAATGCCGAATATGCCAACAACGACAGCCTGACAATGCTTGAAAAAAAATTACTTGAGAATCCACGGGTAAAAGAGGTGTTTTATCATAAATCACTGGTCGATCTGGTCAACCAGAATATCCGCCGGATCAGTTTTGTTATAATGGCTTTCACAGCAATTTTAATGCTGATATCGGTAGCACTCATCAACAACACCATCCGCCTGAGCGTTTACAGCAAACGGTTTATCATACGAAGCATGCAACTGGTGGGCGCCACACAGAATTTCATCCGAAAACCTTTTCTGGTAAAAAGCCTGATTCATGGATTTATCAGTGCCCTGATCGCCATTTTATTGCTTGGGCTGGTGCTTTATTTCTCAAGGAAGGCGCTCCCCGAACTGGTTGACATGCAGGATATTGATATGTTTCTGTCGCTTTTCGGCATAGTGACCGTGCTGGGCCTTCTTATAACCGGTATTTCAACACTTTTTGCGGTCCGCAAATTCCTGAGAATCAGGCAGGACAGGCTGTATTAAACCAGAATAACAGATTTCAACCGAAGCAACGGCAGCAATGGATTCAGTCAAAAGTCCGCGATGCCTTAAAAAATAAAGATCATGAACCTGAAAAAATCAGTAAAAGTTGCCGGCGAAAAAAAGGCCGTTACTTCAAACGATAAAGAATTGCAGTTTGCTTTTGGCAGGGAAAATTACCGGATTATGCTGATCGGCCTGGGAGTTATTGCCCTGGGCTTTATATTGATGATTGGTGGAGGAACCGACGACCCTTATGTATTCAATGAGTCAATGTTCAACTTTCAACGGCTTACTTTGGCTCCGCTGCTGCTGATTGCCGGCTATATTATTGAGATTTATGCCATCATGAAAAAACCCAGGGATTAGGCATGAGCATTTTTCAGGCCATTATCATTGCCATTGTCGAAGGTATCACCGAATTTCTTCCTGTTTCTTCCACCGGCCACATGATCATTACCCAGGAACTGCTGGGCATGGAGATCAACGATTTTGTAAAGGCCTTTACCGTCAACATTCAGTTTGGCGCCATACTCTCGGTGGTCGTTCTTTACTGGAAGCAGTTCTTCCAGACCCTTGAATTTTACTATAAACTTTTTGTGGCATTTATTCCGGCAGCCGTTATCGGATTCCTGGCGGGTGATTTTATCGACAGCCTGCTCGAAAATGTGGTGGTGGTTGCAATAATGCTTGTGCTTGGGGGCGTTGTGCTGGTTTTTGTAGACAAGTGGTTTAAAAATCCGGCAAAGGATCAGGCCATAAGCTATCCCTCGGCTTTCAAAATCGGCCTGTACCAGTGCATTGCCATGATTCCGGGGGTATCACGCTCGGCGGCAACCATCATCGGTGGCATGACCCAGAAACTCGACCGCAAAACCGCTGCCGAATTCTCGTTTTTTCTTGCCGTGCCCACCATGTTTGCCGCAGCCGGATACAAACTTATTCAGAACTACAAAACCATAACCCCCGACAATATAGATATCCTGCTGATCGGAAATGTGGTTGCCTTTGTGGTAGCCATGATTGCCATCAAATCTTTCATCACCTTCCTTACCCGCTATGGTTTCAGGGTGTTTGGCTATTACCGCATCGTGGTTGGCCTGGCCATTCTGATCATGCTTGCACTGGGTTATGAATTAAATATTGCCTGATGCCATACCGGTTCGAAGAGGGGGAAATCCTGCTGATCAATAAACCACTTACCTGGTCGTCGTTTGACATCATCAACCGTTTCCGCTATTTTTTGCGCAAGCAGTGCGGCATTCACAAAATAAAGGTGGGGCATGCCGGCACCCTCGATCCTTTGGCCGACGGCTTGCTGATTGTGTGTACCGGAAAGTTTACCAAACGCATCGATGAGTTTCAGGGACAGGAAAAAGAGTACACCGGAACCTTCAGGCTGGGTGCCACAACGCCCTCGTTTGATCTTGAGCATGAAGTGGACCATGAATATGAAACGGCCCACATTACTCCTGAAATGATACAGCAGGCAGCCCAATCCTTTACCGGCGAAATTATGCAGGTTCCACCGGCCTATTCAGCCATAAAAATCGGCGGAAAACGTGCCTATAAATTTGCCCGAAAAGACAAAGACCCTGAGTTGGCAGCCCGCCCGGTTACCATCCGTGAATTTGAAATTACCCGCATCGCCTTGCCCGATGTGGATTTCCGAATCAGTTGCAGCAAAGGCACTTACATACGCTCCATTGCCCGCGATTTTGGCGAAGCCCTGCACAGTGGCGCTCACCTTGCCGCGCTCAGGCGCACCCGCATTGGAGAGTTTTTGCTTAAAGACGCCTGGGAACTCGAAGATCTGATGGAAAAAATCAGACTGGATAGCCCTTCGGGAGATGAAAACCAGCAACCGGTGGATCAGGAAGGGCGATAAAAAATATTTTTCAGTCCCTTTCCTATTTCTCCAGAGATAATATATGCTCTATTTGTTTTTGATTTTCTGGCAAATAATTTAAAGCCACGTCCCAGATAATTTCATAATCAATGCCAAAATATTCATGAGAGACTTTATTTCGTAGCAGATACATCTCCTCCCAAGGGACATCGGGATATTTATCTCTTATTTCAACAGGAATATTTTTCGCTGCTTCTCCTATAACTTCAAAATTTCTAATAACGGCGTCAACTGTTTTATAGTCTCTTTTAAATCCGGCAAATGAAATGCCCTCAATATACTCAGCTATCCGCTTCATAGCCAAAATAATATCTTCTAAATACATGATATATGTACGGCTCTCCTTTTTCAAATTACACGTAATTGACTTTTGCAAGTATACTTTCTTTGATCTGATCTTTTAAAGCATTCTTTGTAACAAGATCTATCTTACGGTTAAAGATTTTTCCCAGATAGATTTCAAGAGAGAAGAATTTCCAGCCAATTGGTTTTTCGAATTCGACCAACAGGTCGATGTCACTTTCTTCAGTGAAGGTTTCATCAGAAAAAGACCCGAACAAGCCTATTTCCCTGACAGAGTAATCTTTTTGAAGCAAGGGTTTTAACTCCTTAAGCTTTAGAATTATGTCGTTTTTGGTTACCATGATTCAAAGGTAGAAAAAAATTCGGAAAATGGATTTGCTTTTATTGGCTTTGGGGTATAACTGAAGTTTTATCTCATGATCAGATAGAAAAATTCAGGAATTTTTAGGCATTCCTATAGAATTATTTAGCTTTACCTGATAAAATTATTCACCTCGGCTAATAGTTTAACCTTTCCTCTGCTCCCGCGCGATTGCATCGCGTGGTAAATAATAATTACCGTTAAATTCCTAAATTTGAGCAATGATGCCACACGTTACAATCGTTCGGTAGCAAAGGAATACAGGAAATTGGCTTCCTGCAAAAAAAATGAATTGGCTCCTCGCTCCCGCGCGATTGCATCGCGTTTTAAATAATAGTTACCGATAAATTTAATGATGCCACACGATAAAATCGTGCGGCAGCGAGGGAAAACAAACTAAGGGAAACGAAGAGGTGGAGAATTATCTATTTTGAATTTTTGTTCCCTTGGTGGGAGGCTTTCGATTTTAACGGGCCAGACCTAAAAAGTGAATTTCAGCTTTCCTGCATCGGTTGATTATCTTCCGCCACTTCAATACTTTCTGTGGTTTCAGGTGTTGCGGCTTTCTCTTCCGGGTGTAAGAATTTCTTCTGAAAAACAATCATCAGCAATACTCCTGTGGTGATGGAGGCATCGGCAATGTTAAAGACCGGACGGAAGACTATTTAAAAATGAAAACAGTATTTCTAATAATTTGTCCAATTGCTGATTGTCTTCCATAAAAACTTACTTTTAGTCAATCATAAGCACTCAATTTGTTTTATCAAACACCGTTTTTTTGAAAGAAAATTTTTGTGGAAAAATCTTTTGCATAAATATAACAATTTCATTACCAAGTGCTTATAAATATTATTATGAAAAATTACATATTCACAATCGCCTTTTCACTATTTTCTTTTACCTGTAATTGCCAGGATTTCTGGGAACCAATCAACAATCCAGGAGCACATATTTACGATATGACAGTGGATCCACTGGGCAGGATTTACCTTGCAACTTCAGATCAGAATTTTGGGGGAATATACCGAAGTGATGATAATGGAGAAACCTGGCAACATAGAAGCAATGGTATCCCTTATTTATATACCAGGGCAATAGCATTTTACCGTGACAGTACTTTGTTCACTTCGCTTTTTAGCAAGTTATACAGAACCTCTGATCTCGGCGAAAACTGGCAATTGGTTTACGAGCATTTTCCGGAAGCTATATCTTTTGATGTTATCAGATGTGGTTTTGATAGCATCATTCTGGCTGGTGGTGAGAATTCATGGGGAATGCTCCGTTCAGTGGATAATGGTGAAACATGGGAAAATGTACTGAATTTGTATAACGATGATTATCAGGAGCATATTACTGATATTGCTTTTGGGCCCAATGGCATAATATACGCATGTTCGAGATTTACCAATAGTTGGAGTGACGAACAACCTAAAGTTTACTCTTCAATAGACTATGGAAAAACATGGATACCTTTTCTTATTCTGACTACCCCGAGTGCTTTTTATTCTTTGGATTTTGATAACAACGGAAGGCTACTTGTTGGTAGCTGGAATGGCATATACCGTTATGATTTTGAGCTGAATTCCTGGGAATTTATAGCAATCAATTCATCAGTAATGGATTTTCAGGTTGTTGCTGACAACCGGATTTTTCTGGCCTGTGATCAAAGCGCTGGATTCGGGGGTGTATTGTTATCAGAGGATGGAGGTGATACTTATCCTATTGTGCTGAATAGTGGGTTGATTTATAATTCTGCAGGCCAATTTGCAGTTGATGGTATTGGAAAACTACTCATGTACCCACCGGGTTCTTCAATCATTTACAAAAGCCAGGATACAATAATTACTACATCTCAAAAAATTAATGATTTAGATTTCAGAAGTAAACTCTTAGTATGTTATCCTAACCCTTTTAACAACCACTTAATTTTTAAATCAACGATAAATCAATCATCAAAAGTTGAAATCCTCGATCAATCAGGATCTTGCATCTCGACTATTGAAATGCAACCTCTACAAGAGTATTTGTTTGAAGCGGCAAATCTGCCTGCTGGTTTATATTTTGTCAGGATTGAATCTGAAAAACAGCTTCAAATTTTAAAACTGATACGCCAATAAAAATCACAACCAATATTTACTTAATAAACATCTTATGAAAACATTGAAAAATGGTTTTGGAGTCATTCTGCTTGCCTTGATTTTGTTTGTTAACACCAAAATTATGTCACAGGTAAACCCCTCACCTTCCGGATATATCCCAAGCTCGCAGGAGTATTGGGATGCCATACCTCTATTGACCTTATCACCTCAATCGGCCTCGGTCACTCTGCCGGTTGAAGTTGATAATTCTACACAAATATTTTTTCCGCAAAAGGATAATACTTCCGAACTGTATTTCTACAATCAGCCACCAACAGCTGCCTGCCAGAATATTTCTTCAACATGGTACACGTTTGCTTACGAAATAAACCGTCTGAGGAATTTAAGGGCTAATACGCAGGAAACCAGATATGCGCCAAATTTTTCTTATAACCATATGAACCATGGGTATCAAGGATGGCAAGGCTATACCAGCCTTGAAAAGGTGCAAAAGTTCCTCATGGAAAGCGGTGCAATGACCGATGCTGAATTTGACGGACCAGCACAGCTAGACCCTGAAGATTCGTGGAGATGGCCTTCCGGATATGACTATTACTACAATTTAATGACCAATAAATTACAATCAGTTCATAAATTTAATATGACTGTTCAATCCGGCCCGGCAGCACTTGAAGAATCATTAAACTTAATGAAACATTACCTTTTTGACCATAATGAAGGGAGCTCTGTTGGAGGAGTAATCACAATTGGAGTACTCAATGCTACCGGAGAAATCAATCTACCTCCAGAGAGCCCTTATGCCACTCAAAAAGCCATTTATAAATATTCTTGGGCTGGTGGTCATGCAATGGCAATTGTTGGATACAATGATGAAATAAAATATGATTGGGGCGGAAATGGCACGTTAAACAATGTACTACCTGATGGAGAGTTCAGAAACGATAAGGATAACAATAGGGATGGGGTCATTGATATGCGAGACTGGGAAATCGGAGGATTTAAGGTTGCAAACTCATATGGGCCGGATCATCAAAATCATGGATTTATCTGGGTTATGTATTGTTTTTTGCCCTACCTTGAAAATGAATGGAATCTCAGGAATGAATTTTACGCCTTAACTCCAATGGATTTGAATACACCTGAAGTGGTGCTGAAAGTTAAGTTAGATTCCCAGAAAAGAGATAATTTAAAGATAGGTAGTGGTTATGCTACATTGGCTAATTCACCAACTTATACAGGCGATCCTTCTTTTTACACCGGATATTCAAATGATGGTGGTCCTCTGCTGATACAGGGAAAAGATAAAGATGAAAATCCTATACAAGGCCCAATTGAACTATTGTTCGATTATAACCATTTTTACACGGATATTGACTATGGAAAGGCTTTTCTGGTTATTGACGATTCAGCAACAATTGTAAGTGAGCTTTTGTATTATTCCTTGGTCGATTACCGTTGGGATGAAGAATTTGAGCTTGCTTTTGAACAGCATAATATTCAACTTGTCGCTGGCATTCAGAAATTTGGTATTGAATACGATTTAATACCGCATGAAACTCCCATAGTGGCTAATTTAACTTTTGAGGCCAATATGGTTTCAAGGTTTTCGCCGAAAGTAGATAATAGCTCAACATTGACCATTAATAATGGTGTTCGCATTGATATGTACAACAGCGAAATATCAATTGAAAATGGTAGTACTCTTCTTGCTGGTAACAATGTAACTTTTTTAGCGAAAAGAGGAAATAATAAGCTTATTCTGAAGGGAAATGCAACGTTTGGGAATAATCTTTTGATAAAAGCTGAAGATGGGGCAACAATTGAACTTATAATAGAAAGTACTGCTATTGTTACAACCATTGAAAATGTCTACTTTGAAAATGCCAGTATTAATATTGCCTGTCCGAACGTTTCTATCGAAGGATCAACTTTCAGCGCAAAGCCTGAAAATAAATTAATAATCGAAAGAGGGGGAAAATTGACCAGCAACAACAATTTGTTCAAATCAATTGATAATACCCTGTGGCGTGGTATTGAAGTCAGGGGTAATAGTAATGCTGCACAAATTCCCTTAAGCAATCAGGGAGTGTTGGTTATAAATGGAGGCACCATAGAAAACGCTGAGTGTGGCATACGTACCTGGAAGCCGATAGATGGAACCAACACGCCTGATCCCAACTACTGTGGCGGTCTGGTTATGGCTACTGACGCTAATTTTGTGAATAACATTATTGCCGCTGAGTTCCTGCCTTATAGCTTCACCAACTATAGTTTCTTTAAAAAGTGCATCTTTGAAACCAATGCTGCCTTGCCAAACGCGCAGTATCCCGATTATTTTGTTAAGCTAAACGGGGTATCCAATATTAAATTTGGTGGCTGCAGCTTTAAAAACTCATACTTTGGCAATGGGGTTGGCCTGTGGGGCAGTGGTATCTATGCCTGTGATGCCGATGTTTTGGTAGACCAGGTATGCAGCAGCAATATGGTTCCTTGTGCCGATTATCTGAAAAGCACTTTTGAAGGCCTTTACAGGGGAATTTATACCCTGGGAACCTCACAGCAACGGAATACCGTTGTCCATAACAGTGAATTTACAAACAATCTCCGGGGAATGTATATTGGCAGTGTTGATTTTGCCAATATTAAGGAGAATGACTTTGAAATACTTGGAGAAGTTGCCGGCCTGAACCCGGGCGGCTACGGTCTGTACCTGGATGCCTCAACTGCTTTTGCCATTGAAGAAAATAATTTCCATTACCCTTCATCCATCAGCAAAGGCATTGGATTGGTCATTAATGAAGCCGGCCCCGATAACAATGAGGTTTACAACAACCGTTTCGAAAACCTCGAATATGGCACCATTGCACAAGGGTACAACAAGCAAAGGGGTGGCTTAATTGATGGATTGTGTTACAAATGCAATGATTTTATCAACAATGGCACTGATATAAGAATATCTCCGCGCAATAGTTTGCAGGTAACAGCCATGGATGGCATTGCCTATCACCAGGGCGCAAATATTCCCGGCAATGACCTTGCTCCGGCAGGCAATACTTTTACATCCTCCGTCAACTTTAAGGATATAAGTAATGCCTGCAACTGAATAATTTATTATCACCACCAATACGGATCCGCTTCTCTTATACCTAACCCAGCCGACATGACTACAAATTCTCAGGTAACCGGGACAAGCTATATCAAAGCTGTTTCGTGCCCCAGCCGCATAGGCAGCGGATCAGAAAAAGAGGAAGTCAGGTTGGCATTGGAAGGAGCTGAAGCTTTGGCTGTGGAAACCCAACTCAGCCTTGCTGTTATTGTTGATGGTGGCTCAACTACTGAACTGCACCAGGAAGTAGTAAGCAGTACACCTGATGAAGGCCTGGTTTTGCGCAATCAGTTGCTTACAGAGTCGCCTTTTTTGTCCGATACTATTTTAAAAACTTCCATAATCAAAGAGGAAGTACTTAACAATGCCATGATACGAGATGTGCTTGTGTCCAATCCGCAAGCAGCAAAATCGGCTCAAAGGCTTGAAATGCTTGATAGCAGGATGGTGCCGATGACAGATTAAATGAAAAACGAGGTGCTCGCGGGGCAGGTTATCACAAGTGCGAAGGAAAACCTTGAAGCTACCCTTTCTTCTTATAAGCACGATGTTTGGGTAAAATTTTTGACCTTGTGCAACCTGTATGCCAATGACTCACTTTATACCTGGCAATCAGATACCATAGGTTTACTGCTGGCAGGTGCAAATACGCCGGGAACACGCTACCAATTGGCATTCTGGCAGTTGTTTAAAGGCAACCCTTCTACGGCGCAGCAAGTGATGAGCAACATTCCTTCAGAATTCACGCTTGATGCAAGTGAACAATCACTTCATACCCGGTATTCTACTCTATTGAATGAATTGATAGCATTTGAAAACAACCCGGCAATAGTAATTGAGCCTGGTATGGCCATTTACGAAGTCTTGATGCAATTAAGTACCTCGGGAGAGGATAAGCCTGCTGCATTGTCGCGCAACTTGCTGCTTTCAGCTGGCCTGACAGATTATGAAGAGCCGGTAAAACTTGATGACGGCTTAAAAACTATGCCTGTCTACAAGCCCGGAGTTCAAACTGCCCGGTCGCAAAAACTCAGGGTTTATCCCAACCCGGCCAATACTTTTATAACCGTTTTATGGAATGTTCCCATACAAGAAACCAACATGCTTTTGATTCATGATGCAACCGGCAGGCAGATGCTTACCTGTGAATTGACAGGTCAGCACAATGAAGCCATAGTTGATATTGCCGCTTTTGTGAATGGAAACTATGCCGTAAGCCTTTCAAAAGGCGGAAAAACCATTGCCACAGAATCACTGGTAATTACAAGATAGTGTCAGTATTTAATTTTTTCAAATTCTTATCCGGTTCAAAGCACATTGAAACCAGGGCGGGAATGATCCTGTGTAACTATGATATCCGGAAAACAGTAAAATGTCTTCCTTCAAGAAAAATGAATTGGATGCCTGGTAAAGTCACTACTGCTCTTCAGCCACTTCAACACTTTCTGTGGTTTCAGGCGTTCCGGCTTTCTCTTCCGGATGCAAGAATTTCTTCTGGAAAACAATCATCAGCAACACGCCTGTGGTGATGGAGGCATCGGCAATGTTAAAGACCGGGCGGAAGAAAATAAATTCATCCCCGCCAAGCCAGGGTATCCACGATGGATAGTATCCCTGAATAATGGGAAAGTAAAACATATCAACCACCTTGCCGTGAAGGAATGTGGCATAACCGCCTTCGGCAGGCAGAAATCGGGCTACTTCAAAATAATTGCTGCTGCTGAAGAGCATCCCGTAAAAAGCGCTGTCAATCAGGTTGCCCATGGCACCAGCAAGAATCAGCGAAAGACTGATCAGTAAACCGTTACTTACTTTTTTCCGGGTTATCATGTACAGGTAATAAATGATTCCGGTTATGGCAATGATGCGGAAAATGCTTAAAGCCAGTTTGCCATATTCTCCGGCAAATTCCAGGCCGAAGGCCATGCCCGGGTTTTCGGTAAAATGAATGATAAACCAGTCGCCCAGAACTTTAAACTCCTGCCCAAGACTCATATGAGTTTTTATCCAGAATTTGGTAACCTGGTCAATCATCAGGATTATACCAACAATAAACAGTGATTTTTTCAAAGGAGGTAAAATTTACCGACAAAGGGTTAATAGGGTTTCAGGAAAAGGCACAATGAGCCTTCTCCTGGGTTGGGAGCTTTTTGCAATGCCGGTCTGAGTCTGGCTATTCATAAGGGCTGAAGCAAACTTCCGGATTTTACCTGGGTTGATTCAACTTGGCTTCCATACTTAGTGTGGCATGAGGAACAATCCTGAGGCGCTCTTTCGAAATAAGTTTTCCGGTTACCCTGCATATGCCATAGGTTTTGTTCTCGATACGGATCAATGCATTTTCAAGGGCTTTGATAAACTTATCCTGGCGCGCAGCCAGTTTGCTGTTTTCCTCTTTTGAGTTTACCTGATAGCCCTCTTCCAGCACCTTAAAGGTAGGCGATGTGTCACTGATGTCGTGCTCGTTGCTGTTTGCAAAAGCTTCGGTAAGCATCTTAAGATCTTTACGGGCTTTATCCAGTTTATTCAGAATGATTTCCCTGAATTCTTCAAGTTCTTCATCTGAGTAGCGGTTTTTTACGTTCTCTTCCATTGTTTGCTCCTTTTTATTAACCATGTGTTTGGTTCAAAATCCCTTTGCCTGTCTGTTAGTTTATGCGTTCAACACCGATAACTGCCTGAAGTTCATCGGTAAGCTCAACAACTATTCTGTTGCCGGACTCTATGACTTCAACCAGTTCCAGTTTTTCTGCAAGGGTTTCTGAACAAATATAAGAATTATTATTGATCAGTGCTTCATTTAATCCATTGTTTTTCTCAATTTCGAGCCTGATTTTATCTGTTACTTCAAAATCTTTTTCTTTCCTGATGTTCTGGATGCGATTCACCAGTTCCCGGGCTATGCCTTCATCTCTGAGTTGGCCGGTAATGGTAACATCCAATGCAACAGTGAGGTTGTTGTCGGTGGCTACTACCCATCCAGGAATATCCTCGGTAATAACTTCAGCATCTCCGGCAATCATCTCCACTTCTTCTCCTTCCACCATAAGTTTCAGACTTCCGGTGGTTTCGAAGGTATTGATTTCTTCCTGGCTGATTCCCGAAAGTACAACTGCAATCTGTTTCATCAGTTTTCCATAGCGGGGCCCAAGTGCCTTGAAGTTGGGTTTTATCTTTTTCACAAGCACGCCTTGTCCGCTGATGTATTCAATGCCCTTGATGTTGACTTCCGAAAGTATCAGATGCCTGACTGCTTCAATCTGTTCTTTCTGAGCCCCATTGCTCACCGGAATCATAATCCGGCTCAAGGGTTGCCTTACCCTGATGCGATGTTGTTTCCTGAGCGACAGCACCATGGATGAAATCTGCTGAGCCATCTGCATGCGTTCTTCCAGCTGCTTGTCAATCAACGATTCATCAGCCACTGAAAAATCGGCCAGATGCACCGAAGTGGCTTTGTTTCTTCCGGTAATTCCGTTCAGGTCCATAAACAACCTGTCGCTGAAAAACGGTGCGATGGGAGCCGAAAGAATGGCAATGGTTTCAAGGCAGTTGTATAAAGTCTGATAGGCAGAAATTTTGTCCTGAGTGTAATCGCCTTTCCAGAAACGCCTGCGCGACAGACGCACATACCAGTTGCTGAGGTGCGCATCCACAAATTCAGAAATTGCCCGGCCGGCCTTGGTAGGCTCATAGTCATTATAGAATCCGTCAACTGATTTCACAAGGCTGTTCAACTCCGAAAGTATCCAGCGGTCAATTTCGGGGCGCAGGTTCATCTCAACTTCGGGCATGCTGAAATCAAAAGCATCGATGTTCGCATAAAGCGCGAAAAAATTGTAGGTGTTATATAGAGTTCCGAAAAACTTGCGTTGCACCTCCCCTACTCCTTCAAGATCAAATTTCAGGTTATCCCAGGGCTGGGCATTGGTAAGCATGTACCAGCGGGTAGCATCGGGACCGTATTTTTCGATGGTGGTGAAAGGATCAATGGCATTCCCAAGTCGCTTCGACATTTTATTTCCACTCTTGTCGAGCACCAGTCCATTGGATATCACTGTTTTAAACGAAACAGAATCAAAGGCCATGGTTGCAATGGCGTGCAGGGTAAAGAACCAGCCGCGGGTCTGATCCACACCTTCGGCTATAAAATCGGCCGGAAAATACTGATCAAGAGTCTCCTTATTCTCAAACGGATAATGGAACTGGGCAAAAGGCATGGCACCCGAATCGAACCAAACGTCGATCAGGTCGGTTTCGCGAAGCATCTTTTTGCCTGAAGCCGAAACCAGCACAATTTCATCAACATAAGGCCGGTGAAGGTCAAAGGTGCTGTAGTTTTCGTCAGAATTATCGCCGGGTTTGTATGCTGCCAGCGGATTTGTTTCCATAAATCCTGCGGCCACTGACTCTTCAATTTCTTCTTTTAGCTGAGCTACAGAACTTATACAGATAATTTCCTCTTTGTCCTCGCTCACCCAGAGTGGCAAAGGCGTTCCCCAATAGCGCGAACGGCTCAGGTTCCAGTCAACCAGATTTTCAAGCCAGTTGCCGAAACGACCGGTTCCGGTGGATTCGGGCTTCCAGTTTATGGTTTTATTGAGGGCAAGCATCTGGTCGCGGTAAGCCGTGGTGCGGATAAACCAACTGTCGAGCGGGTAGTACAAAATGGGTTTATCGGTACGCCAGCAATGCGGGTACGAGTGCACGTATTTCTCGGTTTTAAAGGCGCGGTTTTCTTTTTTCAGCTTGACGATAATGTCAATGTCAACATTATCTTCCTTAGCGGGATCATAATCTGCAGCATATTCGGCTTTTACATAACGCCCTGCAAATTCGCCCATCTCTTCGGTAAAGCGACCCTGTCTATCAACCAAAGTCAAAGATCCCAAACCATATTGTTTTGCAATCCTGAAGTCGTCGGCACCAAAACTGGGTGCAATGTGCACGATACCGGTGCCGTCTTCGGTTGTCACAAAATCTCCGGTCACCACAACAAAGGCATCTCCTTCGGCAGGCTGTGCATAAGGCAGGAGTTGCTCATACCTGATGCCTTCCAGTTCTTTGCCCTTGTATGCGCCCTCTAGCAAAAAAGGAATGTCTTTCTGTCCGGCTTCGTAATCCGAAAGCGCGAGTTCGGCATTCTTTTCGGGAAAATATTTGTTGCATAACTCTTTGGCCAGAATTACAGTGATCGGCTCATGAGTATAAGGGTTGAATGTCTTAACCTTCACATAATCAATTCCCAGCCCGACTGCAAGGGCGGTATTGCTGGGCAGTGTCCAGGGAGTTGTAGTCCAGGCCAGAAAGAAAAGATCGCCATGCAGATCAGCAAAGAGTTTTTCGGATTTTGCATCACGGATAACCTTAAACTGAGCCACAACGGTATTGTCTTTGACATCGCGGTAGCAGCCGGGCTGGTTGAGTTCGTGTGTGCTGAGGCCGGTGCCGGCAGCCGGGGAAAACGGCTGAATGGTATATCCTTTGTAAAGCAGTCCTTTGTTGTAAAGTTTGGCAAGCAGAAACCAAAGGGTTTCCATGTATTTATTGTCGAAGGTAATGTAAGGATGCTCAAGATCAACCCAATAGCCTATTTTCCGGGTCAGATCGTCCCACAGGTCTTTGTACTTCATTACCTCTTTGCGGCAGGCTTTGTTGTAGTCATCAACCGAAAACTTTTTTCCTATGTCTTCTTTGGTAATTCCGAGGGTTTTTTCAACGGCAATTTCAATGGGAAGTCCGTGGGTATCCCAGCCGGCCTTGCGGTTAACCAGAAAACCTTTCATGGTTTTGTAGCGGCAGAAAATATCTTTAATGGCCCGTGCCATAACATGGTGAATGCCAGGCGTACCATTGGCCGATGGTGGACCCTCGTAAAAAATATAGGGCATGCTGTCGCGCCTTATATCGAGACTCTTCTGAAAAACGTTTTCTTCTTCCCAGGTTTTCAGCACATCTTTGCCGATAACTGTAAGGTTAAGTTGCTTATATTCAGGATATTTTTTCATTAATGCTCCTGTGGGTTTAGGCTATTTGTAAAAGAGGTGCAAAATTATACAAATTCCCTGAATTATTGACTATGTGCTGATTTATTTTGAGTTAGGGGAAGAAGGGTTGTTCATTAAAAGATGTGCTGGTTTTTTTTCCACAACCCAACTGAGGCGGGTAGTGGCATCCTTTTTTTTAAAAACTAAGAAATTCCAGCACATCAAACAAAGAATTACCCGAGAAGAAGTGTATTTTCGATAAGGGTAAAGTCTAAATAAGCCAAGTTATGAAAACTTAACATTCATTTAATATTGACTTAATACTGGCTTAACGGGGACAATTTACTTTTGCATCAATCAAAACACCAAACCATAAACATGAAAAAGTCAATCAATATATTTTTAGGATTAACTGCGCTCATCCTTATCTCCGGATCAGCATTTGCCGGATTTAATCCTACTAAAGTTCCTTCTGCTAAAGCCTCAGTAAATGGCAAGGTACTTGATTTTCAGTCGGGAGAAACGCTTGCAGGGGTAGCCATTACAGTTGAAGGAACCGACACAAAGGTTTATACAGATCTCGATGGAAATTTCAGCATCGAAGGGCTGGAACCCGGCACATACAACCTTGTATTGTCAATGATCTCATACAACAGCAGCCTGGTCGAAAACCTTAAACTGCTGGCAAACGAAAATGAAGAAATAAGTATTAAATTAGATAACATTCGTTAATTTTTTCTCCTAATGTGTTAAAGGCGCCTGGCAAATTTCGCTGGGCGTTTTTGTTATCTTAAGGCTGGAGCAATGTCATTGAGGTTACCTTAATTTTATTTTTTAACGACGCTCGTGAAGTAAATACACCACCGAAAAATTTTCTACTCTTAACCTTTTCGGAAAAGTAGCGACAATTACAAAATAAAAAGCCTGCTCGAAAGCATGCCGATGTAAGATATTTGAACTTATGATTTATCTTCAGAACTCACGTTCCATAATCAGTTCGCCATCGTCATTCCATTGTTTCCAGATTCCGGCTTTCGCCCCTTCGGTGTAGTGCATTTCGTAAAGTAATTTGCCAAGGTTGTTCCAGACAAACCAATCCCCATCTTTAATATCGGACTTGTACGATGCTTCAGCAACCTTTATTCCATCCTCGTTCCATGTTGTCCATATTCCATCTTTCATTCCTTCTTTGTAATCGCGATGTTCCTTTAACTGCCCCGAAGTAAAATAATATTCAAGCATGCCATGTTCACGTCCGTTGAGAATATTAAGTTCAAGGGATTTCTGGCCGTTTTTGTGATATTCAATATGGTTTCCGGTGTAAAGCATCCCCTTCTTGAAATAAAGCCCGTCTTTATATTCAAGCCCCTGAGAAAAGGCAAAGGAAACCAGCAAAAGCAATATTGGAATTAAAATGGTTTTTTTCATAAACTAAGATGATAAATCAAAATGGTTTTGGTAAAATTACGAAGTTTTTAGTTCAATGGGTCAGACCTCTTTTTTGAGCATTAGAAAACCCTGTAGCCAAGCCTGATTTGTATAGATCTTCCGGGATCAAGAAAAGTGAAGTACTGGTCATCAGCTTTGAAAGACTGAAAAACGGACTCTTTGGTATCGCCCAGCAGATTATCGATTTTAACCCCCACCTGAAGTTTATTTGTTTGGCCAAACCTTTTATTTACATTAATGTTCAAGCTGTTGAATGAAAGTGAATAAACATCGGGTCTGTCGGCAATACCTACCACTTCGAGTGTCGGACCCTGAACATTGTAATATACTCCAGCCTCAAATCCTTTCAAAAAGCCTTTTTCGCTTCCATTGTATGAAAATCCGGCATTTACAATATAGGGTGCCTGACCTGCCATATCCCTGTATTCCGAAACACTTTCTCCGGCGCGGGCATTATCAATACGCGACAGGTACTCTGTTGTGCTGAGTTTAATGCGGGACTTTGCTATGGTTAGGTTTGAAGTAAACACGAAACTCTCCATGGACTTACCTAAAAAGAAGAGGTTCTGCCTAAGCTCCAGCTCAAGTCCGCTCACCTTGCCATCGCCCACATTGCGGGGCTGGAATGCACCTTTCTGCGAAACATACTGAACCAGTTCTATCGGGCTATCAAAAACTTTATAAAAAGCACTCAGCGAAACTGTTTGCCCTTTTCCGTGGAACATTTCCCAACGGATATCGGCATTCTGAATTTTTGTCACCCGCAATTTGCCATTCCAGTATTCTATGCCTGCAACATCATCGGCATCCCTGAAAAGTCCACCAACAAAAACCCTTCCTGTTATGGGGTCAAAAATTTCGGCAAACGACATTTCCTTGAAAGATGGACGGGCGATGGTTTGTGAGTAGGATGCCCTTATATTTTGTTTTTCTGAAAGATTATAAATGATATTGGCCGAAGGGGAAATGTCGAGATCACTGATCACCTCTTCATTGTTGAAATTGCTATTGGTTGTTTGATTTTGTCCGGTATAATGCTGTACAAAATTCTCAGCCCTCACGCCCACAATGGCTTTCAGCTTTATAAAAGGACTGATTTCCGTTAAAACATAAAAAGCAGTGTTTTGGTTGTCAGACCTGAACTGATTGTAATTATTTGGAATAAACCTTGATTCATAGGTCGTTCCACGGCTGAGGCTGCCATCGAGCGGCCATATGTTTTCAGGGAAAAACAACTCATCAGGATTTCCTGTGAGTGGAACTCCTCTTACGTTTATGGCAAAACTTCTGATGTTGTAATCACGTTCTTTGTGCGTGTAAGCGCCACCGAATTTCACTTTGGCATCATTACCAAATAATTTGTAATCGCGGTTTACGTTCAGCTGGCCTACTATATTTATTTCAGTCAGTTCGCGCCATATCCTTTCGGGAAAACCAACTTCGGTACTAATTGAAAATGACTCACCCCGGGTTTCATAACGGGTAAAACGAATATCGGGATCCTTGATTTCGGATCGGGTAGGCGAAAGTTTCCATTCTACAGCCCATTTGTTGTCCGAAAAAAAATGCTTTCCACTAAGCAAAATATTGGTCAAAGCCCGTTGACTGTACTCAAGGTTATGCTGAATGGCATTGAAGTTAGAGCCCTGATCTGAACCGTTATAGTCAAATATCCCCGCTTTGGATTCTCCGTTCTGAAGATGTAAAAGATTCAGAATATATTTTGACCGGTTTGTTTTTACCGCAAAACCAGCAAGTCCGCCCAGCAAAACATTGGTAGAACCAAATTCACCATTGGTATATTCTCTTCTTTCCAGCTCATAAACTTCAGGGTTTGCCTGCATTCCGTAATTTCCATATTCGGCATCTTTGTAATATTCCTGATTTACTTTGTATGTCAGGGAGAAGTTATAACCAAGCGTGACTTTTTTCATGGGGAACTGATTCCCAAGCGCAACACCAACAGAATAATCCATTAGGCTGTTGTCTCTGATTGCAGCAAGGTGAGGATTAAATTTGCTCATAATTTCGCGGAAGCGCTGTCCTTCAGGACTATCCGGCTTTGTAACCACATCGGAGAAAAAGGGAATATTCTCCGTTGCAGGAATGGCACGTGTACCATCATCGTATCCGAGAAAATCTGTTTTTCCGCCTTCATAGGAAAGAAAATCTGAATTGAAGTGCATGTCCGGGTTATAGCCCAGACTAATCGAAATGTTTCCTGTTTTAATTTCCGGAAAGTCTTTGGTTGTTATATCTATTACTCCTCCGGTAAAGTCAGCGGGCAACTCAGGGCTGAATGATTTATGAACTATGATATTGTCGATCACATTGGTAGGAAAAATATCCATTTGCAAAGTATTCCTGTCGGGATCCAGCCCTGGAATATCAACGCTGTTCAGAATGGTTTTGGTGTACCGGTCGCCCAAGCCGCGAACAAAAACATATTTTCCACCTTCCACCGAAATGCCGGGCACCCTTTTCAGGGATGAAGCTGCATCGGAGTCGCCGGTTTTCCGGAAGTTAACTGCCGAAATCCCATCAATCAGGTTAGCCGATTTTTGCTTCATGGTGAGCATAGCAATTTCTGAATTGCGCACTGCTTCTGCAGAAATGGTTACTTCCGAAAGCTCAACCTGAGCTTCTTTCATCTTCAGATTGTCGAGAAGCATGACTGAACCTGATTTCACAACCAGTTTTTCAACAATTACAGTTTCATAAGAGATGTATGAGATTCTGAGGTTGTAAGTGCCTGCAGCGATTGATAAATTGAATTTACCATCAAAATCAGTAAGGGTTCCTGAAGTGGTTCCCATCACAAAAATGGTAACACCGGGAAGAGATTCGCCAGTTTTGTTGTCAAAAACCGAACCTCTGATAAATCCATTCTGCGCAATGAGCAAAAGATTGAAAACGAGGGTGAGCAGAGCTGTGATGAAAATTCTGACAATCTGCATAAAATTTCCTGATTTGTAATTAAATTAAAAAACTAAACCCGTGGGCAAAGTGCCCACGAGTTTATAACTGAATTTTATTATAAATTTTAGAAGCTTGTCAATTCGCCTGCTTCTGAAGCCCATGTCCATCCTGCAAAAGCTGATTTGTCAGCACCAACGGTTCTTCCACCGGCAGCAACTGTTGTTGCATAGGCCGAAGTTCCACTTTTAAAAACTCCCGTAAGTTCCACCCCATCGGGCAGGGTTACCTGTAGATTTTGGAAAACAAGATTCCCTTCTGCAAAATTTGCAAGGGTCTTATCTCCTGATAGTGAAAGGTCGCCCCTGCCATTAACTGCAGGATCGGGGAAACCAAAGAAGTAAATGTTTGAGAAAGTTCCCCTGGCTCCATCGCGGAAGTCACCTAGTTCGGTAGCCGGATTGCCTTTTATTGATCCGTTTTTAACGGTATGGCCAGCAAGCATTGCGCCTTCAGGACCATCTATTTCCAGGGCATGGTCGGTATCATTTCCGGCAATAACAATAAAGTTGTCGAGTGTTCCTGACCAGGCCTGGTCGGTGTCAACTGCATCATCACCGACATTCCAGATAAGGGCATTCTTTACGTTAACAGTTCCGCCAAACCATTCAATACCATCATCCTGATTGGCAACAACCTCAACATTTTCAATGATGGTTCCAGAGCCAACCCCGCCAAGGGTAAGGCCATTGATTTCGTTTCCTTCGCCGATATTGGCACCGCCGTGACGGATGGAAATATATTTTATAACTCCGGAGTCATCATTGGGATTGGATCCCCCATACAAGCCATTCTGGTCTGAAGGAGGAATGCCCTCAATCTGCACAGAAGCTGCACTTGCGGAAATCGGCGCATTTCCCAGAACAATCAAACCTCCCCACAAACCGTTAAGGGTTGGATCAAGGTTTGGACCAGCAACTTCACCTGGCATAATTTCATCGGCAATGGAGGTGAAAATAATGGGCTGAGCGGCCGTGCCCTCCGCCATAATTTTAGCTCCGCGGGCAATGATAAGGGCTGTTGCATTGGCTCCGGTTCCGGCTTCACCTTTGATAACAACACCCGGCTCAATGGTAAGTGTAACTCCCGAAACTACTGCAACACGGTTTTTCAGAACATAAACTTTACCCGACTTCCAGGTGGTGTTGGATGTAATATTGCCTTCCACATTGAATATAAGTTTTTCTTCAAGCACACTCACAAGTGCCGTAGCGGTGGAAGTTTTATCTTCCCGGTCAATTACGGTCAACACAGCAGATCCAGCACCCACCGTAGTCCCGGCTGTGAAGGTTAATACTATATTCCCGGATTTTGAACCCGCAGTTCCATCGGTTTTTATCACGGCTGTTCCATTGGTCGCAGAAACACCTGACGATTTAAAACCTGCATCAGTAGAATAATTGAATGAGAGTTCAACAGAATTCCCAAATTCTGCAGAAGCAGGGTCAGGTGAAGCTACTGACGGCGGGTTGAAGTTATTATTATCATCGGTACAGGCTGAAAAAATTGCCAGCGATACAATCAATGCATACATTAAAATCTTTTTCATGGTTTTTTAAGGGTTGATTTTCGCTTGCAAAGTAACCCATTCAATTTCGGAAGTGTTTTAAGCCAGAGTTAAATGAATATTAAGTTTATGTTAACCAGACGAAAAGCCCCTGTTCCCTTTTTGGAACGCTTTTTGCAAAACATTCGCTAAAATGAATCCAGATGAACTCTCCGGGAATTTTAAAATATATATTGCTTTCTTGCTGCCTGATGCTGATAAAAATAAGTTTAGCTGCCCAGCCATACCGGTATGTTGAAAATACTGCCTTTGCACGGGGAGAAAAACTTACTTTCAGGGTGTATTATCAGTCATTTGTTACAGGCAAAGTAACGGCTGGTGAAGCCAGGCTGGAAGTGAAAGATAAACCTGTAACACAGAACGGGCGCTCAACGTATCATATTGTTGGCACCGGAGAATCGAAAGGTGCTTTTAACCTGTTTTTTAAAGTCAATGACCGTTTCGAAACTTTTATAGATGATCAGGCGCTGATTCCCTGGTATTTCATCAGGCGCACCCGTGAAGGCGGGTATAAAAAGGATGACGAAGTCACCTTTCACCAGAACAATGGAATAGCAGTAAGCCGGAACGCTGTGAAAAAAATTCCTGAAAATGCCCAGGATATACTTTCAGTGTTTTACTATGCAAGAACCCTTGATATTACAGGAGTTCAGCCCAATGAATCATTCCCGCTATCCTTTTTTCTGGATGATTCTTTGTACGTTTCAAAAATTGTATTTTTGGGACGGGAACAGGTTAAAACCTCACTGGGCACATTCAACTGCCTGAAATTTAAGCCAATGGTGATCAAAGGCGATGTATTTGCTGAACCTTACCCTATGGTGCTGTGGATTACCGATGACAAAAACCGGCTTCCGGTAATGGTAAGTTCTGCTGTAATTGTCGGCTCAGTTAAAATGGAACTGATAAGCTATGAAGGGCTCAAAAACACTTTATCTTCATTGGTAGTTCATGGAAAAACTATTGGATCGGATACAACAAAAAAGGGAAATTCTAATGGAAAAAACCTTTAACTTGCATCCTGTTGCAAAAAATCGTTTCATTCGAATTCCCATCAACTCTTTAAAAATTGAATTATAAACACCTTACATATGAAAAAGCAATTCTTTTTGGCCTTCGGCCTTGTTTTGATTGCAGTTGTTGTAGTTTCATTAAGCATGATGCCTTCATCATTTATATTCCATCAAAAGAATAACGCTGCAATGGAAATACAATCTGACAACAAAGATATGTGGAAAACGGTAGATTCTCTCATTGGGCAGGGTCTTCCAAAATCGGCACTTGAACTGGTAAACTCTATCAGCACGAAGGCGGAAAAAGAGGGAGATATGCCCGAATTTCTGAAAGCTTCACTTTATCAGCTGCGTCTGCGAAGTGATTTTGAGGAAAATTTTATCGAAAAATATATCAGCGAAACAGAAAAGAGTTTATCAGGGAAACCTGAACCAGCCCGTCAGATTCTGCACTCCATCCTGGCCGACCTTTACTGGCAGTATTATCAGCAAAACAGGTACAGGGTTCTTGGACGAACCAACCTTTCCGGCGAAATGTCAGAAGATATTGCCACCTGGGATGCCGCTAAGTTTGTGGAAAAGACTTCTGCTCATTACCATGCTTCATTTAATAACCAGGCATTATTGCAGTCTGTTTCTCTAAAAAAGTACGACCCGATTCTTGAAGTTTCTAAAGATTCCAAGAAATTCAGGCCCACCTTATTCGATTTCCTCGCCCACAGGGCCATCGATTTTTTTATTAACGACGAATCCACTCTAACCAGGCCCGTCAATCCTTTCGTGATTCAGGAAACTTCAATGCTTGCTAGACCAGAGGTTTTTACCACCACAGAAATATTCACTCCCGATAAACTTTCTTTTCATTATCAGGCCATTAGCCTCTTACAAGAAGTAGAAAAATTCCACCTTAACGCAAAAGACCCGGAACCATTGGTGGATGCTACCTTAAAAAGGCTTGATTTTGTAAGAAATCAGGGAAATATTGTCGAAAAAGACAGCCTTTATCTCAAGACATTGCTGGGTTTGGAGGAGAGATATTCCAGACATCCGGTTTCGACTGATGTCATCGAAAAAATTGCTTCTTTCTGGTTTCAGGGAGAGAAGAGGGATTTGAAAAGTTCCGTTATAGAGAAGAGACTGCCAAACGATAATTATATTATTGCACGGCAGTGGTGTCTGAAAGCCATTGAAAAGTTCCCTGAAAGCGATGGAGCCAGAAACTGCCGGGTAATTCTACAATCCATCGAAAAGCCGTCCCTAAGATTTAACATCGACAAGGAGGTGGTTCCGGGTAAACCATTTCCTATTCTGGTGAATTTCCGCAATACATCCAAAGTGTGGTTCAGGCTGCTGAAGCTTGATTTCGACAAAGATGCCCATGTGCGACAGGAATTCTACAATGAAAGGGCCATGGATAAATATCTGTCTATTAAACCATTAAAAGAGTGGAGTGTGTCTTTGCCTCAAACCACAGATTACCAGACACATAGTGTCGAAGTTATACATCCTTCCATTGAAAATGGTTTTTACCTTCTTATCATTTCAGGAAATGAATCCTTTGAACGTTCAAAATCTCCGGTAGCATTCCGCGACTTCTGGTCAAGCAACATTAGTTACATCAGCCGCCGCAATGAGGACGGCTCAGGTCTTTTCTATGTACTCAATCGCAACACCGGGCAGCCCGTGTCAGGTGTAAAGGTTCAGAGTTTCTCCCGCGAATACGACTACCGCAGCCGCAGTCAGATCCGTAAAGATTTGGAAATTTATACAAGCGCTGCTGACGGTTCTTTTATCGTGAAAACTTCAGGTGACAGAAATTCTGCCACCCTTTCCTTTGATTTCTCTCTGAAAAAAGACCGGATCGTTGCTGAAAACTACTTCGGCCGGTATCGCAAACAGCAACCCGACCGGAATGAAAAACTGCGAACCTTCTTTTTTACCGACCGCTCCATCTACCGACCAGGGCAAATTGTGTATTTTAAAGGAATGGTTATTGGAAATCAGGATGATAACAACCGGATTGTTCCCAACAATAAATCAACAGTTGTACTTTATGATGTAAACGGACAGAAAGTCAGTTCGACAGAGGTTACATCCAATAAATACGGCTCATTCAGTGGTAGTTTTGTATTGCCTGCTTCAGGGTTGGGAGGAAATTTCAGGATTGAAAACAACTCAGGCAACACCTATTTTAATGTTGAGGAATATAAACGACCAAAATTTGAAGTCAGATTCCTCCCCATTACCGGGAGTTACCGCCTGAATGAGAAAGTCGGCGTTGACGGAATAGCAGAAAGTTATACAGGAATTCCGATTACCGATGCCAATGTCAGTTATAGGGTTGTGCGTTCGGTTTCTTACCCTTTCTTCCGCTTTGGCAGGGGCATTTGGCCTCCTTATCACACCCCTGAAAGTGAAATTGCCAATGGCACTTTAACCACACAGGCCGATGGAACTTTTAAAATAGAATTTGAGGCCAAACCTCATCCTTCAGCATCCAACGGCCTTGATCCTGTTTTCAGTTACACCATTTTTGCTGATGTTACAGATATAAACGGTGAAACGCGTTCGGCAACAACCTTTGTTCAGGTAAGTTCAAAGGCCCTGTTGTTAAATATTGATGTGCCGGTTTCACTCAACAGGGATATGAAAAGGACTTTTAAGCTGACATCCACCAACTTAAATGGGAAAAGCACTCCGGCAGAGGTTACGGTAGAAGCTTTTCTGCTTAAGGAGTATGCACGTCTTACCCGTCAGCGGCGCTGGGAAAAGCCAGATCTGGCAATTTACAGCCGGGAGGAGTATGTGAAGCAACTTCCAACAGATTTGTATCTGGATGAGGAACAGGAGGCTTATGAAAAAGTAAAATCGGTTTATAAAAACACTTTCAATACTTCTGCCGATAGCCTGATAACGATTGCTGGTTTATCCAGATGGGAACCTGGCCGCTATCTGATATCACTCAGTGCCACCGATGCTTTTGGCGAAAAAATAAATACCGAAAAAGAGGTTGTGGTTTTTTCTCCATCCTCAAAAAAATCTCCGGTAAAACAGCCCCTTTGGGGAAATTTACTTACTAAGCAGTTAAAAGCAGGAGAAACCATTCGTTTGCTTGCCGGAAGCGAAGTCCGCAATGCACGGCTTCATTTTGAGGTGCAGATGAAGGGAGCTTCAGTAAAACAAGAGTGGCTTAACCTTTCGCAGGAGCAAAAAGTTCTTGAATTTAAGGTTCCTGAAGGTTTTTCGGGAAATATAGCATTGGGCCTTACCCTTGTTTATGACAACCGAAGCTATAGTTATAATACTTCTGTTGAAATACCTGACACAAAACATCAGTTGAACATCGTTTTTGAAACTTTCCGCAGCCCTCTGTTTCCGGGCGGAACCGAAAAATGGAAACTCAAAATCACCGATTCTGATGGAAAACCGCTCGATGCCGAGTTGCTGGCCGGAATGTATGATGCCTCACTGGATGCATTTGCACCTCACAACTGGAATTTTCAGGTATTCAGCAAGTGGTTCAAAAACCAATATTGGGAGAGCCAAAGAGCTTTCCAATCCGAAGGCAGTTACGCCTTACCCTGGTATCGAAGCGATCCTGCACAAAGCGTTATCCGTGGTTACGATCAGTTGAACTGGTTCGGGTATTACCTTTCGGGTGGTATGTTTTACAGGGAGAAATCACTCAGGTCCGGAGTAATGATGGATGCCGCCCTGGAAGCTCCTGAGGCCCAAATGGATATGCAGGTAGAAGAAGCTTTAGCCGGGAATGATGCTTCAGGCCTACTGCCAATTGCTGAAGAAATCAAAATTCCGGATGAGCCACAGATTCGTCGCAATCTTCAGGAAACAGCATTCTTTTATCCTCACCTGGTCACCAACACCGAAGGCGAAATCTGGGTGGAATTTATAGTACCCGAAGCCCTTACGCGCTGGAATTTCATGGGATTGGCGCACACCACTGAACTTCGTTATGCTCAGTTCAGTAAAAATGTTGTAACCCGCAAAGAACTTATGGTTACACCTAACCTGCCCCGCTTTTTCCGTGAAGGCGATCAAATGACCGTTCAAACCAAGGTGAGTAACCTGGCCACCAATCCTTTGCAGGGTGAAGCAAAGCTTCAGTTATTTGATGCCATCACCCTGAAACCTGTGGATGAAATGTTCGGTAGTGCCTTGCCATCAAAACCATTTGAGCTTGAAACCGGCGGCAATACTGTCGTTGAGTGGACGATAAACATTCCGGCAGCAATTGATGCTGTGATGGTGCGCATTACCGCCACTGCCGGAAATCACAGCGATGGCGAAGAAATAATGTTGCCGGTGCTTACCAACAGGATGCTGGTGACAGAAACCCTGCCTTTGCCAATCAATGGAAATGAAACCAAAGATTTCAGATTCAGTAAGTTGCTGAGCCAGGCTGACGGCAGCACCACATTGCGTAACCACAGACTTACCCTTGAATTTACTTCGAATCCGGCCTGGTACGCGGTGCAGGCACTGCCCTATTTATCTGAATCAACCCATGAAAATTCTGATCAGGTGTTTAACCGGTTGTATGCAAACAGCCTGGCAACTTCTATTGCCGGATCCAGTCCAAAAATCAGAGCTGTTTTCGAAACCTGGAAGAATCTAACGCCCGATGCATTGCTTTCAAATCTTGAGAAAAATCAGGAACTGAAAAACCTGTTGCTTGAAGAAACTCCCTGGCTGATGGAAGGGCGCAATGAATCAGAACAGAAACAACGCGTTGCGCTTCTGTTCGACATCAACCGCATGGCTACAGAACAACGTGCTGCAAACCGAAAATTACAGCAACTGCAAACCGTTAATGGTGCCTGGCCGTGGTTTGAAGGCATGCCTGAAAGCCGTTATATTACTCAGCTTATCGTTACCGGCTTTGGCCGCATGCACCACCTAAAAGTTACGGATCTGAAAAAGGACGAAGATTCAAAACGTATGGTGCAACAGGCTGTAAATTATCTGAGTATGCGTCTGGCTGAGGACTATGAACGCATCCTCAAAGACCATCCCAAAGATTACGAGAAATTACATCCGGGATACGATCACATTCAGTTTCTGTATGCAATGAGTTATCTCAAAGGCGTTGCACAACCTGAAAGCAAATCGGAAAAAGCAATTGCTTATTTTGGCGCTCAGGCACGTAAATACTGGACCAGCCAAAGCCTTTACGCACAGGGCATGATCGCCCTGTGGGCCAGACGAAACGGAGATATGAAAACGGCAAATTCCATTGTAAAATCGCTTCGCGAAAAATCGACAAGCCATCCGGAAATGGGTATGTACTGGCGCGATAATAACGGCGGATATTTTTGGTATCAGGCTCCTGTTGAAACCCATGCCTTGCTGATTGAATTGTTTGAAGAGCTCGGCAACGACCGCAAAGCTGTTGACCAGATGAAAACCTGGTTGCTCAAACAAAAGCAGACACAACGCTGGGCAACTTCACGCGCTACAGCCGATGCGGTTTATGCATTGCTGCTTCGCGGTGGCGACTGGTTGCAAACCGAATCAGGAGTAAAAATTATACTGGGAGGTGAAGCTATAAATCCTGATGCTTCAGACATAAAATCAGAAGCTGGTACTGCCTATTTTAAAACCGCCTGGACCGGGGGCGACATCAAAGCAGGATTGGGGAACATCAGCGTGAGTAAAAGCACTGAAGGGCCCGCCTGGGGTGCTGTGTACTGGCAGTATTTTGAAAACATTGATAAGGTCACTGCTCACGACAGTCCCCTGAAAATCAGCAAGAAACTCTATATTAAAACCAATACCAATGCTGGCCCGGTGCTGGAAAAAATTTCTGCTTTAAATCCGGTCAAAATCGGTCAGCAGGTAGTGGTAAGGGTTGAACTCAGTACTGACCGTGATCTGGAATATGTGCATCTGAAAGATATGCGTGCTTCAGGATTTGAACCTGTGAATGTGCTTTCGGGCTACAAATGGCACGGTGGACTCGGATATTACGAAAATACCCGCGACGCTGCCACAAACTTCTTCTTCGGTTATCTGCCAAAAGGAACCTGGGTATTTGAATATCCGCTGGTGGCTTCGCAAAAAGGAGAATTTTCAAACGGTGTAACGAGTGCACAATGTATGTATGCTCCTGAGTTTTCGGCACATTCAGAAGGAATTCGGGTTAAAATTGAATAATTAGTAAGTAAGCCGGATAAAAAGCATCCGGCTTGACACTTAAAATTTTAATCAAAGGCTGTAAGCACCAGTCTCCATCTGAAGTCGTTGTACCCCCAGCAATCATTGCATCGGGCAGCACAAAGAGCCTCAGACAAAACTGCATTGTCAATCCTGAACATCATAGGACATTCAACCGGGTCAAGCAGAGAATAAGGCGCTTCTGACTGTTTAAGCCAGTAATAAGCATCCCACTTCCACACGCTTTGATTTCCTGACAGGTCAAAGGATAATGATACCTCGAGGTATTGTAATCCTTCCTTTTTTAACCACTTTGCCCTGATGTCGGAAATGTTAATGGTTCCTTCTTCCCTGATTCTTATTCTATCACCATCAATCATTTTATCAGCTTCGCCCTGAAAGGCTACGGGATCCGGCTGAACTACCGTAACCTCTCCTAAAGGAGATATATCCACGGGAATAGTTAATGATGAAATAAATGTCGGGAATGAGCGCGAATACTCAAGCGCAAGAGTGCCTGTGTAACTGCGGCCGGGATTATTGTCATCCTCTTTCTTATCGCAGGCTACCAATAAAGAAAGAAATAATGACACCAGCAAAATACGTGTTGCCATGATGCCAAAATTTTAATTTTTTGATTTTGCAATATACAAAATATTTTGTTAATAATCAAGCATTTGTGAATATTTATTTTCGTAGGAATTAGATAGAAAGAAAAGACCAGACAGAATTGAGTTGAATGAAATGTAAATACTTACTGAAGAAGTATTATTGAATACATAGCAAGGAAATTCCGGTAAGTAATAAACAGGGTTAATATGGTGATATGGCCGGCTCGTTGAATTCTATCAGGCTGATAAAACCCCTTGATGAAAGGTCTTCAAAACATTTTATCCATTCTACCCATGGATCAGCCTGTGCATGTCTGCTGATTTGTGATTTTTCGTAAAAAAGGCCACCCTGAGAAAGAGATGCAAAGAGGTTTTCTGCCCTGGAATCGGTCTTTAGCCTTACCCTTTGAAGATTTGCTGTCATTTCATCGGTATCTATCCCATCAGGCCCGATTATATTACTATACATTCTGCAGGCAAGAAACCTGAATTTTTCAACAACCTCTTTGTAATCAGACCTTCTGTATCCATTTTTTCCCACACAATCTTTTAACCCTTCAAAGGGAAGCGCAAGAATTTCAGGAGAATTTTTCTTAAACCACAACAGTGCGGCATCTTCATCAATGGTCAACACCTGAATCCAATCCGATGATTCGGCTTCTGGGCTACAGCTGCCATCGGTAAAGCATAGCCTATATCCTGAGAAGTACCCTTCCTTAACGTAAATAACCTTGTCGGGAGAATATTCTGCAACAAAATATTCCATCAGTATTTTTGAATCTGTGTTCGATAAAAAAACCTTGTCAATACCATTTGTTGAAACCGGAACGGCATCAGGATACGGAATTAATTCTATTCTCTGTGAAAAGAGCGCAGATGACGGAAGAAACAAAATGAATATGAAAGCCCAGAACTTTTGCATGGTATCGTTTTGCTGAAAAATGAAAATTGGCTTTGATTGGCCAAAACTATCTACCGCAGTTTATATATATCATTATTTTTGAAGAAGGTAATACGTTTTCAGAAAAAAAACATCCGTCCAGGGTTCTCTGCCAGCTCCATAAAATTGATTAATTTCGCACCTCAAAATTTTCGATATGCTTAGGACAAATAATTGCGGAGAGTTAAATATTTCAAATATTGGCAAGGTTGTAACTCTTACAGGCTGGGTGCAGCGTTCACGCGATCTGGGAGGAATGACTTTTGTTGATTTGCGCGATCGTTATGGAATAACCCAGCTGGTTTTCAATATGGAAACCAATGCAGCTTTGTGCGAAGAAGCCCGCAAACTCGGGCGTGAATTTGTGGTTGCCGCGATGGGTACTGTTGCCGAACGCAGTAACAAAAACCCGAAAATGTCAACCGGCGATATCGAAATCATTGTCGATAAAATTGACATTCTGAACACTTCCAAAACCCCTCCTTTTACCATTGAAGAAAATACCGACGGAGGAGATGAACTCAGGATGAAGTACCGATATCTTGACATTCGCCGAAGCGTGGTTCGCGACAATCTCATGCTCCGCCACCGCATGGCCATTGAGACCCGCAATTACATGAACAATATTGGGTTTATTGAAGTTGAGACTCCGGTTTTGATCAAATCAACACCCGAAGGTGCCCGCGATTTTGTGGTGCCATCGCGAATGAACGAAGGGCAGTTTTATGCGCTGCCACAATCGCCGCAAACTTTTAAGCAGCTGCTAATGGTTGCAGGACTTGATAAGTATTTTCAAATTGTAAAATGCTTCCGCGACGAAGACCTTCGTGCCGATCGCCAGCCGGAATTTACCCAGATCGACTGTGAAATGTCGTTTGTAACTCAGGAGGATATCCTGGAAACCTTCGAAGGGCTGACAAAACATCTGTTCAACGCGGTAAAAGGTGTGAATATTTCAGCGCTACCCCGCATAAGCTATGCCGATTCTATGAAATATTACGGCAATGACAAACCCGACATCCGCTTTGGGATGACATTTGTTGAACTGACCGACCTGGTCAAAGGTCATGAATTTAAGGTTTTTGATGATGCAGAGATTGTGGTTGGGATAAATACTTCGGGTTGCGCCGGATACACCCGCAAGCAACTGGATGAACTGACCGATTTTGTGAAACGCCCGCAAATAGGAGCCGGAGGTTTGGTTTATCTTCGTTATAATGAGGAAGGAAGTCTGAAATCATCGGTTGATAAATTTTATAATGAAGAGGAATTAAAAAAATGGGTAGCTGCTTTTGAAGCAAAACCCGGTGATCTTATTCTGATTTTGGCTGGCGCAGCAAATAAAACCCGGAAAGCTCTTTCGGAGCTGCGTCTTGAAATGGGCAACAGGCTGGGTTTTCGAAATCCTGAGATTTTTGCTCCCCTCTGGGTAGTTGACTTCCCGCTACTGGAGTGGGACGAAGAAACCCAGCGTTACTATGCCATGCATCACCCGTTTACTTCACCAAAACCTGAAGATATAGCGCTGCTCGACACCAATCCCGGCAAGGTCCGTGCCAATGCTTATGATCTGGTAATCAATGGTGTTGAAATTGGAGGAGGTTCAATAAGAATTCACAACAAGGATCTTCAGAAGAAAATGTTCACAATTCTCGGATTTACCGACGAAGATGCACAGGCGCAATTCGGTTTCCTTATGAATGCGTTTGAGTTCGGAGCACCCCCCCACGGAGGAATTGCTTTCGGTTTCGACCGTATGTGTTCTCTTTTCGGAGGTTCAGAAAGCATACGCGACTATATCGCTTTCCCAAAAAACAATTCAGGCCGAGATGTAATGATTGATTCACCTTCGCCCATTAAACAGGAACAACTTGATGAACTTAAACTTAGGTTGAAAGGTTGACGTTAAGGTTGATGCAATCTAACTAAATTAAAAGAAAATGAAACCAGTCAAATCGCTGCTTCCTGCTTCAAGGTGGCTGTTAAGGATTTCGCTGCTGACCTACCTTGTGCTGCAGTATGGAAAAACCATTCTCAACCTTCAATATGAAACACAGACTTTTTATATTGCGCTGGCTTTTGTTTTATTTGCAGTGCTGCTTTTTGCAGGAGGATTTACAAGTAAGCCTTCTCTGACGGTCATATCAGCCATGTTGATGAGCCTGCTGTTTATTTATACCCTATACCTGGGTTTTGTTCCGGAAATTAACTTTGACCAGGTTTTAAAACTGCTGCTACTTTCAGTTTGCCTTTATTTTATTTCAACAGGAAATAAATGAATCTGATAGGTTTAGTCACAAACCATCATTTATCTCCATCGACCCTGATAAAAGTTCTACCTCTTGTGGCAAGGGTAAGAACATAGCATTTTCCTGCTCCTGAATTTTCTGTGAGAAAAGCTTTCCCCTTAGGTGGTCATATTCATGCTGAAAAATTTCTGCGGTAAATTCCTCCAGCAACTCAGTGTGCCAGCCCATGTCAAACGACTGATAATCAACAAGAATTGAGTAACTGCGCATATCTCTCCCCGCTCACCTGGCATGGAAAGGCAACCCTCTTTGCCTTTGTGGGAAAGTGTTGAATATTTAATGATGGCAGGATTGATGAAAAACTCAAACGGGCTGTCTGGTTTATCAAAACGCTGCACCCAGAAAACATTGCGGTTGATGCCCACCTGGGGTGCAGCAATACCTACGCCAGGTTTGGCAGTGTCGAGCATTGACAAAAACATCCTGCGCGAAAGCAATGGCAGTAGTAGATCGGTAGGATCAATATCTGAACTTTCAGCACCAAGTACATTCAAATTAGCTATGTTGCCAAAGGTCAGCACCCGCATCATTACGGCTGTGTCTCCCAAAAGAAAAAGAATAAGTTGATTTTCGGATGGCGAAAAATTTTGTCCCGGCAGTTGTTCGATAATTGAAATTACAAGTGCTGAAAGCAATAAAGTCTGTTTTATATATATCGTTTTAATTGAGTTAATTTATTAAACAAGCAAAAGGGAATTTTTATTCAAAATCTGGTTTCTTTATTTTTATCACACCATTCTTTTTATTTTAACCTTATCTTTGCAACCTCAAAAAATAAATCCATGAAAGACGACCCCTATTCGTGTGTTTTAATTAAAAACTGACCTGCAGGGGGTATAAATAGTCTCTTTGCAGTCAATAGTTTTAAGGAGGCTAAAAAATGGTTGAAGCCACAATCAATTTCGAAGAGTTAATCAGAAACAAGAGCTGGAGCATCCTCAGGCATGAACTTGAAGATATGGATCCGATTATTGTTGCTGATGTGATTGAAGAATTATCCGATCAGGACGACATCATTCTGTTCCGGTTACTTCCCCGTGAACAGGCAAAAAACACTTTCCAGTACCTTTCACACGACAAGCAGGAGCAGATTATTGAAGGTCTGGCTAAAAACGTTAATAAACTATCGGGGCTTCTAAATGACCTGGACCCCGATGACAGGACGGCCTTTTTTGAAGAGCTTCCCGGAAAAATAACCAACCGACTGATTCAGCTGCTTTCTCCTGAGGAGCGAAGCATTGCCATTCGCCTTCTTGGCTATCCCGAGCACAGCATAGGAAGGCTGATGACTCCTGAATATGTAGCCGTTAAACCCGAATTCACCGTGGGTGAAGCCCTGAAGCACATTCGGGAGCATGGCCGCGATTCAGAAACCCTGAATCTTATCTATGTTATTGACGATAACTGGAAGTTAATCGATGATATCCGCATCAGGGAAATCATTCTTGCCCACCCCGATCAGCTGATCAGCGACCTCCTCGACGAGCATTTTGTTGCCCTGAATGCTTTCGATGACCAGGAAGTTGCTATCCGGGTTTTTCAGGATCAGGACAGGATTGCTTTGCCGGTTGTGGATTCTGAAGGATTGCTTATAGGAATTGTAACCATCGACGATGTCATGGATGTGGTGGAAGAGGAAACCACTGAGGATTTCCATAAGTTTGGATCTTTTCAGGCGGCAATTGTGAACCCACTTAAAGCCAAAATCTTTTTCCTTTACCAGAAAAGAATTGTTTGGCTGATCGCCCTTGTTTTTATGAATATTTTTTCAGGTGCAGCCCTCTCAAGTTTCGAAAATGTAATCCAATCGGCTGTTTCGCTGATCTTCTTTCTGCCCCTGCTGATTGGAAGTGGAGGAAATGCCGGAGCCCAGTCGGCAACGCTGATGATTCGATCGCTAGCCATTGGAGATGTGGAAATGAAAGACTGGTTCCACTTGATTGGTAAAGAATTTCTGGTATCTTTTCTGCTGGGAATAACTATGGCGGCCGGAGTTAGCCTTATTGCAAGTTTCAGAGCACCTGAATACATTTTTATCGTTGCAACAACAATGGTTATTGCTGTTATGGCCGGCAGTCTCATTGGCATGCTGCTCCCTTTCATTTTCACTAAATTCAAACTCGATCCGGCTGCAGCCAGCGCTCCTTTGATTACCTCAATTGCCGATATTTCAGGGGTTATCATTTATTTTTCCATAGCCTCATGGTACATGGGATTGTGATACATTGGCCTAAGAGTTATTTATGATCCCGGTTTTAAAATAAATTGGACCGGATATTAACAAACTAAATTAATTTCAACACTTATACAAATATTCGTATTGAATTGATTACCTGATTATTAAAAAAATTGGCATTGTTCTTTTGCAATTAATAATCTAAACTTTGCGTCCCTGCCAGCCGGCAGCCAGGGCTGGTTTGCGTCTTTGTGCGAGATATATTTCTACCGAACATTTGTAATTTTGTCACAAGTTTAATTTTTCAAAAAACACTAATGCAGGATTCACGCTTAAACAGTTCCGGAAATTTCCGATATTTTGACGTCATTATGGCACTGTTTGTTGCAGTGCTGCTTATCTCCAATCTGGCTTCCACCAAGATTGTATCCATCTGGATGTTTACTTTCGACGGGGGAACCATCCTTTTTCCGCTAAGCTATATTTTTGGAGATATCCTGACTGAAGTCTATGGTTACCAGCGCTCAAGAAAGGTAATATGGACCGGATTCGGAGCCGCTTTACTGATGTCGCTGGTATTGTGGGTGGTACAGGAACTTCCGCCGGCCACCGACTGGACCAATCAGGAAGCCTATGAATCGCTCCTGGGATTTGTACCCCGGATTGTATTTGCAAGTCTAATCGCTTATTTTGGCGGAGCATTCGCCAACGCCTACCTGATGTCGAGGCTAAAAATAATAACCAAAGGGCGGATGTTGTGGGTGCGCACCATTGGCTCCACCTTGCTGGGCGAGGGAATTGATACAGCCATTTTCTGTATGGTGGCCTTTTATGGAACCATGCCCAATGAACTGTTGATCTCAATCATTATCTCCAATTATATCTTCAAATCGGGCGTCGAAATTTTGTTTACTCCCCTCACCTATAAAATTGTTGGCTTTTTGAAAAAACATGAGGGCGTTGATGTTTTTGATACCGGAATCAGCTATAATCCGTTCAGGTATTTTGTGAAAGAGTAATTTTTGATTTTCAGTCATCATCTAAAAATTCTGACAATTTGAATTTATGGTTTGTTTATCAGATTTCGTTGTTTTTATTTTAGATTTGAATCCCTATTTTTGCTAAAAACCTCATTTTATGGGAATGATCTCTATCGAAGGCATGGAATTTTTTTCATACCATGGCCATTTTAAGGAAGAACAGGTTATCGGAACCCGCTTTTTAGTTGATCTGTTTATACAGGTTGATACCGGAAAAGCCGAACAAAGCGATAAGCTTCAGGATACAGTGAATTACCTCTCGGTTTATGAGGTGGTTAAAAAAGAGATGGAGCAAAAATCGCATTTACTGGAAAATGTCGCACACAGAATCCTGGTTGTGGTTCATGAGCAATTTCCGGATGTAACTGATGCTGAAGTCAAAATTTCAAAACTAAACCCTCCGTTGGGTGGCAAAATGGACAGGGTTTGCGTAACACTTAGCTCTGAAGACATATATGAGTGAAGCCAGTCCGGTAAAAAAAATATGTCCCCGCTGCGGAAAAACCTTTGAGTGCCTTCATGCCCTGGGGTGCTGGTGTTTTGAATACAGCATCAGCACTGAAAACCTTGAAAAATTGCGAAAAGAATACAACAACTGCCTGTGCCCTGATTGCCTGCCTGAATTCGGCAAAAAGAAACACAAAGAGGCGGCAACCCCAACTGATTGATTTACTGGAATTTTTGCAGGATATCTTTTATATTCGTTTTTTTAGAATTTTTGTATATTTGCGGCCTAAAATGGTCTCGTGGCCGAGTGGCTAGGCAGAGGTCTGCAAAACCTTCTACAGCGGTTCGAGTCCGCTCGAGACCTCAGGCGACATTTAAGGAATAGAAACCCAAATGTCAAATATTACAAAATCAGGACTTTAAAGGTCCTGATTTTTTGTTTTATAAGAAAATATTTCATTACTTTGTGAAAATGTTTACCAATTGTTTACCAGTCTAAATCATTGTGCCATGAGCAAAGTAAATTCAGTAATTATGTTCCGGCCTGACAGGCCTAAGGTTGACAAGACCTACCCGGTAGTACTCAGAGTAACCATTCAGCGTGAAGTCAAATATATCCCTTTAGGTTTCGATGTTTTAAAAAAAGATTTTGACATCAAAAATGAATCCGTCAAACAATCAGATCCCAATTACCATAAAAAGAGACTTGCCATTACTACAGCAAATACCAAGGTAAATGCCATCGAACGACATTTTCTTGTCGGTGATACAAATCCAACAATGAAAGAATTTGTAAGGCTATACTCCTCTAACAGTTTTAACAATGATTCATTCTATGACTACATTAATGAAGTTAAGAAAACCAAACAAGGACTTGCACCGGAAACACTGATCTTTTATGAGAAACAGACCAATAAACTGAAAATGTTCAGCGAGTCACTGACAATTGGATATGTTAATAGTAAGGATTTCGTGATCGAATACCGGGACTTTTTGATCAATACGCTGGGCAATCAAGAGATTACCTGGAATAAAAGTCTTGAATTTGTCAGAAGGATTCTCAATCAGGCTCTGAGGGATGAGCGAATTACCAAAAATGTCTTTATTCATTTTCCTATTAAAAATCCCAAAGGAACTTTTGAACCATTTACAATTGAAGAAGTTAAAAGCCTTCGTGCATTGTATGACAAGAAAGAACTGTCGCCCATACCTCAGGAAGTACTCCGATATTTTTTATTTGCTTGTTATACTGGTATGCGTTGGCGGGACATAAAAGAACTCAGGTGGGAAAATATTAAATTGACAAATGGTACAACATGGGTAGAGTTCATTCAGCACAAGACCCTAAAACCAGGGAAACTCCCGTTAATTCCGCAAGCCTTGGATTTATTGCCAGTAAAAGGCTTCAATAAACAAAAAATATTCTCCGTAAAAGGAAATGAAGCCAGATACCTGAGGCCGATCAAAGAATCTCTTGGAATTTTTGGCAACAAACCATTCCATAGTTCCCGGTCAACGGTTAATACAATTCTTTTATCCCTTGATGTGCCCATTGAAGTTAGAGAGATGATTGTCGGGGACACCAAGGAAGTGATCCGCAACCATTATACGAAGGATAATGAGGAAATGATAAAGATGGCGATGGAGAGGATGAGCTTGGAGCTTGGAAGGTAATAATTTTGTAAAACTTATAATCGTTCACTTTAAGTCCTTGATTTGTAATGTAAATTCTCCAATTATTCTGCTGTTTGTGCCCAACCTGAATATTTCTCTCAAACGTGTCGCCATTTTAGAGTCCCTATTGAGGCTATGTCACTTTTTATTTCCTTTCCTTCGATGTAAAGGTTGATGCGCCTAGTGTCTTTATCCTCTGATTGCAGAGTAGCACTATGCTGTGATTGGAAACTGGCCTTCAATGTTGGAACATTCTCCTAAAGTGGCATTTACCTGGTCCATACCCAACCTTCTTGCGAAAAATCTATCAGCAGTTAAGGAGTTATATGGAGCCTGGTCATCGAACATAGAATACCCGAGAAAATACTATTTGCAGATGCTCTCAGAGATTTGATCTACTGTCTACCGATCATCCAGATTGCATAAGTACCTAGCAAAAAATCAAATTTACTTTTAATATTTACATACATATTTTAACAATTACAGTTGTATTATCATATCCTCCAGCTTCGTTTGCTTTTCTTATCAATTCTTCACAAATAACTTTTGCATCATCAGATGAAAAAAGTATTTTGTGAATATCTTCATCTGATAACATATCCCATAAACCATCTGAACATAGCAAGATTCTGTCACCAGGGTTAATCTCTGAAGTTTGATATTCCGGCTCAATATTAATTGGCATCCCTAACGCTTGGTTTATCTGGTTTTTTAATGTACTTAATCTGGCTTCTTCCCGTGTCAGTTTACCAAGTTTTACAGCTTCTGCGACAAAGGAATGATCAAAACCTAATTGTTTTATAGTATCGTGATGGCAAACGTATATTCTAGCATCACCAACATGACTTGAATATAAATGGTTGCCTGTTAACCAGGCACATACAGCTGTACAACCCATTCCTGAATAGTCAGGATTTTCTTTACCGGCTTTAAGTATTAATGTGCTTGTATTGCTCAAAGATCCGATAAACAGGTTTTTAATTTTTTCAGCTTCATTCCCGGTTTCCTCAAAAGATTTTTCATTCAAATATCCCTGTAATAATTCTATTGCCATATTGCTCGCAATCTCCCCGGCTTTATGGCCACCCATGCCATCAACTACAATGAAAAGATCATTTGTCGGATTGATCCAGAAAGCATCCTCATTGTTATTCCGTTTAAGTCCTACATCGGTTAAACCATAGGTTAAAATAAGATCTTCATATTTCTGATGAATTAAAACCATCTTTTTTATCATGCTTATTATTTTTTTAACCTTGTCCATCAAATTAATTCTATTTACAATCATTGTTTCGAATTTTATTTTAATAAATTGAGTCTCAAAAAATTGTCTTATAAATTTTGAAGTTTTTCCCTGAACTCCTTTGCTGTTTGAATTCTTTTAAATAGATCTTTTTCAATTGCCTTATCAACAATACTAGCCAATTTTTGCGAAATATCAGGATTCCTTTGCCTTATTGGAATTGGTTTATTTGAAAGAATAATCAACATTGGATTGTTTTGTTGTTGCATTTTAATCAATTCCTGGTAAGCATCTTCCTTATTCTTAAAACGACCTTTATTTTTCAGCATCCAATCATTCAGATCTAAGGGTGTTGGGAAATGATAAGGATATTTGCCTGTCAACAGATAATAAAGTGATACTCCAAAAGAATAAATATCTGCTCTTCCGTCAACATTTTTAGCATCTTTCATCTGTTCAGGAGCCATAAAAAACATTGTCCCTATAGCCACCCCCACTTTGGTAAATGAAGAACCTCCGGCATTATTATAACTTTTAGCTATTCCGAAATCAGCAATTTTCGGTATTAGTCTTCCGCTGTTATCTTTCTGCAATAATATATTTTCGGGTTTAATATCGCGATGAATTACTTGATTTGAATGCATAAATTCCAATCCTTTCAGGCATTCACCAATAATTGAGACAGCACTTGCAATTGGTAATAGGGTATTGTTCTTTTTTATATAGTTATTTAAATCTCCTCCGGTAGCATATTCACAAATCATATATGGCTCTTTATGATCAGTCCCATAATCTATAAAATGAATGATATTTTCATGTTTCAGGCTTTTCTGTAAACTAATCTCACGTTCAAATCGTGGTAATAACTCCTTTTGCGTAATGCCAAGTATTTTTTTACAAACCACTATGCGGGCAGTAGACTTATGGTATACCAGGTAAACTTTTCCCATACCGCCCTCACCAATTTTCTTAATAACTTCATACTCGCTAATTTTCGTCCCCTTTTCATTATCGCCTTGCGGAAGGCATTTTGGGCATGAATACAATACTTTCTCTTTGAGTTCTTGTGCCCTGTGGTCACTATCTGCAGTATCGGTCAAATCTGTACCACATTGGCAAACAAATTTATATTTTCCCAATTTTGACTTCAACCGCTTTTCTTCTTCAATATTTCTTATACATGTATCGCAATAATCTATCGGTTTCTCATTGCCAATTAAAACAATATCTACTCCACATCGAGTACATTTTATCCTTTTTATAATAATTTGTTTATCAATACTGACTTTAATTCGGGTATAACCTACCTCAATAATATCACCGTTTTCAAGCTCTTTTTCAAGAACGAATTTGTTATTTATTGAAGGAGTATTTGTGCTTTCAAGATCCCGGAAAATGCACTTAGGAGGGATGATCTCGAGGTGAAAGTGTCTTCTGCTGACGTATGGATCATCTTCCGGTAAGCGAAAGGTCGCGTCTTTTGCTCTGCCTACAAGAAAAGTATCAGGTTCAGTAAACTCAAATGACCTTCCAACTTCCGGTCCTTTAATTATCTCTAATTTTACTTTCATATTAATCCAAAGTTTATTTTGAGTAATCACTTTAATAAAAAAGTGTATCGGCGTAAATTAGTCTCAAAGTAGTTTTAAATCATAATGTGCTGTCATTGAAAGATTTTTTGAAGTGAGTATTTTATTAAATTTAAAAATGAAAAAGATTTGTTTTTGATAAGATCAAAGTCCTTTTTGGGGGGAGGAGGCACCCAGTTCCAGTCTAATCTCCACAATCGTATTGTGTTATCACTGCTTCCGGAAATGACATACTTACCATCAGGGGTTATTACAATTGAATTAACAGTATAAGTGTGACCATAAAATGTGAACATATCTTTCCCTGATGAAATTTCCCAGAGCTTAAAAGTATTGTTAGAACTCACTGCAAAAATATATCGAGAATCCAGTGTAAAACGGTAAATTCTGCTTAATTGTCCATTTATCTTTTCCCCTGACCTGTTTGACGAAACATTCCACCAACAATAAGAATTACCTCCACTTGAAAGTATATGCTTTCCGTCAGGGGGGATGGCCGCCATATATGTTTCACAAGTTTCATTTTTAAAACGCTTGATTAAAGACCCATTTGACAAATTATATAGGTTTATAAATTCATCCTTTCCAACATAAACAGCCTTAGTGCCATCCGGAGAAAACTCGAACGTTGGGTAGGATTTTAAATCAACATTTATTATCATTATGCTTGTTCCAGTTGAAATATCCCATTTTAGTACACCATTATTTAAATCACCTGTAAATAAATATTTGCTGTTTTTAGAGAAAACAATTGAGTATATAAAACCTGTGATTTTTATAAATCGTTTTTTCTCTTTTCGTTTAACAATATCCCATATTATTAGAGCTTCACTACTAGCCGAAACAGCATAATTGCCATCATGACTTACTGCCATAGCAGTAATTTTGCTGAGATGTCCCAGAAATCTATGGATCTCTTTCCCAGTTGATATTTCCCATAAACGAAGTGTTTTATCTTCACTGCCTGAAAGAACATGTTTGCCATCAGGCAAAATAGAAAGGCTTTTTACCTGGTCATTATGACCGTATAATGTATTCTCACACCATGCACTATTAAATCCATCTTTTAAAAAACCACCCTTTATTGCACATTGAAACTGAAAATCCAAAACGTCTAAGTTTCTTTCATAACCCTCAATGTTGCGGACATCATTGAGGGTATTAAAAGCATTTACATAAAATTGTTTTTCTATTTCAAGTTTTGCCTCTTTTAATAATTTTTTCACCTTATGAAAATCACTATCTTTTTTGGATACTTCTTGAGTTATTGAGATCAAAGAATGGGGATAATATTTATCCCAGTTGATATTTGGGAAATTAATTTCCCAAAGCATTAACTCTTCATTATTTCCAAAAATAACAAACCTGCCATTTGGTGAGAAAATTCCACAACGGCCAAGATCTCCTTTTTTATTTATCTGTCTGAGTTCTTTACCATTAGATATCTCCCAAATCCTTACAGTACTATAGTCAACTGAAAGTGCATACTTCGAATCTTGGGTTATGCTCACGGAACCAACAATACCAAAGAGCCCATTAAAACTCTTAACTATTTTACTAGTTGATATATCCCACAATTTAACAGATTCATTTAAGCCTCCTGAAATTATATATCTGCCATCAGGCGAGAAAGAAGCAGATCCGTTATTCCTAAAATCTTCAAATACTTTTATTTCTGCTCCTGTTGATATTTCCCAAAGACGAAGCGTCTGATCATAACTACCGGATAGTATATATTTGCCATCAGGTGAAAAAGCTACAGATGCTATCGCTTTCTCATGTCCCTTAAACTGCATTAATTCTTTACCTGATGATATATCCCACAACCGAATGATTTTATCATCACTTCCTGAAAGTGCATACCTACAATCAGGAGATATGGCTGATGTTACGCTTTCAAAACGAAATCCAAATCCCTTTGTTTCAACTTTGTCAACATGAAATTTGAATTGTTTTAATTCTTCTCCTGTTTTTATATCCCATTTTTTCAGAAAATTATTATCACAGGAAACAGCATAGTTGCCATCATGCGAAATGTTAACTTTTCGCACATGTTTTGTGTGACCCATAAATAACCTTACCTCAGCGCCTGTAGAAACTTTCCAAAGCCTTACTGACTTATCTTGACTACCTGAAAGCACATATTCCCCATCTGAAGAAAATGCTAATGAATTTATATATTCAGTGTGCCCCTTGAAGGTTTTTATCAACCTTACTACTGGCTTATCAGATGCACTTACAGCATCTAAGAAATTCTTTTCATTCACTCTATGCTCTGAAGCTTGTATAGCTTTAACAGCATCCAAATTACCTTGTTCAAAATACAACCAAGCTAAGGCAATCCAATAATCATCTCTCTGTTTCGTTATCTCTGTACAATTTTCTATTTGTTTGATATAGTCGTTTCCCGATAACTCACCCATATTCCACATTTGGTAGCCATAATTATAGTTTGCTTCAAAATGTAATGGGTCAATCTTAAGAGCTTCTTTCCAGCTGTCAATCGCTTTTTCGAAATTGCCTAACTGATAATATGAGAATCCCTTATTGTTTAGCTCATCAGCCAATGTGTCTGCCAGTTCTAAATTATAAAATGGGGATTCCTCTTTGTAATGCGTTTTATAAATCAAGTTTATCTGATCTCGAAGTACAATAAAATTTCGTGGTCTTTCTTCTTTATTTAGAGCTATAACTTGATAGAGTAGTTCTATAAGTTTACCAGGCAAATCATCTCTCAGCTGCACAATATCCGGGGGTGGTGAAATTTCTCCTATTGATGCTGTATATGGCCTGCATCCACACAACATTTCCCACATACATACCCCAAAACTAAAAACATCAGCCCGCTCATCCACATTGTGCGGATCAACCCATTGCTCGGGGCTCATGTAGGCTTTTGTCCCCATAATATCGCCTACCTGTGTTTGACCTTCATTTTGCAAAGCCTGCTTGCCTATAATCTTTTCAAGTTTTCCTGCCAGACCAAAGTCTGTGATCTTTACTTTCCCTTCTTTCGTCATCAATATATTCTCAGGTTTGATATCCCTGTGCTTCATGCCTTTCTCATGTGCATGCTCCATACCATGACAAAACTGAATACACATGTCAAGGCTTGCCCGTATATCGATGCACTTCCCGTCTGCTATCCATTCGCGCAAGTTCCCACCTTCAACATACTCTATAAAGATATAGGGGATGTTTTCTAAGGCTTTTACAAAATAGCAATAGGCTATATGAGGGTGCATTCCAAGATTTGTCCATTCATTTGCCTCGGTTATAATCCTGGAAAACAAGCTCTTGTGCGACAACATTTGTTTATTGGGCTGCTTAATTGCAAATCGAATACCCTGACCTGTGGCTTCGGTGATATAAACAAACCCCATCCCACCAGTGAACTTTTTAGCAATTATATACTTGCTGTCAATTGTATCGCCTACATTGAGTTCGGGAATGGTTTTTGCATCCCATTTTCTGTTTTCAATCGGATTAATAAGATTTCTGCTTTTACTCTTAGTATTTAAGGGTTCAACATTACGTAATACAGTATCTGCTTTAGCTTCTATATTATTTCCTGTATTCTTGGCTTTGACAGTCTCCCTTTTTCCGTCACCACCTTTTTTGGAAGGGTGTTGTTTGTGAGCTTTAATCCGTTTAAACAGGTTCTTAAACATTATCCAAAATTTTTTATAAAATAATTTATCACTTTTCTACAGGCAATTGCCAATCCCAATCAAATTCCCACATACGAATGGTGTTGTCCGTACTTCCGGAAAGTGCATACCTGCAATCTTTAGAAAAGGCAACCGAGTTTACCGTCCCTTCATGTTCGTCAAATCGCAACAGCTCTTTCCCATTAGAAATAAACCACAGACGTAATGTATTATCAAAACTTCCCGATAGTGCATACCTGCCATCATCGGAAAAGGCAATGGAATTTACAGCTTCGTAATGTCCTTCAAACCGCCTCAGCTCTTTTCCGTTGGAAATTGTCCATAGACGTATTGTATGATCCGCACTTCCAGAAAGAGCATATTTTCCATCAGGGGAAAAGGAAATAGATAGTACTGAATTGGAGTGCCCTTCAAACCACCTTATTGTTTTTCCGGTTTCTAAATTCCATAAACGAATGGTTTTATCACTACCAGAAAGCGCAAGCATACCATCTGGGGAAAATGCAATAGACCATACATTATCAGAATACCATTCCAACTGCTTTTCTTCTTTTAAAGTAGCTATATTCCATAGCTTAAGAGAGTATATACTCCTTGAACATCCAGAAAGTGCATAGCCGCCGTCTGGGGCAAATGCAACAGATTCGACCTCTCCTTGATGCCCATCAAACTTCTTTACTTCTTTTCCTGTTGATATCTCCCATAGTCTTACTGTTTCATCATTACTTCCTGAAAGCACTCGCCTACCGTCAATTGAGAATGCAACGGATTTTATCATGCCAGTGTGCCCTTCAAAGCGCCTCACCTCATTTCCGGTTGATATCTCCCAAAGCCTGACCGTATTATCTTTACTTCCAGAAAGTGCATATCTGCCATCAGGGGAAAATGCAACGGATTTTACACTATAAGTATGCCCATATAATGTCTTTACACACCGACCCCATTTTAAGCTTTTACGGATTCCACCTGCCTTTATTCCACATTCTGTTATAAGATTCACTATTTCACTGTTTCTTTCATAGCCCGAAATATCTTGTGCTTTTTCTAGTTTATTAAAGGCTGCGACATAAGCATCGTTTTTCATATTCGTTTTTGCTTCCGATATCAACGTTTTTACCAGATCCTTCTCCCTGCTTTGAGCTCTTACCTCTCTGATTAATGATAGCAAGGGAAAATTATTTTGTCTATCCCGGTTAGTTTTAGGAAAGCATGTCTCCCATAGTCGGAGGGTTTTATCCCAACTCCCTGAAATTACGTATCTTCCATCAGGAGAAAAGGCGATTGACTTTACATCTTTGGTGTGCCCAATAATCCGCCTCACCTCTTTACCTGTCGCTATATCCCATAACCTAACTGTCTTATCATTGCTCCCAGAAAGCAGGTGCCTACCGTTTGGTGAAAAGGCAACTGAGCTTACAGAATTAGTATGTCCTGTAAACTGCCTAACCTCATTAACTATTGTTATATCCCATAACCTAATTGTCTTATCAGAGCTCCCAGACAGTGCGAAATTTCCGTCAGGGGAAAAGGCGATTGATATAACATCTGCAGTGTGCCCAACAAACCGCCTAACCTCTTTACCTGTCTCTATATCCCATAACCTAACTGTCTTATCGGAACTCCCGGAAAGCACCTGCTTACTGTTTGGAGAAATGGCAATTGACCATAAAGAATTAGTATGTCCTATAAACTGCCTTATCTCATTTTCTGTTGTTAAATCCCATAACCTAATTACATTATCAATTCCCCCGGAAAATATCTGCCTCCCGTTTGGTGAAAAGGCAATGCAATCTACCATATTCGTATTCCCCTTTAAACGGCTTACTTCTTTTCCGGTTAATATATCCCAAAGTCTAATTGTTTTATCCCAACTTCCCGAAAGTGCAAATCGGCCGTCAGGGGAAAAGGCAACCGCCATTACACAATGATTATGCCCTTCAAACCTTCTTATCTCTTTTCCGGTGAATATATCCCAAAGCCTAATTGTTTTATCCCTACTGCCAGAAAGGACAAACCGACCGTCAGGGGAAAAGGCAACGGAACTTATAAAATGAGTATGCCCTTCAAAGATACCTAATAGCCTTGCCGTGGGCCTATCAGGGTCTTTTAATGCACTTATGAATTGTTCGTTTCGTATTTTGTGTTCAGATATTTGAATAGCATCAATTGCTTCTATATCTCCCTGCTCAAGATACAACCATGATAATGCTTCCCAATAATCAGGATTAAAACTTGTGAATCCCTTGCAATTTTCCAGTTTTTTTGTGAATTCGTATACTGTCATCTTTAATTGGTTACACATTAGATAACCATAATTGTAGTTTGATTCAAAATGTAAAAAGTCAACCTTTAATGCATCTATCCAACATTCTATGGCTTTTTCTGTACTCCCTAATTGGTAATATGAATAACCCCTGTTATTTAACTCATCAACCAATGTCTCTGAAAGTTCTATCTTATAAAATGGGGTTTCCTGATAGTAAAGTGTTTTGTAAATCAAGTTAAGTTGATCGCGGAGCTCAGTAAAATTTCGTGGTCTTTTCTTTTTATTAAGGGCTATTACTTTATAGAGCAGCTTAATAAGATCAACGGGCAAATCTTCTCTTAACTTAACAACATTAGGTGTTAGTTGATTTTCTCCTATTGAAACTGCATAAGGTCTACATCCAACTAACATCTCCCACATACATACTCCAAAACTGAAAACATCTGCTCTCTCATCCACTTTGTGTGGATCTTCCCATTGCTCAGGGCTCATATAAGCCTTTGTACCCATGACATCTCCGATCTGGGTTTGTCCTTCATTTTGCAAAGCTTTTTGGTCTTTTTTCTTTTCAAGTTTTCCTGCCAAACCAAAGTCTGTGATCTTCACTCTCCCTTCTCTTGTTATCAATATATTCTCAGGCTTTATGTCACGGTGTTTCATGCCTTTATTATGGGCATGCTCCATTCCGTGACAAAACTGAATACACATGTCAAGGCTGTCTCGTAGATCAATACACTTCCCATCTGCTATCCATTCGCGCAAGTTCCCGCCTTCCACATACTCTATAAAGATATAAGGGATGTTATCTATGGCTTTTACAAAATAACAATAGGCTATATGAGGATGCATCCCCAGGTTCGTCCAGGCTTCTGCTTCGTTTATGATCCTGCCAAAGAAGCCCTTGCTCGAGAGCATTTGTTCGTTTGGCTGTTTGATGGCAAACCGTATGCCTTGGCTTGTGGGTTCGGTGATATACACTCTGCCCATGCCACCTCTGAAAACCTTCTCAACTATATATTTATCATCAATTATATCACCGGGATTAAACTCAGGCACTTGTCGTATTTTCTGCTCCTGTGCTCCAAGTATTTCATAACCGGATTTCTGCTTGGGTAATGTTTCAGCAGGCTCCTTGCCACGAAGAACTGTACCATTCTTCTCAAGGCCCTGTTTATTTTGAGGATTTTCAGTTTTTCGTTTTTTAAAAAAATTAAACATACATACAATTTGATAATTGATTAATTTGAAAACTTGGAAACGAATAGACTTTTTAAAAATTAATTTTTACAGTCCTTCCCCGAAATCTCATTATACTACAAAACTTTGTATTTGGCACTAATCATTATGTGATAAATAGCACAACATCGTTGACACTTTTTTTCGTAGCACAACATCGTTGACACTTTTTTCAAAAATCGTTCTTTGACATATTTTTTTCGTATTGTTCAAATAAAAAATGGACGAATACGAGAAA
>JAHYJC010000064.1 GCA_019429275.1 Lentimicrobium sp. | reverse complement strand
ATCAAATATTTTCAAATACCGGGGTTCTGGTAAGTAATTTCTGGGATTTCCTTTATTACATGAAATATTTTTCAAATAAGCCAATTATAAAGCCTTTAAATTTTAGTAGTTTTTAAACTGAACTCATCAAATAATTATGAAACCATTAAAAATTGTACTCTCTATCCTTTTACTTGCTTCATTTGTAACGAGCAACGCAGATGAATATCCATGGAAAAAATATGGATTTGATTTAAAAGTTGTAACCCTCAGCAATGGAAAATATCAAGAGTTCCATGATTTAAAAGATGTTGTTGAAATCGGTTCAGTATTGTTCAATACACAAACGCAACAGATTGTTGGTTTTGTCGAGAAAGATACACTGTACGTTGAAGCCGATTTAACACCACATATTGTCAGTCGTTGGATTAGCCCGGACCCACTTTCAGAAGAATATTCAAGTTGGTCACCGTATAATTACGCATTGAATAACCCGATAATCTTTATTGACCCTGATGGTCAAAAAGTAGTTTACGCAAATGGAGTGTCGGCTGAATTTAAAAGTTCCTTTGGTCAGGCTGTACAACATCTAAATAAGAATGGTGCAGGCGGAATGCTATCAAAACTTGAGAAATCGGACAAAATCTATTATGTTGGCGAAGCAAATGGAGGAAGTTCATATGACCCAAAGACTAATACTATTAGCTGGGACCCAACTCAAGCCTTATTAACAAATGAATTGCACGAACTCTCTCCTACATCAATATTAAATCATGAAGTAGACCATGCATTACAGCATGACCAAAACCCTGACCAACAGAAAATTGATGGTAAAACGCCTGATTCTCAATATGGGAACAAGGAAGAAAAACGTGTAATAGAAGGTTCGGAGCAAAAGACAGCAATAAAACTTGGTGAAATTAAAGAAGGTGAAGTAACACGCAAAGACCATGGTGGAACATTATATGAAACAACAAGTCCCACTTCAACCAACTGGAAAAATGAAGTTATAGTAAAACCCAAAGAAGATGAAAAAATTAAATAGTTTACTAATTCTAACAATGCTTGTCTCACTGTTTGCAAATTGTCAAAATAAAACAAGTATGGATAAAGTTAATCGTGTTGAAATCAGGTCGGTTAATTTTTCACTTATGACCGTAATCTCCGTAAAATGCGAAAATTTTGAAAAATACTTTACCGACTATAAAGAAACAATACTAACTGACTCTGTTCAAATTGCGACTTTATTAAGTCATTTTAATGATTTAGAAAGAACTGATTCTACATATAGTACCTCAATTGATACTAGAGCAAAAATTAAATTAATTACAAATAAAGATACTACATTGATATGTGTAGGAAATTTATCTCTTTTAAAAGACAATGTGCATTATAAAACACCTGATAGTTTAATTGAATTAATTGATAATTATTAGCCAGAGTAGAGCAAGTACATTTGCAATTCGCACAAGCCTATACACGTCCAAAAATTGCAAAAGAACTTGCTCTGCCAACACACGACAGATGACAATAAAAAAAGCACGAAATGGTAACACGCGGTATAGTTAATTGCCGGTACAGCAGGTATTCCAGCATTTCTGCTCGTATCAAAAGTAGTTGTAACTTGACAGAAAAGTGCTTCGAAATCGGCAACTAACCATACCGCCAAACGTTGCCGTTCATTGTAAGTGCCGTATTGCCAGTAAGATAAATTGGATGAGAATTGTATATTTGTACAAATTGAAAAACGATTTGACAATATGACAAATAAAACTCAGATAGAAGTTGAAAATAGGCTCATTTCGATTGTTAAACAAGACGAGCAAGACTATATCTGCCTGACAGATATGGTTAGAGGTGAAGAAGGGACGGACCATATTCGCAATTGGATGAGGAATCGCAATACGGTAGAATTCATTGGATTATGGGAGACTTTAAATAACCCGAATTTTAAACCTGTCGAATTCGACACCTTTAGAAAACAAGCCGGATTAAACAGTTTCAATTTGACACCGAGAAAGTGGATTGAAACAACTGGTGCAATCGGATTAATTTCAAAATCAGGCAGATATGGAGGCACATATGCCCACAAAGACTTAGCATTTGAGTTTGGTTCGTGGATTAGTCCAATGTTTAAACTCTTGTTGATTAAGGAGTATCAACGACTAAAAGAAATTGAGAGCAATCAATATAATCTTGAGTGGAATGTTAAACGGATTTTGACGAAAACAAACTACCTGATTCATACCGATGCAGTAAGAGATTGCATTTTACCAGAAAAGAACTACGATAAAGATACAGAGTGGTTGATTTATGCAGAGGAGGCTGACTTGCTGAATGTTGCACTATTCAATTGTACTGCTAAAGATTGGCGAGATGCAAATGTGGATAAAGCAAAGAAAGGTTTAAACATTCGTGATTTTGCAAGTATAAATGAACTTGTTGTTTTATCAAACCTCGAGAATATAAATTCTATTCTCATTCGTAATCAGATTGATAAACAAGAACGCTATAGGCAGTTAAGAGAGATTGTTCAGTTGCAATTAAAATCACTTGACGGACAAGACTTTATGAAAGCATTGAAAAAAGTATCTGATGACATCTACATTGAAACCAAAAAGAAGCTGAAATAAACAACGAAACGGCAACAGCGTATATAATTAATTGCGGTTTCTGTGCTGATAATCAACATTATCACCCGCATAAACCTTGGTGCGTTTCGACAAGAATTTGCCCCGCATTCCGCAACTAATCATATACGCGGAACGTTACCCAACATACTAAAAGAGACAGAAGTACAAGAAATGAAACAAAAGGAATCGAATAAAACCAACCGCACAAAGCAAGAGTTTGGCAAGCCCCAACGCAAAAGCCAACCCTTCGCTTGCCAAACACATGCTTTCTTGCCACCGCTCGGACTGACCATCATATTAATAATCGCATTGACAATAAATTCATACGGACAAATTGAAACTCCAAAACCACCAAAAGTATCGACTTTTGAACAAGTGAATATAAATCAGACGCCAACATACAAAACACCCGGAGAAAATAATTATCAAAGAAACAACGGAACAGCTATTTATGAAAATGACCTAAAAAAGCAACAATCCAGACAACAAATGATTTATGAAATAAGGCGAGAAGCAGAAATGGCAAATTCGAAAACTGCGGTTAGTTATGAATTACCATCTTATGGACATATTCCTGCAACCAATCATTATAAATCCGCATTTTCAGAACTTGTGGAAATGATTGATACAAATTATTCTGTTCAAAGAGCAAACTTCATTGTTGAAAATGCTTTCTATGAAAATCAGGGCAAGTATGAAAGTTTTGATAACCTCATAACCCAAATAGGGCAATTCCTGATTCGGAAAATGGAAGAACTAAATTATGACCAGAGCAGCAATCTTTCAAAAAACTTAATCCTGTTTCAATTCTTTTCTGACACCTTGAAAATTGAATCAAAGAATTTAGAACACCTACCATTCAAATACGAATTTGATGATTACATGGGGCATAATGACTGGGCGAATATGTTTGTCGAGAAATTATTGAGAACAAATAAAGGGCAATGCCACTCATTGCCTCTACTCTACCTGATTTTAGCTGAAGAGATTGGAGCAGAAGCACATTTGGCATTTTCACCAAATCATTCATACATCAAATTTCAGGACGACAATGGAAAATGGATAAATGTAGAACTTACAAACGGAATGCTGACAACGGATGCTTTTATTCTACAATCAGGTTACATGAAAGCCGAAGCATTGCAAAACAAAATTTACATGCAACCACTAACCAAGAAACAATTGCTTTCTGAAATGATGGTTGATTTGGCAAAAGGATATTCAATAAAATTTGGATATGATGAATTTGTGGAACAAGTGATAGAAAAAGCTATTGAAATCTATCCAGCCAATGTTTTTGCACAAATGGTAAAATCGGACTACAGGACATTGCATTTCTTTTATGTTCAAAGACAAATCAATGTGCCACCTGACAGAATACATGAATATCCCAAAGCAAAAGAATTGTTAGACAAAATGTATGAACAATATGAAATTGTTGATAATCTCGGTTATGAAGAAATGCCGTTGGAAGATTACGAAAAATGGCTGAACTCATTAAATGAGGCAAAACAAAAACAGGAAAGCCAACAAATGATTTTAAAACTTAACAAATCAATTGAATTTAGAAGATGAAAATAACTTTGACCTTAATATTAACACTTCTGTTTTATCAGTTTTCAGTTGCCCAAACGACACAGGAAAATTACGAAATAGCATTTGAAGAATTAAACTGTATGCTCAATGAAACTTGCGAATCAAGTTTTAAAAAAGCTGTTTTTATAGTTGAGAACGCATACAATAATAACACATTGGATAAAAAATATTTCGATAAGCACATTCAAGTATTGACAGATTTAGCAAAACAATTAATTGTTTCACGGGAATTGATTTATGATTTTGAAGACAAAGAACAGGTTGAAAAATATGCAGCCCTTTTCAGTGTTATGACGGATACAATTCCCATTCAACTGGATTCAAACCAAATATTGCTTTATCCGCCATTTTCTTATGACTTCAATGATATTTGGGGTCATTCCGACTGGTCCAATATGTTTGTAACCAAACTACTCAAAACTAAACAAGGAAACTGCCACTCTTTGCCGTATCTCTACAAAATACTTGCTGATGAAATTGGTGCAAACTCTCATATTGCAGTTGCCCCAAACCATTTTTACATCAAACACCAAAGTAAAGCCAATGGCTGGTACAACAAAGAATTGACAAGTGGTATATTCCCGATTGATGCCTGGTTAATGGCTTCGGGTTACATTCATTTAGATGCAATTGTTAACAAACTTTACATGGAAGCATTAAATGAAAAGCAATCCATTGCACTTTGCATGACTGACCTTGCAAAAGGATATGACAGGAAAATGGGATTAATGGCTGATTGTGAATTTATCCTGAAATGTTGTGATACCGCTTTACAATATTATCCACATTATATAAACGGACTTTTGCTAAAAGCCGAAACAAAAAGGAAACAATTTGATGCATTGATGGAAAAGCACTATGCTGAATATCCGACAGATATTTTTTATATACCCGAAGCAAGACAACTTTTTACGGAAATGACAGAATTGTATTCGCAAATTCATGAACTGGGTTACAGGAAAATGCCGGAAGAAATGTACTTGGACTGGCTTGTATCCCTGAAAGAACAAAGAAGTAAATACGAAAACAAGAATATTATTAATTTTAACATCAAATCTAATTAGAATGAAAAAGACACTACTATTTTTTGCAGTTTTACTTGGGTTTATTTCACTCAATGCACAGGATAATCCTTTCGCAGAACTTGGCTATGAGCCTAAAATAGCAACTTTAAGCAACGGGAAATTTAATGAATCTTTTGACAATGATACCATTGTTCAAATTGGCTCAGTCTTGTTTAATACAAAATCAAAACAGATTGTTGCCTTTGTTGTCACCGACACAATGTATTCAGAAGCTACTTTGGAACCTGACATTGTTAGCAGGTGGTTAAGTCCAGACCCAATGGCTTACAGTAGATGTTGGGTAAGTCCTTACAATTTTGTTCAAAATAATCCCATTATTAGGATTGACCCAAATGGAGCATTAGACGAAGTTTTTATAACCGGTCCAGATGCAGAAAAAACTACTGCGGAATTAAATAAATCTTCATCTCTAGAAATAACAAGAGATGCTTCTACTGGAAAACTTTCCGCAACTGGCGAAGCAAAAACTGATGCTGATAAAATTTTATTGGAAGCAATTCAATCCGAATCAGTAGTAGTAAATTTAGAAACGAAAAGTGAAGCTACCTATGATTCAAAAGATGGTTCAAAGGGATGGCCATTAGTACCAGGTGGTTTTGAAGGTAGTGAAGTTGTTGTTGGTAAAACAGTTGCTACACAATATTTAAACTTTGAAGCAACTGTAAATGTTGCTGGGATTATTGGTGAAGAACCAGGCGAAACAGTTACGCATGAAGTCAATGAAGCTTATATCGGTGGTAGAGATTATCCCGGTGGTGATTATTCAAGTGCATATCAAAAATCTCACACAAAAGCTGCAAGTGCTGATAGAGTAAAAGCAAATATCGAATTCAACAAAGACACTAAGTCAGACCCTAAAAATATAATAATGCAAGGTCGTAAGACAGGTACAACAACCTGGACAGAAATCATTAAAATTCCAAAGAAATGAGAATAACCTTTATTTTGATACCAATTTTAACATTGTTGCTATCTTGTAATTCAAAAGGTCAAGAAACAACTATAAAAGTAGACCAGCTTGAGATAATTGAATCTGATAGCATTGCTTTAAAGAAATATAATTGGTCTAAATGTTTTGTAAATAAAAAAGATACTATTATTGTTTTAAGCGACAAACAATTAATTATTAATTGTATCAATCAGCCAGTAGTAACCCTTGAAAAAGTAAATTCTATTAGTGATGATATTGGATATAGATTTTATTCCAACAATTTATACATTGATGGCGTGCTGTTTTTTCCTAAAGAGATGGAAGTATATTTGTTAAAATGTGAAGAATAAAACTCCCAAATGAATTGCATACACATTGGGCATTCACACATGCCACGACACAATCCAAAAATGCCCAAAGAGTATGCAATTGCCAGCGCACGGACTGGAAAAGAAGAAGAAAGTACGTTGGGTAACAAAGGCTATATGCAAAAAGGGTTTCAGTGGTAATTCAAGCATTCTGCCTCGCTCAAACTTTAGTGTCGGAAGACAGGAAAGAAGCCCGATATCCCTTTCTGCACATAGCCTCAGCCGTTAGCAAAAATTAAAAAAGAGACCACAGTAAATTAAAAAGTATCATGAAAATACAATTTGTAAAACAGTTTGTTTTCATAATTTGGTTCATTGCTTTAGATACATTATCAATGGCTCAAGTCAACCATACATTGCAAGACAATGATGTAATAATAAGCAATGGTTATATATTTGGTTGTAACTACAATTTCTTAGCAAATCAAGATGGTACATATCTCTCCATTCCATCGACATTACAGGGACAAACTGTAAAAGGTATTGTTAACGGAAGTTGGATGATAGGTGGGGTTTTTTCTGGTTGTAGCATTGTTGGATTAACATTGCCAAATACATTTGAAGAGATTGGAGCCTGGGCGTTCTTTTATAATAGTATTACTGAATTAAATATTCCATCGAGTGTAACTAAAATTGGTGAGGCAGCTTTCAACAAAAATGCAATTACGACGATAAACGGGCAAAATACATCAGGTATAATTTACGCGAGAAACGACAACGGAACTAACGACTCTACTAAAATTATTTCTTATGGAGGCGCATCGAATATTGTTGATTTTATACCATCAAGTGTAACGATTATTGACAGTTGGGCTTTTGTGAATATTCCTGCCCAAACTGTACCACTCATTCCTGAGCAAAGTGTACCAGTAATTCCTGCTGAAAGTGTACCACTGATTCCTGAGGAAAGTGTACCACTTTTAGGATAAAACCCAGGTAATTTTTCATGGGTACGCCGGACGAAGAACTGACATTCCGGCATAAAGTGTACCACCTTTTAAAGATGGATTTGTAAACGTGAACCGTGTTAACTTGGCCAAAAACAAGTTGACATGGCAAACAAACGAAAAACGATGTTACAAATTCGCAAGATTATTCAATTACTGGCCAACGGTAGTTCTGAACGGGAGGTAAGCCAATTAACACATTTACACCGGGATACGGTGCGTGGTTATCATTCCAGGATTAAAGAAAGTGGCCAGGAACCGAAAGAGCTTTTGAAGCTGAAGGATGCTGAACTGTCTGAGCTGGTGTATCCTCCAAAGCCCACAATGGTGATTTCAGTACGCAGCGAGTTGCTGGACGGTCAGATGGAGCATTACCTGAAAGAACTCAAGCGTCCGGGAGTAACCCGCCAGCTTTTGTGGCTGGAATACCAGCGTGATCACCCGGATGGTTACAGTTACTCGCGGTTTTGCGAACGCCTGGCTCACTATCAATCAACCCGTCAACCGACCATGCACCTGGAACATTCCCCGGGGGATGTTTATCAGTTTGATTTTGCCGGGAAGCCGTTGTATTATATTGATCCACAAAGTAATCTTCCAGTAGCATGTCCTGTACTGGTATGCACGCTGCCATACAGCAGTTACGGCTATGTGGAGCCGATGGCTTCGGCAAAGCAGGAACATTTAGTGCCGGCCATGAACCGTGCGCTTGCCTACCTGGGAGGGGTGCCGCGGAACATGCTGACGGATAACATGGCTCAAATCGTGACGCGGCCTAATCGTTATGAGCCGACCTTTACCTGTGTGGCCGAGCAATGGGCCTTACACAATAACACCAACCTGAAAGCAACCCGGCGGGCAAAACCCAAGGATAAACCCAGCGTGGAGAAGGGCGTTGATCTGACTTACCAGAATGTCTATGCTCCCATGCGTGATGAGGTGTTTTACAGCCTGGAATCCCTGAGAGACAGGGCGTGGGAACTCAATGACCAATGGATGAACCGCCCGATGTATAAACATCAGCCCAGTCGTCGGGAACGGTTCGAGCAGGAGGAAAAACCGTTGCTGCGGCCTTTGCCTGCTGAACCGTATGTTTACAAACACCGGGCCAGCGCCAAGGTCAAAAAGAACTATCATGTCATCCTGGGGGAAGACTGGCACCAGTACAGCGTGCCTTATCAGTACATCGGCCGGCAGGTGACCCTGGTTTACGATGATCAGACCGTGGAGATCTTCCTGGACTTTCGTCGTATTGCCATTCATCGTCGCAACTACCGGAGAAATGGTTACACCACCCTTGCGGAACACATGCCGGAATCACATCGCCGATATAAAGAGCAACGGGGTTGGACGCATGAGGACTTTACCCGGCGGGCCAGCCTGATCGGGGAAAATACCCGCCAGGCCATTGAGCTTTTGCTCAAGTCCAGGACTTTTATGGAACAGACCTATGATGGCTGCCTGGGTGTGCTGAGGCTAGGTGAGAAGTACGGGAAGGATCGGCTGGAGGCTGCCTGCAGGCGGGCATGCCAGGCTCCCCGGATTACTTACCGAACCATCTTCAACATCCTGGAAAATAATCAGGACAAAATACCTGTCATCAATACCCAAAACACACTGGTCATCCCGGAACATGAAAATATCCGTGGTCCCCAGGCTTACAAGTAAAAACTTTTAACCTTAACGCTATGAACTTACAAACAACCGTAGATCAACTCAAGCAGCTCCGACTGCACGGAATGGCCAGGGCTTATGAGGCTGCCCTGATCCTTCCGGTCCATGAACAACTCCCCGGGGATGTACTCATCGCCCGGCTTGCCGAGGCGGAACAACAACACCGCACCGAGCAAAAAACCAAACTTTACCTGACCCAGAGCAGGCTCCGGTATAATGCCCTTCTGGAACAGGTTTACTGCAATGCAGCCCGCAACTTCACCAGCGAGCAACTCATGTCTCTGGCTGATGGCGCATTCATTCAACGGACGGAAAACATCCTGATCACCGGATCCACAGGCTGCGGTAAAAGTTACCTTGCCTGTGCCCTGGGCAGGCAAGCCTGCTCCCTCGGGTTCCGGGTAATGTACTTCGGCATGAACCGCTTTCTGGAAAAAGTATCCCAAACCAAGCTGGATGGTACCTTTATTAAGCTACTGAACCAGGTGGAAAAGATCCACTTGCTGATCCTGGACGACTTCGGGATGCATCCCCTGGATCCGATCACCCGTCTTGCACTGCTGCAAATCCTGGAGGATAGGTATGGGAGACGTTCAATGATTATGACCTCACAACTCCCGGTTAGTAAATGGCATGAGTTTATCGGGGAACCCACCATAGCTGATGCTATTATGGACAGAATGGCAGCCAATGCACACCGAATCGAACTGAAAGGAGAATCATTAAGAAAAAACAGATCTGAGAAAAATGTTTAATTTTAATCCCTAAATCCATCATGAAAAAGGTGGTACACTTTCGCCAGGAATCACTGGTACACTTTCGTCGGAATATTCACTTTTGGTCAGATTTGGATGATTGATAGTGTTATATTACCCAATAATATCGATTCAATAGGCTATGGTGCTTTCAGTCAAAACCTCATAAGAAATATTGAATTGCCAACAAACTTAATGGTGATTTCAAAGAATGCTTTTACAGATAATAAACTTTCAGAATTAAATATTCCATCAAAAGTCAATTATATTGGTTTTGGTGCTTTCGGCAATAATCTTCTTGAGGAAGTAAATTTTGAGGCAGGAGATTTGGATACGATTGAAGGTCGAGCCTTTTGCAATAACCAAATACAGGAAATAGAAATACCTTGTAATGTAAAATATATTGGATTTGAGGCATTTTTTAGAAATAAAATAACCAACGTAATACTTAATCAAGGTGAACTTATAACTGTTGGGGAATCTGTATTTGAGGAGAATTTGATTGATAGCTTTATTTTACCAGAACAAAATAATTTAAATGGATTTAATGGTTGGGTAGATGGTAATAATAATACTATTTCAGGTCCTCCTTATATTGCAAGTAATTTAAGAACATCTTATAAAGCGGAATTTACAACATCAATAAAAAATGATTTTATTGAAAAATTCCAAATAAGACCAAATCCAGTAAAGGATAAATTATACTTTGATATATCAAATGTTCATGAAATAAAAGAATTATGGCTATTTAACTATAATGGAGTTCTATTAAAAAACTGGAAAAGATTATATCAAAATCAAATTGATATGAGTATGTTACCAATGGGGCTATACTATGTAAAAATTGAGGACAGAAAGGGAGGGCAGAAAACTTTCAAGGTAATTAAGGAATAATTATAAAATAGTTTAAGATGAAGAATAACTTTTGCTAATAAATAAGGCTTCGTGTGGTCCGCCCCGGCGGACCCAACATGAAGCCATGTTGCACGACATCCCTTCCCGCGCAGTTTACTAAAAGCTCTTATGGAATTTAAGGTTTCTAAAGAGGGAATGCCGGATTGTTTCCG
>JAHYJC010000025.1 GCA_019429275.1 Lentimicrobium sp. | reverse complement strand
GTATAGGAGATTTTTGTTAGTAACCGTTGAATTTCTAAGTCGTCAGTCTGCAAATACTTAAAACCCGTTGACAAAGCACCGAAAATTGTTAATAACGTAGTATTTTTGTCAAACTGATTAGTTACAATATTTTTTACCTGAATGATTAGTGATAAAGTTTTTACCGATATTTGCAGCCAATTCTATTACAATTATCAACAAAGCGGACTAATTGTTGTTAATTACTCACAAACCAGATATCAAACACATGTTTAAATTTTTCTACTCTTTTTTGCTTATTTCGTTTTCTTTTCTTTCGGTAAATACTTATTCTCAGAGTTATTATAAGGTTTGGTTTAAGGATAAGCAGTCAGACTATAAAATTTCTAATCCCGATCAATTTCTTTCTGCAAAATCAATTGAGCGAAGACTACTTCAGCAGATTCCTGTTACGGATTCAGATCTTCCTGTTAGTCCAATTTATTTGCAGGAGCTTCAATCAGTTGGTGCAGAAATTATCTACATTTCCAGGTGGTTAAATATGGTAATTGTTAAAAGTCAGCTAAGGTCTTTTAGAACTGATTTTAGTGAAAAACCATTTATTAAGTCTATCAAATCAGCGGATTATCTTTTCACTAAGAATCATTCAGGAAAAATAAAGCCTTTTTTTGATAAAGAACAGCTTGAACGTTTGCCAGGGCGAAGCAGCCGTTTAAAACATATTGAAAAAACCAATGGAAGTTACCAATACGGACCTTCTGCAAATCAAATACAAATGATTGGAGTTGATCACCTCCATGATATGGGATTTACAGGCAGTGGAGTAATTATTGGAGTTATTGATGCCGGATTTAACAGCGTAAATATTCATGCTGCTTTTGACAGCCTGAGAATGAATGGGCAGATATTGGGAACCCGTGATTTTGTTCAGCCGGGAAATGATGTTTATGCTACCTCAATGAGTGGACATGGCACTATGGTACTTTCGACAATGGGGGCTAACCTTCCGGGACAATTGATTGGAACTGCACCAAAAGCAAACTACTGGTTGCTGCGTTCAGAAGATGCCAATGCAGAGTATCTGCTTGAAGAGTATTACTGGGTAAATGCGGCCGAATTTGCTGATTCAGTGGGTGTTGACATAATTAATTCATCTCTTGGATACAGTCTGTTTGATAATCCCGATGAGAACCATACTTATGAGGATATGGATGGAAACACCACAGTGGTGACAATCGGTGCTGACATGGCTGCATCAAAAGGAATTCTGGTCGTTAACAGCGCAGGTAATTCTGGTTCCAATTCCTGGCAATTTATTACTGCTCCAGCTGATGGCGATAGCGTTTTTACCATTGGTGCGGTAGATGCCAGTGGAGAGTATGCCTATTTCTCTTCGAAAGGCCCGACTTATGACGGAAGAATCAAACCAGATGTTTCCTCTCAGGGAGTGGGAACCATTGTTGCTGCCTTGCCTACAGGGGTCGGAAGCGGAAATGGAACTTCATTTTCCTCCCCAATCATTGCAGGGGCTGCTGCTTGTTTATGGCAGGCAAATCCTACATTTTCGAATATGGAACTGATCAATTCAATAAGAACAAGTGCCAGCAGATCAGCTAATCCCGATAATTTAACAGGCTGGGGAATTCCTGATTTTCTTGAAGCCAACAACCTCCTGGTTTCTTCTTTGCTAAATACTTACAACCCTTTCAAGATAATTACAGTATTCCCAAATCCATTTACCGAAAGAATTAATATTGAAATTGGCCTTACTGACACCATCAATGCTAAAATCAATCTTATCAACTCAAATGGCAAAAAAGTGGCAGGCCTTAACGAAGTTACCTTGCCGACCGGAAAAAACAGGATTTCTTTGAACAATCTTAATAAACTGCCTCGGGGTATTTATTTACTTCAGATATCCGATGGCATTTATACAACTACTGAAAAAGTAATAAAATAATTTATTTAATCAAATCTCAGCCATTTCCAAATCAGGATTCAAATCCCCCTTGATCAATTTCACAGCCACAGTATTTGCAGTGGCGGGCATCGTGGTCATGCCCTTCTTTTAAACAATTGGTGCAGACTCTGGTTGTAGGTTTTGATTTATTTTTGTTAGCATTTGCCAATTCCACGGTCATGATACCGGTAGGCACCGCGATTATGGAGTACCCCAATACCATAACAATGCTTGCAAAAAACTGACCAACAGTAGTTTGCGGCGAAATGTCACCATAGCCAACCGTTGTTAATGTTACCACAGCCCAGTAAATGCTTGTGGGAATATCTTTAAATCCGTATTCAGGACCTTCAATCACATACATTGCAGCACCTATTACCACCACCAAGACTGCAATGGAGGATAAAAATACTAAAATTTTACGACTGCTGGCTCTGAGGGCTTTCGTCAGAATATTTGCCTCGGCAAGAAAAGCCGTTAGTTTAAAAATTCTGAAAACACGCATCAGCCTAATGATGCGGATGACCATCAAATACTGAGTGCCAGGGAAAATCAGACTGATATATGTTGGCAAAACTGCCAGTAGGTCAACAATGCCGAATAAACTGAAAATGTAGACTTTCTTCCGCCTGACTACATATATGCGAAGGATGTACTCAATAGAAAAAAGTATGGTGAAAATCCATTCACCAGCCGTAAAAATTATCTGATATTTGTCACTGTATTCATGAACACTTTCAATTATAACCAAAGCCACACTGAAAATAATTGACCAAATCAGTACAACATCAAAAAGTTTACCTTTAGGTGTATCGGCCTCGAAAATTATTTTATAAAGATTCCTCTTTATTTTTTTATTTTCCGAAAATTCAGTCATAACCATAAAATTAGAGCTCAAAAATACTGAAATATGTCAAACCGGAAAAAGTTCCTTTATTAAATTCAATCTTGATTAAATGAGATCATTATATTTACATACTGTGATTTTTATAAATTATTAAACTTGAATTGTGATTAATTGATTTTATGGACTATAATGATCAGGCAATTTTATAAATTTGCTCAAACAAAACTCTGAAAACATGGCATACAAGGGCGCAGAAACACTCATTGCAAAATCAGGAATTGAATTACACATTACGCCGCGAATGGCAAACCGGCATGGATTGATTACCGGGGCCACAGGCACAGGAAAAACAGTTAGCCTTCAGGTATTGGCCGAATCTTTCTGTTTACAGGGTGTGCCGGTATTTATGACCGATATAAAAGGTGATCTTTCGGGTGTCAGCAAAACCGGAACACCGGGCACAAAGATTGTTGAGCGCATTCAGAAACTGGGATTGGAAGGATATGAAAACAGGGGTTTCCCTGTCTGTTTCTGGGATGTTTTTGGCGAAAAAGGGCATCCCATGCGCACCACCATCAGCGAAATGGGACCATTACTACTTTCAAGGCTGCTGAACCTCAATGACACGCAGGAAGGGGTGCTGAACCTGGCATTTAAAATTGCCGATGAATCAGGGTTGTTATTGCTCGACCTGAAAGATTTGACATCGCTTCTGGAATTTATCGGCAACAACCGGAATGAATTTACCGTTTCCTATGGAAACATCTCTGCAGCAAGCATTGGTGCCATTCAGCGAAGTCTTATGGTGCTTGAGCAACAGGGTGCGGAACATTTTTTTGGTGAACCGGCTTTTGATATTCACGATCTGATACAAACCGATGCCCATGGCCTGGGGATTTTGAATATATTGGCAGCCGATAAACTGATGCAATCACCAAGAATTTATTCAACCTTTTTGCTATGGTTGCTTTCTGAACTTTTCGAGGAATTGCCCGAAACCGGCGATCCTGAAAAACCAAAACTGGTATTCTTCTTCGATGAAGCACATTTGCTTTTTAGTCAAGCTCCAAAAATACTGATGGATAAAATTGAACAGGTTGTTCGACTGATTCGTTCAAAAGGTGTTGGAGTCTATTTTATTTCACAAAATCCACTGGATATACCTGATTCTGTGCTTGGCCAGCTTGGAAACAGAATTCAACATGCGCTCAGGGCTTATACTCCGCGCGATCAGAAAGCTGTGCGGGCTGCTGCAACCACTTTTAGATCCAATCCTGCACTTGATGTTGAAAAAACCATTACAGAACTGGGAGTAGGAGAGGCACTGGTTTCATTTCTTGATATAAAAGGCATACCTATGATGGTTGAACGTGCATTTATATTACCTCCTTGTTCACAAATTGGGCCAATTTCTGTTGAAGAAAGAAACCTTATCATTAAAAAATCATTGGTTTACGGAGTTTATGAAAAGGTACTTGACAGAGTTTCTGCTTTCGAAATATTGAAAGAAAGAATGGATGAAACAGCGCGAAAAAAAGCTGAAGAAGAACAGATCGCTTTAGAAGCTAAAGAAAAACTTCAGAAATCAAAGGAAGAAGCTGCGCTTGCCCGAGCCGAAGCTGCAAAAGAGAGAGCCGAAAGAGCCAAAAAAAGAGCTAATCCCGATATATTTACCGAATTAACAAAACAGGTTGGCCGCAATGCCTCGCGTACCCTGGGAAACGAACTGGGCCGAACACTTGTAAGAGGCATTCTGGGATCAATTTTTGGCGGAAGCCGCAAATAGAATTTCATTACAAAACTGTGGCAATGAAAGAATGCAGCCGCGATTTCTTTTTTCTGAATAATACTGTTCTTCCGGTTGAGGAATTTATCAGGTTTTTCAATCCTCCTGCAAAGTATATTTACGAAGTATTCAGGGTTTCGAAAGGAGTGGCTTTGTTTATTGAAGATCACCTGGACAGATTTTTTCATACAGCGGCACTTTCGGGTGTTGATACGGGATTTGATTTTCATCATATGTTGGGCTATATTCATGATGTCATTTCAAAGAATGATCCTGAAGATGGAAATATGAAGATTGTATTCTACAATCTTTCTGAAAATGATTCACACCTGTTTATATATTTTACTCCTCATCTATACCCCACTCAAAAGCAGTTCAGTGAAGGGGTAGATGTTGAGCTTTTCTTCGCCGAACGTGAAAATCCCAATGCTAAAGTAATGAACACCAGTATGAGAAAGTCGGCGGATGAGGTTAAAATTCAGCATCAGCTTTATGAAGTCCTGCTTGCTGATCAGGAGGGGTTCGTAACTGAAGGCAGCCGATCAAACCTGTTTTTCATTCGAAATAATATATTGATTACGCCTCCGGCCGAAACCGTTCTGGAAGGCATTACACGCAAACAGATACTGAATCTATGTAAGATTAACGCTATGCCCTTCAGTGAAGAAAAAGTTCATTCTTCGGAGCTGGGCAATTATGATGCAGTTTTTATTTCAGGCACATCAAGGCGGGTGTTGCCTGTAAAAAGGATAAATGAAATACAGGTGCCTGTTTCGCATCCTATGATACACAAATTACAACGTCTATTTGAAGAAATGGTGAACAATTATATCAGCAGGAGGGTTTAAATCAATTAACAGAGCTGATACACAAAAGGCTGAACCTGATCAGAGGTTCAGCCTTTTTAAATTAAGTTTGAGCTAATTATTTTTCTGCCAGCATTGAAACATCGTACATAACATTGGCATAAGCGCCATCATTGAGTTTTTGCCTGATTTCACCAAATGCCATAATGGTATATTTTACATCTTCGAGTGTATGCACTGCAGTGGGTATCAACCGGAGAAGAATAACTCCCTTTGGAACAACTGGATAGGTTACAATTGAACAGAAAATGCTGTAATTCTCCCTAAGATCAACTGTAATTTGCGTGGCTTCAGGAATTCCTCCTTCAAGTATAACCGGCGTTACCGGCGAAGAGGCTTTTCCCAGATTAAACCCGGCTTCTCGCAAACCACTCTGAAGTGCATTTACAATTTTCCAGAGATTATTTTTAAGTTCTGGGTTTTTACGGATAAGATCAAGCCGTTTAAGGGAACCAATCACCATCGGCATAGGCAGCGATTTGGCGTAGGTCTGTGAACGCATGTTATGACGGAGGTAATCCACAATATCGGTTTTGGTGGCCACAAATGCACCAATACCTGCCATAGCTTTTGCAAACGTTCCGAAATAAATATCCACGCCATCCATAACTCCCTGTTCCTGGTGAGTTCCGGCTCCTGTTGCACCCATGGTTCCAAAACCATGAGCGTCATCAACCAATAATCTGAAGTCAAATTCCTTTTTCAGCGCAACAATATCTTTTAGGTTGCCCTGATCGCCTGTCATTCCGTATACGCCTTCGGTAATTACCAGAATTCCGCCACCTGTTTCATCGGTAAGCTTTTTGGCACGCTGTAGCTGAATGCGAAGGTTTTCCATATTGTTATGAGGGAAAACAAATCTTTTACCCATATGCAAGCGCGCTCCGTCAATAATGCAGGCATGGGCTTCACTATCGTAAACAATCGCATCGTGGCGATCGACCAGGGCATCAACAATGGATACCATGCCCTGATAGCCGTAATTCAACAGGAAAGCGTCCTCTTTGCCCACAAAAGCTGCAAGTTCGCGCTCAAGCTGTTCGTGGTAAATCGTTTGACCCGACATCATCCGGGCTCCCATCGGATAGGCAAGTCCCCATTCTTTGGCAGCTTTGGCATCAGCCTCACGCACTTCAGGATGATTGGCCAGGCCCAGATAGTTGTTCAGGCTCCAGACCAACATATCTTTTCCCCTGAATTTCATTCTGTTGCCTATTTCACCTTCAAGTTTTGGAAACATAAAGTAACCATCGGCCTGTTTGGCATACATACCCAGAGGCCCTAAATTTTGTACTCTTCTTTCAAATATATCCACAATTCAATTTTTTAAAGTTACTGATTCTTAAAATTCGCAGCAAAGCTATGGAAATTTATCGCTGAATGCTTACCTTCGGGATCTGTTTTTATTAACGATCAATCCGATTGAACTTTAAAAACTGATTGATGTTTAAGGAACACAATTAATTCTTATACAATGCCTGAACCCAAAGTTATTTTTTGGTTTCGAAGGGATTTACGCCTGAACGACAATCATGGACTCTATAAAGCCTTACTCTCAGGGTATAAGGTATTGCCGGTCTTTATCTTCGATACTAACATTCTGAAAAAATTGCCTGCCGATGACAAAAGAATACCCTTCATTCATCATCACCTCGTTGCGGTTCATGAAAAATTAAAACCCCAATCATGCGGTATTAAAGTTTTGCATGGCGATCCGGTTTCGGTAATTCAATCACTCACTGATAATTACCAGATTCATTCAGTTTATGCTAACCACGATTATGAACCCTATGCATTGGCTAGAGACAAACAGGTTGAGGAAATGCTCAAATCAAGGGGAATATCCTTTCATACATTTAAAGACCAGGTACTATTCGAAAAAAATGAAGTAGTTAAAAGCGACTCGACTCCTTATGTTGTATTTACGCCGTTCAGCAGATTATGGTTGCAAAAAATGGAGGTTGAAGGCATTCCTGACTTTCCCTCAGAGCTTCATACCGGTCAGTATCTGAGTGGTAAATTTGATGACTTGCCAAAACTTTCAGACCTCGGTTTTACCGATTCTCCGCTTAAAATATCTGAGTCTGGACCTTTAATTGACGCAGGAATTCTACAGGATTATGCTGAAAACAGAAATTTTCCGGCCTTCGAAAAGACCACAAAACTTGGTACACATCTCAGATTTGGCACAATCAGCGTTAGGGATTGTATAAAAGCCGGAAAAAAATACAGCGCAGCATGGCTTAATGAGCTGATCTGGAGAGAATTTTTCATGCAGATTCTGTGGCATTTTCCCTATGTTGAAAAGTCAGCTTTCAGGCCTGAATATAACCGGATTGTATGGAACAACAACCCCGATGATTTTGAAAAATGGTGCCGGGGTAAAACAGGCTATCCAATGGTTGACGCAGGTATGAGAGAGCTTGAAGCAACAGGCTTTATGCATAACCGGGTAAGAATGGTTGTGGCAGGATTTCTCACCAAACATTTGCTGATTGACTGGAAGTGGGGAGAAGCATGGTTTGCCGAAAAACTTTTGGATTATGAGCTTTCGTCAAATAATGGAAACTGGCAGTGGGCAGCAGGTACAGGTTGCGATGCTGCTCCTTATTTCCGGATTTTTAATCCCACAGAGCAACTGAAAAAATTTGATGCTAATCTTATTTATGTAAAGCGCTGGATCCCCGAATATGGAACAGCTCAGTACCCGGAGCCAATCATTGAACACAGCTATGCCCGGAAGCGTTGTTTATCTGTTTATTCACATTATCTAAAACCTTGATAAATAGTGTTTTGAATCTTTTTCATGTTTAAATTGTAAGAGCAAAAATCCTTTCACTCATAAAATTTGTTAAGATATTTTTTCGACCGAAATATTTGTAACTGAAAGGCGTTTATCATATTCTTTTAATTACTACTTTTGCGCGATGATTAGAAAAAGCTTCCTTCCCTTGTTTTTAGGCCTGTTTGTAGTACTTACATCTTGCAGCAAGTATCAGAAGTTGCTCAAGAGTACAGACAATGAGCAGAAATATGAGATGGCTTTTACCTATTACGAAGACAAAGACTATTACCGGGCAATTCAATTGTTTGATCAACTTCAGCCATTTTATAGAGGATCGGACAGGGCAGAGCGTATTGCATTTTACTATGCTTATGCACATTATGAACAGCGCGATTACATTCTGGCAAGCTACTATTTCAAACAATTTGCCAGAAGCTACCCCAATAGCAAAAATGCTGAAGAAGCAGCTTTTATGAGTGCCTATTGCAATTATCTTGATTCACCGCCATCCAGTCTCGATCAGACTGTCACGCTCGAATCTATCAAGGATTTACAGTTATTCATAAATCAGTTTCCCGGAAGCGAAAGAGTAGCACGGGCCAACGCGCTGATTGATGAATTAAGATTGAAACTTGAAACAAAAGCCTATAATATCGCCATGCTTTACTTCAGGATGAATGATTATAAGGCAGCCATTCTGAATTTTGAAAACCTGATCAAGGATTTTCCCGATACACAATATCGTGAATCCGCAATGTTTCATATTTCAAAGGCATATTATTCTTATGCTGAGCGAAGTATAGAATCAAAAAAAGCTGAAAGGTATCAGCATACTTACGATGCTATCGACAATTTTGCCACCTATTTTCCGGGTTCTAAAAACCTGAAAGAATTGCGCACCATTCAGAAAAATGCGCAGAAACAACTAAGTAACTTCTCAGCATTACAATAAACACAATATGGATTTTAAAAGAGTAAAAACAGAAACAGTTGCTGTAACACGCAACATCAACCAATTGATGGAGCCTACTTCTAATATCTATGAAACTGTAGCCATTCTTTCAAAACGTGCAAACCAGATTTCTCTGGATTTGAAAGAAGAATTGCAGTCAAAAATCTCAGAATTTGCGCTGCCAAGTGATAACCTGGAAGAAGTTTTTGAAAATCGTGAGCAGATCGAAATTGCCAAGTTTTATGAGCATTTGCCAAAGCCTACTCTGATTGCTGTTCATGAATTTCTGAATGACCAGGTATTTTTTAGGAATCCCGCCAAAGAAAATAGTGAGGATTTCTAATTGAATTTCAATCTTTTCGTATGTTGAAAGGGAAAAAAATACTCATTGGTATTTCGGGAAGCATTGCTGCATACAAAATTCCTATGCTGGTCCGCTTATTAAAAAAAGAAGGGGCTGAGGTTAAAATTGTAATGACACCTGTGTCCTGCGATTTTGTAACTCCATTAACCCTTTCAACACTTTCTCAGCAACCCGTTCTGATTGAGCCTTACAACAAAGTCGACGGAAGTTGGAACAGCCATGTCGATTGGGGCCGCTGGGCCGATCTGTTCATTATGGCTCCCGTTTCGGCAAATACCTTGGCGAAAATGGCTGCCGGAATAGCAGATAATCTGCTCACAACCACTTACCTTGCAGCTAAATGTCCGGTATTTTTTGCACCGGCCATGGATCTGGATATGTTTAATCACCCAACGACAAAAAGAAATATTGATACTTTAATATCTTTTGGCAATCGTTTGATTGAGCCACAGGTTGGTGAATTAGCGAGCGGACTTTGTGGCGAAGGAAGAATGGAAGAACCTGATGTTATATTTCAGGTAATAAAGGATTTTTTTTTGAAAATCAATGACTTATCTGGTAAAAAAATTCTGATTACTGCAGGCCCCACTTATGAAGCCATTGATCCTGTCAGGTACATAGGAAACCATTCATCTGGAAAAATGGGGTACGCCATTGCAACCGAAGCAGCTTCAAGAGGGGCTGAAGTTGTGCTTGTTTCAGGTCCAGTTAGTCTCACCATCAGCCACCCCGGTATCAAATTAATTAGGGTAAACTCAGCTGCTGAAATGGCCAAAGAATGCATACAGGTTTTCCCAGAATGTGACATTACCATAATGGCTGCAGCTGTTGCAGATTATTCGGTTGAGGTTCCTTCGCCAGTAAAAATTAAAAAATCAGAAAATTCTCTTACTCTCGAATTAACAAAAACAAAAGATATACTCAGCGAATTGGGCAAAATGAAAAAATCCGGTCGGTTTCTTGTCGGATTTGCACTGGAAACCAACAACGAAAACTACAATGCAGTGCAGAAACTTACAAATAAAAATCTTGATCTGATAGTGCTGAATTCCCTGAAAGATGAGGGTGCCGGATTTGGTGGAGACACCAATAAAGTTACACTGCTTTCTAAAAATGGTAAGAATATCGATCTTCCACTGCAATCCAAAGCAAAAGTTGCCGTTCAAATCATTGATGCAATTTTATCAAAGGATACAACGTTATAAATCTGGTCTCTCCAAATTGATAGAAATGAAGAACCTACTCGTTACCCTGTTTTCAATATTCACTTTTATCGGAAGTTCTGCTCAGGAATTTAATATTTCAATGCAGGTAACTTCTCCAATGGTTGAAGGTTCTGAGAAAAAGATTTTCGAAACTCTGCAGCAGGAGTTGTATGATTTTGTCAACAATACCAAATGGACAAACTATATTTATAAACCCGAAGAACGCATCGAGGGAACAATACTTATTACTGTTGATCAGCGATCAGGAGAAGATTTTAAAGGAAAAATAAATCTTGCACTTCGCAGGCCGGTTTACAAAGCATCATATAATTCTCCTTTATTCAATTACCTGGACAGAGACTTTGATTTTAAATACGTTGAGTTTCAACCTCTTGAATATTCAGACAATGTTTTTGAATTGAACCTGACTTCAACCATTGCGTACTACCTTTACCTGTATCTTGGTCTTGACGGTGATTCTTTCTCAAGGATGGGAGGAGCTCCCTATTATGCCAAAGCGCAGAATATTGTGAACATGGCACAGAATGCCAGAGAAAAAGGCTGGAAAGCATTTGAAAGTCAGAAAAATCGTTTCTGGCTCATTGAAAACCTAACCAATCCGACTTACTCTTCAGTAAGAGAAGCCATGTATCGCTATCACAGGCATGGTCTTGATCTTATGGCTGATGATGTGGAAGCAGGCCGGGCTGGAATCAACGAAAGCCTTGAACTGCTCAAAAAAGCAAACAGGGAAAAACCCGGATTATTTATTCTGCAATTGTTTCTGGAAGCCAAACGTGATGAACTTATAAACATTTACTCTCAGGCTTCACCCATGGATAAGACCAAAGCGGTTAATACGCTAAAAGAGATTGATCCCGCCAACTCCAACAGATACCAGAAAATACTGGAAGCCTCAAAATAAGAAGAGCAATTGCCACGATTTTTTGTAAATTTGAACCGATAAACCCAAACCGGCTTATGCTCGTTCGCCTTTCTATCAGAAATTTTGCATTGATCAGGGAACTGGATATTGAATTCAGCAAACCTTTTTCGGTTATTACAGGTGAAACTGGTGCCGGAAAATCCATTATTTTAGGTGCACTTTCTTTGATTCTCGGGCAACGTGTCGATGTTCAGAGTTTCTATGACAACACAGAAAAATGTTCGATCGAAGGATTTTTTAATATTTCAGGATGTGCGTTAGAAGCCTATTTTCAGGAGAATGACCTTGATTACGACGAGCTTTGCATCATAAGGCGCGAGGTCACGCCACAAGGTAAATCCCGTGCTTTCATCAATGACACACCTGTAAATCTTAATCAGCTAAAAGAAATCACGTCAAGATTGGTTGACGTGCATTCACAGCATCAAACCCTTTTGCTTCAGGAATCGTCTTTTCAACTTTCGGTGGTTGATTCGGTTGCAGGAAATGCTGCTCTTTTACTGGAATTCAATAATCTTTTCAGGGAGTTGAATGAACAAAAAAGGCAAAGTGAAAAGCTAAAGGCGCAACAGTCTCAAGCACAGGCAGAGCTTGATTATCAGAATTTTTTATTTGACGAACTTGAAAAGGCAGGATTGGACGCAGGAGAACAGGAATCAGCAGAGGCAGAAGTGGAAATTCTGAATCATGCCGAGGAGATTAAATCAAAACTATATGCTGCTGTCGAAGTATTGATTAACCGCGAGGATAACATTCTCAAACAAATCAATGAAATAGGCAATCAGCTCGGAGTCGCAGCTAAGTATCATCCTGATATAACAGGCTTTACAATGAGGCTACGGGAAGTTACGGTTGAATTGAAGGACATCGCTTCTTCGATTGACCATCTTTCAGAGCAAACAACCTATGATCCTGATAGATTGGAGAAGCTAAATAACAGGCTGAGCTTTCTATATCAACTGGAACAGAAACACCGTGTTAATTCAGTTGAAGAATTGATTGATATCAAAAATGATATCGGGCTTAAAATAAAATCAGTAAATTCGTTATCAGATTCAATTGAAGCCCTCGATGCTGAAATTAATCAGAAAACATTAAAAATCAATCATCTGGCTGAAAATCTGTCAGAAAAGCGAATCAGGGTTTTACCTCAGATGGAGGCATCGGTGTTGGAAATCATTACACAATTAGGTATGAAAGATGCCCGTTTTAAGATTTTGCAAACATCATTGGAAAGCCCTGCAAAAAATGGAAATGATCAGGTAACATTCCTCTTCAGCGCAAACCTTGGAGTGCCAATGAACGAAATCTCAAAAGTTGCATCAGGAGGTGAACTTTCACGGCTCATGCTTGCTGTGAAGTCAATGATTTCGACGAGCAGCCTGCTTCCAACCATAATTTTCGATGAGATTGACAGTGGAATTTCTGGTGATATTGCTTCAAGAGTCGGCAATATTCTGAAAAAAATATCAGAGAAAATGCAGGTTATCGTAATAACCCACCTTCCTCAGATTGCAGGAAGAAGCAGCGAGCATTTCAGGGTTTTCAAATATACTCAGGACAATAAAACTTATTCTTCGATAAACCTTTTGAATGAAGATGAACGCATAACCGAACTTGCGCTCATGTTAAGTGGCAATGCTGAACTCAAAGCTGCCCGTGAAACCGCAAAAGAGTTGCTTCGAAACAATTAATTTAATCGATTGTTTGATTACAAAAATTATGGCAATAGTGCCTGAATTCAAATAAAAAACTATGGCTTACAACTTACTCCAGGGGAAAAAAGGTATTATTTTTGGTGCGCTCAACAGCAATTCAATTGCTTGGAAAATAGCTGAAAGAGCTCACGAAGAAGGCGCCGAACTTGTTCTAACCAATACTCCGTTAGCCATTCGCATGGGAGAAATGGATGAACTTGCTGCGAAAACAAAATCACTTATGGTAGCAGCTGATGCAACCAGCGTTGCTGATCTTGAAAATCTTTTCAGTAAAGCAATGGAAGCATTTGGAGGAAAAGTGGATTTTGTACTGCATTCAATAGGTATGTCACCTAATGTAAGGAAAAAGATTCCTTACGACGATATCAATTATGATTTTTTTACAAAGACACTTGACATTTCTGCAATATCCTTTCATAAAATGATTCAGGTGGCAAAAAAATTTGATGCCATCAGCGAATGGGGATCCATTGTTGCCGTTTCATACATAGCTGCACAACGTACGCTTTTTGAGTACAATGATATGGCCGATGCCAAGGCAGTTCTTGAATCGATAGCGCGTAGTTTTGGTTACATTTACGGTCGTGAAAAACATGTCAGAATCAATACCATTTCTCAATCACCTACACCTACCACAGCAGGGCAGGGGGTAAAAGGATTTTCGGGCCTGATGGACTTTACTGAGCGAATGTCACCTTTAGGCAATGCGACTGCGGAAGAATGTGCTGATTATTGTATCACCTTGTTTTCTGATCTTACAAAGAAAGTGACCATGCAAAACCTGTTTCATGATGGCGGATTTAGCAGCATGGGGATGAGTGCCAGAGCAATGACTCAGTACAATAAAAGTCTGGAATGTAAAGAATGTCAGGAGAATCCTCTTAACCGGAAAAGTGAGGAGAATTAATTTGAAAAGTTTTCCTTATTTCCGAAGGTAATCGTATAACCATAAACATTGGAACCGGCAGTTTTTACTATCGGTTTTTGTTTGGGTTCATTGGTCTTTAACTCATAATTCAAAACCGGAGCCGGGGCCTTTGGCAATCTGAAGCTAATCCGGGTTTTCATGGTGCTCCTCACTTTCATTCCCCGGTTGTGCGGTGCCTCATATTTCAATAAGGAAATAATCCTGACCGACTCGCTGTCGCAGCCATGCCCAATGCCCTTAATTACTCTCACATCCTCAACATTGCCTTCATTAGTAACCGTATAGCTCAGGTATACAGTTCCTTCAATCTGTTTTTCCAATGCCTCTTCAGGATATTTCAGGTTTTCCTGAATAAACTTTTTCATGGCAGGGCTTCCTCCTGGGTACTGGGGAGTATTGATAAACTTTTTTTCTTTATTCTTTTTACCCGACATAGGCTTTTAGTGAAACAATAACAAAGATAGTTAATTTCCTTTGTTTTTGAACTCAAGCGCTATTTAGCTCTGTAAGTTTAAATACAATGGTTATGAAAAGTATTCGTTTTGAAAATATCCTTCAATGTCCTATTTTTGCATGCAGGAAAAATTTCAGATAAATGAAATTACCTATTTACATAATTGCATATTTTACGAAAACATAATTTTATGAGTTTTAGAATCATTGTGCTTGCCAAGCAAGTGCCGGATACCAGAAATGTAGGGAAGGACGCAATGAAAGCGGATGGCACTGTAAACAGGGCAGCCTTGCCGGCTATCTTTAACCCTGAGGATCTGCATGCCCTGGAACTAGCCCTTCGCGTAAAGGATCAACGTACGGATTGCGAGGTGATTGTATTGACAATGGGTCCATTCCGTGCTGCAGAAATCATTCGTGAAGCCATGTATCGAGGTGCAGACAAGGGGTATTTGATCACCGACCGTAAGTTTGCCGGTTCCGATACACTTGCCACATCATATGCGATATCTCTGGCAGTTAAAAAACTGGAACCCTACCACCTCGTAATTTCAGGCCGTCAGGCCATCGATGGTGATACTGCACAAGTCGGTCCTCAGACTGCTGAAAAGCTTAACATTCCACAGGTTACTTATGCCGAAGAAATTCCTCAGGTTACTGATAAACACATTGTGGTAAAGCGCCGGCTTGAGCAAGGTATTGAAATCGTAAAGGCTCCGCTGCCTCTTGCAATAACTGTTCATAGTTCAGCTCCGGCTTGTCGTCAGAGAGTCGCTAAACTACTTATGAAATACAAGCATGCCCGCACTATAACTGAGCTTCAGAATGAAGTGAAAGACTACACCGAACTATACAACCAACGCCCTTATCTTCAGATTGATGAGTGGACTGTTGATGATTTGAACGCTGACACTTCTATGCTTGGACTTTCGGGTTCACCGACCAAGGTTAAGAAGATTGAAAACGTGGTATTTGCCCATAAAGACTCAAAGGTCATTAGCTCATCAGATGAGGATATCGATAATCTTATGAAAGAACTTATCGACAGCCACATCATCGGTTAATCAAGCGAATTTAAACTTAAACTGAAATATACCGTGAACAACATATTTGTATATTGTGAGCTTACTGAAGAAAAACTCATCGCAGATGTAAGTCTTGAACTACTTTCGAAAGGCCGCAAACTGGCTTCTGATCTTAACGTTAAACTGGAAGCGGTTGTAATTGGCAGTGGTCTGAAAAATATTGAATCCCAGATTTTCCCATTTGGCGTTGATGTGATGCATGTGGCTGATGATCAACGATTATTTCCTTACACAACTTTGCCACACGCTGCCATCGTTCTTAATATTTTTAAACAGGAAAAACCTGAAATTGCCATTTTTGGTGCCACTTCAATTGGCAGAGACCTTGCACCGCGCATCGCTTCAGCGCTCAAATGTGGTTTAACAGCTGATTGTACCAGCCTTGAAATTGGCGATCACTTTGAAAATAAAACCCAGGCTGAATATAAAAACTTACTCTACCAGATTCGTCCTGCATTTGGGGGAAATATCATCGCAACCATCATCAATCCCGAAACCAGGCCGCAAATGGCAACGGTTCGCGAAGGGGTTATGAAAAAAGAGATTCTTGACCCGAATTACAAGGGAAAACTCAGAAAAGTAGATACTGCTTCTATTCTAAAAGATGAAGATTTTGTAATTGAAATCCTCGAAAGGCATATTGAAGCCAGCAAAATCAACATTAAGAATTCACAGGTGATCATAGCTGGTGGATATGGTGTTGGCTCGCGTGAAAATTTTCAACTGCTTTATGATCTTGCCGATGTTTTGGGCGCACAGGTTGGAGCCTCTAGGGCTGCAGTTGATGCCGGTTTTTCGGAGCACGAACGTCAGATAGGCCAAACAGGGGTAACCGTAAGGCCAAAACTTTACATCGCCTGCGGAATTTCAGGCGCTGTTCAACATAGGGCGGGTATGGATCAATCGGCCCAGATTATTTCAATTAACACCGATCCCAACGCACCAATCAATCACATAGCTGATTTCGCCATCATTGGCAGCATTATCGATGTGATACCCAAAATGATCAAATACTACAAGGCAAATTCTAAATAAGCAGGCCTGGGTATTTTTTAGTAATCATAAGAAATTTAATAAAATGGCAAACTTTTATACCGACAACGAAAACCTCAAATTTCATCTTACTCATCCGTTAATGGAGAAAATAGTGAAGCTAAAAGAGAACAATTATGCTGAAAAAGACCTGCATGATTACGCTCCGCTTGACCATGAAGATGCCATCGACAGCTATGATAAGGTGTTGGAGATTATTGGTGAAATATCAGGAGATATTGTTGGCCCAAATGCTGAAAGTGTTGATCATGAAGGACCTCAGTTGATAGATAACGAGGTTGTTTATGCACGGGGAACACAGGAAAACTATGATGCACTGGTAAAAGCCGGAATGATTGGTATGTCGCTGCCTCGTCAGTATGGTGGACTCAACTTTCCCTTTGTTCCGTACGTGATGTCAGCTGAAATTGTTTCGCGGGCCGATGCCGGATTTGCCAACATCTGGGGACTTCAGGACTGTGCCGAAACCATTCATGAATTCGGATCAGAAGAAATAAAAAATGAGTATCTGCCACGCTTCAATCAGGGTGCCACAGCAGCCATGGATCTCACGGAACCAGATGCAGGTTCCGATCTTCAGGCTGTTCAGCTAAAGGCAACCCTTGATTCTTCAAGTGGAATATGGTACCTTGATGGCGTAAAACGCTTCATTACCAATGGCGATGCTGATATTTCGCTGGTGTTGGCCCGTTCAGAAGCCAATACAAGCGATGCCAGGGGACTTTCGCTCTTTGTGTACGACAGAAGTCATAAAGCTGTTAAAATCAGAAGAATCGAAAATAAACTGGGTATTAAAGGTTCTCCTACCTGCGAACTGGTATTTAAAAATGCCCCGGCCAAATTGATTGGCGACACAAAAATGGGCTTGATAAAATATGTTATGTCGCTTATGAATTCCGCTCGTTTAGGAGTTGGAGCCCAATCTGTTGGAATCGCTGAAGCTGCCTGGCGCGAAGCCCTCAAATATGCACAGGAACGCGAGCAATTTGGCAAGGCAATCATTCAGTATCCGGCTGTTTATGAAATGATTACCAACATGAAGGTGAAAACCGATGCCATTCGTTCACTTCTTTACGAAACTGCCCGATTTGTTGATATTTACAAGGCCTACACTTTTGCCGGACACGATCGGAAGCTGGAACAATCAGAAAGAGACGAATATAAATATTACCTGAAACTGGCCGATGTATTCACTCCGCTTCTAAAACTTTTCTCCAGCGAATATTGCAACCAGATAGCTTACGATGCTTTACAGATTCATGGAGGTACCGGTTATATGAAAGATTTTCCTGTTGAGAGAATCTACCGCGACGCCCGCATTACTACGATTTATGAAGGCACTTCTCAGCTTCAGGTTGTTGCTGCCATTCGAGGCGTTGGTAATGGGGCTTATGTTAAAGCTATGAAGGCATATGATGAAATTAATGTAAAACCCGAATTGCAATACATGAAATCAGTATTGGAAAAAATGACAGATCAGTTTGCCAAAACTGTGGAAAAAGTGAATGAGTTTGATGATAATGAATACCTCGATTATCATGCACGCCGACTCGTAGAAATGGCCGGAAATACAATTATGGGCTATTTATTACTTTTGGATGCAAACAGAAGTGAGGTTTACACTAATTCAGCCGATATATTTATCAGAATGGCCCGTGCCGAAAATATAGCCAAAGTTGGCTTTATCAACCAAAGTCACCCCAAAGACCTTGGAGCCTATAAACAGGTTTAACCATTTGGGAATTAATCCTTAATCACTACTTGCAAAGCCGCTGCTTCAAAAACAGCGGCTTTTTCAATCCATTTTGTTGCCTCAGAAAATTTTGGGATATTTTTTGGGGTTATAATCGTGCATGATATTATAAACAGCATCAAAAACATCTTCGGCATTTGGATTTGAAAAGTAATCACCATCAGTGCTATAGGCTGCCCGGTGAGCTTTTCCAGTGACAGTTCTGGGCGATGCATCCAGATACAGGTAACCATTTTGCTCTTCAAGTACCTTCTGCATCATGAAAGCAGTTGCACCACCCGGAACATCTTCATCGAAAAAAACAATTTTATTGGTCTTACGAAGCGATTTCACAATTTCCTGGTTCAAATCGAAAGGAATAAGTGACTGAACATCAATCAGTTCACAGGAAATTCCAAATCCTTTAAGCTGATCCACAGCATCTTCTGCAATTCTTACACAGGAACCATAAGTAACCAGTGTAACATCATCTCCGGGATGCAATATATCAGGATAACCCGGCAAAATCCTATAATCACCAATATTGGAAGGCCTTTTTTCACGAAGGCGATATCCGTTTAAAGGCTCAATAATAATGGCTGGCTCATCCGAAGCAAGCATGGTGTTGTAAAATCCAGAAGCCTGTGTCATATCTCTTGGCACAAGCACATGAACACCCCTTACCGAGTTGATTACCATACTCAGGGGAGAACCCGAATGCCATATTCCTTCAAGCCGGTGTCCGCGGGTACTTATAATCATAGGCGCCTTTTGCCCACCTTTAGTTCGGTATTGCAGTGTTGCAAGATCATCACTGATTACCTGCAAGCCATAAAGCAGGTAATCGAAATATTGAATTTCGGCTATGGGCCTGAAGCCGCGCATTGCCAGTCCTATTCCCTGTCCAATAATGGTAGCCTCTCTGATGCCTGTATCAAAAATGCGGTTTTCGCCATATTTTTCCTGCAAGCCTTCCCAGGTTTGGTTTACTCCGCCAATTTTACCTACATCTTCACCAAAAACTACCAATTGAGGATATTTAGCCATCAATGCATCAAAGTTATCACGCAAAATTTCGCGTCCGGGAACCATGGTCGACTTTTCATCAAAGATGGGATCTATGGCTTCCACATTGCTAACCCTCTTTTCACTCTGGCTATATAGGTAGGAGTTATATCGGTCAGCATTCTCAGCCATTTCTTTGTCCAGCCAATGGGTTACATTAATTTTAAGGGAGTTGGCCGGATTGCTGCATGAATCGCAAATGAGCCTCAATATTTTTCTGGCCGATGAAATAATATCTTTCCGGATTGGATCTGCTATCAGCCTGAGATCTTCTTTTATTGACTCAATTTTTTTTGTTTTCGCACAGTTGCAGGTAGTGATGTCAGCCATTTTCAGAAACTCATCTCTTTTGGCCTTAATTGGGTTGATATAATTGTCCCATGCGCGTTTCCGGGCTAATTTCACCCTTTCGGTGGCCTTGGTTTCTATTTCATCAAGTTCTTCTGCTGAAGCAATACCCTCTTCTATAATCCAACTGCGCATTTTTGCTATCCCATCAAATTCCTTCTCCCAGTCTAGTCTTTCTTTAGATTTGTATCTTTCGTGAGAACCGCTGGTGCTGTGGCCCTGAGGTTGGGTGAGTTCTGTAATGTGAAATAATAGAGGCACCTGTTCTTTGCGACAAATTTCAATTCCCTTTTGATAAATTTCCACCAGGGCAGGGTAGTCCCATCCTTTAGCTTTAAAGATATGGTAACCAGGATTATTTTTATCAGCCTCGAAGCCTTTGAGAACTTCCGAGATACTTTGTTTTGTTGTCTGATATTTATTTGGAACTGATATTCCCCAACCATCATCCCATACAGAAATAGCTATTGGAACCTGTAAAACGCCGGCTGCATTGATAGTTTCGAAGAAATGTCCTTCAGAAGTTGAAGCATCTCCAATGGTTCCAAATGCAACTTCATTGCCCGAACCTGAAAATCCAGTCATGATTGATTTATCTTTGCTCTGTTTGAAGAGTTTCGATGCCAATGCAAGTCCAAGCAGCCGGGGCATTTGACCTGCAGTCGGAGAAATGTCTGCAGAGCTGTTTTTTTGCTTTGCCAGGTTTTTCCACAAACCGTTTTCATCAAGGCTGCGTGTAGCAAAATGATTATTCATGACCCTGCCGGCAGTACTCGGGTTAAATGAAGAGTCAGTATCTCCATAAATTTGAGCAAAAAATTCTTCCAAAGTCATCATTCCTGCTGCCAGCATAAATGTCTGATCACGGTAATATCCTGAACGCCAATCACCTGACTTGAATACCTTAGCCATTGCAAGCTGAGGTAGTTCTTTGCCATCTCCAAATATTCCGAATTTTCCCTTTCCTGTCAAAACCTCTCTTCTGCCAAGCAAACTGGCCTGTCTGCTCTCATTTGCAATCAGATAATCGTTGAGAACTTCCTGCTTATTAAATACTGGTTTATGGACTTTTGATTTTGATGTGGCGGATTTCATAATATTAACCTGTTTGTATACTTTAAGGCTTAGTGTAGCCCTTTGTTCAACAAATATCGTGAATATTGGTTCAGCCTTACCTTATTTTCGATGTTAAAACATTATTTTTCTGAAGTCAGGTTCACATTGCATCACTCCGCTTGCAAAAAATTGTTTTTCTCATAAGCAGCTGAATTCATTATTAATCGACCATGCAAAAAGGAAAAGTAAAATTAAATACAGCAATTTAATGAGTAGATTTAGCCCGTAAACAGAATAAATGATCAAAGTTGTATAATTTATTATGATTATTTGTAATTTTATCAAATATTACTACAGGTTTAATTTAAGCTACTCTTGTTGTATGGCCATTGAAAAAATTAAAATCTCCAAAAAGGAAAAGGAACTTATTGCGAATGTTGCTGAGTTGGTTTTATTTAACGACGACATCAACACATTTGAGTTTGTAATTGAAACACTTATTGAAGTGTGTTCTATCGAACCTCTTCAGGCTGAACAAATCACCCTGGTTGTTCACTACAAAGGAAAGTGCGGTATTAAAACCGGCACAGTTAATGAACTTAAACCTGAATATAATGAAATGATAAACAGGGGTTTAACAGCATCTATAGAATAATTCTTGAATTATGAAACAAATCAGGTTGTATTCACTCATCCTTGTGCTCTTAATGGTTTCATGCTCAAAAGTTCCATTGACGGGAAGACGGCAATTGAATTTTATTCCTGTTAGTATGCTCGGTGAAATGAGCCTGACCAATTACCAGGCTTTTCTGACTGATAACCCGCCACTACCTGCAAACAATGCAAATACAGTGCTGGTTAAGAATGCCGGTAACCGGATTTCACAGGCTGTTGAAAACTATTTGAACGAGAATAGATTGGCTGAAAAAGCCGGTAAATTTTCATGGGAGTTTAACCTGGTTCAGAATGAAGCCATCAATGCCTGGTGTATGCCGGGTGGAAAAGTGGTTTTTTACACCGGAATTTTACCGTACGTTAAAGATGAATCGGGAATTGCTGTGGTTATGGGTCACGAAATTGCTCATGCTGTTGCCAATCATGGAGGAGAGCGCATGAGCCAGCAACTGGCATTAATGTTAGGTGGTGTTACACTTAATGTAGCCCTTCAACAGCAACCTGCACTGACCCGTGATATTTTCAACTCGGTTTACGGAGTAGGATCTGTTCTGGGACCCCTGGCTTACTCAAGAAAACATGAATATGAAGCCGATAAACTGGGATTGATTTTTATGGCCAAAGCAGGCTACGATCCTGCAAGGGCAATTACATTCTGGGAAGAAATGGCTGCAATCCCTGGTCAGGCTCCACCCGAGTTTCTGAGTACCCACCCCTCTAATCAAAAGAGAATCAAAGCACTGAGAGATTTTATTCCGGAGGCAAATAATTATTATCAAAAACCTTAGTTATCCGGAAATCATTCATAAATTTGTCTAAAGCCTAAGCCTTTAAAATATGTCAATGACATTAATAATAATTCTGATTATTGCAGGTCTTTTGTTTCTTTTGCTTGAGGTTTTGGTTATACCAGGAACAACTTTAATCGGGGCTGCAGGATTAGCTCTTATAGCTTTTTCCGTCTGGGAATCTTATCACACTTTCGGATCTCCAACCGGTCATTTCGTTCTCATAGGCACTATTTTTCTTACTATCCTTACCATTTATCTATCGTTGAAGTCGAAAACATGGAACAAACTCATGCTTAAAAAAGAGATAGATGGCAGGGTAAATGAGATTGATACCGGGCAGGTAAAAAGCGGTGATACCGGAAAGACTGTTTCAAGGCTTGCGCCATCAGGCAAAGCCATCATCAACGATGAGTATTTTGAAGTGCACACTACCGGTGATTTCATCGATCAGGAAACAATGATTGAAATAACTCACCTTCAGGATAATAAAATATTTGTTAAACGTAAAACTTAAACTATGGAATCATCATTTGTTGTAATTGTTGCCATCGGCATCGCTTCACTATTTGGATTATGGATAATACTTTATTTTATTCCAGTCGGGCTCTGGTTTTCCGCACTTCTTTCAGGAGTGAGGATTTCTTTGCTTCAACTTGTTTTTATGCGCTGGAGAAAAGTACCACCTTCAATAATCGTTACTGCAATGATCAATGCCACAAAGGCAGGATTGACTATAACCCGCGATGAACTTGAAGCTCATTACCTTGCCGGCGGAAGGGTTAAGTTGGTTGTAAATGCACTTATCTCAGCTGATAAAGCTAATATTCCTCTGAACTTTAAAGCCGCAACGGCCATCGACCTGGCAGGAAGAGACGTTTTTGAAGCTGTTCAGATGTCTGTGAATCCAAAAGTAATCAATACTCCACCGGTTGCAGCAGTGGCAAAAGATGGAATTCAGCTCATTGCCAAAGCCAGGGTTACCGTTAGGGCAAACATCAGGCAACTTGTTGGTGGTGCCGGAGAAGAAACCATTCTCGCAAGGGTAGGAGAGGGCGTTGTTTCCTCAATTGGTTCTGCCGACTCACATAAAAGCGTACTTGAAAACCCTGATTCAATTTCAAAAGTTGTGTTGTCAAAAGGTTTAGACAGTGGTACTGCTTTTGAAATTTTGTCAATTGACATTGCCGATATCGATGTTGGAAAAAATATTGGAGCCTACTTGCAAATGGATCAGGCCAATGCCGATAAAAATATTGCACAGGCCAAAGCAGAGGAAAGAAGAGCGATGGCTGTTGCCAATGAACAGGAAATGAAAGCAAAAGCTCAGGAGGCGAGAGCTAAAGTTATTGAAGCAGAAGCCGAAATTCCCAAAGCAATTGCTGATGCTTTCCGCTCAGGAAATCTTGGCTTGATGGATTATTACAAGTTCCAGAATATCCAGGCCGATACCCGAATGAGGGAATCAATTGCTGAGCCTGGCAAACAAAAACCTAAGGAGACCGACAATCCGCTGAAATAATTTTTAAAGTGTGTTTTTAGCGCCCTGTCGACATTAATTGACAGGGCGCTTTTAATATAAGACTAAACCATGACTTTTATTGTCAATTTATTTACCTCCAATGAACCAGGGATTTACAGCAAAAGATAAACAGTTCGTTTTATCAAAATACAAAGAACTAATACTGGCAGTTGGTGATTCTGTATCGGGTCCGGAAAAAGAACTGCTAAAGAGAGCGTTTCTGGTTGCTCTGTCTGAATATGGACGACAGACTTACATGAACAATGAATCATATTTTTCACATGCCGTTGATGTTGCCCGGATTATTTCTGCCAAAGTTGGCATGGGATTGCCTTCCATTATATCTGCACTGCTTGCCAAAGTCAATGCCGATTCACCCCAACTGATTGAAATTCTGAATCACAAAGAACTTAAAGAATGCAGGCAAATTATTGAAAACCTTAATAAAATAAGCAAACTCCCTACCGAGAAACTTCCCCAGAATTCAGAAAATTTTGTTAGCCTAATTTTATCTCTCTCGTCAGATGTAAGGGTTTTATTAATAAAACTTGCTGACAGACTTCAGTATATGAGAAACATACAGACGCTCGATAAGCAATCTCAGATTTCAATAGCCACAGAAACTGCAAATTTATATGCTCCACTTGCACATAAGCTTGGATTATACAGGATAAAATCTGAGTTGGACGAATTGTCCTTAAACTTCTCAAAACCTATAATTTATAATGAATTAGCCGAAAAAATAAGAGAAATTGAGTACAATAACCGAGACCATGTAAATCAGTTTATTGCACCAATAACCACTGAATTGACAAAACAGAATCTGAAATTTATAATTAAAAACAGAATTAAATCAGTGGCTTCTGTTTATTCAAAACTAACAAAGCAGAATATTCCTTTTGAAGAAGTATATGACTTGTTTGCCATCAGAATCATTCTTGATTCTGATAAAAACTTAGAAAAAGCTGATTGCTGGAAAGCTTACTCTGTTATAACCAATTTATATAAGCCTGAACCCAGCCGTATGCGCGACTGGATTACAATACCCAGGCTAAATGGATATGAATCTCTTCACATTACAGTACTTGGGCCATTGGGGAAATGGATAGAAGTGCAGATAAGAAGCAAAAGGATGGATGAAGAGGCCGAAATGGGAAATGCTGCACATTGGAGGTATAAAGGGCATAAAAGTGATGCTGAAAATATTGAATGGCTGAATAAAATCAGAAAGATTCTTGAAAATCCGATTGAAACAGAAGTACAATTATCGGAAAGGGAAGAGTTGGTATCGCCTGATAATAGGATTTATGTTTTTACACCCGAAGGCGACCTGAAAAAGCTTAAAACGGGAAGTTCGGTGCTGGACTTTGCCTTTGAAGTTCACACGAAAATAGGGTCAAAATGCTCAGGTGCAAGGGTCAACGGAAAGATTGTTCCCTTAAAACATACCCTGAAAAGTGGTGATGTGGTTGAGGTAATAACTTCAAAAAATCAAAATCCGAATATTGATTGGTTGGGATGGGTAATTACATCAAGAGCAAAAAATAAAATAAAAAGATATCTGAAAGAAGCTGAATTTCAGCAGGCTGAAGAAGGTAAAATAATATTTAAAAGAAAATTGTCACAAATAAAATCTGTTACTCAGGATGAGGCAATCAATAAGCTGGTTGCACATTTTAAATTATCGGGACCTCTCGATCTGTTTCAACGTCTTGCCGATAACCGTATTGAGGCTACCCAGATAAAAGAGATAATTTTATCAGTTCCAAAAGAAGGGGAAATAAAACCTGATAAACCAAAAACCTCAAAATCAGATCAGCTTGCAGGCAGCAGAACCTCCGACAATATAATTGTTGTGAACGAAAGTTCTGAAATAGAAGGATATAAGTTGGCCAGATGTTGTAATCCGGTAATGGGAGACGAAATTTTTGGATTTATCACAGTTAGTGATGGAATAAAAATTCACAGAATAACCTGTCCCAACGCGGCGCGCATGCGAAGCAGATATCCTTATCGTTCAATGGATGCAAAGTGGTCAACCAAGGTTGAAGGATCATTTTTTATTGCCACTGTCAGAATAAGTGGATTTGATCAGTTAGGAATTTTAAACACGATAACCAACATGATCTCGCAGGAGTTAAGAATGGATGTAAGAGGTATTTCCCTGGATAGTAAGGGCGGAAAATTTGATGGCATTGTGAAGGTGAGCATTAAAGACAAAAAGCATCTTGATTTTTTGATCAAAAAATTGTTATCAATTAAAGGAATAATCAAAGCAAGCAGGATGGCTTCAATTTATTAATAATCTTATTATCATATATATACAATCACTGTTGTCCGGCTAATTTCCGAACATTTGGAGATTATAATATCACGCTACTCTGTAGCTCATTTTCAATTCCGATAACCTGCTGACTGCAAATATTTTGCTATTCTGTAGCAATTTTTCATCAGAAGAGCTGCGTAATATTTGTAGTAAAATATGGTTAAACCAAAAAGAAAGTTCCAGAGGAGCGAAATATTACCTTTTACTATACCAGCAAAGGATTCAGAGTTTTATTTAAGATTTTACCGGACATCAGTGATATACAATTAAAAAAGTGAAGAAAATTATTAACAATTGTTCATAACTAATGTGAATACGATGTTGAATTTAAATATTAAAAAATACTTGACAAAAGCATCTTTAAAGCTTATCTTTGTATCATCAGGCCAGCGATAAGGTGAGAAACTCCGGGAGGCTAAGTGCAAGGTCCGCAAGGAAACCGTCACAAAAGCTGAAAGGCTCAGCAAATTGAGCGCAGACCGCAAGGAAAGTAATCGATAGCAGAGTACAAGTACCGAAGTCCCGTCAGGAAGCGTTACGCAAGTAAAAAAGCCCTGCAAGTGGTAAGTAAGAAAATGTCCTACGGGGGATTTAACTACAAAGCACCCCAACAGTAACCTGAGGTCTTGCAAAAGCTACGGCTATTGCAAAGGCGAAAAGGGAATTTCTCGACAAGAGTAGTTCCCTTTTCTGTTTTTATCCAATTTGCCTTACTAAATTTTGAATCACTCCGAAACTTGATTTAATCTTTAACTTAATTTTTGCCTTTAAAAATTATGAATCCGGATACTTCCATCCTGGAAAATTTGCTTCTCAGAGAACAATCAAGAAACAAAACTGATTTTTGGGTTGAAATACTTAATAGTAAACCAGAATTCTTTGATGAGTTCTGGTTAATAATGCTTAATAATATTGATCCTGTAAGCAGGAGAGCAGCCTGGGTAATTGATTATTGCTCTGAATTACATCCGGAACAACTCGATTGTAGAATCGAAGAATTATCAGATAATCTGCCTGCTTTTTCATCCGATGGACTTAAAAGGCATTCATTAAGAATGTAATCCACAAGTTCATTGCCAATCTATAACCTCGGGCTTTTAACCGAAATTTCTTTCAAATGGTTGCAATCAAAAACTGAAACTGTTGCAGTGAAAATGTATTGTAAGTTAATTCTGATGAAGGTTACAATAAAATTTCCCGAATTAATTCCTGAAATAACAGATATAATTGAATTTCAGATGGATGAAGTAACTTAAGGCTTCAAAAGCATCGCATGGAAAATTGTGAAAAAATTGAAGAAATAAGTTTGACAGATACCTACATTATCAAACATTTTCCAGATTGACATAAAATATTTCCAGGTTATTCGGTCTGAAGTTTTTGGTGCTTACAAACCATCAGAGTAAAGCCTGAAAGCGCTTTAAATAAAAAAAACTGACAATCCTGAATGGATTTACAGGTTAATCTTCTGCATCTATTGAAGGCTCTGAATTGGAATCTGAATCGGAATCTTCAGTTTCTTTTTCATCGTTGATGTCTCCCAAAGGATCCTCATCATTTATACTGCCCTTCGAGTCTATCTTTACAGGAACTTTAACAAGGTAACTTGCATCCTCTGTATCGACCGTAATGGCATAAAAGAAGTCATCTCCTTTGGTTTTTACTTTGATTACATGATTTGAATAGCCTAAAGGATATTTTTTCCTGATCGCCTCAAGCACTTCGGGTGAAACATTACTATAACTAACAACCAGACGCTTTCTGTCCATATAATTTTTTGGTTAAGAAAAAGTTTACAATAATACGACTGTTAAACATTAAAATTGCAAATGGATTGTTAAATATTTCAAAAAAAAAAATAAAACTGATATCCAGAGGTCTCGTATTTCGTATGTTATCACTCACATTTCAAAACAATGGCCGTTCTGTTTGTATTATAAATTCTTATTTCCGGCTTGTCCTTTCCTTCAGATTTGACTGCAGGATATAAAAGACTGGTATCAACTCGTCCATGACCGCCATATTCCGGGCTATCGGAACTCAGAATGATTTTATATCTGCCCGCTTCCGGAACAGAAAATGCGTAATCATAAATGCTGTTGAAAGGGTGAAAATTATAAAGAAAAACCAGGTTTCCACGCTTGAATACAATGGTTTTGTTGGTTTCGTCCATAAGCAATTGATTTCCGTATTCCTCATCAAAAACAGCATTATCCCGAATAAGTTCAATCATTTTTTTATCGAATGCAGCCAGAAATTTATATTTTAAATCCGGGTTGGATGCCAATGACCATTGCCTGCGAGCATATTTATAGCTCCAGTTATTTCCAAGTCTTGGAAAATCAATCCACTCGGGATGACCAAATTCATTACCCATAAAATTAAGATAAGCTACACCACCTAATGCAATGGTAAATAATCGTATCATTTTATGAAGCGCAATGCCTCTGTCAACAACCATATTCTGATCATTCACGTGCATATGAAAGTACATTTCCTTATCCATAAGCCAGAATGCAAGTGTTTTATCACCAACCAGCGCCTGATCGTGCGATTCAGCATAGGCTATGGTCTTTACTCCTGGTAACCTGTTTGTCATTACATTCCACAATTCATAAATATTCCAGTCCTCATCCTTGTATTCTTTCAATAATTTAATCCAATAATCAGGAATTCCCATGCCAAGCCTGTAATCGAATGAAATTCCACCATAGGAGAGAGGCGCTGTAAGTCCGGGCATACCGGTTACATCTTCGGCTATGGTAACTGCACTTGGATAAATTTTGTGAACAAGCTTATTGGCAAGCTGCAGGTAGGTGACAGCATCCCATTCAACCCCATCACGAAAGTACTTTTCGGGCGAATCAATGATATCATTACCATGATGAAAATATAGCATTGAACCAACACCATCAAACCTGAATCCATCAAAATGAAATTCTTTTAACCAGTATTTAACATTCGAAAGGAGAAATTGCATAACCTCTTTTCGACCATAATCAAACAAAAGGGAATCCCATTGGGGATGAATACCTCGCGGACCAGGATGAAAATACTGGCTATCGCTTCCATCAAACATGTTTAAACCCTCATTCACATTCTTAACTGTATGAGAATGAACAATATCCATAATTACTGCAATTCCCATAGAATGGGCTGTCCGGATAAGGTTTTTAAGTTCTTCGGGAGTGCCAAACCTCGAAGATGGCGCAAAGAAGTTTGAAACATGGTATCCAAATGAACCATAATATGGATGCTCCTGAATGGCCATTAACTGAATGGCATTGTAGCCGGCAGCCTTAACCCAGGGAAGATTTTTTTCTGCAAATTCTGTGTATGTTCCCAGACCTTCCTTTTCCTGAGCCATTCCAACATGACATTCATAAATAAAAAGCTTTTGATCCTTCAGGAGTTTAAAGTTATCATTTCCCCAGTCAAATTCGTCAAACCAGAGCTGCCCTGAAAAATTAAGTGTATCTGAATCCTGCACCACACGCGTAATGTAGGCGGGAATTCTGGATAAAAACCCATTGGCTGCATCAACCCATACTTTTATTTTACTTCCATGCGTGAATTTGTCTTTATATGTCGCATAATCAAGAAATATTTCCCAAACTCCATCATGATTTTTTTTAAGTGGATGCGTACCAGGATTCCAGTCGTTAAAGTCGCCTGACAGAAAGAGTTGATGCGCAGCAGGGGCCCATTCACGGTAAAACCATCCCTTGGCTTTTTTATCGTAGTTTACACCAAGATGTTTATAAGCGTTAGCAAATGCTGAAAGTGAACCATATTCTGAATCTATTCGCTTCTTCTGATCCAGGAATCTCTGATAACGGTTATTAACATCTTCAATCACAGGGGTTAACCATGGATCAATTTTTACAATACCTGGAATTTTATTTTTCATGATTCAGCGTTTATTATCTGGTAAAATTGAGATGGGTTATTAGTTTTTAAAGTTCCGATATTTTAATGATAAAAATAAGTAAATATTTTTTTTGATCAAATTTTAATTGTTTTTAAAGATGATGTTAAATTTTAGCTTCAGATTGGATTTCCAAATGAGCAATTAATTTGAAAATAACAAGCCTGATATTCAATAGTTAAAAATGTTACATAATTTATATTATGTCAAATTATAAATTTCACCTCTACCCTATAAAAACAAAGCCGGAATAAGAACTTCCGGCTTTACAAGTTTTAAAAGCACCTTACCTATTCGAGCTCAGAGATTTTATCGTTGATCTCTTTCATTTTATCATACATCTGAAGCCTGGTGTAAATTTCTTTCAGCGACAGCAAAGTACTTCTGTCTGTTGTATCCAGAGCACTCGCCTTTTCAAGAAAAGGTATTGATTTTCTTAAGATATCATCAGCTTTTACTTTCAAAGCATCATATTCCTGAACTGCAGAAAGCGGAAGTTTATTGGCTTCTTCTATCGACAGTGCAGCTTCATTGACGTACAAAGCTCCGAGGTTGTAATTGGCTTCAAAATAATCGGGATTAATTTCAACTGCTTTCAGATATGCTTTTTCTGCTTCTGCTACATCTCCCATCAAAGCGTAGTTAACACCAACAGCATAATGAATGGTCGGATTCATGGGATCGGTTTTTACAGCTTCTACGAGGTTGGCCATGGCTTTATCGTTCTGTTTTGAGCTCAGATAAATATTGGTTTCAGCTATCAAAAGATTGAAATTATCAGGGTATTTCTTACGTCCTTCACTCAGGATGGCAATTGCGGAAGTTGTATCTCCTTCTTCTATGTGTATTGTTGCCAGTGAGTTATAAAGTAGTGGCTGAGGGTAGCCCATATCTTTTACTTTGGTGTAGTATAATTTAGCATTTGAAAAATCGCGTGCATTCTCGGCAGAAAGCGCTGCATTGAACATGGCCAGGGTGTCAATACTTCCAAAAGACTCATTTACCATAACCGAAGTTTCAAAAGCTTTGAAAGCCATAGCATAATTTGGTGGATCAAGTGTGAAGTTCTTAACCCCTTCATTATAGAATTGCTCACTGATGATGAAAAGATTCTGAAAGGTTTCTGTGTAGTATTCTTTTTTTGCATCCAACTCCAGCACTTTCTGGTATGAATCATAAGCTTTAAGTAACGCATTATTATCCAATGCTTTATAATCAGAGTTTTCACTCATTTGGATTTGCAGATAAATGTTTCCACGATAAAACCAGGTTTTAGGATCATTCATGGTTGATGCATCCGAAATGGTGGGTTCAATATTCTGCAAAGCCTTGTCAAGTTCACCTTTTCGCAGATTGTTAAAAGCGGTGGTTCTTAAGGCTTTTTGGCCAAATGCAGCTGTTACAATCAGTATTGTAGTTAACAGCAGTGTTACTTTCTTCATTGTTTTTGATTTAGGTTAATGGTTTATTGCCAGTTGCAAATTTATATGGTTTAACATTCCTATACAATTTCCGCGCCATCTTCTTCATCTGAAGAGTCTGGTTTGTTATTTGGCTCTGTATCATCAATATCAGACTCTAAAGAATCTTCAATCTGCAATGAGTCCAGTTCATCCGTTGGAAGCTCTCCTTCAACATCTTCAGTCACTTCATCCTCCTGATCAACCTCAACTTTTGTTACGGCCGCAATTGAATCATTATCACGAAGATTTATTAACCTAACACCCTGGGTTGCCCGTCCCATTACCCTGAGTTCGGCGACTGCCAGCCTTATGATAAGTCCTGACCTGTTGATTATCATAAGGTCATCATTATCTGTAACCGAATCTATTGATATCAACTGACCTGTTTTATCAGTAACATTTATGGTTTTTACGCCCTTCCCTCCCCTATTGGTAATTCTATAATCATCTAATTTTGAGCGTTTCCCATATCCATTTTCTGAAACTACCAAAATGTCGGTATTGTCATTATCCGGGCAAATCATACCCACAACTTCATCCTTCGCATTGGCGAGTGTTATGCCTCTGACACCAGATGCATTGCGGCCCATTGGACGGACAACGCGTTCATTAAATCTGATGGCTCGTCCTGAGCGCAGTGCCATGATAACCTCATTGTTTCCATTGGTAAGTCTGGCTTCCAGCAGCTGGTCGTCTTCCCTGATGGTAATTGCATTTATTCCATTCTGACGCGGCCTTGAATAAGCTTCGAGCGAAGTTTTCTTGATGATCCCTTTACGGGTGCATAAAATAATGAAGTTATTATTGATATATTCCTCGTCTTTCAGGCTTTTTAGATTGATGAATGCCCTTACTTTATCGTCGGGTTCAATATTGATGAGGTTCTGAATTGCTCTGCCTTTAGAAATTTTAGTACCTTCAGGAATTTCAAACACCCTCATCCAAAATACTTTACCTTTTTCAGTAAAGAACAGGATGTAATTGTGCATGGTAGCAACAGTAAGATACTCCAGGAAATCCTCATCCCTGATATCTGAACCTTTTGCGCCACGTCCTCCCCTGTTTTGCCTTCTATACTCTGAAAGTGCTGTTCTTTTGATGTAACCCATATGAGAAATGGTAATAACAACATTCTCATTGGCTATGGTATCTTCTATGCGGAAATCGTTTGCAGAATATACGATTTCAGTTCGGGCTTCATCGCCATAATTTGCTTTAATTTCAAGCATTTCGTTTTTGATGATTTCCATCCGGAGATTTTCATCTGCAAGAACACTTTTATAATATTCAATTTGTTTCAGCAATTCATTGTACTCATCTCTGATTTTGTCGCGCTCTAGTCCGGTAAGACGCTGAAGCCTCATATCAAGAATTGCCCTGGCCTGTATTTCAGTCAGGTTAAAGTTTTCAATAAGTCCGTTTCTGGCTTCTTCTGGTGTGCGCGATGCTCTGATTAAAGCAATCACAGCATCTAAATGATCAAGTGCAATGAGCAAGCCTTCAAGAATATGGGCTCTTTTTTGGGCTTCGTTCAGCTCATATGTCGATCGTCTTATAACTACATCATGCCTGTGTTCAACAAAATAATGAATCAGTTGCTTAAGATTCAAAAGCATAGGCCGGCCTTTTACAAGGCAGATGTTATTTACACTGAATGAAGTTTGCAGTGCTGTGTATTGATATAGCTTATTAAGCACTACATTTGTGATCGTATCGCGTTTCAGTTCATATACAATACGCAATCCGTTGCGGTCTGATTCGTCTCTTATGTCAGAAATACCTTCAATTTTTTTATCATTGATCAGGTCTGCAGTTTTTTTGATCATTTCTGCTTTGTTAACCTGATATGGAATTGAAGTAACAATTATGCTTTCTCTGCCATTACTTTCTGTTTCGATTTTACTCTCTCCCCTCATTATTATTCTGCCCCGGCCGGTTTCATAAGCTTCTTTCACGCCTTCGTAACCATATATAAGTCCACCTGTAGGAAAATCGGGGGCTTTGATGAATTTCATCAATTCGGGAATGGTAATTTCATGATTGTCAATATAGGCGATTACGCCATCAACCACTTCGGAAAGGTTGTGAGGGGGCATATTAGTTGCCATACCAACGGCAATACCAGATGCGCCATTTATGAGAAGATTCGGGATTTTTGCAGGTAATACTGAAGGCTCCTGCAGAGAGTCGTCAAAGTTTAACTGGAAATCAACAGTATCTTTATTGATATCAGCCAGCATTTCTTCTGCTATCTTTCTCAAACGGGCTTCGGTATAACGCATTGCTGCAGGGCTGTCACCGTCAATTGAGCCAAAGTTTCCCTGGCCATCTACCAAAGGATATCTGAGAGACCAAACCTGGGCCATTCTCACCATAGCATCATAAACAGAAGTGTCGCCATGTGGGTGATACTTTCCAAGAACCTCTCCTACAATTCTAGCACTTTTTTTATATGAACGGTTTGACAGAACTCCTAAATCCAACATACCATAGAGCACCCTGCGATGGACGGGTTTTAGTCCGTCACGAACATCAGGTAAAGCGCGTGATACAATAACCGACATTGAATAGTCGATGTATGCTGACTTCATCTGATTTTCGATGTTTACTTTTACAATTTTTTCTTCACCTGATTGATTTTCCATTACTTAGCTTAACTGTTAATCAATTTTTGTAGATTTTTAAAAGACTACGAAATTACGATTTTTTTGGATTCATCTGGCATTCGGGCATGCTTAAAATACTCAATATTTATGAACAAAACATCGATAATAATAAAACGGCACTGATTTTGATCATACTGCTAAAATATCAGTGTTTCCGCTTATTTTTGTAATGGCTATTTTTTGATACGGTCGGTTATTATTCGTAATTTTGTATTGTCGGCCAATTTTTAAAAATCTTTACTCTCATTTAGCCGGAGATCTGTCTTGAAAGCTGATAATCAGCAAAATTATTTGTATTATTAAAAAACAAGAAAATATTGATGGAAGCAAAATTTTCACAACGAGTTAAAGATGTGCTGACATTCAGCCGTGAAGAATCTTTGCGGTTGGGCAATGATTATATTGGTGTGGAACATTTACTTCTAGGTATAATACGTGAAGGAGAAGGAATGGCAATCCAGATTCTTAATCTTTTGGGAGTTGACACTACTGAAATCAGAAAGACAATTGAGAAAGCCATAGGTTCAACTGCAAAACGTGACAAAACGGCAGAAAATCTGCCTTTGGTCAAACAAGCTGAGCGGGCACTCAAACTTACTTACCTTGAAGCGAAAATGTTCAATAGCGAACTTATAGGAACAGAACACCTGCTTTTGGCGATTCTGAAGGATGACGACAACCTTGTAACCTCTACTCTGTCTAAATATGGTGTCGATTATGATTCTGTGAGAGATGAACTTAAAACCATTATGACAAATCGTGAGTCTACTGAATTGGATGAACCCAGGGCTGAATTACCCGGCAGTTCATCTGATGATGATGATGAAGGACGCAGTTACGGTGGAGCAAAAAAGGTTTCCGACACAAAATCAAAAACACCTGTACTGGATAATTTCGGCCGAGATCTTACAAAAGCAGCTGAAGAAGGCCGTTTGGATCCAATTGTTGGTCGTGAAAGAGAACTTGAACGTATTGCTCAGATTCTGAGCCGTAGAAAAAAGAACAATCCAATACTTATCGGAGAACCAGGTGTTGGAAAATCAGCCATTGCAGAAGGGCTTGCCTTAAGGATTGTCGCCCGTAAAGTTTCACGGGTACTTTTCAATAAAAGAATTTTTACGCTTGATCTTGCATCCATTGTTGCAGGTACAAAATACCGGGGACAGTTTGAAGAACGTATTAAAGCAGTCCTCAATGAATTAGAAAGAAACCGTGACATCATTCTTTTTATTGATGAAATCCATACAATAGTCGGAGCAGGTAACGCTTCCGGTTCACTGGATGCATCCAACATGTTTAAGCCGGCTCTGGCGAGAGGCGAAATTCAATGCATTGGAGCCACAACACTCGATGAGTATCGTCAATACATCGAAAAGGATGGTGCGCTTGAACGTCGTTTTCAGAAGATACTTGTTGATCCGACCACACAGGAAGAAACCGTTGAAATCCTTCATAATATCAAGGAAAAATATGAGGATCATCATTTTGTGAAATACTCAGACGAAGCAATAAAAGCATGTGTTTCTCTAACAAACAGATATCTTACTGACAGATATCTTCCTGACAAAGCCATTGATGCTCTTGATGAAGCCGGAGCCAGGGTTCATATTACAAATATGCAGGTACCAGTTGATATTCTTGACCTGGAATCGAGAATTGAAGATACAAAAATCTTAAAAAACAAAGCGATTCACAGTCAGAAGTTTGAAGAAGCCGCCAAGTTCAGGGATAATGAGCGAAAACTCATGATTGAACTTGAGGCAGCAAAGAAGCGTTGGGAAGATGATTCAAAAATAAACAGGATTGAGGTAAGTGAAGATAATGTTGCCGAAGTGGTTGCGATGATGACCGGAGTTCCGGTTCAGAGAATAGCTCAAAACGAAAGCGATCGATTGATCAACATGTCAGAAGATTTGTCAGGTTCAGTTATCGGACAGGACGAGGCCATTAAAAAAGTAGTAAAAGCCATCAGAAGGAACAGAGCCGGACTCAAAGATCCGAATAAACCTATTGGAACTTTTATTTTTCTCGGCCCAACGGGCGTTGGTAAAACCCATCTGGCAAAAGTTCTTTCAAAATATCTTTTCGACAGCGAAGATGCTTTGGTAAGAATTGATATGAGCGAATACATGGAAAAATTTTCAGTTTCAAGACTAGTGGGAGCTCCTCCTGGCTATGTTGGATATGAAGAAGGTGGTCAGCTTACCGAAAAAGTCAGGCGTAAACCTTATTCGATTGTTCTGCTTGACGAGATTGAAAAAGCTCACCCCGATATTTTTCACATTCTCCTGCAAGTACTTGATGATGGAGTGCTTACGGATAGCTTAGGTCGAAAAGTTGATTTTAAGAATACCATTGTAATCATGACCTCCAACATAGGTTCAAGACAGTTGAAGGATTTTGGCCAGGGTGTTGGTTTTGCAACAAATGCGAAACTTTCGGGAAGTTCATCTTTTGCCCAGGGGGTTATTGAAAATGCGCTGAAACGTTCGTTTGCTCCTGAATTTCTGAATAGAATTGATGACGTCATTATTTTCGATTCACTTGAAAGAGAAGATATACACAAGATTATTGACATTGAGCTTAAACATCTTTACAATCGAATCGGTGACATGGGATATACAATTGAGGTAACCACAACCGCCAAAGATTTTATTGTTGATAAAGGCTGGGATGCTCAGTTTGGCGCCAGACCGCTAAAAAGGGCAATTCAGAAATATATTGAAGACTCTTTGGCAGAGGAAATTATAAAATCCAAACTTCATCAGGGCGATCGTATTTTGATAGATTACGAAGAAAATGCTTCTGAATTGAAAATAAATATTGTTAAACCGGAAGCTGAATCTCTGGAATCGGCTTAACAAATTTTAAGTTATTGGAAATTAAAAAAGAGGATTTTGTCCTCTTTTTTAATTTCCTTTTATATCATTCTTAACTAACAAAAGGTCATGAGCTAATTGGTTGAGATTTAATCCATCGAAATTTCCAGAACTCATCAATATAAGATTTGTGTGCATCATTGGAATCTGTTGTAAAAATTTCAATAGCTTTAAATTATCATTAAACACGAGAATATCAGGTTTTCCGAATGCTTTAGTTACATCCTCACTTGAAAAATAAGGCAATCGTTTTAACTCAAGGGCATGCCGGCTATAAAAAACAACAGCAGTATCAGCCAAATCCATGGTATTCCGATATTCCTCAAGAAACTTAATGTTCAGGCTACTGTAGGTATGTAATTCCATACATGCAATCAGGTGGCGATCAGGAAATTGATCCTTAACAGCCTGTATGGTTGCTTTAAGTTTGGAGGGACTGTGCGCAAAATCTTTATAAACTGCTGATTGAGGGTTAGATGCGATGAGTTCAAGCCGTTTTGAGGCTCCTGAAAAAGAGGATATTGCATTATAAAATGATGCAATGTCTACCCCTATCGACTCACAAACCAGTCGGGCTCCTTCGAGATTCTGCATATTATGATGGCCGAATATTCGCAAATCAATGCGCCTGTCATTCACTTTTATGCTTGTAATACCATCAGCGATAGAATATTCAGGCGTTTTATAGGGCTTCAACTCAGCTTTTACTCTGGTTGATTTTGCAACTTCCTGAACATTTCCATCCTCATTACAATAAATCAGAGAGCCGGTTTCAGGAATCATTTCGGCAAAAATCCTGAATTGGTCTATATAGTTTTTGAAGGTGGGGAATACATTCACATGATCCCACGCAATGCCGCTAATAAGCCCGATATCGGGTTTATAAACATGAAATTTAGGCCTTTTATCCAATGCCGATGTCAGATATTCGTCACCTTCAATTACCATATACTTTGCTGAATCGCTAAGGCGAACCATAACTTCAAATCCATCGAGTTGTGCACCAACCATATAATCAGTTTCAATGCCCATAATCTTCATCACATGCAATATCATGGCAGTGATTGTGGTTTTTCCATGGCTCCCTCCTATCACTATCCTGATTTTGTTCTTTGACTGTTCATACAAATATTCAGGATATGAAAAGATTCTTAACCCTAACTCTCTGGCTTTTAATAATTCAGGATTATCGGCTTTGGCATGCATTCCCAGAATAACTGCATCAAGACCTGTATGAATTTTTTCAGGAAACCAGCCTATTTGCCCAGGTAATAAATTATAGCTGACCAGCCTGGCTTTTGCCGGATCAAATATTTCATCGTCAGAACCGGTAATTTGATAACCTTTTTTATGAAGGGCAATGGCAAGATTGTGCATAGCGCTTCCGCCAATGGCGATAAAATGTACATTCATAGTAATATTGTTTCCTGCAAATTTAGATTTATTATTTTTTTAAACTCTTAATTGAAGAAACAAACAGATATAATTCTATTCGGGGGCATGCAAATGAATTGTCTTATTTTTGCATAAAGTAATTATATCAATTAAGAAATCACATTATAATTTTTAAACTTAATTTAAGAAACCATGAATAATAAAAAAAATATAAACCGACTGAATGAATTGTTGAGCGGTAAAAATGCTTTTGAGATACTTGAATATTTCTTAAAGGATTTCGAAGGGAAAGTTGCATTTTCAACCAGTCTGGGTGCAGAAGACCAGGCAATTATTAAAATGATTGCTGATATCGATAAAAATGCCGACATTTTCACTTTGGACACCGGTAGGTTGTTTCCTGAAACATATGATTTACTGGATATTACGACAAAGAAGTATGATCTTAAAATCAGAGTTATGTTCCCTGATCCTGCCAGGGTTGAAGAAATGGTGAATACAAAAGGGATAAACCTATTTTATGATAGCATTGAAAACAGGAAATTGTGTTGTCACATCCGAAAAATAGAACCTTTAAAAAGGGCTTTTCAGGGTTTGGATGCCTGGATTTGTGGCCTAAGGCGAGAACAGTCCGTAACCCGAAAAGATATACAAGTGGTTGAGTGGGATGATAATAACGGACTTATTAAAGTAAACCCACTTATCGAATGGACAGAATCCCAGGTGTGGAATTATATCAAATTAAATCACATACCTTACAATAAACTACATGATACAGGTTTTCCAAGCATTGGCTGTCAGCCTTGTACCAGAGCTGTTATGCCTGGCGAAGATATAAGGGCTGGCCGATGGTGGTGGGAAAATCCTGAAACCCGGGAATGCGGACTTCATAAACGTAATTAAATTTCCTGGTGCTTCTTTTTACATTCAAACAATGAATTATGTATTGATTCAGAAGATTTTATATCTAAGTTAGTGTAACTTTTACACACTTATCTGCTTAATAATTAACAATTTAATAACAAAACCACTAACCATTGAGTACAATAAATGTATATTTTTGCAGCCGTTTATAATCCTATATTGTTTAACCAAATTTAATTTGAATGAGTATCAAAAAACAATTTCTGAAAAGCAAACCCGTATGTAAAGTCAATTTTAAACTTTCAAAGGCTGATGTAAACAGTGCTTCAAAAGTTTGTTTGATTGGCGATTTCAACAATTGGAATGAAAATGCTGATGAATTCAATAAATTAAAAGACGGCTCTTTTAGTTATTCACTTGAACTTGAAACCGGACGTGAATTTCGGTTTCGTTATCTTGCTGATGGCAAAGTGTGGTTCAATGACTCCGAAGCCGACCGGTATGAGTCAAGTGGACATGGCGATGCACAGAACGGGGTTTTATCACTTTAATAAATTCAAAAAAGGCGGTACAATTCACCGCCTTTTTCTTTAATTTTTAATCGTATCTCAATGCAGTTATCGGACTTATAAATTTTACAACAAGCGAGGGCAGCAGCATCATGAGTGTGCAGACAGCCACGGTTGCAATGTTGATACTCAGAATCTCAGTAAAGCCAATATAAACAGGCACACTGGATACAAAATACGATTCTTCGGGCAGCGGTACAAAACTTGTTTTTGCCTGCAACACTATCAAACCAAGCCCCAGCAGATTTCCCCACAATAACCCGTACCCAATAATATAAACCGAAGCATAAATAAATATTTTCCTGATACTTGAATCGCTGCTGCCAAGCGCTTTCAGAACCCCAATATCATTTGTTCTTTCTAATATCAGAATCAATAATGTAGAAATCATGGTAATTCCTGAAACCAGAGCCATCAAAATCAAAATAATCAATACATTAAGATCCTGAATTTCAATCCAGTCAAATATCTGCGGGTACAATTGTTTAATGGTTTGGCTGTTCAGATTATATCCTGAAGTCTTATAAACCAATTCCGAGATTTTATTAAGGTCACTGAATGGTTCAATAAATATTTCAACACCCGAAACGGTGAGGCTGTCCCAATCATTGAGTTTTCTAATGTGTCCTATGTCTCCAAAAACAAAGGTTTCATCAAACTCTTCCAAACCTGTTTCATAAATTCCTGATACTCTGAATTTTCGTCCACGAGTTGCATCATCAATTATAAAATACATCCTCAGGTCATCGCCTGTATTGAGGTCAAGCATTCTGGATACTTTACCTGAAATCAGAACATCGTTTGAAGGTATTTTACCTCCTGCAAGAGGCAGCTCTCCATCGGTAAGTTTATCTTTAAAAAAACTCCAGTCATACTCATTATCAACTCCTTTGAGCACAACACCCTGAATCTGATCATTGGATTTTATTATTCCAGCTTTAAGACCAAATGCTTGAATTTGCCGTATTCCTTCAATTTTCTTTAATTCATTGACATTTACATCGCTGATTTTTATCGGTGAAGGTTCATAGGAAATATTTGAGCTAAATCCTGTAATCTGTATGTGGGCGCCAAAACCTGAGACCTTATCCCTCACCTGTTTCTGAAATCCCTGCAAAATTGCCAGTGAAACCAACATAACGGCAAGTCCCAAAGCTATTCCGGCAATGGATATTCTGATGATTGGCCTGGAAAAAGAGGGGCCTTTTCCGGAACGGAGTCTTAAACTTATAAAATATTCGAAGTTCAATATGTTATTTTTGTTTCAGCAAAATTAGCAGATTAAAACTAATTTTGAGCCTTCATCTTATTTACCTGCGCATGAGTAAAGAGAATAATTTCTATAATACAATTTCTGCATTGTTTATTTTGTTGTTGTTAACGCTGCAATCGTGTGGAAATCCAATCATTACCAGGGAAAATAATCCTGATACAAATCAAGTGGTTTTGAAGACCGGGGCTGAAAGGACTGAACTCTATTTCGAATCACGACTTAAGGGTAAATCTATTGCTATTGTGGCAAATCAAACCTCTTTGGTTGCAGCAAAACATTTGGTGGACACACTGTTTAGTGCTGGGTTTGATATTCAAAAGGTTTTTGCACCTGAGCATGGTTTCAGAGGTGAAGCTGAAGCCGGAGCAGTCATAATAAACGGAACTGACACTAAAACAGGTTTGCCTGTTATTTCACTTTATGGAAAGAAGAAAAAACCCGATGTGAATGATTTACAAGGAATTGATCTTGTAATTTTTGATATCCAGGATGTTGGCGCAAGATTTTATACCTATATTTCAACGCTATCCTACATTATGGAAGCATGCGCTGAACAAGGCATTGAACTACTGGTTCTTGACAGGCCAAATCCGCATGGGTTTTATGTTGATGGACCTGTACTTGAACCTGCTAACTCGTCCTTTGTGGGAATGCATAAAATACCGGTAGTGCATGGAATGACCATAGCCGAATATGCCAGAATGGTTAATGGTGAAGGCTGGTTAAAAAATGGGATTCAGTGTGAGCTAGGCTGGATTGAAGTAGAAGGATATACGCATAACTCGAGGTATAACCTGCCTGTAAGGCCTTCGCCAAACCTTCCTGATATGGAATCAATATATTTATATCCTTCGCTTTGCTTGTTCGAAGGAACTGTGGTAAGTGTTGGCAGGGGTACGCAAAGTCCATTCAGAATTATTGGCCATCCTTCCTACAAATCCGGAGATATCAGATTCACGCCACAAACCATAAAAGGAGTAAGCGAAAATCCTCCTTACAAAGGAATTGAATGCAGAGGCCTGGATTTGATTGCATTTGCAAAAGATATTGAGGTAAATGGAAACTTAAGGCTTAACTGGTTAATTGAAATGTACGAGGCACTTGGATCAGAAAACAAATTTTTTGATAGTTTTTTTGAGAAACTTGTGGGAACAAGTAAATTAAAAGAACAGATTTTAGCAGGAAAAACAGAATCACAAATCAGGGCAAGCTGGAGTGAAGATTTAAGAATTTTCAAGGCTATAAGAAAAAAATACCTGCTGTACCCTGATTTTGAATAATAAAATAAAATGCGAGGCAATCATTAATACAGGCTGCCTCGCAAAATAAATAAACAGTTAGATTTTTTGTTTCCCCGGATAAACTTTTAATGCTTCTTCAAGGCATTTTACAGAATTTAGAAGATCCTCTTTTTTAAGAACATATGCAATTCTGGCTTCATTTTTTCCTAGACCGGGGGTTGCGTAAAAACCAGATGCAGGAGCCAGCATAACTGTTTGTCCGTTATAATTGAAATCCTCGAGCATCCATTGACAAAAATCATCGGCATTATCAACAGGTAAGCTAATCACTGAATAGAATGCACCTTTGGGCATCGGAGCATAAACTCCCGGAATTTTGTTAAGTTCTTCAATAACAAGATTTCTTCGTGCAATGTACTCATCATAAACCTCTTTAAAATATTCAGGTGGAGTATCCAATGAAGCTTCACCAATTACCTGACCGAGCGAAGGTGGGCTAAGGCGGGCCTGGGCAAATTTAAGTGCAGTAGCCATTACATTTTTATTCTTTGAAACAAGTGCCCCTATTCTTACTCCACATTCACTGTATCGTTTTGAAACAGAATCCATTAAAACAGCATTCTCATGAAGTCCTTCGAGATTCATTACTGAGAAATGGCTGTTTCCGTCATAGCAAAACTCTCTGTAAACTTCGTCAGCAAACAGGTAAAGATCGTATTTCAATACAAGGTCGCGCAATTGAAAAAGCTCTTCTTTACTGTACAAATAACCTGTAGGGTTATTTGGATTACAAACCATTATGGCTTTGGTTCGGGGTGTGATGGCTATTTCAAATTCGCTGATTGCCGGTAGGGCAAATCCATTTTCAATTGAAGATGTTATAGGAACGACTTTTACCCCTGCAGCTAATGCAAATGCGTTGTAATTTGTGTAAAATGGTTCAGGAATGATTACCTCATCACCAGGATTCATACAGACCTTGAAAGCTATAGAAATGGCTTCAGAACCTCCGGTTGTGATTATAATTTCATTATGATCAACATCAATTCCTAAAGCCTGATAATATCCTGAAAGTTTACGCCGGTAGCTTTCATTACCTGCAGAATGACTGTATTCTATAACCTTCAGATCAAAGTTCCTGATGGCATTAAGTGCAACTTCAGGGGTTTGAATATCGGGTTGGCCAATGTTGAGATGATAAACTTTTATCCCCCGTTTTTTTGCTTCTTCAGCATACGGAACCAGTTTTCGTATTGGGGAGGCTGGCATCTGACAACCTCTTTCAGAAATTTTTGGCATGACTTTGAATTTTATAACTATTGTCTTGATTGTCGGGCAAAGTTAGAAGCATTTTCTTCAGAAGCAAAATGATTTCACCTCTTTACAAATCAATCTTTTTTATAAATTCAAAACGAAAAAATTTATTGTTTGAAACGAAAAAAGGCCGGAAAGCCGGCCTAATGAAAAATATTGTAGAATTAACTATTTAGTTGTAGGTGTTGTGGATGAACCGACTGATTTTACCGGAATTGTGCTTTCTTCAGGCTTTTTAACAATATTGCCAGCAATTCTCAGCACTTCGGTAGGATTTTTTGCATTAGACATTACAGTGATCGACTTATTAATTGGTCCCTGCCTTTTTGTGTCATATTTAACTTTAATAACCTCCTTTTTACCGGGTAAAATAGGTTCGCGTGGCCAGCTAGGCACGGTGCAACCACAAGATGATCTAACACTTGAAAGAATCAATGGTTCTTTGCCGGTATTGGTAAATTCAAATTCACAATTTCCGTCGCCACCAACAAATAAAGTCCCATAATCATGAACATTTTTGGCAAAGGTAATTTCAGGTGCATTAGGATTTTCGCTAACCTGGGTAGTTTTAACTTCCTGGGCAAATGCTGCAGACAGGATAAAAAGCATTGTAAATGTGATTGTAACAATCTTTTTCATTTTGAATTATTTTAAAGTTTTTAAAAGTTTACTGTGAGTCTACAAAAATATGATATATCTTTTCAAACTGAATCCAAAAACAAACCTTTTTTTTAAACCAAATATTGTGCCAATATTATTTTGAGAAACCTTAATTTTAAATCAAAAAATATTGTTTTCTTTACATCATTAATGATATAAAACATGAAAAGTTACTCTTTGTTTAAAATTTTGTTGATGTCAGTACTGATTTTTTCTTCCTGTAAAAGCAGCAGTAAGATTCAGAAAGAAGAATTACCTGGTTTTGTAACAGGGCCAAATGTCATCATTTATAAAACTACCAGGGATTATTCAAAGCATGTGCCAGTTACCTTGTCAGATGACAAAAAAACTCTGGTCTCCTACCCTGCTCCGGGAGATGTATTTTTTAACGGAGATCTCGCCTATCCGGTAAAACTGGAAAATGGATTTTTATTGGATCGCAGAGGTATTGGCAAAAACAGTGCTTTTTTGCAATGGACGTATTATGAATACAGCCGGCTTGAAAAAACTCCTGTAGCTACTGAATTATTGAAAATGGTACTGGATAGTGATCCATTTGAAGTTATTTATGATTGTGGAAAAGCATCAAAGTTTTCAGATCCTGAAGTTGAGTTAAATGCAAAGATCAGAACAGGGAATCTATCTGATTTTAAGCGAATTAAGTAGTTCCAATTTTGAAATTTAAATTATTTTAATTCTCAGGTAAATAATCTGCCAGAATTAAAATGTCATTAAAATTGCTAATTGATCGCAACAATAAGCTTAGATCAAAATAAAATAGTCGTATTTTTGCAAAACGCTACTCAGGGATCAGGAAATTTGCCATTTTATTTTGAAATTCAGTCTTTTACAATTTTTACAAACAAATTCTAAATGGAATTGTTTGAATTAAAGTTTACTGGAACCAAATTTTGTTAACCAAATACATTGCTTTGAACACTTCTACAAAGTCAATTACTGAACTTGATGGGAAAACCTTGTATTACAGTTTTCTTGCCGGTGCACAGAAAATCTTCGAGAATCAGGTTTTAATCAATAAAATTAATGTTTTCCCGGTAGCGGATGCTGACACAGGTACAAACCTTGCGTCGACCATGCGCTCAATTGTTGAGAGTCCTATTCCTACTTCAGATTTAAAAACTACAGCAGCGGCACTGGCTGACGCCGCTCTTACCGGTGCCAGAGGCAATTCAGGAATAATTTTTGCACAGTTTATTTACGGTTTCAGCAATGAAATTCAAAAGCATGAGGTCGTAAGTGTTGATACTTTCGCAGAAATAATCAAAAAAGCTGTTACTTATGCCTATGAAGCCATTGCAAATCCAGTTGAAGGAACAATGATTACGGTGATCAGAGAATGGGCTGAGTTTATTTATATATTAAAAGACAGTATAAAGGACTTCATTGAATTACTGGCGCAGGCATATGTAAAAGCGCTTGAATCACTTCAGGCTACAACTGGAAAGCTGGAAATCCTGGCAAAATCTAAAGTAGTAGATGCCGGTGCTAAGGGTTTTGTTGTTTTTCTGCAGGGAATGGTAGAATTTGTTAAAGCCGGAGAACTGAGGAAAATGCTTGCCGGTAGGGAAACCGTTGTAATTGCAGACTCAGAAGTAGTATCTCATGAAATAATTACTTACAGGTACTGCACCGAAGCCATGATGATGCTTGATGAAAAGAAAAAAGTAGAACTTCAGCAGGTCAGAAAGTCCATTGCACACCTTGGTGACTCGATGGTTGTTGCGGGTTCACCAAAAAAAATGCGAGTTCATATTCATAGTGACCATCCTGCAAAAGTCATGAGTACGCTGAGTAAATATGGAAATATTTCTTTTCAGAAGGTTGATGATATGATAATGCAGCATGAGATTTCTTCAAATGCAAAATATCCGGTTGCACTGGTAACTGATTCTACCTGCGATATACCATCTGAACTTATTGAAAAATACCAACTGCACGTTGTTCCTTTGAGTGTGCATTTTGGTGAAACATACTTTCTTGACCGGCTGACAATTCATCCGGAGCAGTTTTATTCTATGATTGATAAGGCAAAAGATTATCCTTCAACTGCACAACCGGCTTACAAAGATTTTTTCAATAAATATTCATATCTGGCAAGCCATTACGAATCAATCATTGGCATTCACATTAGTGCAGCCATGAGTGGGACCTGGAGTAATAGTAAAAAAGCATCTCACTCAGTTTCAGAACATAGTGGAAAGAAAATCAATGTATTAAATTCCAGGCGTTTATCCAGCGGATTGGGACTGATTGTATTGCGTGCTGCCAGAGAAATCGAAAACGGTGCGACCCATGATGAAATTGTAAATAAAATTGACACCTGGTCTGACAATACCAAGATGTTTGTTTCTTCCAAAACCATTAAATACATGGTTAAAAGCGGAAGGGTTAGTCATACCAAGGGATTTATCGGATCTCTGCTTAACCTGAAACCCATTGTTACTGTTAATAACCAGGGGAAAACTGAAACTTTTGGAAAACCTTTTACAGAAAGAAGCAGCATGCAATTGATTCTGGCAAAAGTTCAAAATATGGCTTCCAGTAAAAAAATATGGGGGTATTCCATTTCTCATGCCAGGAACATAAGCACGGCCAATTGGTTTGTTGAAAGAATGAAAGAAATTTGTGGCCTCAATCCGGAATTTTTCAATGATGCTTCTCCGGTTTTAGGCGTAAATGTCGGACCCGGGGTTGTTGCACTCTCAATAATGTTTGAAGATTAATACAAAATGAAATTGAATATTGATCGGATTTTCTCCAGAACTTCCGATTTTTTTATTCAAATTTTTCTGAGTTATTTTGAATTTATGAAGACTTAATTTATGTTCTGCTACTTACCAACTGCGGCTTTGCTGGTCTTTATCTTCATGTCTGCCATATTTATTCTGGCTCTTATCCTTAAAGATAATTCCATTGTGGATATTTTTTGGGGTATTGGATTTATTCTCCTGGCAACCAGCAGTTTGTGGCAGTCAGACTCAATTGAGTTTAAGAAGTTTGTTGTCAATATTCTGATAATAATCTGGGGATTAAGGCTTTCAATACATATTTTTCTCAGGAATTCCGGCAGTGGTGAAGATTTTAGGTATGCAAACTGGAGAAGGACATGGAAAAATTTCAGATTGCGCAGCTTTTTTCAAATATATATGCTGCAAGGATTTTTCATGATTATAATATCCTGGCCTGTTTTGCATATAAATGCGAATGCCGGAATTGGTTTCGGAATTATCGATTTTTTAGGGCTACTGGTTTTCTTAACAGGATTTTTATTTGAGGCAGTTGGTGATTATCAGTTGATTAAATTCAAAAAGAATCCTGACAATAAAGGAAAGATAATTACTTTGGGTTTATGGAAATATACGCGCCACCCCAATTATTTTGGTGAAGCTTTGCTATGGTGGGGCATCTGGATGATGGCGATACCTGTTAAAGATGGTATCTTTACCATTCTCAGCCCATTGGTAATCACCTTGCTTTTGAGATATATTTCAGGTGTTCCCATGCTGGAAAAGAAATATCAAGGCCGGCCTGACTGGGAAGAATATAAAGCTAAAACCCCTGTATTTGTGCCTTTTCTGAATCATCTGACTAAATAATGATAATTGTAAGTCAGTAATTTTGCAGTGCCGGTATTGATAGTTGGAATTCAAATTTTCAATTTTCCGGCCTTCATAATTTTTCCCTTTTCATATCTTCGCAACCTGAAATACGAGTCCGGACAAATTTTCATAGTTTAAAATCTGATTTTTATGATCAATCAGCAACTTATCAATCCCAGAAGCATTGTTGTAATTGGTGGTTCTAATGACACAACCAAACCCGGAGGAAAGGTACTAAAGAACCTTCTGGATAATAATTTTCAAGGGAATTTATATGTTACCAATCCGAAAGAGACTGAAATTCAAGGCATAAAGTGCTATCAAAATGCCAGTGATCTGCCTGAATGCGACCTCGCTATACTGGCAATTGCTGCAAAATATTGTCCTGAAACGGTTGAATTGTTGGCACATAATAAGAAAACCCGTGCCTTTATTATTCTTTCTGCAGGATTTCATGAAGAAAGCGAAGCCGGAGCTTTGCTCGAAAAAAAGATTGTAGATATTGTGAATGGAGTGAATGGTTGTCTTATTGGGCCTAACTGTATTGGAGTAATGAACCATCATCACACTTCAGTATTTACATTGCCAATACCCAAACTTATTCCACGGGGAGTTGAATTTATTTCAGGCTCAGGTGCAACAGCCGTTTTTATAATGGAAACCGCCATTCAAAATGGCATTCCTTTTTCAAGTGTATATTCGGTTGGCAACAGTGCCCAAATAGGAGTTGAAGAAGTGCTTCAGTATATGGACGAAACTTTTGACCCCGAGGAAAGTTCAAGGGTTAAACTGCTATACATTGAAAGTGTTAATAAACCTGATTTACTGCTTAAACATGCTTCATCATTGATTGGCAAAGGTTGCAGAATTGCCGCCATAAAATCAGGAACATCTTCAGCTGGAAGTCGCGCAGCATCCTCTCACACTGGAGCCCTTTCGAGCAGTGATTCTGCAGTGGATGCCCTTTTCAGAAAAGCAGGTATTGTAAGGTGTTATGGACGAGAAGAATTAGCTACTGTTGCTGCCATTTTTATGCATAAACCACTTGCCGGAAAAAATATTGCCATCATAACACATGCAGGTGGGCCGGCAGTAATGCTAACTGACGCACTTTCAAACAATGGGCTTGAATTACCTCATCTTGAAAATCCTGAACTGCTTGCAAAGTTACTTCCCGGCTCATCGGTTGCCAATCCTATCGACTTTCTGGCGACAGGAACAGCTGCCAATCTTGGAGATATCATAGATGCCTGCGATAATGAATTCGAAAACATTGATGCTATGGCCGTAATATTCGGAAGTCCGGGACTTACTGAAGTTTACGATGTTTACAAATTGCTTGATGAAAAGATGAAAACATGCAGGAAACCAATTTTTCCTATTCTTCCCTCAATCATAAATGTAAAAAAAGAGATTGATTATTTCATTTCGCTGGGTAGAATTAATTTTCCTGATGAAGTGGTTTTTGGAAATGCCCTGGCAAAAATTTACAACACCCCCCCTCCTGCCGGTAAAGCAGAAATACCAAAGGTTGATGTAAAGTCCATTAGAGCAATAATTGAAAATTCTGAGGATGGGTATCTTGAACCGGAAAAAGTTCAGCAATTGCTCGATGCAGCCGGAATTCACAGGGCTGGCGAAGCAGTTGTTTCAACTAAATCTGATGCCGTAAATGCAGCAAATGAACTTGGTTACCCCGTTGTAATGAAAGTTGTTGGACCTGTGCATAAATCAGATATTGGCGGTGTTGTGCTAAATGTTAAGGATGATGAAACTGTAATGAAGGAGTTTGATAGGCTGATAGCCATTAAAGATACATTCGCTGTAATGCTGCAACCCATGCTGAGCGGTATCCAGATTTTTGTCGGCGCTAAAGCTGAGCCAAAATTCGGTCACATGATCCTTTGCGGATTGGGAGGAATTTTTATTGAAGTTTTCAAAGATGTTCAGTCTACGCTTTCACCGGTTTCATTTGATGAAGCAAAAAAAATGATTTCGGATCTTAAATCTTATAAAATCGTTCAGGGAACAAGGGGACAGGAAGGAGTAAATGAAAATGAATTTGCCCATGTCATTACCAAACTATCGGCATTGTGTGAAGCTGCGCCTGAGATCATAGAAATGGATATCAATCCATTACTGGGAAATCAGAAAGGAGTTATTGCAGTAGATGCAAGAATCAGGATTGAAAAATTTGCTTAGAATGGTCATAAGCTATCCTGATCTGACTCTTTTCTTAACAAAAAATCTCCAATTCTGCAATCGAGGCAGCGTTTTTTGTCGCAATACTCTTTCTTCATTCCTATAAGGGCCTGTGTATTAAATGCTGTGCTAACATCCAGACCATATTTTTTCCAGTTGTGCGTGATTGTATTTTTCTCGCCTGGTAACTTATTGAAAATGTCAAGGGCACGATTACACAGGTTGTCATTATCCAACGACCTGCCATAAACAAACATAAAAGGCAACACCGCATTGATCATCAGTAGTTTAACGGCTTCTTTTCCAAGAGTTTTTTTACGAAATGTGACATCCTTATCGAACATATAATGGTTGTTCCAGTATGAAGATGCTTCAACACCATTAAAAAGCTTAATGAGACTTTCGGATGTTGTACTTTCCAGAATCCGTGAAAGCAGACTTTGGCTGGTGCAAAACAAAGCAGCAAACTGACTTAAGCGAATGGTTGGAAAATTCCCTGGTCTCAGCCTCATGAATTTCCATAAATGTTTTTGGATAGGTATGAGCTGGTATTTTTTTCTTAAAAAAGCATATTCATTAAAAAGCTCTTGCGCCCATCTATCGGTAACTTCTTCGGTGAGCAAACCCGATTGGCCAAAAATTAGTGCTTCAACCTGAAATGGATTATCGGAATGACGGGCAATAATTTTATAAGGCAAGGAGCGTGCAAGCATTTCAAAAGGCAGATTATTGACATTAAATCCAAAACTCCGGGCTAAAGTATAGTAAAGTGCTTCTTCCCAATTACTCTTTCCCAACTCCAGAAAGCCGGTTATTAAATCAGACTTATTTTCCAGGCGTTCAATTAGCATTCGTTCAAGCCAGAGTATTATTTCTGTTTCAGGGGCCGAACTTACCTGAGTTGCACAAGGCACCCATAAGCGGGAGTTAAGAAAATCTCTGTACCTTGAGAACAGATTCTCATCGAAACATCCTTTTAATTCAAACACAGGAATTCTCTGATTTGAATCAGTAACATCGTGATTATAAACAGCGTGCAATACCACGTTGTCGTAAGCCGGATCCTTGTGATGACCATGTTTTGTCCAATCGGAGCTATTGATATGAATTTCAACATTTCCAGCCCAGACCGTATTACCGATTTGAAGTCGTGCATCAAAAAAATCAGGACCGGCATTGAGATTATGAATACCTGGAGAAATAATTCTAATTTGCTCACCTTCAAGGGTTTGAAGAGATTTATTTAGAAGTTTATATTTCCATAAATAATGAAGGAACTCTTCGTTCATATTGAATTTTTCAATAAAAATATAAAAATTGATTCATATATATAAAAAATTAAGTATATTTGAAAAAAAATGCTCCCTCCGTAAGGGTTATATGGTGGGAGAAACGAACTTTAATATATATTTGCCGTCCCAACTGAAGGATTCATGACAAATGTTGAGACACTGATAACCGGGATTGAATACAAAGTAAGAAAGGTTTTAGAATCAAATGAAGTTTTAAAATCTGAAAACGAAAAACTTACCGGTGAAATCAGATCGTTGAAAGCACAAGTTGAGAATCTGAAGGTTTTACAGAGTGAGCTTGAAAATAAACTAATTGTTGTCAAACTGGCGAAATCACTTAACAAGGAAGAAAGCCGGACAAACGTCAAACTTAAAATTAACGAACTTGTGCGGGACATAGATCGTTGCATTGGACTTTTAAATAAATAACAAACTGTAAATAATCCTGATGGATGAACTATCAATAACTGTTGTGATTGCAGACCGGCCTTACAAATTGAAGATAAACCGAAGAGAGGAAGAGGCAATAAGGAAAGCTGCATCAGCCATTGATACTGATATTGAAAAATATGCCAGCTACTTTCAGTATAAAGACAAACAAGATCTTTTGGCCATGGTAGCATTGCAATTTTCGGTAAGTTCTATTGATTTTGAAACCCAGTTAAAGTTTCATAATCAGCAACTTACCGGTAAACTTTCTGAAATCGACAAGGTATTGACAGAAGCGTTATCGGAATAAGAGTCAACATAAGTTCTTTGAAAACATTAAGACATCCCGCATTGATCCTTTAAAGTTTGTAAACTCAACATTTTCAACTTTGAGGCATACGCTCAGATTAGCCTAGAACAGGCCTTACCCCGGTTTCGACCGGGTCTCTTTTCGGAGAGCATTGGAAGTTCGAAGTTGCTGGCCGCCTCATTTATGCAGTTTTGGGGTTTACCAAAACTCATGGGACAATGCGGGTTTTTTTTGTCCAAACTTTCTCCATTTCACTATACATCAACTAACTTTTTACAAATGGAGACATTAATAATTGGTCTGACCGCCTTGGTGGCGGGATTGGTAGCAGGAGTTCTGATTGCTTCTACCCTCTTAAAAAAGGCCATTGAAAAGAAGAGTCAGCACATCCTTAAAGATGCTGAAGAAAAAGCAGAGATGATCCTGAAGGATAAAAATCTGCAGGCAAAAGAGAAGTATCTGCAATTGAAGACTGACTTCGAAAACAATTATCAGGAGAAAAACAAAGAAATATTAAAAAACGAAAACCGACTAAAACAGAAAGAAGTTACACTATCTCAAAAATTTGAAGAACTTCAGAGAAAACAAAAAGAGACAACCGCAATTAAAGATAACCTTACAGCCCAACTTGACCTGCTGAATAAAAAACAGGCAGATCTTGACAAAGCCGTTAAACAACAGGTAGAGAAATTAGAAACCATTTCGGGAATGTCGCCCGAAGAGGCTAAAGCTCAAATGATTGAGGCTTTGAAAGATGAAGCCAAATCAGAATCAATGGTTCACATTAAGGATATTTTAGAAGAAGCTAAGCTTACCGCCAACACAGAAGCCAAAAAAATTGTTATTGAAACCATTCAACGAACTGCAGCTGAACATGCTATTGAAAACAGCGTATCGGTTTTTAACATTGAAAGTGAAGAAATCAAAGGACGGATTATTGGTCGTGAAGGAAGGAATATTAGAGCATTAGAAGCACTAACAGGTATTGAGATTGTTATTGATGATTCACCTGATGCAATAATTCTTTCAGGCTTTGATCCGGTCAGGCGCGAAATTGCCAGGCTATCACTGCATAAACTTGTGACTGACGGTCGAATTCACCCTGCAAGGATTGAAGAAGTTGTTGCAAAAACCCGGAAACAAATAGAACAGGAAATCATTGAAACCGGAAAAAGAACTGCCATAGACCTTGGAATCCACGGATTGCATCCTGAACTTATTCGCATGATCGGTAAAATGAAATACCGCTCATCGTATGGCCAAAACTTACTCCAACACTCCAAAGAGGTTGCAAATCTGTGTGCCACAATGGCCGCTGAACTAGGACTTAGTCCTAAAAAAGCCAAAAGAGCAGGATTACTTCACGATATCGGAAAAGTGCCCGATAATGAACCTGAATTGCCACATGCAATACTGGGAATGAAATTGGCTGAGCGTTACAAAGAACCTGCTGACATTTGCAATGCCATTGGAGCTCACCACGATGAAGTGGAAATGGAAAGTCTGATAGCTCCGATAGTACAGGTTTGTGATGCCATTTCCGGAGCCAGACCGGGTGCAAGGCGTGAAGTTGTTGAAGCTTACATTCAGCGTCTCAATCACCTTGAAGAGCTTGCCCTCTCCTACCCCGGAGTCGTTAAAACCTATGCCATTCAGGCAGGTAGAGAACTCAGGGTAATTGTTGGAGCCGATAAAGTATCAGATGATGAAGCCAACAAAATATCGTACGACCTTTCCAAAAAAATTCAGGATGAAATGACCTACCCCGGCCAGATAAAAATTACCGTAATCAGAGAAACCAGGGCAATAAGTTTCGCAAAATAATTAAAATAAGGATGAAAAGAGACGCTGGAGTAAGCGTCTTTTTTTTGCCTTCGCCGGATTTATGAAATGAAAATTGCGGCATGGTATTATTTTGAAAAAATTCATACAGGTTTGGGGTAGAGAACCATGATTAATCATACATAACTGATCAAAATAATATGCTCAACATCGCACTATTTGGTCCGCCGGGCGCAGGAAAAGGAACCCAGTCGGAATTTCTTACAAAAAAGTACAATCTCTATTATATTTCCACCGGTGATCTTTTGCGTAAAGAGATGGCCGGAAAAACCAGGCTAGGATTGGAAGCACAAGACATCATTGCCTCAGGTGGACTGGTGCCTGATGAGATTATTGTGCAGATTATTGAGAAAACAATTACCGAAAATTCTGGATCCAATGGCTTTCTCTTCGATGGATTTCCAAGAACCTACATTCAGGCCTACATTCTGGAGGGATTGATGATCAAAATGCATACTTCGCTGAATTGCCTGATCAGTTTGAATGTCCCTGAAGAAGAATCAGTCAAACGGCTGATGAATCGCGGACTGACTTCAGGGCGCAGCGATGACAATGAACAGATTATTAGAAACAGGCTGAAAGAATATAGTGAAAAGACACTTCCTGTTCTTCAGTTTTATAAAGAAAAAGGCATCTTTTTGGAAGTGGATGGTACATCGGGAATTGAAAAGGTACATGATCAGATTACAGAAATCATAAGGCATGAGCTGAGCAAAAGCCTGTTTAATATAGTTTTATTCGGTTATCCCGGATCAGGGCGGGGTTCGCAGGGCAAAGCGCTTGCCCGGCATTTTGGGCTGGAATATGTTGCCACAGGACCAATGCTCGATCAGGAGATTAAAAATAATACTGAAACAGGAAAAAAAATCAAAGAACATTATGAAAATGGTCAGTTGGTGCCTGATGAAATTGTAGTGCAACTCATTGAAAAAAAGCTGGCAGAAAGTAAAGATGTAAAAGGTTTTATCTTCAAGGGATATCCCCGAACTCTGGTACAATCATACATTCTGGATGGATTGTTAAAAAAACATGGCTCATCAATTTCGCAGATAATTGATATTGAAGTCCCTACCCTGGAACTTATCAGTCGCCTTGATGCCCGAAGCAAAACAGAAGGGTGCATGCCATATGACAGTAGTACCGCCAAAATCGTAAAACGACTTCAGGAACACGAAACCAAAACTATACCGGTTATTGAGAAATACAAGCAACATCACGAAGTTACAAGAATTGACGGCCTTGGAAACTTTAATGAGGTTTTTAACAGGATTGTGGATGCAATTGAGACAAGTATAAGGAGAAAGCGTTAAATCTCTTAAATCTCTTAAACCTCTCCTATTGGTTTTAATATCCACAATTCGACTCGCTCTGCTGAATGACGATCAAGTTTTCTTCTTGTTTTTTTAGAACCTGGTCTAACCTGCTTATCCATAAATCTCTCTTTTATAAATCTTCCGCCACTTAAGAGTTCCTTTTCAATTGGATGTTCTGTTTCATGATTTGTTATCTGAGCCAGATTTGAAAAAATTACTGCCAGCCTTCCACCCTTAATTAAATGTTTTGCAGCCTCACTAAAAAAACGGGGAAATAAATCTGCGTCGTAATATATTGCGCTGTCAAGGCCATCGGGATTGTATAAAGCTGGCAACCAGGGCGGATTAAAAGCAACCAGTTCAGAAACAGAATCGCAGTTGGCAAACATATCTCCAAATTTCAGGTTAATCTTCGATTGCAATTGATGCTTTTCAATATGTTGCTGAAGACCGATGATTGCGTTTGGATTCGAATCGGTTCCACAAATGCTGCCAAAACCATGTTTGAGCATCTGAAAAGTTAGAATGCCACTCCCAATTCCAATATCAATGGCTGTTTCCTTTTTGCCTTTATATTCTTTTAGCCAGCTTTCGAAAAGTTCAATATGTTCAAAACGGGTTGGGAAATAAGTTCCATACCATGGAAAGATCTTTTGACGCAAGACCGGGACAAAAATTCCATTCACATACCATTGCCATGAACTGTTTAGCCCCTGGATTTGTGGAAATGGTAACAAGAAGTCATCCAATTCGGGATACAAAATTTTCAGCCAACCAATCTCAGGCGCTTTTCTGATAATCAATTTGTGATTTCTGATTTTCAATAACAAACGATTTGAAAGTTCCCGATAGGTATTGCGTGCATGGCGCTGTGAGTCAAAAGATGAATCCGGAAATTTTTCGTTTATAATTTTTTTTAACTCATTCAAAACAGCCAAACCACTACTGTAAAAGTCAGCAATTAATACATTAAATCCTTCAACCAATGCTTCAACTGCATAATGTGGTTGCATTCTCTGTTTGTAAAGAACAACTTTGTAATCAGAAATTATTGGATCGGGTCGGATAGGTTGAATTTTGCTTTCTGAACCAATGTACATCACAACTTTATCATTTTCCTTCATTCCTTAATATTTTAGAATTTAGAATTTTATTTGCATAAGAAATGAAAGCTACTGAATGACAGGAGCTTGTGTTTTCACGTTTTATCAGAAGGGTTCTTTTTCCCGGCAACAAGCATTTGTATGCTTTTTTTTAGCCTTGCTTCACGTGTTTCCTGTTTTTTGGCTGAAACAATCCATGTTACATATTCTTTTCTGTTTGAGAATGAAAGCTTGTTGAATTGCTGAGCGGCAAAATAATTTTCGGAAAAAGCCAAGTTTAGGTCAGCGGGTAGTTCAACCGTTCTTTCGTCCTTATCTTCAGTAATAATAACATCAACTCTATCACCGGCCTTTTTATCAATTGCTTCCCTCACTTTTTTATTGAGTCCGATAATATGACAGTGATACCCCATTTTTGCCAGAGATCCTCTGTATTCACAACCATCAATAATTGCCTTTACTTTTACCTGCCCTTTTTTACCAAATTCCTTTTTAACATCAAAAGGAAATTCAATATAGGCAGCATCCAGAGTTTCATGTTTAATGATATCTGCCTGAAATTTGTATTCTTTCATCTTCAAAACCTTGAAATTTGAAATCGGAAGTAAAGATAAATAAATCATTGCTGGTTTGAATCGCATGATTTATGAATGCTGCTTTTTACGCATCAAAAAACTTATGATAAAAAATACACCAATAAAAACAAAAGGTAAAGTAATCAGCATTAGTATTTTAAAGCTTTCCCAAACAGAATGGTTTATCCTGTAATTGTGGGAGTAGATGAATGGGCTTAACCCAAGGCCTAAAAGAATAAAAATAATACCACCAATCAATTCTTTTTTTCCAGGCCACGATGAGTAAGGCAACCAAAATAAAGGAGGGAATCATATGCATTAAAAACCCCGACAACTGCTTATAAAGGGATAATTCAGGATCGAATGAATCCAGCGCAAACAGACTGATAAAAAGAATTGCAAGAATGCAAAGAATGCGCGGCAGCCAATAACAAAAACCAAAAGATGCTCTCATATGATGATATTGTATCTATTAAACATCAGTGAAATCAGCAGCTTGTTAAACAATAACAAGATACAAAAAACAAACGATATTGTCAAAAACAGAATCTGTCATGAATATAAATTATCAGGCGATGACACAGGCTTTTTTAAGTTAAATTTGCAGAATAAGAGTTTTAAGAATGGAAAAGCTTAAAGAAAATATAAATAAAATTCTTCGTGAGCTACCTCTGGAAGTAACTTTAATTGCAGTTACCAAAAACAGGAAGATTGAGTTGCTTTTAGAAGCATACAAACTTGGGCTTCGCGATTTTGGCGAAAACCGGGTGCAGGAAATGAAGGAAAAACAGCCTCTCCTTCCGGCCGATATTCGCTGGCACCTTATCGGACATCTGCAAACCAATAAGGTTAAATTTATTGCTCCCTATGTACATTTAATTCACAGCGTCGACAGTCTGAAAATTCTCATTGAAATTAACAGGCAGGCTTTGAATAATCAGCGCGTAATTGACTGTTTGCTGCAGGTTTATATTGCCCGTGAAGAAAGTAAATTCGGGCTGGATGAAAAAGAGGTTCTAACGATTCTTAATTCCCCTGAATTTTTAAATCTAAAGAATGTTAAGATCCTTGGTCTTATGGGAATGGCCACATTTACTTCAGACGAAAATGTTGTAAGAAGCGAATTTGCCACGTTAAAAAGATTATTTGATAAATTAAAGTCTGAATTTTTTGCTGATAATGAATACTTTGGCCAGCTTTCAATGGGCATGTCGGGTGACTATCAAATTGCCATTGATGAAGGCAGCACAATGGTCAGAATTGGGACTGCTTTGTTTGGAGAAAAATAAAAAAAACAATCATAATGATGAAAATCAATCTTTTAAAGATTTTGGCCTTAATATTTTTATTGGTAAAATCAATTGGAATGACCTGTGCTCAGGATCAGAACAAATATGTACACCTCCTTGGGTATATTGACAGTGAAGAGAAGGTTTCAGCTGACCTTATTTTTGCCGGACAGAAGGTCTATGGTTTTATTCATAACCATTTTACAGGTGACATCCCTCTTGAACTCAGTGGAACACTTTTAGAAGATGGAAAAATTGTTTTAGCAGAAGTTCATACAGATGAGACTATTATTGAGGCAAAACTATTGGATGAAGTTACTTTAAGTGGGACCTGGAAAAATGAAACAGGCGAATTAAGACCATTTGAAATGTCGGTCAGATTTTTGGAAGGCAGCAGGCAATTCAGAGTTACAGCAGTATCGTCTCTGCAACCACTTTATGATCAACCCGATTCACCTGTGGCGGTTTACGAATCGGTAATTCTTTCAGCTTCAGGAGATACAGATAAAACCAGCGCTGAAAAACTTATGACAATGATTTACAAAGATTTGTTCAGGTTGAGCACACAAACTGATGCTCTGATTATGCTGAAAGATCAGGAGACTAAATTTTTTGAACAATACAGGTCAAACAATCTCGATATTAATACAAAAGAAAACTACCAGTATTTGAATTGGGAAAAACGAAAACTACTTTCTGTAATTTATAATGATAAAGATCTATTAAGCCTGAAACTTCATGATTACGCTTATACCGGCGGGACATCAGGTTTAAGCATCAGCAGATATCTGGTATATGATTTTGTTACCGGCAAAAAGATTGCGCCTTCTAATCTTTTCCTTCCTGAGTCTGAAAGCAGACTTTCAAAGTTAATAAGATCCTCCATTTGCAGCAAACTAAATATTGATCCTGATTTTTCTCTTAGTGATTATGGCTTCTTCAGCAATGAAATTCCGGTTTCACAGAATTTTTTTATAACATCTTCAGGTGTTGGTTTTCATTATAACACATACGAACTAGCCGGGCAGGAAACCGGACCCCTGAGTGTTTTTATATCATTTGAACAAATTAAAGAATTGGTTAATCCTGAAAGCCAGATTTTAAGGGTGTCTTTCTGAATGATTCCCTGGTTATTCTTAATTGTTTTAAAATATTGATAATCAGTAATTATAAATCAATTCCGATTAGATTTTGATCAAATAAAAAAGCCATTGCAACCGGGCAATGGCTTTTTTATTTGTTTTTTAAAAATTACTCAAAATCTATAAGCTCAACATCAAAAATAAGTGTGGCACTCTGAGGAATGGTAGGCATACGTCCATCGGGTCCGTAAGCAATGGCAGAAGGAATGATCAGCCTGGCTTTTCCGCCTTTCTTCATCATGGCAATTCCTTCATCCCATCCCTGAATTACCTGTCCCTGACCGAGTACAAATTCAAAAGGCTGGCCTCTGTCGACTGATGAATCAAATTTAGTACCATCAAGCAGTGTACCAGTGTAATGCACCTGTACTTTTTTTCCTGCAACCGGCTTTTCTCCTGAACCTGCCAGTGTCTCTATATAATACAAACCACTGGCTGTAGGTTTTACAGTAATGTTATTACTTTTTACATAATTTGCAAGTTTGCTCATCTCCTGAGCTTTGTTTTTTTCCTTTTCACCTTCAGCTTTTCGCTGCTCATTCTCACGTTCTTTGTCGAATTGTGCTTTGGTCTGGAAACTCATCATTTCCAAATCATAAATAAGTGTTGAGTAAGGTGCCACAAAATTTCCCCTTCCCTGCTCTCCAAATCCGATTGAAGAAGGCACGATTGCTTTCACTTTTGATCCAACTGACATAAGATTCAGCGCCTCAGTTGCACCAGCATTGTCAAAAACCTTGCCTGCTTCCCATCGCATGGGCTCACCCTGATCATAGGATGAGAAAAATACTCTGCCCGTAATATCCGATACTTTAAAATGCACCTTTACAATATCTGTTTCTTTAGGTTTCTTTCCGGTTCCCTTTACCTCCTCAATAAAGTAAAGTCCTGATTCTAAAGGAGAAACTGCAATTTTACCGGAGTCAATGTATGCTTCGAGTTTAGCCATTTCTTCGATCCTCAGAGTTTCCATTTCAGCTTGTTGTTCAGCCTGCATTTGCTCGCTGGTCATGGCTGAAAGAAGTTTGATATGGAAATGGATATTTTTACCAATCCAGGCTGAGTCAGGTACCTGCGGTAGCTGAACTGTTTTCAGAAAGAATGAATCAGCACTGGAAATAAAAGTTGCACTATCGCCCGGTTTCATCATGGTAAGAGCAGTGTAAATATCTCCCTTATAAGATGGCAGTTCAAGAGGAAGCTTAAAACTTTCCTCCATATCATCTGAATTAAAAAGAGTGGAATCGTCGATTGCATATTTAAGTTTCATCGTAAGAATCATACCGGTACGCATCGTAGTCGTATCGTTCCCTTTTACATAAAACTTATATTTCATGCCGTCTTTGGTTTTCTTAAATCCGGGGAATTCCGAACAGGCATAAAAAAATACTGCCATCCCAATAGACAGAAGTATTAACAGTTGTTTTTTGTTAATCATGTTAATTTTTAATTATTTGGTTTTTTTTATTTAAGTGAAATCAATTCTAAATCATAAATCAGGGTTGATTTTGGCGGTACTTTGTCCTGATCTCCCAGCAATCCAAAACCAAGGTGCGAAGGTATGATAAATTTAGCCCTGTCGCCCACCTTTAGTAATAATATTCCTTCTTCAAGACCACTTTCCACGCCTCCTCTTCCAATCATAAACTCTTTTAATCCGTCATTATCGGATGAATAAATAAGGTCGCCTGTTATGAGCCTGACAGTATATTTTAAAACTGCTATTCTACCGGGTTGAACTTCTTCCCCTGAACCCTGAAAATAAATCTGATACCTTAAACCGCTTCCGGTTTCTTTCATTTTCCAGTTATATCGACATATGAAACTTTCAATTTGTTCATTTTCAGCTTTAACTGCCTGTTTATTTGCTGCAACCAGCGATTCCTTCAGCAATCTGCTCTGATCAGGGTTATTGGTATCCTTCAATTTATGATTCCTGCATGAGAAGAACAGAAAGATACAAAGCATTGAAATGATTATGAAAAGGATTGAGCGTGACATAATATGAAAGGCAAAAATTAAAATATATCTCCATGAAGTGATGCCTTTTTAAGGTCATCAAGATAATTAGGAAGCAGCATTTCAAACGTTTTTAAAGTTTCCTGCATATTCATGAATGAATCGCCACCTGCTGCGTTCCTGTGCCCTCCACCATTAAAATGTTCTCTAGCAAAAGTGTTGACGGAGAAATCACCTTTTGACCGGAATGAAATTCTGATTCTATCGCGCTTTTCAGTAAAAAATGCAGCAAAGCTGATTCCTTTTATTGAAAGTGCATAATTTACAATGCCTTCTGTATCGCCTGACTGAACATTAAACCGCTTCATATCTTCTTTGGTAAGCCAGATGTAAGCCGATGAAAAGTTATGCATTACTTGCAATTTTTCACTCAGGCAATATCCAAGCAATCGCATCCTATGCTCGGAGTATGTATCATAAACCAAACGATGAACCTGCTCAGTATCAACACCTATACGAACGAGTTCGGCCACAACTTCATAGGTGTGCGGATGGTTACAGGCAAAACTAAAAGAGCCAGTATCAGTCATGATGCCAACATAAAGGCAATTTGCTATTTCTTTATCTATCAAATGCTTGTCTCCCATTGCATTGATAAGGTCGTAAATAAGTTCAGAAGTAGAGGAAGTGTTAATTACAGAAAAAACAAAATCAAATTGTGGTTCAGGTTGCAGATGATGATCAACCAGAACCTTAATAGCTGAAGATTTTTCGAGTTTTTCAGTAAACAAGTTTACCCGCTGAATTGCGTTGTAATCCAGACAAAAAATTAAATCAGCCTCATCAATAAGTATATCGGCGGTTTCAGAATTTTTTGAATAGACAATTACATCCTTATTGCCAGGCATCCAGGCCAAAAACCCTGGATATTCATTCGGAACAAGCACTGAAACCTGGTAACCTTTATTTTTTAAATACCTGCAAAGGGCAAAAGATGAACCTAAAGCATCCCCATCGGGGTTATAGTGAGTAGTAATGAGAATCTTATTTTGATTGGTAAGCAAGCTTTTAAATTTGCTAACCTGATCTCTATCAAATTTATGCAATGTAATATGGTTGAATTAATATTTATTTTGAACACAAAGGTATAAAGTTTGTTGATAGGGCTGACACCAAAATTTTCCTTACTTTTACAATAACAATAAATTAAATTTATGGCAGGTAATTATACATTTACTATGATTAAACCGGCAGCCTATGAGGCCAAATATACCGGAAAAATTCTTGATATGATTCTTCAGCAAGGATTTCGTATTCAAGTAGTTAAAATTGTTAAACTTTCAAAGAATCAGGCTTCAGCATTCTACGAAGTACATAAGGATCGGCCTTTTTTTAATGATCTGGTTGAATTTATGACTTCAGGGCCAATACTGGCAGCAGTTCTTGAAAAAGCGAATGCTGTGCAGGATTACCGCAACCTGATTGGATCTACAAATCCAGCAGATGCAGCAGAAGGTACAATCAGAAAAATGTTTGGGGTTTCAGTTCAAAAAAATGCTGTTCATGGTTCTGATAGTGATGAGAATGCTGAAAAAGAGATCAATTTCTTTTTCTCATCGATTGAACGTATCTGAACTTAATCTTCAGACGCAGGACTGTATTTGATAAAGGTTTTATCGGAGTAAAATATTACAATCTTTTGAATGATCCGGTTATTCTTTTGAATAGCCGGATCTTTTATTTTTATGCCTGATTTCATTTCATCCACATTCTCAATTTTGGCAGTTAAATTTTCTTCAGGTTTAATTTTTGAACTTTCTTCATCCTCCATATTTGCTTCCGGATTTTCTGATACGAAAATATCAACAGGAAATTTACCTGATTTAACCTCTTCAACTAATTGATCATCAACAGATTTGTCAGAATTTTTTATATCTGATAACTCATTTTCTATAGCATTTGCATTATCTTCCTGATTCTCGTCAGGAAATAACTCAAATAATAAAGGTTTAGAGGACATCAGTTTTTTTTCTGCAACCTCAGGGCTTCCATGAGATACATTTACTTCAGGATAAGGATTCATCATTGGACCTTCGCCAAACAAAATCCATTTATAACTTATATCAGGATACTTTTTCAGAAGTTTCTGAATAAACTCCAAACCGGGTTTATTTCGGTTAGTCATTATATGAGATACCCCGGACCTTTGGATACCAAGTTCATCGGCCAATTGCGATGGAGAAATATTTTTTGCTTTAAGTAATAATGCTATCCGGTCGTTCATCTGGTTATTATTTGATTACAAATATAATAATTAAAAAATGACTTTTCAAAATTTATAGATTAACATTGTAATCTGTACTTTTATTGTTATTTTCTGATTATATACTTTATATAAACTATGTAAATAATTGTTTTATAATTGATTAAAAATATAAATATATTATTATTAAATGGCAAAATAATTTATTTATATATCAATTATAACTTTATATAATTATTATATTAAACTGAATATTAGTATTATAAATAAACATTTAATTAAATTTTAATCAAAATAAGCTAATTCACTTTATTAACCATGTAATTTCATTAATTCAGCTAAGTTACAATTGTAGAGATTACATATGTATCTTATGAATTATATGTGTAACTCAGTTAAATATACATTTGTATCTTGTAATAAATAAATACATTTATATATAAAAGTAAAACTATAAAACTTTATAATACTCTTTATCAGTAAAATAAAAATATTAATACTGTTTACAAATGTAACTTATGAATAAATATTTTTTAAATGCTTTCAAAGCACAAGGAATTTAGATAATTGAAAGCGATGATAAACAAAAAGAATGAATTTGATAATAAACACAGATATTAGCATTCATTGCGGACAGGAAAATTGTCTTATTGGAGGGACAGTTGTCTAACTTTGCTCTTAAAAAATATCTCCCCTATCCACCTCCCTGAAAACAATTTAATCGGAATAGACATCACCATATAACTGAAATAATCAGGAGCGTCATCCTATAAATTACTAAATATCGAAAGGATTCGGGGTTATTGTTTCAAAAAATGGTGATATAATATTGATAAACAATTGATTAGGAGGAAAATAAAGTAATATAATACTTACTTTATTTTCCGACCTCTCACACCACCGTACGTACCGTTCGGTATACGGCGGTTTGTTAGAAAAGTGTTAACTGGTATTCTGTTTTCCAAAAGTAATAGTTAGTAAATCCAACATATTTCAAACGAGTGAAGTATTGGTTGTTAAGCGATCTTTGCAAAATTGGGCTGTGCGCAACTCTGCAGTATGCTTTACGGCTATTGCTCCATTCATAGGCTTTTTGCGTGGAAATGCCCAATTTGATCAGGTTAAGTCGTTTGGTTTTCGGCTTTTTCCATTGTTTCCAAAAACACATACGGAGCCTCGTTCTGACCAATTGATCAAGTTCCTCCATTTTACTTTTCCCTTTGGCAATGCAAAAGTAGTTAACCCACCCCGAAATTGAAATCTCAAGCTTTTTAATCTTTTCTTTAGCTGGAGTTGGGTCATTGCGTTTGGTTTTCTCTTTTATCTTTTTCTTTATTTTGTCTAAAGATTTTGGAGCAATACGTATTTCCCAGCCTTGGCTACTTTTATAGAATGAAAAACCTAAAAGTGTGCTATCCGATGGTCGGCTCACCTTACTCTTGTCACGGTTTACCGTGAGCTTTAGTTTGCCCTCTATATATTTTGTGATGCTTTCCATGACCCTATGCCCGGATTTCTCACTCTTTACATAGATACTGCAATCATCTGCATAACGTACAAACCGATGCCCTCTGGTAAGTAATTCCTTATCGAGTTCGTCAAGTACGATATTCGATAGTAACGGGCTTAACGGGCTGCCTTGTGGTGTGCCTTCATTACGTGGACTGACGACCCCTCCTTCCATGATGCCACTGGTCAGATAAGCCCGGATAAGTTTTAAGGTGCGCTTATCCGATATTTTCGTGGCCAGGGTACTCATTAACCGATCGTGGTGAACCTTGTCGAAAAATTTCTCAAGGTCTAGTTCGATGACCCATTCGTAACCCAGGTTCAGGTATTCCTTTGCTTGCACAACGGCTTGATGTGCATTGCGATTTGCCCTAAACCCGTAGCTATGTGGGGAGAAGCCTTCATCATAACGTGAGGTTAACCATTGAGCTATAGCCTGTTGCAAAAACCTGTCTATAACGGTTGGAATCCCTAACATTCTTGTGCCGCCTTGTGGTTTGGGTATTTCTACTTTGCGAACCGGCTGCGGCTTGTAACTGCCATCTAATATCGATTTGCGTAACATTTGCCAGTTGGCATTCAGGTAGTCGCGAAGTTCATCGGTCTGCATACCATCTATGCCTCCGGCTCCCTTATTGGCAGTAACCTGCTTTAAGGCTCTTGTAACATTACGAATGTCTAATATTTCTTCAAGCATATTACTTAAAAAAAAA
>JAHYJC010000024.1 GCA_019429275.1 Lentimicrobium sp. | reverse complement strand
TTGCCGCCAGCTTCCTTCAGATTCCATCTCGCGATGGACACCCTTGCTCTTGGCTAACACTCCTTACTGTGAAGCGTGTTCGGGACTTGCACCCTATAGCTGATATACATGCCTGACGCACAAAGAAAAAATCCCTGAAACAGGGATTTTGAAGTGTACCCGAGGCCGGACTTGAACCGGCACGGCCGCAATGGCCAAAGGATTTTAAGTCCTTCGTGTCTACCAATTCCACCACTCGGGCATCCATTGGCTGGATAAAAAAACCCCGAATCTTCGGGGTCTCGAGCGAAAGACGGGACTCGAACCCGCGACCCTGACCTTGGCAAGGTCATGCTCTACCAACTGAGCTACTTTCGCCAATCACTTTAGCGGCTGCAAATATACAACCAGTTTTGGTACCTCCAAACAAAATCAGGATTTTTTTAAAAGATTTTTGATTTCGTTCAGCTTCATCAGGGCTTCAACAGGAGTAAGTGTGTTAATATCAGTACCCAATATATCTTCACGGATTTGTTCCAGCAATGGATCATTAAGCTGAATGAAACTCAGTTGATAGGGATCGCCGGTTGATTTTATTTTTTTTCGTGGTTTTGTTCCCTGAAGTTGGCCGGCACCATGAGATTTTTCGAGTAATGATAACATCTCTGTGGCTTTTTCAAGCACAGTCTGTGGCATGCCTGCCATGCGTGCCACATGGATTCCAAAACTGTGTTCACTTCCTCCGGGTTCAAGTTTTCGCATAAAGATAACCCGTTTTCCGGCCTCTTTTACTGAAATATGGTAATTTTTAATCCGCTCCAGGGTGGTTGCCATTTCATTAAGTTCATGATAATGGGTAGCAAACAAAACCTTTGCCCTGAAAAGCGGATGTTCATGCAAATACTCTGCTATAGCCCAGGCAATGCTTATTCCATCATAAGTACTGGTCCCCCTGCCAATTTCATCGAGCAAAATAAGGCTTCGGTTTGAAATGTTGTTGAGAATACTGGCCGTTTCATTCATTTCGACCATAAAAGTTGATTCGCCTGACGAAATATTATCGGAAGCACCAACCCGCGTGAAAATTTTATCGACAAGGCCAATTTCAGCAATGGCAGCCGGCACAAAACAACCAGCCTGAGCCATAAGCACAATCAGGGCTGTTTGCCGCAAAAGAGCTGATTTTCCTGACATGTTGGGGCCGGTAATAATGATAATCTGCTGCTCCTGATCGTTGAGTTTTACATTATTGGCAATATACTGTTCACCTGCCGGGAGATTTTTCTCAATTACCGGATGCCGACCATCTTTAATGATCAGCTCATATCCTTCATTCATTGAAGGCCTGCTGTAATTGTTCTTTACCGATACAGCAGCGAAAGACAAAAGGCAATCGAGTCTGGCAACAATACGACTATTGATCTGTATGGGCTCAACATAATCCAGAAGACTGATTATCAGATCATTGTACAAACTTGTTTCCAGGGCAAGTATCCGCTCTTCGGCATTCAATATCTTTGATTCATATTCCTTTAATTCGGGGGTGATATATCTCTCAGAATTTACCAATGTCTGACGGCGCTCCCACTCCGGAGGAACTTTATTTTTGTGGGTATTTGTGACTTCCAGGTAATAACCAAAAACATTATTGAATGCCACTTTGAGCGATGGAATTCCGGTCCGGTCCGATTCGCGCTGCTGAAGCCTGGCAAGGTATTCCTTTCCGGAAACGGAAAGTTCACGGAGCTCATCCAGTTCGTGCGAAACTCCTTTTGCTATGACATTTCCCTTGTTTATGGCAACGGGTGGCTCGGGATCAATTTCAGCACCTATTTTTTGTACCATCAGACTGCACAGGTTGATCTGATCGGCCATCAATTGCAAGGCAGGAACCGGAGAATTTGTGCAGATAGATTTTACAGGTTCCAGTGCCAGCAAAGCCCGGCGGAGCTGAATAACTTCCCGGGGATTGATCCGAGAAACGGCGACTTTGGAGATAATACGCTCAATATCACCCATTGACTTTATGTGGGCAGTAATATTGGAGGCAACAGATTGATTTAAAACCAGATACTCAACAATATCGTGTCTTTCCACAATGGGTTGCTTATCTTTAAGGGGCAAAACCAGCCACCGGCGCATCAGGCGGCTTCCCATAGGCGAAACTGTCTGATCAAGGACATTCAGCAGGGTGGTAGCCTGCTCGTTGGCCGATTGCAGGATTTCAAGATTCCTGACGGTAAATTTATCGAGCCACACAAAATGATCCTCTTCAATGCGCGAAATATTGCAGATATGCCCAACCTTGTTGTGCTGTGTTTCAGCCAGATAGTGCAAAGCTGCACCAGCGGCAATGACTCCGCTCCGCATTTCATCAACTCCGAAGCCTTTTAAGGATTTAGTTCCAAAATGCAGAAGCAAAAGATCAAAAGCAAAATCATCGGAAAACACCCAATCGTCGAAAGTATTGATGTAATATTTATCACCGAATTGGGCAATAAATTCGCGACGCAGTGATTTTTGAACAATAATTTCACTGGGTCTGAAAGTTTGAAGCAACTTATCGATATAATCGTTCTTTCCTTCTGCAATTAAAAATTCGCCGGTTGAAATATCCAGAAAGGATATTCCGCTGATGCCTGACTGAAGATGAATACTTGCAAGAAAATTGTTCTGTTTGGTTTCAAGCACCTTATCGTTGTATGAAACGCCTGGAGTTACCAGTTCGGTTACGCCTCTTTTGACGATGGTTTTGGTAAGTTTAGGGTCTTCAAGCTGATCGCAAATGGCCACCCTATGGCCGGCCCTTACAAGCTTAGGCAGATAAGTATCGAGTGAATGGTAAGGGAAACCGGCTAGTTCAACGTAGGAGGCTGCGCCATTGGCTCTTCGCGTAAGCACGATTCCAAGAATGGCAGAGGCTTTGATGGCATCGTCGCCAAAAGTTTCATAAAAATCGCCTACCCTGAAAAGCAACAATGCGTCAGGATATTTTGCCTTGATGGAATTAAATTGTTTCATCAAGGGGGTTTCAGCAATTTTTTTTGACGTTTCTTTGGCCAAGAGTTTTATTTTTTTTGAAAACAAAAATAGGCAGTTTGATTTAAACAAATCAGCGGTAAGCCAGAAAGTTTAAAACATTATACATTTGCAAACAAAATGTTTGCATGAAAAAACATTCCATGTCGGATTTAAACCGACTAACCTGCGAAGAATTTAAAAAAGCAAATAAAATCCCGCTGGTAATCGTATTAGACAACCTCAGAAGCCAGAGCAATACGGGTTCTGTATTCAGGACTGCCGACGCTTTCAGGGTTGAAACACTTTACTTATGCGGAATAACGGCAAAACCGCCAAACCGTGAAATTCAGAAAACAGCCCTGGGAGCCACAGAATCTGTTGAGTGGAAATATCATGAATCTACTGTGGAATTGGTGCGTTCGTTAAAGTCGGATGGTTATTTTATTCTTGCAGCAGAGCAGGCCGAAGGCAGCATTCATCCTGAATCGTTTGTTCCTGATCGCGAAAAAAAATATGCGTTGATCTTTGGCAATGAGGTAATGGGTGTTGATGAAGAAGTAATGAAGCTCTGCGATATTTGCATCGAAATTCCACAATATGGCACCAAACACTCACTCAATGTTTCAGTATCGGCAGGAATATTAATTTGGGAAATATTTAAAAAAGCTTATTATCCGGAATAAGGCATTACAAAATCGGGATTTGTAGATATATATTTGAATTAATGAATGGCGATTCCGATTTTTCGTATGTAAATTTGGGGTTAAATGCAGATTTAAAGTTATTGTTTAAAACTTATTCATCATTTGATAAAATAAGTTGAACATATTTTTATAAATAAAAGTACATTTTTAAACTTATATGACTGTGTTTTGTTTAATGCAAGGTGCGTCAACAGGGAAAAAAAAAGCAAAAAAGGCAATATTTGCCATGTACAAAAGAAATTACTTGATTTTTTTTGAAAAAATCAGAAACTAACCTATATTTGTCAAAACTTTGAAAAACCGAAGAAAAACAACAAAAAAGAAATCCCTTACTAATAAATAAGACCATTATGAAAAAAGTCAACTACAAATCATTTATGATGATGCTCATCCTGATGTTTGGTTTAGCACCAGTTTTGGTGTTTGGGCAAGAAGAAGGCACAGGAAAAAGTGAGACCAAATCATCATTCGACAAACACTTCTTCCTTCAGGCCAGTGGTGGAATCTCTCAATTTTACGGCGATGTCAGTAAACCTGATCTTTACAATGAAAGAGTAAATTTCTTCTATGGCTTCGGTGCAGGTTATCAGTTTAGCCCTGTAATCGGACTCAGAGGAGTGTTCAACAATGGATGGGTTGTTAGTACATATGAGGAACAAGACCTCAGGATGTCATCAAGTGTCTGGGATGGTCAACTGCATTTAACCGCAAGCCTTACCAATTTAATATTTGGTTACAAACCTGAACGTTTTGTAAACATGTATGCATTCACCGGTGCTGCGCTGACCAATTATTCAACTGTATTGTATCGCGATAGTGACTGGCATGTGATCGCCAGAAACGGACCTGATGCCCCTGAACCTTTCGATCAGGAAGCTTACAAAGACATTACCATTCCTTTGGGATTAGGTCTTAACTTCCGGTTGGCTGAAAAATGGGATCTGAACCTGGAATACAACTTACGCAAAATGTTTGTGGATGATCTCGACCTTTTAGAGAGCAATGACAAAAATGATGCTTATGCCACATTGATGCTTGGTGTAACCTATAAATTCCTGCCAAGTGCAAACCTGAGGTCAATGGAAAAGAATTATGGCCTCGTAAAATATGAGACCACTCCTGATCCGCTTGTTAAAGTTGGTGATACTGTATGTGTTAACGTAAAGGTTATCTTCCCCGAAAAATATTTTGCAAAGAAAGCTGCAATGAACTTCCAGCCGGAGTTGAAATATGCCGGAACCACACGAGCACTGAAACCTGTTAATTTTCAGGGTGAAGATGTAAGTGGAGATGGTATTGTCATCAATTACAAAAATGGCGGAACATATACCTATGTTGATTGCATTCCTTACGAACCCGGAATGAATGTTTCTGATCTCGTGGTTTCTCCTACACTTTATGAACCCAAAGAACCTGTGGTTCTCAATGCAACTCCTGAGCAAATTGGTGCCAAATACAAGGTAATTGATCTACCTGAGCGCAAACTGGCCGACGGTGTTATTGTAACCGATATGATTATTGCACACGATGAAAACCTCATGATTGCAGAGCATGGCTATGTTAGTGAAATTATCATAAGCAAAGAGGCTACCATTTACTTCCCTGTAAACATGCACAATCTTAACTGGAATCTGCCATTAAACAGAAATAATGAGGTTAAGAAAAAACTTGACGAAGTTGCTGCCTTTATCAAAATGGGCTATACAATCCGCGATATCGATATTAATGCATGGGCATCACCTGAAGGTGAAGAAAGTTTCAACAAAGGCCTGTCAGAGCGTCGTGCCCAAACCGGCAAGAAACAACTTCTTGATATGGTTAAAGCCATGGCTAAAGATAAAAAAGCTCCATTTGTTATTGAAGATCCTGAAAACACCCTTAAGTTCAACACTTATGCAAATGGTGAAGACTGGAATGGTTTCATGCAGGCAGTTGAAGCTTCGAACATTGGCGACAAACGCATCATCATGAATGTTGTTAATTCACAACCTGATGTCGCAAAACGTGAGCAGGAAATCCGTAACATGAGCCTGGTTTACAGAGAAATTGAAGAAGACATTCTTCCTCCGCTCCGTAGAGCTGTTATTAAGGTTAACTGCTTTGAACCAAGGAAAACCGACGAAGAAATTGCAAATCTGGCCATCAGTGATCCAGCTCAACTTAAAGACACGGAAATGCTATACGCTGCCACCCTTACCGAAGACAACGATACCAAACTCCGCATCTACAAAGCTGCAACCACCCAGTTCCCCAATAGCTGGAAAGGATTCAATAACGCAGCAGTTATTGAGCTACTAAATGATCAGCTTGGCGAAGCTGCTTCACACCTGAACAAAGCTGACCAACTCGAGCCTAACAATATGATGGTTGTGAACAACCTTGGTGCTCTTGCTTCGAAGAAGAATGATTATAAAGGTGCAGCGGTTCAATACAACAAAGCCAAAGCTTTAGGTGCTGATGTAAACTACAACCTTGGAATCACTCAGCTGGCAGCCGGTAAATATAGTGAGGCTCTCAGTCTGATGGGTGCCAAAAAGTGCAACAGCAATGTAGCACTTGCCCAGATCTTAACCGGAAAATACAGCGATGCTGCTACCTCATTAAAATGTGCGCCTGAATCAGGACACAATTACTACCTGCTGGCTGTTGCCGATGCACGTAGTGGAGATGTCGCCATGATGGTTGAAAACCTCGGCAAAGCTATCCAGAAAGATCCTTCATTGAAAGCAAAAGCTGCCGAAGATCGTGAGTTTATCAAATTCTTTACCAATCCTCAATTTGTTGGTTTGGTTAAATAATTAAACAGATTATCTGTGTAAAGAGCCGGTCAGTTGACCGGCTCTTTTTTTTTAAAAGTTACCATGAATATAAATAATCCGGATAACAATATAACCGATTCACAGGAATTCCTGCAGGATATAAAACGATAAGAATAAGGAGACTTTTACTGATATTTCCCGTGTTTATAAGCTAACAGGAATATAAAAATTATTTTGTTGCGAGACATGACGTGTCTTAGGTTCATCTGACCAATTCAAAAGCCAGAACCCTGCCGAGAAGATAAATTAGCAGTGAACAGAATGATTCTGCAAACAGAATGAATAAAAAATCCCGACAAATGACCAGTATATTGTCATTTCAACAGAATTGAGATTATCGTTCAATCAACTGATGATCAATAAAAGAGAATAAACTACTGATTTGTTGCGCTGATTTAAAGCAGAAAACCAAATTTGAAAAACCGTCAAAGTTGTCAGTAGTAGGCAATCTTATTAATGTAAAACACATTTTTATTATTCCTGCTGCTTACATAGCTGTTTCGGATATTCTGATATCCATACACAATAAAATAATTGTTGTACCAGTATTCAATACTACTGTTGGTGTCGTCAAATATCCTGTCTCTGGGGTTTAATGGTTCTATATCTGACTGGCTTACATTCTCTATGGTGGTGCTTCCATTGATGAGTTTGGAAACAACCTTTCCATCGCTGGCATAAGCAAGCACCAGTCCTTCGGGATCGGGCCATGCAATTACCCTGCGTTTCAGACTTTGAGACAGAATATTACGCAATTCCAGATCATTGTTCCATAGTAGATTTCCGGAGTAATCAAACCCTGCAATAAAGGTGGTCAGATATCTGTATCCTTCAAAAACCGAATAAGAGGATGGATAAGGGCGGCCATAATAATCATAAACCATGGTTGTTACCGTTCTGTATTCAGGATAATAGGCTTCTGCCATAAATACAAACTGACCGTTCCATTGAAAGACTTCATGGGCCATCAAATCATGATTTGAAGAAAAATCTTTTCCACGCTCCAAACGGGATACAGACCTGCGTGAATTGAGTTCGGAAGGACGGCGCAGATAGCGAAAGAAATTTTCGAAAGCTGTAAATTCATAAAAGTTGGAATTCACTTCCTGATTATCCTTTATCAGGATGGAGAAAAAACCTGTTGATGCTACCCCAATGGTTTCTGCTCCTTCAATGGTTCGGGTCTGGTTGGCTTTGCCATATGAACCCAAAATCATGTCAGTATTGCCATCAACCCTGTATGAAAAAGCCGTGTTGATCATACGGTTATCATCAAATTTACTCAACTGAAGATTTGTAAGAAGATTTCCATTAACATCTGCTCTCACGAGGAAATAGTCTCTTTTACGGGCAGAGCCGGAGGTTCTGATCACCGTTGAAATGATTCCGGATGATTTATCAATATTGATAGAAACAATTACAACGCTTCCGGGAATGCCGGGATTGATAACAGTAAACTGTTTGCGGCCAAAATGATAGGCCAGAATGATAGATTCCTCGCTCCTCGTATTGATTCCGGCCAGGGCAAATTCATTACCAATACTGAAATAGGCCATACCAGAGCGCTCCGGTACCGTGTAGGCCACCAGATGATAAATTCCTGCTGTTACATCTACGTCAACAATTCTGAAATTATCTTCGGCAGCACCTTTTGGCGAATGGAAAAACAAAATAAGGTGATTGTTGCTATACAGGGCATCCTGAAGGCTAAAGCCTTTTGGAAGCGGAACCGACATACGGTATGTTTCTTTAAAGTCCTTATCGAGCAATGCAGCTATCCATATCATGTTGCCCGTTTCATCATTATCCGCACTTAAATATATAATCATGATACCATAAACATCGCAGGGCACTACTTTATAAATTTCCGAATCGTCTTTTACAGGTATTTCCATTCTTACAGGCCTGTTGTCCTGAGCTGACAGGTTTTGAATAAAACTGCTAAAAAGCACTACAAACAGGAGGAACAGAAACTTTTTCATATGTATAATATCAGTTTTGCATATTGGCGTTGGATAAAGGAACGCATAAAAATACAAAAAAACAGGGCTTGTATTTTCTATTTTACCATACAATAGTGATCCAAAACAAAGATTTTCTGCCGGGACAAGAATTTTTATGTAGGTACACGACTTGCTGGGTACCCACATAAAAATTCCCACATATATTTTTCTATTAGAGAGCACCCAGAAAAATATTCCAATTATATTTGTGTTCTTAATTTGAAAGTATAGGATATTGGATTCATATTCACTCTTATACTCTATACTACGGTATAAAGATTGATGATCCTCACTAATCAATTAATAAAACCATTGCTCTGGTGTTAGAATATTTTCTGACACCAGAGCTAATTTTCACTACTATGAAAAAAAACCTGATTATTTTATCTATTCTAATATTATCCATTGAAACAGCGATTTCTCAATCCACATTTTTACGAACTTATAAAAGCTTGGAAAACAACACAATGTATTCAGTTTCCGAAACCATAGATCATGATTTCATTCTATGCGGATCTAAGGAAACTTTTCAGGGAAGTTTATTCCTGAATGCCCAATTGATAAAGATAGACGTCCATGGTAATGTTTTACAGGAAAGAATACTGGAAAGTGACTCAATTCAATCATCATTTGCAACGCTGAGAAAAACTATAGCGGGAGAATCTGGATTTTTCCTTACAGGTCGGAAAGATTCTGTAAGTAGTGATGAAGTGTTTCATTTGCTTAAGCTTTGGAAATTGGACGAGAACTTAAACTTTGTAAACGAATTTTCATTAAATTTTGCTGATTCAGTAGTTATTTTTCCACAACAATATGTAAATCAAAACGATTCCATAATTTACATTCTTTCTATATATATTCGTCCCCCAAATAATCAAAGTGATTTTTCACTGGTGAAATTTAATTTAATAGATGAAACTGCTGAAAGTTATTTCCCTTCTCAGAATGCCCTGAGGATTCCTTCAAATTTTATCCTTGATACAATTAATCAACAATTGAGAATTCTTTGCGCTGGATCGTCCTTAAAAAGTAAAGGCATTTTGCGATTATTCTCATTTGATATGGATTTAAATTATATTTCAGAATTTGAGCCAGATTTTAATTTTGCAAGCATAACATGCAGACTATCGAATTATAACAATAACTCTTATATTATTTCGGGGAACATTTTGAAACCAACCGGTGAAAAATGTCTCTATAATTTGATTTTTAATAACAACAATGAATTTATTGACAGCACCGCACTATTCTGTTCGATTGATACATTGACTTACCCAGGTTCAGGCAATAGTATTCTTGTTTCAGATTCTGGTATTTGGAGTGTAGGCATATTCAATATTGACCCTTCTACATTATGGCAATCCGATCCAACCTGGATACAGCTCAGCAGATTAAACCCTGAGTTTGAATTAACAGATCAATACTATTACGGAGGCGATGGCTTATATAACCCATACGATATTATTTCAACGAGTGACGGAGGAATGCTGATAACCGGCAATTATTACAACCCCCTTGCTGTACCGCTGGTTCATCAGCGGGACCCATTTGTGCTTAAACTGAACAGCGAAGGATTAATCGTTAATGTAGACAACCCTGAACAAACAATAGCACAGGAAGCCCTGGTATTGCCCAATCCGGGTAGGGAATTCCTGCAGGTAAAGCTGGCTATACAGCATAAGTCGGCACATTTTCAGCTATTTGATATGGGTGGTCGACTTGTACTTGAAACCGATCTTTCTGAAGATATGCAACGCATTGAAACAAGGCAACTCGGTTCCGGTGCTTATATTTACCGGATTACTGCATCGAAACGGGGAATTGGTAGTGGGAAGTGGGTAAAGGAATGATTTCAATGGCCATGAATAAGTAGTCATAAGTATTTATTAGTCTCACTTTACTGTTGTTTAAGTCGCATAACTCTGTAGTAAATATGCAAAAAATAATCGGTTATATCAATAAGTGAGCATAAAATAATAAAAACCGCTGTAAATACTTGTTTTACAGCGGTTTGAATATGGATATTAATCCTTGTTTTTGGCTTTTACTTTACCTCTTCAAAATCCACATCAGTGACTTCCTGATCGGGATTTCCTGAAGGTCCGGGATCTCCCTGTCCTGTTGATTGTCCGGCGCCATCCTGTGGCCCAGCACCCTGAGTGTTTTTATACATTTCCTCACTGGCTGCATTCCAGGCAGTATTCAAATTGGCCAAAGAAGCATCAATGCCTGCAATGTCGCGGTTCTTATGAGCCTCTTTAAGATCGGCCAGGGCTTTTTCAATCGGAGCTTTCTTTTCACCCGGAAGTTTATCGCCAAATTCTTTCAGCTGTTTTTCAGTCTGGAAAATCATTGAATCAGCACTATTCACTTTATCAACTTCTTCTCTGGCTTTGCGATCGGATTCGGCATTTGCGGCAGCTTCGTCTTTCATCTTTTTGATATCGGCTTCGCTGAGTCCTGATGAGGCTTCAATGCGGATTTGCTGCGATTTGCCAGTACCCTTATCTTTTGCAGATACGTGGAGTATTCCGTTGGCATCAATATCAAAAGTTACTTCAATCTGAGGTATACCGCGGGGTGCAGGTGGAATTCCATCGAGATGGAAACGACCTATACTTTTATTGTCGCGTGCCATCGGTCTTTCGCCCTGAAGGATATGAATTTCAACCGAAGGCTGACTGTCACTGGCAGTAGAGAAGGTTTCAGATTTTTTTGTTGGAATGGTTGTATTGGATTCAATGAGTTTTGTCATCACTCCTCCCAGGGTTTCAATACCCAGTGAAAGTGGGGTTACATCCAGCAGAAGTACATCTTTTACTTCACCGGTCAGCACTCCACCCTGAATGGCAGCTCCAATGGCCACAACCTCGTCGGGATTCACTCCTTTTGAAGGAGTTTTTCCGAAGAAATCTTCAACAAGTTTCTGAATTGCAGGAATCCTGGTAGAGCCTCCAACAAGTATAACTTCATCAATATCAGAGGTGCTGAGTCCGGCATCCTGCAATGCTTTACGGCAAGGATCAAGGGTAGAACGAATCAGTTTATCGTTGATTTGTTCAAATTTTGCACGTGAAAGAGTACGGACCAGGTGTTTTGGAATTCCATCAACCGGCATAATGTAAGGAAGGTTGATTTCTGTTGAAGTAGAGCTTGAAAGCTCAATTTTTGCTTTTTCGGCTGCCTCTTTAAGACGCTGCAAGGCCATGGGGTCTTTACGCAGATCAATGCCTTCATCTTTCTTAAACTCATCTGCCAGCCAATCGATGATGTTATGATCAAAATCATCACCCCCAAGATGGGTATCACCATTGGTAGATTTTACCTCAAAAACACCTTCGCCCAGTTCCAGTATTGAAATATCAAATGTTCCACCACCCAGATCGAACACTGCAACCTTCATGTCCTTGTTTTTTTTATCAAGTCCATAAGCGAGTGCAGCAGCAGTAGGCTCATTAATAATTCTTTTAACTATTAGTCCAGCGATCTCACCTGCTTCTTTGGTAGCCTGCCTTTGTGAATCACTAAAATATGCAGGCACCGTTATAACCGCTTCAGTTATGGTTTGTCCAAGATAATCTTCAGCTGTTTTTTTCATTTTCTGAAGAACCATGGCAGAAATTTCCTGCGGGGTGTAGGTGCGGTCATCAATCTGCACTCTCGGCGTATTGTTATCGCCTTTCACTACTTTAAACGGCACGCGGCCAATTTCCTTCGAAACCCGGTCAAAGGACTCTCCCATGAAACGTTTGATAGAAAATATGGTACGTTCAGGATTTGTAATGGCCTGTCGCTTTGCAGGATCTCCAACTTTACGCTCTCCATTATCAGTGAAAGCCACTACCGAAGGTGTAGTACGACGACCTTCGCTGTTTGGTATAACCACAGGTTCATTGCCTTCCATAACCGAAACACAGGAATTGGTGGTTCCCAGGTCTATTCCTATTATTTTACCCATATACTAATTTTTTAAAAAATTCTTTTTGTTTTTAGCCTGATTGTCAAGATTTGTGCCATGGTGGCACCTTCTTAAAACTGAAAAATAAGAAGAAACCGATATATTTTTTATCCCATTGATTTACAGTTTATTAAAAACAAAAACGGACCAGAATTTATCTTCCAGCCCGGGGTATAATTATGACAAAAAGTTATGACATTTCGTCAGATTGAACGGTTATTTAATTCCCGATCTTCTTCACGAACTTTATATTTTCAGTGATTAAACGCTCCTCAGTCAGCGGACTTAACCTCATTTTTACCTGAGGGGTTTCTGTTGTCCGGGTGAACCGGCAGGAGAATAGTCCGATTCCGTTTTCAATGTTGGTATAATCAGGTTTTTCCTGAACAATGCCCGATGAAGGTTCATTTACTTCCATGTAGGTGTTCAACTCATCGCCGGAAACCGCAAACAGAAATTCAACTCTGTTTACCAAACGTGAAATGACCGCACTTTCAGCTACAGAACTTCCATCTTTGTAAGGAATCATATTTTTACATATGCTGAAGAAACTTGCCGGAGTGTATTGTAATTCCATGGCTTCGCCACCCTGAACCGAATTTGATTTTATTGAATTTAAGTTCCAGTCAATGAATCGGGGTACCGTATCTCTTGCAGCACCAATCACTTCGTCGAACCAGAATCTGATTGAAACATTATAGCGCTTCCCGTTTTTCGCTGACGTCCATTTTATGCGTTGAATGCTGCCTTCGGTAGCAAAGTTTATGACAGGTTGACCGGGACGGGGAGTTTCAACAGCGAAATTATTGACCAGAGGGGTTGTTGCTGTAATGATTTTGCCATTGGATTTATTTCTGATTTCAAGCTGGTAAGTAAGTTCGCGCGAGGAATAATCTGATGGAATAAGAAAAGCTGATTTGTAAACCACCTGCCCGGGAGCATAGAAAATTCCCGGTTCTTTGTTAAATATCGTGGTTGTATCAAAGTTAAATGTTCGTAAAACACTCCCATTGCCGGTCTCCTTCAAGGTCACTTCAAGGTTGTTGCCGTAAGAACTGGAATCGGGATTTTGAGCATATTCCAATGCATTGCCTTCTCCCAGGAAAGCCTTGTTGATTTTGATGTAATGAACACTGTCATTCTGGCTTATCAATCCATAAACTACGGTAATATCCTGCCAGGGGGCAGTAACATCAAAATCGGTTTCGCAGGATTGAAAAACAAAAGGAAGAAAAAAAATTAAAATCAGGAACAGCGGAATTCTCTTCATTATTATCAAAGGATTTGGCACTTAGTTTTCTACGAGTAGGTGCAGTTGATTAATATTGCAGCAAATTTAGACAAATTTCTCATTCAGGTTCTCAATAAATTAAGCAAAAGCATCGGATTCCCAGGATCATCAGATCAAATAGAAACACAAATTTTCGATCTGCAGATGAGTCTTTGCCGATCAATATCTTTTGTAGCTTTGCAACGTTACAGTCAGAAAATTCAGGCATTGAGCAAAAAATTGTACCACACATCAAAAAAATAAACTTATGATTCAGCCAGGCATATCAAAGTTTGCCAATGTAACTAAAGTTACCACCCATGTTCTTCAGGAGATGAAGCTGAAAAATGAAAAAATCGCCATGCTGACGGCATACGATTATTCTATGGCCCGCCTGTTAGATAAAGCCGGTATTGATGTTATACTTGTCGGTGATTCGGCTTCAAATGTAATGGCGGGGCACTCATCTACCCTTCCCATAACGCTTAACGAGATGATTTATCATGCTTCATCGGTAGTGAGGGCTGTAAAAAGGGCACTGGTGATAACCGACATGCCTTTTGGCACCTACCAGGGAAACTCGAAGGAAGCACTGAGTTCGGCCATCAGGATCATGAAAGAATCGGGTGCTGATGCTGTAAAACTGGAGGGTGGCCGCGAAATTCTTGAATCGGTAGACAGAATATTATCGGCAGGGATTCCCATTATGGGTCATCTTGGACTTACCCCCCAGTCGATACATAAATTCGGCACTTACGTTGTAAGAGCTACCGAAGAAAAAGAGGCCCAGAAGCTAATTGATGATGCACACATACTTGAGGAAGCAGGTTGTTTTGGAATTGTACTTGAAAAAATCCCGGCCAAACTGGCGGCAAGGGTAACTGCTGAAATTAAAATACCTATCATTGGAATAGGGGCCGGCCCAGATGTGGATGGACAGGTACTGGTGCTGCACGATATGTTGGGCATAACCCAGGAATTCTCTCCACGCTTCCTTCGTCGGTATCACAACCTCAGCGAAGAGATACAGGGCTCAGTAACTGCTTACATAAAAGATGTGAAATCGGTTGATTTCCCGAACGAACGCGAACAATATTGAAAAACAGCATATTATGACCGGGCTCCCTGAAATCCTGTATGAAGACAATCACATTCTGATCGTGAATAAACGGCCGGGAGATATTGTGCAGGGCGACAAAACCGGTGATGTTTCGCTGATTGATTTGCTAAAGAATTATATTAAAGATAAATATCATAAACCCGGAAAAGTATTTCTTGGACTTGTTCACAGAATTGACAGGCCGGTAAGTGGTGCTGTAATTTTTGCACGCACTTCAAAAGCACTTACCAGGCTGACCACAATGGTTAAAGACCGTGAAATCAGGAAAACATACTGGGCAATTGTTGATAAAATTCCCGATCCTTTGCAGGGGAGACTTGAAAACTACCTGGTGAAGAACGCGAAACAAAATAAATCATACGTCGTAGTCAAGGAGACCAAAGACGCGAAACTTGCAGTACTGGAATACAGCCTGCTGGCATCGTCAAAGTCGCTTCATCTGCTACAGATAGACTTAATAACAGGCAGGCATCATCAAATCAGGGCACAATTGGCAGCAAAGCAATGCTATATTAGAGGAGATCTGAAATACGGAGCCAGGAGGTCAAACCCCGATGGTTCAATCTGCCTGCATTCGCGTGAAATAAATTTCATTCATCCTGTTTCCGGGGAAAAGCTCATGATTATTGCTGAAGTTCCTTCCTTGCCTGAATGGAAATTCTTCGAGGTACATAAATGAGGCTCCCGAAATCTTTTTTTAAGACTAAATCCGGATTTAATTGTTTGAAAAGAAAAAATACAAGCGAAATTGTGAGACTTTTCAAAACAATACCAGTCATATTTTTTGTTCTGATCATTCAGTTGCCTCTCAAAGGTCAATACTACAACATTGGCCAGGCTCCTGCTTCCACCCGATGGAATTTTATTGAGACACCTGATTTTAAGATTATTTATCCCGATTTCCTGGAGGAGACGGCCGCTAATACAGCATTTCTATTTCAGGCGTATTCTGTAGGAGTGCAATCAGGTTTGCGGACAAAAACTGCAAAAACACCGGTAATCCTCCATCCACAGGATGTCCTTTCAAATGCATTCGCAATCTGGGCTCCCCGACGGATTGAAGTTCTTACCACCCCTCCACAAAAAAGTTACGCTCACCCATGGCTTAACCAGCTGGCCCTTCATGAATACAGACACATTGTGCAGCTCTCAAAACTGAATCAGGGAGTTACCAAAGGTTTGAGTTACCTTTTTGGCCAGCAGGCACATGCTGTTTCTGCAGGATTGTTTGTTCCTTCGTGGTTCCTCGAGGGAGATGCTGTAACTACCGAAACTCTGCTCAGCAAGTCAGGCAGGGGAAGAGTCCCGGCCTTTTCACAGACTTTCAGGGCACAACTTGCCGAAAAGGGTCCCTACAGTTACCAAAAAGCCGCTCTCGGATCCTATAAAAATCATGTACCCGATATTTATACAACTGGCTATCATATAGTAGCCTTTGCCAGGGAAAAATATGGCCCTGAAATCTGGAATTCCGCTATGGATGCCGTGGCCAGGAAGCCTTACCTGATTGCACCGTTTAATAACGGACTTAAAAAAGTATCGGGATTAAATAAGAGAGGAATATACAAGGAAACCATCAGCGATCTGAATGAAAAATGGGAAAGCAGACAAAAAGGTGATGCTCAGTATATTGAAGTAAAATCAAGAAAAGGAGAATATATCAACTACCTGAATCCGGTTCAATCGGATGATTCAACGGTTGTTGCCCTGAAAACGTCATTCAGCAGGCCTCCGGAAATTGTAAAGATCAGTCAGGAGGGTTCGGAGCAGATTCTTTACAGACCGGGATATATTCCGGACAACATCATCAGTTTCAACGGAGGGTGGATGGCATGGGCAGAATACAGGCCACATCCCAGGTGGCAGACAGTGAGCAATACCGACATTCTTTTTCTGAATCCGACCAACGGAGAAGTCAAGAGAAGATCATTTAACCGCAAACTCTACTCTCCTGTCGCCTTGGGTGAAGGTTTGGCTTTTGCAGCAGTAGAATACGAAAAAAATGGCAATGCATTCATCAGTATCATTTCTGAAGATGATGAAATAAAATTTCCTGTTCCTGAAGATGTGCATCCCATCACGCCAGCCTGGGGAGAAGAAGGGAAATCAATCATTTTTATTGCCGTTGATGATTCAGGGAAAAAATTCATGAAGCTTGACATTGAAAGTAGAGAATTCTCCGAAATCAGCAGGCCGGAGTATTCTGAAATCAGTGATCCATACGTAGCTGATGGATGGATTTATTATACGGGCAGTGTTGGAGACAAGTCTCAGATATTGAGGATGAACCTTAGCAGCAAAAAGACTGAAGTTTTGACAGCCTCTGCCTATGGAGCGGCAAGGCCACAAATCTATAACAACTCACTGATTTACAATGATTACACTGCTGACGGGAACCGGATATCACGAAAATCACTGAACAATGTTGAGCCTATGGCTTATTCAAAATCCCATCCCGAAGACTGGATCAGGGTGAACAAGCTTACAGAACAGGAAACCTTTGCTGGTATAGATACTTCAGCCGATACAATAGTTTCATCGGGAAAATACTCAAAAGCGCGAAATTTATTCCATATCCACAGCTGGGCACCGGTTTATGCTGACATAACAGGCGAAACTGCGCGCCCTGGGTTTTCGGTAATGAGTCAAAACCTGCTTTCAACAATGTTTGTTACCGCAGGTTATGATTACGACATGAATGAACAAACCGGAATGTTCAGAACTAATGTGAGCTGGAAGGGTTGGTTTCCTGAATTTAAGGCAGGGATATCCACAGGAAAAAGAGCAGGCATGGCCAAAGACACAACCGAAGGAATATTAAAACGATTTACATGGGATGAAACCAATCTTGATTTAAGCGTTGGTCAGGCACTTGACTTTTCGAAAGGAAATATCAACAAAGGGCTTTATGGTGAAACTACATTTACCTATTCAAAGATAACTCACGATGAAAGCACTCCTGAAAATATATTTGAAGGAAATTTATCAACTCTTAGCTACCGGATGTTTGGTTATGTTTATGTCCGGCAGGCTTTGCGAGATCTTGCCCCCCGCTTTGGATTCAATGCCGATGTCAGATTCAGGCATGCACTCTTTGGCTTGTTTAATGCCGAAAATATTGCTGCATTTCAAACCCAGATATTTCTGCCCGGGCTTTTGTTAAATCATTCGACGGGGTTTTACGCCGGCTACCAAAGGTCGCATCCTCAGAGACATCTATTCCAGAATATTGTTGGCACTAGCAGAGGCTATATAATGATGGACAGGGCTAACGAACTTCTGAGTTTAAAATTAAATTACAGATTTCCCCTGTTCTACCCTGATTTTCATGCTGCAGGACTGATATATGTAAAAAGGCTCAGGGCAAACCTTTTTCATGACTACACAAAGGTAGCAGTCAATACTCCGGCGAAAATTTACCAATCGTCAGGTATGGATCTTATGGCTGATTTCCATCTTTTCGGGATAAGCATTCCTGTTAGCGCAGGTGGAAGAGGAATTTATTTACACGGTCAGAGAAAAATGGTGTATGAACTTCTTTTTTCAATCAATTTTTATGATTACTAATCCGACACAATAAAATTTTGAAGTTACTTTTCAGGTGATTACAAATCCAAACGTTTTGTATATTAGCTGAAAATTAACTTATGAAAAGCAGAACGATTACACTTTTGCAGGAAATTGAGCGAATCATTTTTTCGTGCGATGCCTGCTATGTTGGCATGGTTGATTCAGCAAATAAACCTTATACCCTGCCTTTTAATTTTGGATATGAGAATCAGACCCTCTACCTGCATTCTGCACCGGTTGGCAAAAAGATAGATATTTTACGTAATAATCCCTTTGTTTGTGTTGCTTTCAGCAATGATCATGAATTGGTCCGGCAATCAGAAAATGTTGCCTGTAGTTATGGAATGAAATACAAAAGTGTACTGATTGAGGGGAAGCTTGAGTTTGTGGAGGACTATGATGAAAAAATAAGGATATTGAATATCATAATGCGCCAATACACAAAGCGCGATGATTTTTCATACAACTCACCTGCAGTGGTTAATGTTGCTGTAATGCGCATTAAAGTTGACAACCTGAGTGCAAAAGCTTATGGCTATTGATGGCTCAGCCGGCGTTTGAATAATGAAAACAAACTAAAAATCAGGTATCCGCATATTGCACCTACCACTGCTCCTGCTATCACATCGGCGGGATAATGAACACCAAGGTAAACCCTGCTGTAGGCAATCGGTGAAGCCCACAAAAGCATTAAAAGCATCAGCCACGAATAACGTGACTTTAAAACCAGGCCGCTGAAAACTGCAATGCCGAACGTATTGGTTGCATGTGAAGAGACAAATCCATATTTGCCCCCACAATTACCTTCCAAAATCCGAACAAGTCCATCGAGCTGTGGCTCATGACAGGGTCTCAACCGCATAAATACATCCTTAAACAGTTTTACCGAAACCTGATCGGTCAGAGTTACGAGCAGAGCTACTGAAATCAGAATCAGCCACCAGTGGCGCGGGTTGCTTCGAATCATGAAAAAAAGCAGAACCAGGTATAATGGAATCCAGATAAATTTATCACTGAGCCAAAACATAATGAAATCGAGGAACGGTGAGTGTAAACCGTTGATGATCAGAAAGAGGTCCCGGTCAAGCTGGCTCAGGTATTCCATTATCAGAAGAAGGGTTTATGCAGTGTTTCCCAGATTGCATCTTTTAATTCAGCTATACCCAGGCCAGAATGTGCCGAAATAAACACTGTCGGAATGTTTGGTAGTTTTCTTTTCTTTAGTTTACGCAATCCTTCGGCATCAAGCAAATCGCACTTGGTAATTGCCAGCAGCCTGTTTTTATCAAGGAGTTCAGGGTTGAATTGTTCCAACTCATTGAGTAGAATATCGTATTCTTTACGGATATTTTCAGAATTCACCGGCACCATGAAAAGCAAAGCAGAGTTACGCTCAATGTGCCTGAGAAACCGCAGTCCAATTCCCCTACCTTCAGATGCTCCTTCAATAATTCCGGGAATATCTGCCATAACAAAGGAGCGATTGTCGTGATAGGCGACAATGCCCAGGTTAGGCCGTAGGGTAGTAAAAGGATAATCTGCTATTTCGGGTTTGGCTGCTGATACGACTGATAAAAGTGTTGATTTTCCTGCATTTGGAAAACCGACAAGGCCAACATCAGCCAGAATTTTAAGTTCCAGAATTTTCCAGGCTTCAAGTCCGGGCTCACCGGGCTGTGCATACCGTGGTGTTTGATTGGTTGGTGATTTAAAATGGTCATTCCCAAGCCCACCGCGTCCACCACTCAGAATAATCACTGTTTCACCATCCTGGGTTACTTCGGCTTCCTGTTCCATGGTGTCAGGATCTTTTACAATCGTTCCAACCGGTACTTCAATAATAACATCAGTGCCAAATGCCCCTGTCTTTCGGTTATTACCACCACTTCCTCCATCACTGGCTTTGAGGTGTTTGGTATATTTGAGGTGAAGCAAAGTCCACAACTGGGCATTACCCTTTAGAATGATATGACCACCTCTTCCGCCATCACCTCCATCAGGGCCGCCACGTGCATTTCCACGGGTACGCAGAAGGTGGGTTGAGCCTGCACCGCCTTTCCCTGACTTCAGGTTTAGTTTAACATAATCAACGAAGTTGGATGAAGGCATAATTGGGTGTGTAAATTATTGAAGGTGCAAAGATACAAAAAATGCCGGACGGGCCGGCATATATTCTGTATAAATATGATTAACAATTACTTACCTGATAATTTTCAAAGCAACTTCAACTTTTTCTGACAGACGTTCGAAGACAGTGTCTTCTCCGCCAACGGCATCAAGCGAAGCAAACTTATTTTGTTTTCTGTAAAACTCAGCAACGGGTAAAGTTTTTTCCTGATACTCTTCAAGGCGATGGATGATAAGATCGGCATTCAGGTCATAGGAACGCGCCTGCGGAGTTTTTGCCCTGGCACTGAGCCTTTTGATGGATTCAAGCGTGGAAGTGCTGAGTTCGATACAGTAAGAAACTGAGGAGTCAAGCCTCCTGAGCAAACCATCAAGTATATAAGCCTGAACAATGGTCCGGGGGAAGCCTTTGAAAACAAACCCCCTTAAATGATTGTGTAGTTTTATTTCACTTTCGATGAGCCGGATTACGATTTCATCAGGAACCAGTTCTCCTTTTTCCATAATTGACTTGACCTTCCCACCGATTTCGGTACCCGATTTGATTTCACGACGAAGCAGTGAGCCGGTTGAAATATAGTAAAGGTTATATTTATTTGCCAGCAACCTGCCCTGGGTACCTTTGCCGGATCCCGGAGCACCGGTAAGTACAAGATTGAACCAAACGTTCTGCAGGGTGCGGTCAATTGATTCAACCAAACGACTGAACACATCTTCAATTTTTCCCACACCGTTTATTGAAATATATTTTTCACGATCCTGATAAAACTCGGCTACCGGTTTGGTCTTAGTGTCATACTCTTCAAGGCGGAATTGAATGACTTCCGCATTATCATCGCTTCTGCCGGAAATTTTACCTCTTTCGATCAGGCGTTCGATGAGTTGTTCGCGTGGAACTTCGAGGCTCAGCATACAGGCAAGAGAAGTATTCAGTTTTAGCAGAAGCCCCTCAAGAATATATGCCTGCACCATGGTGCGGGGAAAACCATCAAACAAAATTCCGTTTTTGTCGGAGCTGGAAACTATCTTTTTTTCAATCAGTTGAACAATCATCTCATCAGAAACCAACTCTCCGCGATCTATGGTATCTTTTGCTTTTTTTCCCAATTCAGAATCTTCAGAGATTTCATGCCGCAAAAGATCTCCGGTTGCAATGTAGGCAAGATTATATTTTTCGGCAAGCAAGGCAGATTGTGTCCCTTTTCCGGCTCCCGGAGGGCCAAACAATGCGATGTTAAGCATATAAAGTTTTGTTATGAAGTTAGAAAAAACGGCAAGATAACAATGATTTTCCTGTTAAACAACTAGTCAATAATTTTATAAATATCGGGGAGATTTCGGCCAAAGCCATCATAATCAAGGCCATATCCCAGAATAAAGTCATTTGGAATTTCTATTCCGATATAATCGATATCATAGTCGGCCTTAAATGCACCGGGTTTAAAAACAAGGGCGGCAATTTTGACTTCAGCGGCTTCCTGCTGATTCAGAATCTCCAGCATTCGCTTCATGGTAAGTCCGGTGTCAATGATGTCCTCAATGATGACCACAGTGCGGCCTTTGACAACCTCATTGATTCCTATCAATTCACGCACTACCTGAGAGCTCCTGGTTCCTGAATATGAAGACAATTTTACAAATGAAATGTTGTTATCGAGTTCAATTTTCTTCAGTAGATCGGAAGCAAACATAAAAGCCCCGTTTAATACAACCATAAATAAGGGAACTTTGCCCTTAAGATCATGGTTTAATGCCTTAGCTACATTGCTAACCGCCTTATCAATCTGCTCCGCTGTCAGATATATGCCAAACTCTTTATCACGGACTTTTATCTTTTTCGTCATTTGATGCTGCATAAGGCTGTCAAAAGTACAATATTTAGGAAATAAAAATGCAGGTATTGAGCCATTTAATTTAAACATCTTTTTTCCTGTTAACCTGATAAGCCCCATTTTTTATATTTTTGCATAAACCACATATAATATGGAACCAAGAGTAAGTATAATCATGGGCAGTACATCAGATTTACCGGTAATGAAAGAGGCTGCAGAAATCCTCAACGAATTTCAGATTCCGTTTGAAATCAATGCCTTATCAGCCCATCGCACCCCCGATGAAGTTGAAGTTTTTGCCAAGTCGGCCTACAGCCGCGGTATAAAGGTTATTATTGCCGGAGCCGGAATGGCAGCACACCTGCCGGGAGTTATTGCAGCCATGACTACGCTTCCTGTGATTGGCGTACCCATAAAAGCATCGCTCGATGGCCTGGATTCATTGCTGGCCATTGTGCAAATGCCTCCCGGGATTCCGGTTTCCACAGTTGCCATCAACGGAGCCAGGAATGCCGGTATTCTTGCCGTTCAGATGATGGCTACGGGCGATGATCAGCTGATGATCAAACTGATTGCTTTCAAGGAAGAACTGAAGAAGAAAATCGTGAAAGCCAATGAGGAGCTGAAAAAAGTAGAATACGAATTCAAAGTTAATTAGCATCAATTTTCTCTATTCAGGCTATAGCATTGTGGCAGGTCATTTGATTTTCCTGAAGTATTTTCTTTGTCCCTCCTGGTGAATTCCCCTGCTTTAGCTAAAAACTTCAAATCCTGAAATCCCTCCTGCTTTAGCGGGAGGTAAACAAAAAACCTGACATCCACTGCGGGCTTTAGCCCAACCCTTATGCAACCTTTGGCTAAAGCCTCTTGAAACCATAGCCTTTATTTGCCACAGGCTAAAGCCGTGTGGCAGGTCATTTGATTTTCAATTGGCATTTTCTTTTGTCAGGCTAAAGCCGTGTGGCAGGTCATTTGATTTTCATATTAGCTGGAGGAGGAGTCATCCTTAAACTTCTGAAGATTATATTTTGTGATAAACTCATCATATTCTTCTTCAAAAGTTTTGTGTCTGTGATGCTCTTCCTGATTTTTGATATAATTCCTCACCCTGTTAATTGCTGATTCAGAGACAGAAACCGCAAAATACTCATCCTGCCATTCAAATTTCTGTTTTGTTAAACCTTGTTTATTAATCCAGTAGGATGATTCCCCTTTTATCAGTTGCATCACTTTTTGAATAGTTTGGTCAACGCCAAGCGATACCAGACAGTGGCAATGGTTTTTATGACCATTGACAAAATCGATTAAAATGTTCTTTGCTTCTGCATTTTCTCTGATATGCTTCCAAACCACCTTTCTCAATTCTGGAGAATCAAGATATCCTACCCAATTTTTTGTGCTCCAGACAAAATGAATATATACTTTTACATAAGGCATAATTTTAAGGCTGATTTAAGTTGGTCGTGTAATAAAGGTATAGTTTAGGCTTGTTAAGCAAATATATCAACTTTCGACACTCCTCGCATTCTTTGCGTATCTCTGCGGTTAAAAAGATCAATCAGCAAGAAATGAAATTTGGCTAAAGCCACTTGAAACCACATCTTTTACTTGCCACAGGCTAAAGCCATGTGGCAGGTCATTTGATTTCCCAGTAGCATTTTCTTTTGTCAGGCTAAAGCCGAGTGGCAGGTCATTTGATTTTCAATTGGTATTTTCTTTTGTCAGGCTAAAGCCGTGTGGCAGGTCATTTGATTTTCCTGAAGTATTTTCTTTGTCCCTCCTGGTGAATTCCCCTGCTTTAGCTAAAAACTTCAAATCCTAAAATCCCTCCTGCTTTAGCGGGAGGTAAACAAAAAACCTGACATCCACTGCGGGCTTTAGCCCAACCCTTATGCAAACTTTGGCTAAAGCCACTTGAAACCACATCTTTTACTTGCCCCAGGCTAAAGCCGTGTGACAGGTCATTTGATTTTCAATTGGCATTTTCTTTTGTCAGGCTAAAGCCCCTTGAAGCCAGCATGCGACCTCGGGATTCGACAAAGTACATATCAATGTCGCCCTTGTTTTTGGCTTTGATTTTACCGCGGTACACACAGTTGAAATGGTCTTTAACAAGTTCCCAGGTATCACCTGAAATATTGACCTTTCCGGGTTCTCCGCTGGATTCCAGGCGTCTGGCCGTAGTTAAGTCATCGCCCCATAGATCATAGGCAAATTTATTTTTTCCGACCACACCTGCTATCACTTTTCCTGTGTGTATTCCGATACGTAATTCCCAATAATCCAGCCCCATGGCTTCCCTTTCGGTTTTAACTCTATCTATATACGCCTTAATCTCAAGTCCGGCTTTCACCACATCTACAGGATTTGTTGTATTGGCAACCGGAATAGCACCGGCACACATATAAGCATCACCGATGGTCTTGATTTTTTCGCTATAAAGTTTGTCGATGATGTGGTCGAATTGCAAAAAGCACTTATTGAGTTCCTCAACCAGTTCTTCTGGCGTCAGCTTTTCTGCAATGGTTGCAAACCCCTTAAAATCGGTAAAAAGAACTGAAACCATATCCTATTACTTTGGGGTTGCCGAACTTTTTCCTTTAAGCTCCTTGGCTGTTTCAAAAGGCAGAATATTCAGAAGCAATCTTTCTGATTTTTCTTTTTCATTTTCGATAATTTTCTTTTTTTTCCTCATATATCTGTATCGGTTAAATAGCCCGATTGCCAGCAAAAGCATCAATAATCCGGTTATACTGGTTGCATTTTGTATGGTTTTTTGTCGCTGCAGCGCAAGTTCATGCAAAGCTTTATCTTTTGTCAGCAAATCGACTTCACCTTGTTTTTTTTAAGATCAAAATTCAGGGTGAGCGCCTGAAGCCTTTTATCCATTTCTGAATTATACAACGTGTCTTTAATTGATGCAAAGAGGGCTTGGTATTTCTAAAGTCGGAAATTTTAGAATAAAGTTCAACAAGGCCTTCTTAAACAAATTTCAACTCGTAACTTGCACCTATTTCCTGAGCTATTTTCAAAACTTTTTCATAGGCTTTTATAGATGATATGAGTGTGAATAATCCGATATCTGGCAGTACTTTTGGCCTGTTCTGGTTCTATCTGTGTATGACCTGCTGATTTGAGGTACTGGGTTGATTTTGGCAAAAAGTGATGGCAGTACGAGAGGAGTTCAAAAAAACCGGGAAAGCCAAATGAAACATCCCAATTTATTATTCAGCATGATTCTATACGAAGGAAATTATAAAAGCAATACTGTAAAATTATTTAACAAATAATTAACACAGAGAAGGGACAAAGCACAGCAGGCCACGAAAAAATCCAGACAATGAAACGGAATAAAAGGTCTGCTATTCCGGATGTATCAAAAAATACCGTTCATTCCAGCTCATTCAGATCGGGAAAAGGAGGAGTAAATACCTCAACACATTTATTTGACTTTCAAAATTTTAAATATTATAGTTTCATTATTGGTTGTAATTCTAAAAAAATAATTTCCGGGTGTCAATGTTCTGGTATCCCAATTATGGCTGTTATAGCCAGCAGGTAAATTACTCAGGTTTTGAGAGTGTATAATTTTACCGGTGTAATCAACAACATCAAACCTAACTGTTGATAAAGCATCCAAATTAAATTCAATAGTTGCATTCCCGTTAACCGGATTGGGATAAACCCTGACATTGCCGGATGTTTTGTGCAGATTATTTCGTGATAAGCCCGTGATTAACCGCTGATTCTGAAAATAACTGAAGGTGCCGTCATACTGCCCCAATGTGAGGTCAGGATCGCCATCTCCATCCAGATCGCCAAAAGCCGGAGCGGTATTTTGATTTCCTGAAAGCCCAAAAAAGACCAGATTATTCTCGACCCAGGTACCTGACTGATTTTCAAGATAGGTTAAATCGCCCCAGGAATCTCCACAAAGGATATCCAGGTCATTGTCAAAATCAACATCATAAATGGCAGGAACGCAATTAGACCCCACATCAATTCCTGCAAAGTAACCATTAATAAGCACCCAGGCAGGGCTTTGAGGCGATCCCTGGTTTTCAATGTAGAATAAATTTCCTGCTTCATTTCCGGCAATAATATCAAGGTCGCCATCATTATCAAGGTCAGCCAGACGGGGTACTGACCAGGCCCCCAGGTTAATGGCAGCAAGGGCGTCAGTTACAAGTGTGAAACCGAAACCAGTATTTCTGTGATAGTAGAGTTTGCCACTCAAATCGCCCACAATTGCATCGGCCTGACCATCGCCATTGACATCGCCAATTGCCACAGCACTATAAATTGAATGTTTTAGTGAAGCAAAGGGACCACTATTTTCTTCCCATGCAGGGCCGGCAGAAGTGCCGATATTTTTAAAATATCTGATATCACCCAACTGGCTTCCTGAAAACAAATCAAGATCGCCATCATTGTCATAATCGTAAAAACAAGGACTGCTGGCACCTCCTACGTCAAGCACCCCGCCAAAGAGTGTTGTATTAATCTGCCAGACAGGAGTCGAAGGAGTACCTGCATTGTTGTAATAAGCCAGCGGACCGGATGCTGTGCCGTAGATCAGGTCAAAAGTACCATTCCCGTCTAAATCGACCAATCCGGGCGAATTCCAGTAAGTATCGCTGCCCAGTCCGGCAAAAACAGAGGTATTGGGTTGCCAGATAGCAGCCGATGCGTTGCCCGTGTTTTCATAGTAATTAAAACCGTGGCCATCTCTTCCAACGAGCAAATCCTGGTCATTGTCATTATCGATATCGCAAAAAACAGGGTAGGCATAAAGTCCCACGTCTCCGATTTCATAAACGCTGCTCTCTGAAAATTGCGACAGTTGCGCAGTTCCTGTGTTGGTGTATATTTTTACTACTCCACTTTCGCTCAATCCTACCACCAAATCTGCATCACCATCATTATCAAGATCAGCCAGATCAGGAACTGGATTTGATCCCACATTTAATCCTGCAAAAAAATTATTTATTTTTTGAAATTCCGGATTGGTGACTGAGCCGATATTCCGGAACAAATTCAGTCCTGTGTAACCTCCAGTTATAAAATCCAGATCATTGTCATTGTCAATGTCATAAAAAACTCCCATTTCAGCATCCAGTGGATTTACTACTGAAAATATATTTTCACCCGGAATAAAATGAGGCGTTGATAAAGTACCATTGTTTTTCATATAGTAAGGATATCCATTGGTACTGCCAATAATCATGTCAAAATCAGCATCCCCGTCAAGATCGGCAAAACGGGGCTGAGAAAATGGCAGACTTGGGACTCCGCTTGGATTAAAAATTTCATCTTTTTGCAGCCAGGGTTGGCCGGAGACATTGATGAAAAATATAATTGACAGAAATGATGTGGTGAACAATAATTTCTTCATGAAATTAAATTTAAATTGATAGCTGACGAAAATGAAAATATATGAAGTATTTGCCCGCAAAAGAGAAAATCAGGAATTTATTTTCAACATAAAGTTTACTCTGGATTCCTGAAAGACCTTTCCACAGAAGAAATTTCTTCTTTTACAAAGTTAGAATAATAAAATTACCAGTTACACAATTCGAGATTAGGGAACCCCGATAATATGTTTCCTGAAATTTCGAAAGTCAAGAATCTGGAGATGATGAGCGACTATAATTTCCGAATAATCATCAAACCATCGCGAACCGGCAGCAAAAGATGTTCGATGCGGGGGTCGTTCTTCACGTGAAGGTTAAAAGCTGCAATACCCTGGGTTTCTTTATCTGATAATACTTCGGCCTGTAACACCCTACCGTACCACAAAACATTATCAGCAATAATAAACCCTCCCGGCCTCAACCTTGGGAGAACGGCTTCATAATAACTTACATAGTTTTCCTTATCAGCATCGATAAATACAAGATCAAACACACCTTCAATTACAGGTATCGCAGTCAGCGCATTTGCCATGTGCATTCTGATTCTATTCTCAACCCCCGCCAGCCTGAAGTATTTATGCGCAATGTGGGCCACTTCAGGATTATTGTCAATGGTGTGAAGTATACCGGTTTCTGACAAAGCTGAGGCCATATAGATGGCTGAATAGCCTGTAAATGTACCTATTTCAAGAATATGTTCAGGTTTAAGCATAAAAATCAGCATCTGCAGCAACCGGCCTTGTATCAAGCCTGAGAGCATTCCCGGAGTAGTAAAAGCAAGGTTGGTTTCGCGGACAAGCTGCTGCATCAGTTCGGGTTCGGGAGAGGTAAAGGCGTTGGCGTAGCGCTCATATTCCGGAACAGTTGTTTGGTACTGAGGCCTTTCAAACAATTCGCTCATGACTTGTTGTTTTTATACACCAGCATACTCATTTTGTCAGGATCCAGTACATCGATGGCCACATCGAGCAGTTGCGAAGCTGTGATCGCGTTGATTTTTGAAATCAGTACTTCATGGGTATCTACAGTGTCGTAAACCAAAACGCTTTTGGCCATGGAGAGGGTGTCGTTCAGGTTTGATTCAAATGAAATGGCTATCTGACCAATGAACTGTTGTTTGGCTGTATGAAGTTGCATTGTTCCAAGAGCTTTGTCACGGAATTTATCCAATTCTTTATAAACCAGTGAAATGGCCTTTTCGAGAGCGCCATTGTCGGTTCCCAGGTAAATCATAAATGAGCCGGCTTCCACATAAGGAGTGTAAACTGACTCAATGTTATATGAAAGTCCGTTGCGCTCGCGCAGAGCCATGCTGAGCCTCGAATTCATGGCAGGGCCACCCAGCATATTGGTAAGTAAAGCCAGTGCAGTCCTTTTCTCGTGGGCATATCCGTAAGCATGATTGCCGATGATGCAATGGGTTTGAAAATTTCTGCGCTGCTTTATAAGCGTTTGAGGCTGATTTTCACCGAATGTTTCCCTTTCGATCTTGCGCCTGCTTGCAGTAATTTGCCCGAATGCAACATCAATGAGTTTAACAAGACGGGTAAAACTAATATTTCCGACAGAGCTGATCACGATCTGATCGGTATGGTAATGATTGGAAATAAAGGAAAGAATCCGTTTTCTGTTGAATTTTCTCACTTTGGCGGGAGTTCCCAGAATAGACTTTCCCAATGGATGGCCTGTAAACAACATTTCCTCAAATTCATCAAAAATCAACTCTGAAGGACTGTCTTTATAGGCATTTATTTCATCAATCACCACATCTTTTTCCTTGTCAATTTCCTTTTCGGGAAAGGTTGAATTGAACAGAATATCAGCAAAAAGTTCAATGGCACGTGTATAATGCGTACTGAGAAACGATGCATGTATGCAGGTTTCTTCCTTGGTGGTGTAAGCATTCAGGTCGGCGCCGATGTTTTCAAGCCGTCCCAGTACCTGGTGAACTTTTCTTTTTCCGGTTCCTTTAAAGATAACATGTTCGATAAAATGGGCCAGACCCTCTTCTTCCGGCAATTCATCGCGTGAGCCTGCATTTAACATCACAGCCAGATGTCCGACAAGCCTGTCGGAGTGGCGGTGAACTATTCTGATACCATTGCTGAGGGCATGAAACTGATATTGCATATCGTGATTTAGAGGGTGCAAAAGTAGGTAAAAAATCAGCACCTGATAAACAACCTCTACTTCACCTCCAGCGGAAACCGCTTCACATACGACATCCAGAATAGTGGCTGATATCCACGCATTTGTCCCTCTTCGGTATAACTTTCCACCAGTGGACACATGGCAATTACCTTTTTGGTAATCCGTCCGTTATCCTCATTCATGTACCATTCTTCAAGAAAACGAACCCGCGTAATGTCTGACAACTGAAGTTCTCGGGTGACGATGGTATCGAAGTTTTCGAAAGGCTCATAAGGCCGTTGCAGGGTGAGAAGTTCTGTCCGGGTGCCGGCTGCAAGCACATCTGCTGCCGATAATTGCTTATTGGACATTACGTCGTAAACCTTCAGCTTTCCGCTTTGGGCCGATTGGATTACAGCCTGTATAAATTTCTCGCGATTAGGTCCTTCAAGGTTCTGAACATACCAGGCCAGATCCACTTCAGGAGTTTTAATGGGGACATCATACTGAATTCGTTCGGTCAGCAAACTGCCCTTTTTCCCCCAACAAGAGAACATTAAAGTTCCCAGCATAAGCAGGATTGCAAGAAATAATATCTTTTTCATCTTGATTAAATTTTAGTTAATTTTTGGTCTCATTTGAACAGATTACCCGTTGATTACAAAGTTAACAAAGTAATCTGTTACACACGCAATAAGTTATAGGAATATCGCGCCTTCATAACCAAAAAGAATCCGTTCATTTTTTGAAATTTTTTATAAAACTTAAACTTTTACCTTTGTGGCTATACTTTTCTTTGCTATTCAGGAAATTACCATGAAAAAAAAGGAGAAAAACAAAATCGATTTTCACAGATCAACAGATTCTGAATTTATCACCTTGCCTGGGAACCTGAAGATCAGAATGCATGTTGCTGCAATTTTATTGATTTTGGTATTTACTTTCCTTCTCTTCTCAGGTTCACTGCAAAACAATTTTCTGTTCGGATGGGATGACGGGGAATACCTTTCTGATCCTTCGGTTTCGGGCGATGGGCCCATCCCCGCTGTCATCATTTTCAGCAACTTTCATCTGGGTATGTATCAACCCCTTGCTGTATTGAGTTTTGCCCTGAATTATAAAATATCGGGACCTTCGGCGTATGCCTTTATATTGACCAACATTCTTCTGCATTTATTAAATACTTTACTGGTTTTCAGGCTGATGCACCGGTGGATGAAAGGCTGGATTCCTGCCGGAATTGTTGCCCTGCTCTTTGCAATCCATCCCATGCATGTGGAATCTGTGGTTTGGATTTCAACCCGGAGTTCAGCCCTATATTCCCTTTTTTACCTTGCAGGTTTGCTTGCCTGGGACAATTATCTGGAAAAAGGCTTGCAACCGAAATATTATTTACTGGCCTTGTTATTTGCCACATTGTCGCTCTTCTCAAAATCTATGGCAGCCACCTTTCCGTTAATTCTCCTGGTAATGGATTATCTGAAAAACAGAAAGTTCAGCCTTCGAATTATCACTGATAAAATTCCATTTCTTGTACTTTCTGCAATTTTTGGTATTGTCGGCATAAAAGCTTCTGTCTCATTCGGACACATTACCGTTTTGGAGCAGGAATACAATCTGTTTCAGCGATTTTTCCTGATTTTCCATGGCATCGCATTTTACCTCTACAAACTTATCATTCCTACAAATCTGTCAGCCATCTATGCATTTCCGGAGCTCAATTCCGGCCAAATACCCGCTTCTGTTTTCCTTTCGGTCATTGTTTGTATGGCTTTTGCTGCCGGAATCTGGTTTTCGGGCAGATACAGGAAAGGATTTACAGTCGGAGCCTTGTTTTTCCTGATCAGCATAAGCATGGTTTTGCCCCTGTTCTGGTCAAGAATTTTCATCACGGCAGACCGCTACACTTATATTCCTTACATCGGACTGTTTATGATCATTGCCATGCCGGTTACCGATTTGTGGAATTCGCGCAAAACTCTGGACCAAAGCACGCTGCGCATGTTTTACATTGCTTCCGGCCTGATCCTGATTTTACTGAGTACGGCTACTTACAGGCGTATTGGCGTTTGGAAGGATACTCCAACGCTTCTCACAAATGTAATCGATAAAAAACGTTCAAATTCCGATATGGCGCATGGATATTTTTACCTGGCCAATTATTACGATGCGGCCAGTAAGACTGAGGAGGCCATGAAGTATTACGACCTTGCCCTGAGCCGCAACAACAAATACCTTCTGGCCCTGAATAACAGGGGAATACTGAAGGGAAAAGCCGGAAATATCAGGTCGGCAATCACCGATTTTGAGCAGGCAATTCAAATAAAACCCGATTACGCTGAGGCATACTATAACCGTGGAGTGGCACTGTATCAAATGAACGACAAAGCCTTAGCCTGCGAGGATTGGAAAAAAGCCCTGGTACTTGGTTTCAAACCTGCGGCTCAGGCAATCAATCAATATTGCGGCAAATCGAAAATGCCAGATTTCAGGCAGGTTGAATCCATTGCCGATTCATTGAACCGAAAGCGACCGGAATCCTGATTTTCTTTTCCGGAGAGCTACTCAGGCGGAAAAATCTAACATAAATGCAGCCGGATTAAATACACGCAAAGCTTACTTCCTTTTAAAATTATCAGGCCAACTTTCAACCAAAAGACAAGGAATAAGGGTAACTTTGTACAGTCAGCTCCAGTATGTGTATAAAAGAATTTCATTACACAGAAACCGTGAACTGCACTTTTTTAAGCAATGAAATCCCTGCATCAGAAAATACAGAGATTCCGGCAAATGATATTCACTTAATTTTCAACGAAATGAAAACAAATAAAATGATTCAGTCCGGCTTTTTGGCTGCTGTTCTGGCAGGATTTTACTCCTGTGCAACAATACCGGAAGGAGCAGTTGCCGTTAAACCCTTCGATAAAGAAAAATATCTGGGTAAATGGTATGAGATTGCCAGGCTGGATTTTAAGTATGAAAAGAATCTTGATAACACTACTGCCCAATATTCATTAAACAAAAACGGGAATATTAAGGTTGACAATCAAGGATATAACGTTGTAAAGAAAGAATGGACACAGGCAATTGGAAAGGCAAAATTTGTCGGAGACGACAACATTGCCCTGCTGAAGGTGTCATTTTTCGGGCCGTTTTATTCCGGATACAATGTAATTGGATTGGATGAGGAATATAAATATGCGCTGGTTGCAGGAGCAAGCCTCAAATATTTATGGATCCTGAGTCGCGAAACGTCAATTCCTGACGAGATTAGAGAAAACTACCTGAAAGTTGCAGGTAAGATCGGTTATAACACAAACGACCTGATATGGGTAAAACATGACAGGATAAAATAAATCAAAAAACTTAATTATATCATGGAAATCAAAAACTTAAACCGTTTTATTACAGAAATTGAACTCTTCAAAGGCCTAACTGCCCAAGAAATAGAGAAAGTAGTGGCTTCGGTTGAGAAGCGAAATTTTAATGCAGGTGAATTTCTTTTTCAGGAAAGTGGTCCCCGCCAAGCTGTTTTTATAATTTACGAAGGCGAGGTTGAGCTTTTTAAAAAATCTGCACTGGGTGCCGAAACCAAATTGAGTTATTTCAGCCGGTTCGATTTTCTGGGCGAAGGATCTCTGACAGAGGAATCGCCGCACAGCACCAGCGCAAGAGCAAAACATAAAACCACGGCACTATTGCTGCGTAAAGATTTCTTTGAGCAGAATGGCCCCACAGCGCTAAAGATTTTTTCAAATATTTCGAAGGTAATTTCGCGCCGTATGCGCCAGGCCAATGCACGCATGATTAGTTCTGCCGCACAATATGAATCGGGCCGCACCCGCACCGAGCATGATCTGCTCGGCTACAGGGAGGTGCCCTACGAATATTACTATGGCATTCAAACACTGCGTGCCCTGGAAAACTTTAACATTTCAGGGGTTCAGCTCAATTTCTTTCCTGTTTTTGCGGAATCGCTGGCCATGGTAAAGCTGGCGGCGGCAAAAGCAAATTACGATCTGGGATTGCTGAGCAAATCACTCGCCGATGCCATTGTCAGGGCAAGCAACGAAATTATTAATGGCAAATACACTTTCCACTTTGTGGTAGATATGATTCAGGGAGGCGCCGGAACCTCCACCAACATGAATGCAAATGAAGTCATTGCCAACCGGGCTCTTGAAATCCTGGGCCATGAGCGCGGGCAATATGAATTTTGCCATCCAAACAACCACGTAAACCTATCGCAATCGACCAACGATGCCTATCCCACAGCCATAAAAATTGCCCTGATCCGCAGCAACGAAAAGCTGGTGGAAGTGCTGATTGATCTGATTGCCTCGTTCAAACAAAAAGCAGTAGAATTTGCCCATGTAATTAAAATGGGCCGCACACAGCTGCAGGATGCCGTTCCTATGACCCTGGGGCAAGCATTTGAAGCCTATGCTGTAATGCTTGAAGAAGAGATTGCCAGGCTGAACCAGAATGTAGAGCTTTTTCTGGAGGTCAATATGGGTGGTACTGCCATTGGCACAGGAATTAATGCTGACCCTGCATATAGTGGTATCGTGATTAAACACCTACGCGAAATCACAGGCACACCTATTGTGCTGGCTACCAACCTGGTAGAAGCCACTCAGGATACCGGAGCCTTCATCATGTATTCATCGGCGGTTAAGCGACTGGCGGTCAAACTTTCAAAAATTTCAAACGATCTCAGGCTGTTGTCATCAGGCCCACGAGCCGGATTAAATGAAATCAATCTGCCTCCTATGCAGCCCGGAAGCACCATCATGCCCGGAAAAGTGAATCCTGTTATACCCGAAGTGGTGAACCAGATTGCCTTCAAAGTTATTGGCAATGATCTTACTGTAACGCTTGCCGCTGAAGCAGGACAACTTGAACTAAACGTTATGGAGCCGATTATTGTTTACAGCCTTTTCGAATCAGTAGAAATGCTGAAAAACGGTATGAACACACTCAACCACAGATGTATAAAAGGAATTACAGCCAACGAAGATCGCTGCCGCGAAATGGTTTATAACAGTATTGGATTGGTAACCGCACTGAATCCGGTAATAGGCTATGAGGCATCAAACAAACTGGCCAAAGAAGCACTAGAGGGCAACCGCAGTGTTTATGATCTTGTGCTGGAGCAGAAACTGATGACCAAACAACAACTCGACGAAGTGCTTGATCCAAAAAACATGATTGGGCCTAAAGCCATGCAGAAACAGGGATAAATAATTTCGGATTTTTGATTTCGGATTGCTGATTTTGGATTGCATGTTGCTAGCAGGCTGGGGTTGCTGATTTAAGGAGAGACTAAGATAATTCGAAACAGTGAGATAAACAGAAAGTAACGATCCTGATTAGCGATCCTTTTCTACCTTTGTAAAAAGCAATAGCCATGACGGTAAAAGTAGCTCTTATTATTTCTATTGTATTGCAGTTTGTGGCAGCCATTATTGCGCTTTCACTTACGCGCCGGACAAAAACCAACATTGCCTGGTGGATTATTTCTATAGGATTTTTGCTGATGGCCATCCGCAGGGTATTTGAGTATTTTCAACTTTTTTCGAATAGCCAGAGCAGGCTGATAACCGGAATGTTGAGCACCTGGACCGGTGTTGTAATTTCTATACTCATGCTGGGAAGTCTCATCTTCATCAAGCGAATCTTCAACATTCAGAAACGCATGGATGAACTCAGGAAAGAGAATGAATCGAGGGTACTTTCGGCCATTGTCAGAACCGAAGAAAAAGAACGCCTGAACTTTTCAAAGGAACTGCATGATGGACTGGGACCCTTGCTTTCATCAGTAAAAATGGCAATTTCGGGCAGCCGGAGCCAGGAACAATCCCTTAACGGAAATAAAGTTCTGGAAAATGCTGAGAAACTGATTAATGAATCCATTACTTCACTCAAAGAAATTTCAAACAAACTCAGCCCTCACGTTCTTAACAATTTTGGTCTGAAAAAAGCTGTAAAATCCTTTATTTCAAGATTACCTCCTACTGTATCTTTGAGCATTAATTTCGATTCAAACCTCGGTGATCAGCGCTACTCATACAATACCGAAGTGCTGCTTTACCGGGTAATCTGTGAGCTTATTTCAAACTCATTGAAGCACTCCAATGCCAAAAATATATTTATCTCTCTCCTCGACGACAAGGACTCACTCAAACTCGATTACCTTGATGATGGTATTGGATTCGACAAGGGCATTCTTGAAACTACAAGCGAAGGGATGGGTTTCTCCAATATTCAATCGAGGGTGAAATCACTGAACGGGAGCATCGACATTTTCACCATGCCCAATGAAGGGGTGAGGGTAAATGTGGTGATTGAAAAAAATTAACAATATGTAGGTTTTTTTAATTGCGAAACACCATTAACATTTGAAAAATGCAGGCATTAACCATTTTCCTTGTCGATGACCACAAGCTTTTCAGAGAAGGTCTGAAGCTGTTGCTAAATTCAATGCCCTTTGTTTCACAGGTTGTGGAGGCTTCAGATGGCGAAGAGTTCCTGAAAATACTGGACAATCCTAAGCCCGGACTGATATTTATGGACATCAGCATGCCTGGCATAGACGGAATTGAAACCACCCGAAGGGCTTTGGCTTTGCAACCCGATTTGAAAATCATTGCTCTTTCCATGTTTGCCGACGAGGACTATTATACCCGAATGATTAATGCCGGAGCCAAAGGTTTTATGCTTAAAAACTCAGGCATTCAGGATGTTGAAGAGTGCATCAGAAATGTAGCGGCAGGACACAACTATTTTTCTCCCGAAATTCTGAGCAGCATTTTACGCAATATCAGCAAAAAGGTTAAACCTGCAAAACCCGGTGAACTTTCGGATAGAGAGATTGAAATCCTTTACCGCATATGCCAGGGCCTTTCAAATCAGGAGATAGCCGATCTGCTCCGCATCAGCAAACGCACGGTTGATAAACACCGTGAAAATCTTCTTCTGAAAACCGATTCAAAAAATACCGCAGGTATGGTAATGTTTGCCATCAGAAATGGCATAGTTGAGGTTTGATTGAAAGCACTACGTTTTTAAACGTACCCATAAGCCTTTAAACGTATTTTAACCTTACGTTTAAAAACTGTTTTCCCGTAAGTCTGACAGGCATATTTTTGCTAATGTCAAAATCCCCTTCCCGGAATGAAATATTACAGAAAATTTATCTCAGCCTCCATCACTTTCTTTGTTTTATGGTCTCCGGCACTTTTTGCCCAGTTTAGTGTCGATGCCCAATTCCGCAATCGTTTTGAGATCCGCGATGGATATCAAAAACTCAGCACTGAAGGTTCAAACCCGGCGATGTTCATATCTCAGAGGACCCGGATGACCTTTGGATATGAAACCGCCAACCTGAAACTGAAATTTACACCCCAGGATGTCAGGATTTGGGGCGACCAGTCAAAAATGAGCACATCGGGGGTTGGCGATAATCCTTCTCTTGATCTTCTGGAAGCTTATGCTGAAGTAAAACTTGGCAAATCTGCCTGGATTTCGGCAGGGCGTCAGCAGCTGGTTTACGACAGCAAACGACTGCTTGGCAACCGCAACTGGAATCAGAATGGAAAAAGTTATGACGCCCTGGTTTTTAAATTGAGTCCCGACAAATGGAACCTTCACCTCGGTGCTTCATGGAACACTCTCACCGATACCCTTGCCGAAAATCCCTATCCATCATCACGCATCAAATCGCTGAATTTCCTCTGGTTGAACTACAAATTCAACAATCAACTCAAACTCTCGCTGTTGCACATTTCTGCCGGAATCACCAAAACCGACACCACCAATCCAATGAATTTCAGGCATACCACCGGACTTTTCGGGGAATACAAAGAAAACAATTTCAGTGCCTGGAGCAATTTGTACTATCAATACGGAAAAAGCCAGAAAGGCTACAACCTCAGTGCTTTGCTGTTTGATGCCGTTGCAAGTTACAACTTTGGGACTTTTACCACCGGAGCTGGAACAGGATACCTGAGCGGAAACAAAAAAACACCCGGAACCCAGAATACGGACCATCTGTTCGATCCGCTTTACGGAAACCGTCACCTCTATTTTGGAGCAATGGATTATTTCACCAACTACGCTAAACAGACAGTGAGCGGAGGAGTCGCAGATTATTACCTGTGGCTGGATTACAGGTTTTCAAAAAAAATCAGCCTTAAAAACACCGCCCATTACTTTGCCCTTGCCCAAACTAATCCTCAAACCCCTGATGACAAAAAGCTTGGATTTGAGAACGACCTCATCCTGAACTTCAGGTTCAGTAGTTGGGGGAACTTTGAAGCCGGTTATTGCTTTTTTCTCCCAACAGAATCTTTGAAAATTATACAAAATGTAAGTCAGGATAAATTTGCGCAGTTTTTCTATCTGCAGCTGACCTTAACTCCCAATTTATTCAGTCAAAAAGATTCACCAGAAAAATAAATCCAATGAAAAAGACAGGATTATTGATTTGCATGGCTGCACTCACGCTATTTACCTCCTGCGCATCGCAGAAGAAAAAAGATCAGACCATTAGCCTTTCGGGAGCTTTTGCACTTTACCCGCTGGCCGTAAAATGGTCGGAAGAGTATAAAAAAGTGAATCCTGAAGTCAGGTTCAACATATCGGGCGGCGGTGCCGGCAAAGGCATGGCCGATGCGCTGGCAGGTGCAGTTGATCTGGGCATGTTTTCAAGAGAAATTGCCCAGGAAGAGAAAGACCAGGGAGTTTGGTGGGTAGGACTTACCATCGATGCCGTGGTTCCAACCATCAGCGATCAGAATCCATTTCTGGAGACAATAAAAAAACAGGGACTTAAAAAAGAAGATTTCACCCGGATTTTTATAGAAAATAAAACTCCAGACTGGGGAAATCTACTGAGAATTCCTTCAATAGAAAAAATTATGGTTTATACCCGTTCAGATGCCTGCGGAGCGGCAGAAACCTGGGCAAAATACCTTGGTGGCAAGCAGGAAAACCTGCTTGGAATCGGTATTTATGGTGATCCGGGATTGGCCGAAGCCGTTGCCAAAGACAGGTTGGGCATAGGGTTCAACAACACCATTTACGCTTACGATATAGTTACCGGTAAAAAGCGCCCGGGCATGGAAGTCATTCCCATCGACATCAACGGCAACGGCACGATTGATTATGAAGAGGATTTTTACGAAAGCTTTGATGGTGTGCTGAAGGCGATAGCTGATGGAATTTATCCTTCACCTCCTGCACGCGAACTGTATTTTGTTTCGAAAGGCAAGCCGGTTAAAAAAGCTACCCATGATTTTTTACGCTGGTGCCTTACCGAGGGCCAGAGATTCGTGATGGAAGCCGGTTATGTACCCATTGATCAGGCAAAAATTGAGGAATACCTTGAAAAAATCAGGTAAGATAGAACAAATCAGGCTTTTAAGAGTCAGGCAATGCAATTAAGGCGAAAAATCTTTGACAAAATCACGGGATTTTGGATGATCACCTCACTGATCACCATTTTGTCGTTGCCGCTGATTATAGGAACAGGCTTATATTTGAAAGCCGCTCCATTATTTGACCAACAATCATTTTTTAGCCTGATTTTTTCATCGCAGTGGGCTCCATCAAAAGGTGAATTCGGGTTCTGGCCATTTATCGCAGGCTCACTCTATGTTACTGTGCTAAGTTTTCTGTTCACCCTGCCGGTTTGCCTGCTGGCAGCCATTTATCTAACACAGTTCTCGTCTAAGCAATTGATCAAAGTCATGCATCCGGTTATTGATGTACTTGCCGGGCTACCATCGGTCATCTATGGTGTCTGGGGCATTTTGATCATTGTTCCGTTTGTTTCGAAATACGTGGCACCGGTATTTAATACAACATCATCAGGTTATTCAGTATTATCGGGTGGCATAGTATTGGCAGTGATGTGTATTCCCTACATCCTGAATATGTTGATTGAGATTTTCAACACAGTGCCGGTCGGGCTGCGCGAAGCTTCGCTTTCACTTGGTGCTACTCGCTGGGAATCGGTAAAACATGTGGTCATCAGGGGAAACTTTCCGGGAATTATCTCAGCTTACGGGTTGGGCATTGCCAAAGCTTTCGGTGAAACCATTGCAGTAATGATGGTGGTTGGAAATGTAGTAAAGGTTTCAATCAATCCCCTGGATGCCGCCTATCCACTACCTGCGCTTATAGCCAACAATTACGGCGAAATGCTCTCAATACCCATGTACGATGCCGCACTTATGTTTGCAGCTTTTCTGCTGTTGGTTATTATTCTCATTTTCAACATGATATTCAGGTATCTGATTCATAAAACCAAAAGGCAATGAGACGGATAAAAATTCTTGAAGAAAAATTTTTTGTGTTTCTGTCGGCCTTCATGACCTACTCTCTGATTACTGTACTGGCGTTCATCATTCTGGTCATTTTTATAAAAGGCTTCAATGCCCTGAATCTGGATATGATCCTGAAAACCCCTCAAGGTGGATATTATTACGGCGGCGAAGGTGGAGTGCTCAATGCCATTATGGGCTCACTTTACATCGCAGTCGGAGCCACACTGATTGCGATTTTTATAGGGATGCCGGCAGCCCTTTACATCAATGTTCAGCTGGTTCGCTACCGGCGCACACAAAATACCATCCGATATTTTCTCGATGCGCTCTGGGGTATCCCTTCCATCGTTTATGGTGCTTTTGGATTTACGCTTATGCTTTTTCTCGGAATGAATGCCTCGCTTCTGGCGGGTATCATCACTGTTGCTTTACTCATTTCACCGATAATGGTGCGTACCTTTGATGAAGTGCTGAGTACCATTCCCCGGGGGCTGCACGAAGCTTCGCTTGCCCTGGGATCCACCCGCACTGAAACAGCTTTCAGGGTCATGTTAAGGCAGGGATTCTCAGGATTTATTACCGCTATTCTTTTGTCGTTTGGAAGAGGCATTGGCGATGCAGCTTCGGTACTTTTTACAGCCGGATACACCGACAACATTCCGATAAATCTCGATGAGCCGGCAGCTACACTGCCTCTGGCCATCTTTTTTCAGCTGGGTTCACCCATACCTGAAGTCAGGGAGAGGGCTTTTGCCTCGGCAGTCATCCTGACCATTATTATTCTGGCCATAAGCCTGAGCGCACGGATTATTTCGAAAAGATATTCAAGGTCTAATTTAAAGTAAGCAAGTAAGTATGAACAATGCAGCAGCATCCCAAACTTCAGAAGTTTCGACTAAAGCAGCCCTACATTCTTCACAGATTGTGAAGATTCAGGACCTGAATGTCTTTGCCGGTGATCATCATATTCTCAAAAATATCAATCTTGAAATTCCACGCAATAAAATTACTGTTTTGCTTGGCCCTTCAGGTTGTGGAAAAACCACGCTGCTCAAGTGCATGAACAAACTCACCGACCTTTACAGGGAATTGAAAGTTTCAGGAAGTATCTTCATTGAAAAAGATGACATACTGAATACCACCACCAACATACCTTCCATCAGGCAAAAGATGGGATTGCTGTCGCAGAGGCCTTATCCGCTGCCGGTTTCCATTTACCGGAATGTGTCCTATGGGCTGAAGCTCAAAGGAGTGCGCGACCGTAAACTCATTAATTTCAGTGTTGAGAAACACCTGCGCGAGGTGGGGCTTTGGGAGGAGGTTAAAAACCGCCTGAATGCTCCGGCTACCAGCCTTTCTATCGGGCAGCAACAGCGTCTTTGCCTGGCACGCGGACTTGCCGTTAAACCCAGCATCATACTTGCCGACGAACCCACTTCGGCGCTTGATCCGATTTCGAGCAAGATCATAGAAAACCTGTTTAAAGACATCAAAAAACACTATACCATTATACTGGTTACCCATGTTTTGAGGCAGGCCATCCGCCTGGCCGATCATGCCATTTTTATGATTGACGGTGAAATTATAGAACAGGGAGACCCGGAGGAACTTTTTAAAAACCCTCAGACAGAGGAACTCAGGGCTTACCTGGTGGATGGAAATTAGACCCTCAATAAAGCTGGTTAAGGTTAAGGTTGAGAATCCTCCAACCTCAGCCTCAGCCTTAGCCGGGTTTCATAATCACACCAAGGTTTTTCTTACCGTCGATCATAATCACCAGCGGCTGTTCAAACCTTACATGCCTGATTACTTCATCTTCATAAAAAGCTTTTTCCTTTGACAGGAAATCAAGATCGTAAAAACCATCTTTTATAAATGGATTGAGGGTGAAATAACCGACACTGAAAGAGGTAAGGTTTTGAAAGAAATGGGTTCCCTGGCTGGGATCGATGCGGTAATGTTCCAGCCCCGATTCAACAATGACCCTTGCAGCAGAAATCTGCGGCCATTTGACCGGAATTCCTAGCCATGGATCGCTGCTTCCCCAGCGGCCTGGGCCTACCAGCACATAATTCCGCTTTTGGGCAAGAAATTTTTCATTGATCGCCCCCACCCTTTCGGCGGTATGCATATTTTCTGCCGGATTGAAAGATTCGGGCCTCACATAAACAATATCAAAAACATCGCTGATGATGCCATTGCCCAGCGCATGGTGCGCATAAATGAGGGTATCCTTTTCATCCAGATCCTCAAGTTGTGCCTCAATGGCTTCCCTGTTATCTACGATTGGCCTGATCTGAAGCACATTGAACAGAGAAGGATTTCCACTCTGCCTGCTGAGTTCCACAGCAAATTCAATTTCAATGGGTTTACTCATCTCCTTCTGCCCGGTTTCAAGCAGGGTTGCCAATATATCAGCCAATGGAAAAACATTGTGATTCAGCACATTCGAAAAAGTGACGATACGTTTTCCTTTACTAAACATACCTTCGCGCAGCATGTTGGTTTCATAATCGAAAGTAGATACAACATTCCTGAGCGATCCATCGGGTTCAGCGTCGGCAATGCCCAGCCTTAGCAGGTTTGAGCTGTCGTCGGTGGAAGGTGTGAATGAACCCGGCCTGAGGTCAAGTGCATAAAAATGCTTCTGCGTTTCGCGCAGTGCCAGTTCAGGAACCGAAAGCTGCAAAATCTTTTTTGGATACTTCGGAGAAAACCTTAGCGTCAGTCCGCCATCAACAATATATTTACCCAGTCCCAGGGCTATATTGGCAATGCCATCTTCAGGCTTTTCAGGACCTATAGGATAAAAATTAATGGATCGTGCCACGCCTGACAAGCTGGGATAAAAACGATCGTCATATTTTGAACCCGTAACCTCCTGTAGCACTATGGCCATTTTTTCCTCGTCAATGATGTTGGATGTTGCAGCCACATAAGATTTTGAATCGCGGTAAAAAGCCGATGCATACACGCTCTTTATGGCATTGCTTATATTTTCGATGGTAAGCCGCTCATCATTAACAAAATTGGGCACCATATAGGTAGAATAAATTCCGGCAAACGGCTGATAATAAGAATCTTCAAGAAGGCTCGATGACCTGATGGCGATGGGTTTCTTCACCACACTGATGAAGGTGTATAAATCTTCGTGCAGCCGGAATGGAAGCCTGGCCGACACAAAATGCTCGAGTATTTCTTCATCACTGATTTCGGAAAGTGCAATTTTGTAAAGATTGTTATCTTCCATAAACTCATCAAAAATATCGGCTCCCAGCACTACGGTTCGTGGAATAGAAACTACCACTCCCGGCCATTTATCGAGCAGCTGATTGCGCTTGATGAGCGAATCAAGAAACGCAAGTCCTCGGGCTTTTCCACCAATGGAGCCCTGCCCTACTCTGGTAAAACTCAGGTACTCGTCAAAACTCTCACGGTTAAACTCGGCAATGATGCCGCGCGCCTTGTTGAGCCTGAAAGTTGCAATGGCATCGAAAATAAACCGCCTGATTTCATCCAGATCATTGAAATCATCGGGTCTTAAATCGCCGAACAATTCAGCCAACGGGAACAGCGCCCTGGCATTCAGCCATTTAGAAATATGATTCCGGTAAACATGATACTCAAGCGAGGCATCAGGGATTTCAAAGATTTTTTGCTGCAGCGACTTCAGGTCTGAGGCACGGGTAATTTCCTGCCGGGTTTCAGGATCTACAAATTCAAAATCGCCGAAGGCAAAATAATTCATTACAAAATTCCGGAGTTCTTTCAACAGTGTTTTAGAAAGTTTGTAAATGAATCCAACCCGTTTTTCGCGGGCCAGCGCCTGGTTTGATAAATCGCTCGACTGCATCAGGATCGGCATAAACTCATCGTCGCGTTTTACCTTTTCAACCAGCCTGAAACCGGCCATCTTGTCCTGCTCGCCGTTTCTGGGGTATGAGGTATCGGTGATAATTCCCAGAAAGTTGTCCTTATATTTTTCGTAATAAATAATAGCCTCTTCATAGCTGGTGGCCAGCAGAATCTTCGGCCTGCCACGCATACGCAACATCATCTGGTGTTCATTCAGTCCTTCGGTCATAAAGGACTTCGATTGCTTGAAGATGAGTTTATAAATGTTGGGCAGGTAACTTGAATAAAAACGTTTGGAGTCTTCCACAAGCAAAATGGCCATAACGCCGATATCCAGAATATCATGCTCGGCATTCATCTTATCTTCAATCAGTTTGATGATGGCCAGCAGTATATCGGCATTGCCCAGCCAGCTAAACACATAGTCGATGGCTTCATGATCCTCTTTGGCCAGGGTAACGGAAACTTCGCGTGAAAAGGAGGTCAGGACAACAATCGGAATTTTGGGATAACTTGCCTTGATGCGCTTGGCAGAGTCAAAAGTCTCGCTTTTACCCATCCCAAGCATGGTAATGATCAGATCAATATTTTGATTTTTCAGGGCCTTCAGCGCCTCTTTCTCTGACGGAACCTGTATAAACTGTGGAGGATACCTTAAACTCAACGAAACATATTCATTGAAAATCTGCTCATCAATGCGGCCGTCACCTTCAAGCACAAATGAATCGTAGTTGCTTGCAATCAGCAAAACATTGTAAATTCGCCTTTTCATCAGGTTGATGAAAGCGGTATCATCAAAATAGAACTTTCGGGATATGAGAGAATAAATATTTGCCGACATAGAAGTGGGTTGTAATTACAAAAATAAAACAATACAACTGAATTTCTGCTTCCAATCCTGCCTGATTACAAATATTCATTCCTGAAAATCATTTATTTTAACCGCATATTACTGATATTGAGAATGATAATTGTAAATTTGTAGGCAACATAAATAATCATGCAGGAGTCTTAGCTATTTAAATAACCAATCTTGTTAATGTTACACAATGCAATCTTTAACCTCATGGAATATCAATCCATCATCAACAAAATCAGCGAAGAAATAAGGCCACTGCTGAATAATGGTAAAGTTGCCTCCTATATTCCAGCCCTGGCAAGGGTATCGCCCAATAAATTCGGTATGGCCATCAGTACCGTCAGGGGTGAGGTTTTTAGCTGTGGCGATGCCGGAGAACGCTTCAGCACCCAGAGTATATCAAAGGTTTTCACCCTTGCCATGGTGATGGACAGCATGGGCGACGCGCTGTGGGAAAGGGTAGGCCGCGAAGCCAGTGGAAATCCTTTCAATTCGCTGGTTCAGCTTGAATATGAGCATGGCATCCCCCGAAACCCTTTTGTGAACGCCGGTGCACTGGTGGTAACCGACTGTATGATGCTTGAAAATGCGCATCCGCTTGATGATCTGCTCGATTTTGCGAGAAAATGCGCTGGTAATCCAACCCTTGATTACGATCGCGAAGTAGCCGCTTCGGAAAAAGCCACCGGACACCGTAACGCGGCACTCGCGTGGTTCCTTAAAAGCTACGGTAACCTGGTAAACGATGTGGACAAAGTGCTGGATGTCTATTTTCATCAGTGCTCGCTGGCCATGAGTTGTACCGATCTGGCCAGAGCATTTCTTTTTCTGGCTCATGGCGGAACCGATCCTGTGAGCGAAAAAATTATCTGCGGACCACGTCAGGCCAAACGCATAAACGCCCTGATGCAGACCTGCGGACTTTATGACGAAGGCGGTGAATTTACCTACAGGGTAGGATTACCCGGAAAAAGCGGGGTTGGTGGCGGAATCGTGGCCGTTATGCCCGGCGAACTAACCATTGCTGTCTGGTCGCCCGGCCTCAACAGCGCGGGAAATTCGCTGGCCGGAAGCAAGGCGCTGGAACTGTTTACAACTTATACGGCTAAGTCGATTTTTTAGAAGTAATTTTCAATAAAAAATGCCACAAAGGTGTGAAGACAACAAGTTGCATTAAATTTGAATGGGCAACCCCTACAGGGTTGTATTCCAGTGCATTGCTTTTACCCCTGGTTTCGTTTCACTTCACCGGGGGTTATTTACGGGCAACTCCTACGGAGTTTCTCAGCCAGACAGAGACTGCTGTCGAGCCTGCCTGACTGACCTCTGCTGGCAGCAATGGCACAGCCTATTCAGGTATGCCGGGAGATTGCAAATCCGCGCCAACCGGGGATTATGTTCTATCTTGATTTTCATGACTTCCAACGTTTCGCCCCTCTGTGGCTTGAGATGTTCTATTGTGATATTAATGGCTACCAATCTTTCGCCCCTCCGGGGCTTGATGTTCTTTCGCCCAACTGGGTCTGGCAGCAATGGCACCAATTGCAAATCCGCGCCAACCGGGTTTTCGCCCCTCTGGGGCTTAATGACTTATAAGCCCCAGAGGGGCGCAGGATTGGTAGAATACAAGGCCGGAATTATTTCAGAGCCCCAGCGGGGCGCAGCGTGGGCATTTATAAAGTAAATTTCAATTCCGCTCAGCGAGAGTTTTTCTCTCTTACCTTTTACTTGATCCTTCGACTTCGCCTGACGGACTGTGCGCCAGCCAGAGTCGAAGGAATTTACAACTGTTGAAAAGTTGTGGAAACAAAAAAATATAAGCAGTAATTTGGTTATGTACCTTTGCAAAAGGTTAGGTTACAACAACTTTATTGAAACTTACTTATTGATAAACAAAAGGTTAATGACTAAACCCTCCGCAAAATTAATACTCTCGAATGGCATGTCGTTCGATGGGTATTCTTTCGGGTTTCGGGGAAGTGTGTCTGGCGAAGTGGTTTTCAACACTGCCATGACCGGTTATCCCGAAAGCCTCACCGATCCCTCGTACCGGGGGCAGTTATTGGTTCTAACCTATCCCCTGATTGGCAACTATGGTGTTCCGGATATGATTTTTGAAGCGGGTTTGCCCGCTTTTTTTGAGTCCGATAAAATCCATATCAGTGGTCTGATAATTTCCAGCTATTCAGAACAATACAGCCACTGGAACGCATCTCAAAGCCTTGGCGAATGGCTGGAAAAGCATCGCATTCCGGCAATTGGTGGCATCGATACACGCGCCCTTACCCAAATCATTCGCGAACATGGTGCCATGCCCGGGAAAATTGTGGTGGATGCCGAAGATGTGGACTGGCGCGATCCCGGAGCGGAAAATCTGGTGGAGGAAGTCAGCTCTTCAGCCGTGATTGAATATGGAAAAGGAAACCTGCGCATTGCACTGGTCGATTTGGGTGTTAAATACAACATCATCAGGCATTTTCTTAAGCGGGATACGACCGTAATAAGGGTTCCCTGGAATTACGACCTGAGCAAACTGGATTTCGACGGACTTTTCCTTTCCAATGGTCCCGGCGATCCAAAACAATGTGTTGCCACCATCGCGCAATTAAAAGAGCAGATGGAAAAACCCCGCCCGATTTTCGGAATTTGCCTGGGCAACCAATTGCTGGCCCTGGCTTCAGGAGCCGACACTTTTAAACTCAGGTACGGGCACCGGAGTCACAATCAGCCAGTATTGCAGACCGGTACCACCAAGGCGTTGGTTACTTCCCAGAATCATGGATATGCCATTGATAACCAATCACTGGGCAAAGACTGGAATACCTGGTTCGTAAACCTGAACGACGGAACCAACGAAGGTATCCGCCACAAAGCCTTGCCTCAGTTTTCGGTGCAGTTCCATCCCGAAGCTTCAAGCGGCCCAACCGATACGGAGTATCTTTTTGATGAATTTCTGGCGGAAGTAAAACGGTACAAAGGTATTTAACGCATTAGCAACAATCAGAATCAACATGAAACACGATATAGGAAAAGTTCTGGTACTTGGCTCGGGTGCGCTTAAAATCGGAGAAGCAGGTGAGTTTGATTACAGCGGTTCGCAGGCGCTGAAAGCTTTGCGCGAAGAAGGCATACAGACCATTCTCATTAATCCCAACATTGCCACCGTTCAAACTTCAAAAGGAGTAGCCGACACCGTTTATTTTCTGCCGGTTACACCAGATTTTGTTACCAAAATCATTGAAAAGGAGCGTCCTGAAGGCATTCTGCTTGCTTTTGGCGGACAAACTGCCCTCAATTGCGGGGTGGAACTTTACCGCAAAGGCATTCTTGAAAAGTATGGTGTTAAAGTGCTGGGAACTCCCGTGGATGCCATTATCGAAACTGAGGATCGTCAGCTTTTTTCAGCAAAACTGCATTCCATCAGCGTTGATACGCCAAAAAGTATTGCGGTTACTTCAGTTTCTGTGGCCCGAGAAGCCGCTGCTGAACTTGGTTTCCCGATTATAGTCAGGGCAGCTTTTACGCTTGGCGGACAAGGCTCAGGCTTTTGCAGCAATATGGATGAACTTGACCGGCTGGTGGCCAATGCCTTCTCATATTCCGATCAGATTCTTATCGAGGAATCGCTGAAAGGCTGGAAGGAAATTGAATACGAAGTGGTGCGCGACCGTTATGACAACTGCATTACGGTTTGCAATATGGAGAATTTCGACCCGCTTGGCATTCACACCGGCGAGAGCATTGTGGTGGCGCCTTCGCAAACGCTGAGCAACGCCGAATATCACAAACTGCGGAGTATTTCCATTGAAATTGTGCGCAGCGTGGGCATTGTGGGCGAGTGTAATGTACAGTTTGCCCTTGATCCCAATTCAGAAGATTACCGTGTGATAGAAGTGAATGCCCGCCTTTCGCGTTCATCGGCACTGGCCTCAAAAGCCACAGGTTATCCGCTTGCCCATGTTGCAGCTAAACTGGCGCTGGGTTATGGTCTGCATGAGCTTAAAAACAACGTAACAAAAACCACTTCCGCACTTTTTGAACCCGCCCTCGATTATATCGTTTGCAAAATTCCGCGCTGGGATCTGAATAAATTTACGGGCGTTGCCAAAGAAATTGGTTCAAGTATGAAGTCGGTGGGTGAGATTATGTCCATCGGCCGCACTTTTGAGGAAGCCATTCAAAAAGGATTGCGCATGACCGGACTTGGCCTGCATGGTTTTGTGGCAAATCCTCACATGGAGTTTCCTGACCTCGACAAGAGCCTGAATGAACCCACCGATATGCGCATTTATGCCCTGGCCGAAGCGTTTGCCAGAGGATATACCGTTGAGCGTTTACACGAACTTACCCGCATTGATCCATGGTTTCTTGAAGGGCTGAACACCATCAGCAGGCTTTCTGAAAAGATAAAAAACACCCCATTTGCTCAGCTTACACCCGAACTGATGCGCGAAGCCAAACAACTTGGCTTTTCCGACTTTCAGCTTGCCAGATTTCTGATGAATGAGGAGGTGGGGACTATGCATCAACGAATGCTTAAAATCCGTGAATGGCGGTTAATTCATCAGATAAAACCAGTGGTAAAGCAGATTGATACCCTGGCTGCAGAATACCCGGCAGCAACCAATTATCTTTACCTGACTTACAACGGCAATGTTTCTGACATAGCTCCTGAAAATGACAATAAGTCGGTGGTTGTGCTAGGTTCGGGCGCTTACCGCATTGGCAGCTCGGTTGAGTTCGACTGGTCGGGGGTGAATGCACTGCAGACCATCCGGCAAATGGGATATCGTTCGGTGATGATCAATTACAATCCCGAAACCGTAAGCACTGATTATGATATGTGCGACCGCCTCTATTTTGATGAGCTGAGTTATGAGCGGGTGATGGATATTCTGGATGTGGAGCAGCCGCTGGGAACCATTCTTGCAACCGGAGGGCAGATTGCCAATAACCTCGCCATGCGTTTGTACAATTCCGGAGTTTGTATTCTGGGCACTTCGCCGGTAAACATAGATATGGCCGAAGATCGTCACAAATTCTCTTCGCTGCTCGACAGGCTTACTGTGGATCAGCCCCGCTGGCGCGAACTCAGCAGTATTGCCGAAATAGTTTCGTTTGCCGAAGAAGTGGGTTATCCGCTGCTGATCCGGCCTTCCTATGTACTTTCGGGTGCGGCCATGAATGTGGTTTCAAACCCCGATGACCTCAGGCATTTTCTTCAGGTTGCCGCACTGGTTTCAAAAGAGCATCCGGTGGTGGTTTCTGAGTTTATCGAATTTGCCAAAGAAATTGAAGTTGATGCCGTTGCCGATAAAGGCGAAATTGTGGTTTATGCCATTTCGGAGCATGTTGAGTTTGCCGGCGTTCACTCGGGCGATGCAACCATCGTTTTTCCTGCACAGAAACTCTACCTTGAAACTACGCGACGCATCAAACGCATTACGCGGCAGATAGCTATGGCGCTCGAAATCACCGGACCTTTTAATATTCAGTTTTTGGCAAAAGACAACCATATAAAAGTGATTGAATGTAACCTGAGGGCTTCGCGCAGTTTTCCGTTTGTTTCAAAGGTGCTGAAGATCAACTTTATTGATATTGCCACCCGTGTTATGCTAGGGCAGAAGGTTGAAGTGCCGAACAAGAGCATGTTCGACATTGATTATCTGGGCGTAAAAGCCCCGCAGTTTTCGTTTTCACGCCTGGCAAAAGCCGATCCTGTGCTGGGTGTGGATATGACATCGACCGGCGAAGTTGCCTGCCTCGGCGAAACTTTTCACGATGCCCTGCTTAAAGCCATGTTTTCGGTGGGATACAAAATGCCTGAACGAAGCATATTGCTATCAAGCGGCGATGTAAAATCAAAGGTTCAGTTGCTTGAGCCTGTCCGTTTACTGGCTGAAAAAGGAATTACAATTTATGCCACCCGCGGCACGGCAAAGTTTCTCAGCGACAACGGCATAGATGCAAAGGTGCTGCACTGGCCCGATGAAAATGCACAGCCCAACACCCTTGACTATATCCGTGAACGCAAAATAGATCTGGTGGTGAATATCCCGAAGAACCTTACCAAAGCCGAACTTCACAACGATTACACCATCCGCCGCAGCGCCATTGATTACAATATCCCCATTATCACCAATGCCCAGCTTGCAGCCGCATTCCTAACCGCCGGTTGCCGCATTTCGCTCGATCAACTGGAGCTGAAAAGCTGGAATGAGTATGGGGGGTGGTGAGCCGGTGTTAATTGTGTTCCGGCTGGGTGGAATTGTAAATGCCTTTTAGAAGGTCCTTCTCCTTGAGGAGAAGGTGCCCAAAGGGTGGATGAGGTGATGCCGCAACGCCTGAATCACCGCCGGCAGGCTCAGCGCTTTGCCCCGCCAGCGGCGGTGGAAGCCAAATTCCGCTTAGCCGTCATTCGTGCATTCGTGGCACTAAATAACGAAAGGATAAAGAAACTCCATAAAGAAGAGCTCAAATTTTCAGTATCCGCAGGAGCGACCTTCTAAAATTGACTTCCAGAAACGACTTTTTAAGATTCCGAAAGCAATAGCATCAAAAACTTTCTGGTCAAATTTTAGGTAGTCGTCCCGCCAACGGCGGGAGATACGAGGCCACCCCCGCCAGCGGCGGGGGGGCAGGCCTAACGGCCTGAGTGACAGAAAATAAATAATAGCGACTCAAGCAATGGACGAAGAACAAAATATGCCTGAATCGCCGCCGGTAGGCGGTAGTTACTGAAACGCTCACTTAATCCGTGGAAACCTGTGCTGAGCCTGTCGAAGCATCGGTGGAATCCGTGGATAAAAATTTTCTTTTAGCGGATGTTTGGAGTTGAGATAGATGAAAGTAATAATTTCAGCTTAAAACAACCCCTCAACTACATCCTGTTTGGAAATCCCTATATGCTGTGATACCTCGGTGAGTATGGCATTCAGGGTTCCAATCCTTAAGGGATCGTGATTGGGAATTGTGATATGATGCTGACCGTTTTGCTGGGTGGTAAGCCGGATATGACTTCCGGTTTGTCGGCTGGCTTGATAACCGTATTTCTGGAGGGCTTTGATTAACTGCGAAGCATCAATATTACGCGGAAGTTTCATAAAGAAAATGTTTCCTCGCGGGTAACATGCAGATGAACATAGGCAGGCATTTCTTCTTCAACAAAATGGCAACGTACAGCGTCGGCAATCATGTTTCGAAGTTCTTCCATGGTTTCACCCTGAGTAATGATAGAATGATTTGCAGCCCTGGCAAAATAACCACCGTCCTGCGATTCTTCAACTATAAAAACAATCTCTTTCATAAAGGCTTGGTTTAATACAAAAATACAAAAATCACAAATAGAAAGTATGCACGCCTACGATAATCTTTCAAAGCGGAATTGCAACCGAGGCCGCCTTAACGGACGAGCCCTCCAAAGGCGGGCAGGCTCAGCGCTTTGCCCCGCCAGCGGCGGTGGAAGCTAAATTCCGCTTAGCCTTCATTCGTGCATTCGTGGCACTAAATAATCATGCGACTGAAAATATTGAATTGCAAATTCAATGGTTTGAACCTGGTTGGTTCCAAAAAACATTTTCTGGTTTCCACTTATCAGTGGGCTGATCTTCGCCTGTAGGGTAGCCAATCGGTATGACATTTAAAGGTACATGTTTCTCAGGAAGGCTCAAGGTTTCAATAACTACCTTTGTTCTGTCGTCGTAAGGGAAGGCAGCCGTCCACACAGCGCCTAAACCAATGCTCTCGGCTGCAAGAAGTATGTTTTGCGTGGCTGCTGAACAGTCCTGCACCCAATAAGCCTGTTCTTTCAGGTTGCCGGCCTTCTCCATATCACCACACACCACAATGGCCGCCTGCGCCTGAAGCAGCATCTTGGCATAAGGCAACTGCTTGCCAAGAGCATCGAGGGTTTCACGTTTGGTAACCACATAAAAGACCCAGGGCTGCCTGTTGACGGCCGTTGGGGCTGCCATGCCTGCGCGCAGCAAAAGCTCAATCTGTTCCTTCGAAACGGCCTGATCGGTAAAATGCCGCACACTCTTGCGGTTGTGAATCACCTTCAGGGTTTGGTTCACGTATTTTTTCCGGTAGGCGGGAACATATGGCAGACCATCTATTTCATGCAATGATTCGCCTGCTTCAGCCACAAAACCTCCGCTTTCGTAGTATTTTCCGTCTGCATAAATCAGTGGGTTCAGCAAGGCCATATCCACCTTGCCATTGGCGTCGAGGATGGACTCATCAGCTTTTACATCAATAATTTTTCCGATAAACTGACGGTGCGAACCAAGCTCATGAATGGCCGTAAGCTCGCACTCGATCACAATGGGAAATTCTTTCACATAGGGAGCGTTTACAAATTCTGCTCTTACCGGCGTAAGTCCTGTTTCCTTGAATTTATCCACATCCCTGCCCGAAAACCGGCCTGCATAATCCACATACCTAACCATGTCGGACGATGGGATATTAACTGTAAAAGCCTTCGATTCGGTTAAATTGCCATAGGAGTATGTGGCTGGCCGCATAGAAACGGCAATACTCAGGGGGTTGGAGTTGCTGATGCCAATCCAGGCGGCGGTCATGATGTTGGGTTTTCCGTCCTTATCATAGGTACCAATCACCGCAGCGGGTTTTGGGTGCAGTTCAGCCCTCACACCCAATGATCTCTTTTTAAATGGAACATAGGCAGAATCGGAAGCCGTGGGTTGTGCACCTTCTGATGCAATTGATTTGTTTTTTTTGCGCATGGCGGATGGGTCATTTTTAGCTGCCAGAAGTATGGCCAGCACCAATACTGCTGTGGCAAGAACAATATTCAGAAATTTACTTTTTTGCATGGTCAATGTGCTTTGATTCAGTAGATTTTACTGTGTTAAAGGGTATGGTATCCATAAAACAGCCTGTAGGGCAGACTGAGCACCACGGCTGGTTGAAGAAGAGTGACAAAACAACCACCGCCGCACCAAACAGTATCATTCCGATCCCGATAATATTAAAAGAGAAAAACATGAAAGGTTCCATATAGGCCAATTCGGGTGTAAAGCCCAGGAGCAAGGCCCCTGCAATCAATGTCAGGTATATCTCTCTTGTGCTTATCCTGCCGAACCGGTCTGGTAGTTTTCTTTTTTTAAAAGGGGTGATTTTATTTGTCAGCTCCTGCAAAGCGCCCATCGGACAAAGGTAGTTACAATAAAATCTGCGTTTCCCGGCTAGCGAAAGGGCAATTGCCAGAATAAAAGCAACAATGCTTTGCCAGTGCGTTCTCCATACAAAGCCTTCCAACAGCCATCCATACAGCAGGCGGGCTGAGAGCAGATTGTTGAGAATCACCCCCATGATCAGCAATACGAACAGAAGATAAACCGTCCTGAACCTGGCCCTGCCTTTCATGTAGGCCATCACGACTGAAAACAGGATCACAAGTAAAAAAAACACGTCTTTGATTGATGACCAAAGCTTTGTTTCATTAACAAGCGCCGCATCAGTATTCATCACATGGGAAGCAGTGTGCTTAACGCCGGCTATCACAGCATTGCTTGTGTGCGTTGCCCCCGAAACAACATCCACCTGCAACTGCAGGGCATCCTCAAGGCTTACGCCCTGCCACCTGCCAATAAACTTATTGCTGAAAATGGCTTCAATATAGTCGCCTGTTTCATTGTTTGGTAAAACAACAATCTTTGAGATGTTCAGTTTTTCATCCACACCAATCAGAAGGGGTACGATACCGGCATATCCGGACTGCTGCGAATAATTGGAAGAGAGAAATACAGTGCCGGTTCTTTGTCCGCTTTCAACAAATACTTCATACACACCGTTTCTGTTTATTACAAAATGTGTTGCCTCAGGGTAAACCTCCTGAATTTCGGACAAACCCACATTGACTACAACGGCATCTTTGTAAAACAGAAAATTCCTTCCTCCGCTAATGGCAACGGCGGCCAGCAGCACAAAAAGCAGGTAGTAGTGATAGAGCGCTACATGTAGCTGTTTAATACGCATTGTGGCTAATCCCCCTTTAAATCGCAAAATTTTTTGGTGGTTGCAAAAGTAATCATTTGTAGTTATAGCCTTGCATCAGCAACGAGGTAGAAGCACCAAATTGCTGACGGAATATTTTGAATTGCAAACTCAATGGTGTTTAAAGCAGAATTGCAACCGAGAACGCCAACAAAACTGGTTAAAAGAAAAACCGTAGGTTGCGTTCGAGCCTGCAGGCTCAGCGAAGCTAAATGCCGATTAGCCGGGTGTTAATTGTGCTCCGGCTGAGTGGAATTGTAAATGCCGCATAGCTGAGGGCACGGATTGCAAATCAACATGAAGACCTGTCAGGTTAAAAAAAGAAAACCTGACAGGTCGGTTCATGCACGCTACCCGACGCTTCGTTCGCTAAAGTCGCCTCGTTCGCTCCTTCTCTCCATCCTTGTCACCCTGAGCCTGCCTGCCGCGCAGTCAGGCAGGCGAAGTCGAAGGGCCATCACTCCATCTCTCCATCTCACTTTCCCATCCTCTAATCCTCAAATTACCATATTACCACATTAACTCATTATCGGATTACAATAACTATTTCTTAGCTTTGCACTGTGAAAACCGGTGAAATTTTTATATTCAGACAACTGCAACTTCTTATCATACTTTGCATATTCAGCACTTTTTCCATGGCGCAGCAGCCCCGCAAAATCAAGCTGATACAGGCCGATGTGATGTCTTACAACAAAGCCCTGGGCGAAGATGTGCAGCGAATCATCGGCAATGCCATTTTTGAACACGACGGAGCCTACCTCTACTGCGATTCGGCCCATCTCAACAATGCCTCCAATAGCATGAAAGCCTACAGTCGTGTGCACATTAAAGCCAGCGACACCCTTAACCTTTACGGTGATTCACTCTATTATTCGGGCCAGACAAAAATTGCTGAAGTTTTTGACAATGTGAAACTTATCGACAATAAAACTGTACTCACCACCCAGAAACTGATTTTCGACCGAAACACAGGCATTGCCTTTTACCTCACCGGAGGACACATTGTGAACGAACAGAATACCCTCGACAGCAAAAGAGGATATTACCACACTAATACCAAGGATTTTTTCTTCAGGGAAGAGGTAGTGCTGGTCAATCCCGATTATGTAATGAACTGCGACACATTGCAATACAACACCCAGAGCAAAATTTCCTGGTTTCGCGGACCCACCACCATCAAAGGCGAAGAAACCGATATTTACGCCGAAAATGGCTGGTACAACACCCTTACGGATATTTCGGAATTCAACGAGAATGCCCGCGTGAAAAACGGCGATCAGGTGCTGACCGGCGACAGCCTTTACTATGAGCGTAAAAACGGTTTTGGCGAAGCATTCAGAAACATACAGGTTACCGATACGGTTCAGAACATCATTGTTACCGGGCAATATGCACTTTACGATAAAACCCGCGGTTACACCCTGATCACCCTCAGTCCCGAAGCCCTGTTTATCGAAGAAAAAGACACCCTCTTCATGCACGCCGACAGCCTGTGGGCAACCTTCGACTCGGCCCAGAAAACCAAAGAGGTGTTTGCTTATTACCATACCAAGTTTTACCGAACCGACCTTCAGGGAATGGCTGACTCACTCATCTATTCCTACGCCGATTCAACCATGCGCATGCTTGGCAATCCTGTGCTGTGGACCGACGAAAACCAGCTGACTGCCGATACCATTCATGTGGTTTCGGGCAATAAAGAGTTCAAAAAACTTTACCTGTTGCAAAATGCCTTCATCATTTCAGCCGATACCCTGGGAACCGGGCATAACCAAATTAAAGGGCGAAACATGACCGGCTATTTTACCGACAATAAGTTATACCGCATCGACGTGAAAGGAAATTCTGAAACCATATACTATGTAAGGGAAGAAGATGGCACACTTACAGGTATCAATAAAGCCTCTGCCAGCGATATGAACATCAGGCTGCACGATCGCAAAATAAAACAGATTGTATATATCCAGAAACCTACGGCCGTGCTCTATCCTGAAAGCGAACTAAGCCTTGAAGAACGCCTGATGAAAAATTTCAGGTGGCTCGATGAACGCAGACCTTTGAAACGCGAAGATATCTTTATGTGGTAATCAGCTGAATGCGCCATTTTCAATACATAACTACAGCAACCCTCGCTGAGGGTTTTCATATTCAATTTATCTATTCCGGTTTTTCCTCTTTATTTTGAACTTCTTCATAATAAACCTTCACCTTATCGGTTTTGAGTCGTTGCTGCAGCCATTGCTGTATCTTCTCCTTATCCTCATTCCTGAGCTTTCCGGGCTCAACCTGAAAAGTAACCTGTGCAACTTTCTGCGAGTCACCCGAAAGGGAAAATAGCCTCGATTCGGCATAAGAACCGGCGATGATGTATGGAAAAACTGCATTCAGTTCACGCAGCAGTGTCTCGCCCGAATTGAACAGAGCTATCAGACTATCCTTCTCTCGGTTGAGTTGAAATAAATCACTTCGCAGCGTACTGATTTCCAGCTTTAGGTTTTCGGCTTCGGTGTTGCCTTCATCGTTAAACGAAAAACCCTGAAGGATATCGATGTTTGATTTTTCGAGTGAAAAATCCTTTGCCTTTTCACGCAGAGTAGCCTTGCCGGCTTCGGTAAGTAAATTACCGCCGTAGGTCAAAGTCAGTTCCTTCTTACTGGGATTGCTTTCATGACGCAACAGATAACTACCTTCAAACACAGTTACATTCCGGGTAAACCTCGCAACATTTTCAGTAAATCTTTCCTTTTGAACCAGTCCGTAACCAAAATAAATGCTCGGGATAATGGTAATGAAAATCACAAATGAAATCCACTGATTGATTCTGGTTTTCTCTGATTCCTGCACAATTGTAGTGATGGGAAAATTCAGCAACTGAGATACCAGAACGGCAGCCAATGCAATAAAAACCGTGTTTATGGTAAACAGGTACAATGCGCCCAGAAAATACTGAAATTGAGCTGTGGCCAGTCCATATCCTGCTGTGCATAAGGGTGGCATAAGGGCGGTAGCAATGGCAACTCCGGGTATTACGTTGCCTTTGTTGCGGCTGCTGATGGCAACAATTCCGGCAAGTCCGCCAAAGAGGGCAATTAACACATCATAAATGGTTGGACTGGTGCGCGCCAGCAGTTCTGAATGCGCAGTGGCAACAGGGCTCAGGGCAAAATATCCTGTTGAGGCTACCAATCCGGCCCCGACCGCAAAGCCGAAATTTTTAAGTGCACTCCGGAACAAGGGCATGTTGTAGGTGGCAATGCTGTAACCCAGCCCGTTGATCGGACCCATAAGCGGAGAAATAAGCATGGCACCAATGATGACTGCCGTGGAATTCATGTTCAGCCCCACAGAGGCTATGATGATGGCAAAAACAAGAATCCAGAGATTGGTGCCTTTAAATACAATATCCTTTTCAATGGTTTGGTGGATTTGCTTAAAATCCTCTACCTCCCCATCGAGTCTCACTAAATGGATGAATTCCCTAAACCTGCTCATGGGTTACGGTATTACGACCTGTTGCTGAGGTATCACCCTGTTCAGCTGCCGGCCGGCATCATTGACTTCAAGTATTTCGGTCACTACATAATTGCTCATTCCGCGCCAGGGAACTGCATTCAGATACTCTTTATACCTGAGTTCTACAAATTTGCCACCGCTGCGTTCCAGCACCACAGCAACACTGTCGTTGGTTACACTGAACTCAAATTCATTGCTTTTCATTGAACCGGGGGTTGGCGTTGTAAACCCTTCCTGAATCAGGCGTCCTTCCCATGTTTTGAAAACATAACCCTTCTTTACCACAAAATTCAGGGTACCGGCTTTAACGCCCTCGCCGAAAACAAAATAATAGCGCCACCAGCCAAGCCCGGCAAGCACCAGAAGAATAAGAAATGTAAAAATCCAAAAGTATTTACTTCTCATGGCTATGAAATTAGGGAACAATTTTCGGGTTGATTATGAATACAAACCTACGCGATTTCCGGCAAATTCGCAAATCAACTTTTTATGCTGTGTGGAAACTTTGAATGGTTTATTCCCTAATTGGCGCATCTTCACCCCCACGGGGCCTCGTATTCGGAGGCCAATTTTAGAAGGTCGCTTATGCAGATACTGAAAATTTGAGCTCTCCTTGACCTTTGGCGGCTTTTGAGATAAGAAATCCTTTAATTTTTGAATGTTAATAATCGCTCCTAAGCCCGGCCATCGGGATCGGCCTTGGAAAAATGGCGTTAAAAAAACAAGCAACAAAAAAATAAAGAAGAAATGCAACCGATACTATTCGGCAGTGCTCAGGAGATTTTTGTACATCGGTTTCAAGAAAAGGGAGAATCTATCAACCCTGCCTGCAAGCCGCAGGCAGGCAGGCTCATTTCTTCATACAAAAATTGTTCGCCTGGGTTTAGCCATCTCGTCAGACATGAAACTTACATTTATGCACCAACTTATTTTTCTGACGAGACGAAGCCTTGATTTTTGGTTACCTTTTCATCAAGGAAAAGGTAAGATAAAAAACTTTTAAATACCCCTCCGGCCATGGCTTGAGTCTCTCTGCTCCCGCGCGATTGCATCGCGTGGTAAATAATAATTACCGTTAAATTTACAATGAAGCCACACGATACAATCGTGCGGCAGCGATGGGGTGCCTTAGTGGCCAGATAGCTATCAGGATAGTGGCCAATTCAAAAAAAAGACCAAAAACTGAATCTTCCTTATTTATTTGTTTTTCTCTGCTCCCGCGCGATTGTATCGCGTGGTATGGCTACTAAAAATACAACGACAGAAAATCAAGCCCCGTTGGGCGGAATTTGCAATTCCGTCCACAGTTTCGATTTCAGAAAGAAATCAGGCCGTGTTTCGGATAATTTGTAATTATCCTCGTCATTGATCTGCTCCCGCGCGATTGCATCGCGTGCTAAAAAATAATTTCTCAGTTTGCGCCCTGAATAAAGATTGAAATTTTGTAATTGAAACTTAATAACCGTAATACGAATCATCCCATGGCGGGCAGCCTGGTTGATGGCAGTCAGGGCTTTGAATTACAAATCCAAGAATACATTAATGGTTGAGCAGCGCACCCTTTACGGTGGCTTCGACTCCGCTCAGCCACCGGCAGGGGAAACTGCTCAGCCACTGGCGTTCAGTCACCATCGTTCCGGCTCCGTGATCTTAGTTAACATCGGTGACTGAGCAGCTTGCCCCGCCAGAGAGCAAGGGAGTCAAAATCACTCCCTCTGGGCGAAAGTTGCAATTCCATCCACAGTTGAAGCAGGCACATTTCTGAGCAACGATTGAAATAATATAACAGAGATTTAACAACCATAACACGAATCCTGAATTGCAAATTCAGGAATATATAAAGCGGAATTATAAATTCCGCTTAGCCGGGCCATTGAGCAGCATGCCCCAGTTGGGCGGAATTTGCAATTCCGTCCACAGTTTCGATTTCAGAAAGAAATCAGGCCGTGTTTCGGATAATTTGTAATTATCCTCGTCATTGCTCTGCTCCTGCGCGATTGTATCGCGTGGTAAATAATAATTACCGTTAAATTTACAATGAAGCCACACGATACAATCGTGCGGCAGCGATGTGTTCGAGCCTGCAGGCTCAGCGAAGCTAAATTCCGCTTAGCAAAGCAGAATTTAGAGCCTTGGTGGCTATAAAAAAAGAATCGTTTTCCGGTCCTTCTTTGATTTATTTGATATAGTCCATTTGACAAATGCCATAGGCTGTCTGTAAGCAAAGCGTTGTTCTTAATCGGTTGTGGGGCAAATAGCCCATACGTTTCGGCGGTTTAGTCGAGCGGTGGTCGAGCGGTGGTCGAGCGGTGGTCGAGCGGTGGTCGAGCGGTGGTCGAGCGGTGGTCGAGCGGAGTCGAGACCACCCGCGTTCAAACTAATTTCAGTCTTTAGGCATTAGAAATAGCTTGTCTCGTGAGCTTGTCTGCTTGTATGGACAAGCAGACAAGCTCACGAGGCAAGCAATTATTCATTATTCATTCCTCGTTCTTCATTATTCCTCGTCATCGCCCACTCTGACGAGGCAGGCATTATTCATTCCTCACTAACCCTGGCATTGTAGACCTTCTTCCCTGCATAAAGGGAACCCATCACCAGCAGAATGGCCATGCCACCGCCTATGGGAGCAGTACCTCCGGCGATGGGATCGCCTCCAACAGCGCCACCACCCGAACCTGAACCCGGATTGGGTTGTGCAAATATCATAATCGATGGAGCCAAAGCCAGAAAAAACAGTAAGGTAAATGCTAAAATTTTCTTTTTCATGTTTTTTATTTTTTGTGCAAACGATCCCGGCGGTGAAGCCGGGACCGGATTACAGGATATTAATTGATAAAAACTTTACGTGTGGCTGTGCCCTTTTCGGTGATTACGGTTACCAGGTAAATGCCTGTGGGCAACTGTGTGCGGATGGCTAATTCTCCAATGGCATCGAAACTGCGGCTGAGCAGCACCTGACCCGAAAGGCTGGTCACGTTGACTGTTCCACGCATGGCTTCGGGCAGTTGCAGGCGGATTTCACTGTTTGCTGCATAAACCCCGATATTCAGGCCAGATTGTTCTTCGATACCCAGGGTGCCAAAACTCAGCGTAAAGCGGCTGACATCGTCGCCGGTGGTTGCACTGAAGGTATAAACCGGATTCTGGTTCAGGTCCTGACGCAGGCCGGTAACATTATCGGTGAGGTAGATGACACCATTGTCAAACGATTCCATTCCTGATGCATTGATGGTATATTCTCCGTTGGCTCCGGCTTTGAAATAAACCGGAATAACGGGTGATTCTGAAACCGATTTCAGGGCATTGATGCTAAAACGGGTTTCGCCGTTCATGGTGTAAAGCATGGGGGCTGCGGCATCGTTGTCAAGTTTGTGTGCATCCCAGGCAGCATCAAATTCTATGCTGGCTTCATCGTGGAAACGAACAAAAGCAGCATCGGAATATTCATTTGCATTGCCCGATACATCAAGCCTGAGCAGGTTTGCAATGGAATTCTTGTAGAATGCCTGACTGCTGTGCAATCTGGCTGCAGTAGGTATGGTAACCGAAACCGGAAGTTCTGAGGTGGTTGCTTTTACAAAGAAACCCTGCTGGGCAGGAATAATACCATCGGTAAGCGTTCCTGCACCATTAACATACGATTTGTAAACGCCATTGCTCCATACATGAACTTCATTGTTTACATTGTTGGGCACCCATTCACCCATACCCCATTGGATTGCCGAAGCAAAAGGATTGCCCAGCAGGTTCCAGCCGTCATAATTTGAATTGCCGGAATTTCCTTGATTTGACACTGCAGGTATAACATTGGTATTGTTCAGCGCACCGGTAAAGGTTGCGGTGGTGGCTGCAATATTATCCATAAAGAAACTGTAACCCTTTCCATTATCGAGTGTGGCAGGTATGGTAAGATTTACCCAGTCGCCCGAAGGCTCATCGTATTCGCGGAGGTAAATGTTATAAATATCACCTGACGGGAAAACGTCACCCAGTGCTGCATTGGTGATGGGCGAGGAGAGGAAGTGATACTGATTAAGTCCGGCAATATCGCGGATTACTGTTGCATTGCCGGTAACGGTACCTTCGGTGATCAATGAACCACCACTCTGAACGGTTAGCCCGTCATTGGTGACAAGATCTCCGCCAACAGTAAGTGAGCCTGTTGAGGAAATTTCAAGCGAAGCTGAAGGAGAAATGGTTAAGTTATCACAAGCAGAATGCAAGCTGATGACAGGACTATTGTTAACATCGAGAATTATCACATCCATACCTTGAACAGGAACTCCTTGACTCCAATTTACTGATAATTCCCAGGCAGTACTTACATTTCCATTCCATATTGTACTGGTAAAGAAAGACTGATTGTTGTTTACCAGTCCCATTGTATTTGTTGCCTCGGGCTGCCAGAAGAAGTCGCTGTATTCGGTTCCGGCACCGCCGAGTTGGAGGGAATTGGTAGTTGCTCCTGTTCCATTTTCAGAAACTCCTATATCAACCGAAGTAACACCAATAGCTGGCCCACCAGTTGCCTCAAAAGTACCTTCATAACTCAGGAACTGGCCCGAAATAAGTATATTGAAGTAGCTTAAAGCCAAACCGTCAGGAGATCCGTTCTGAATTCCGGAAATGGCTAAGGTGTAAATTGTAAAACCGTTTAAAGTTACTCCTTCTGTATAATCATTTATGGAAGATGTACCGTAAACAACACCACCATTGCCATTATAGAGATGAACTCTTAATTCTGCGAGATTAACCCCGGAAGCATTTTCAACTACAACTTCAACGAACTCATTCACATCAACCCCATCGTTATCATAGTGAAATTCATTGATCCATGCATTGGGCATTGGAGGTGCATTTACAGTAAGGACTCCCGAAACATTGTCCGTGCCATCCCAGAAACCGCCGCCACCTTCGTTATAACCACCATACACAAAATCATAAGCATCCAACTGGAAACGGCTGGCATAGTAGTATGTACCTTGCGCAAGCCCGGTTGCAATGTTGGCAACATACTCATCATTGTTACCTATAACGTCAGGATTGTGGCTTGCAGAAACCCAGTTTGTCCAGGTTGAGGGATCGGTATTTGAAGTACTGTAACCAATCCATGCCTGAATGCCGGCTCCCTGGCCTTCACCCGGTGTAACGCCGGGCTCGTATACCTGCGCATAAACATTAAACGTGCCACCAACTGTGGTAAAACCTGAGGCAGGGGATTGTAGGTTAGCCCAGTCAATCTGGACTTCATTTACCGTTAACACACCCGAAACATTGTTTGTTCCATCCCAGAAACCACCGTTATAACCACCGTAAACATAACCCAAATCAAGATACTGGAAACGGCTGGCGTAATAATAGGTTCCGGCCGGAATGCCTGTCAAAGTTGCTTTATATTCGTCGTTGTTCTCAACCTGAACATTAAATGAAGCAGGAACCCAGTTGGTCCAGGTGTTGGGATTGGAATTTTCTGTGCTGTAACCAATCCAGGCTGTGATGTTGGCACTTCCTGAGGCTGGCTGAGTAACTCCATCCATATAAACTCTTGCATAAACATCCAAATTTCCATTGGCATCAATGGTTCCGGTTGCCGGGTATTGCAGATTAGCCCAATTGATGGAGGCAGGTTGCATTATGTCATAAACGCCGAAATATTCGTTGGTGCCAGCTATAACGGTGTATAACCTGTTATCTCCGCCTTCTGCTGTATCCCAACTACCATCCTTGCGAAATTTAAACTGGATAACATCGCCATCATTAAAGATTGCTTCTGTAGTCAATGAATAGATTCCATTATCAACCAGCATCATATTCTGCACAGGATTGCCCCAATTGTTGAAACTACCGGCAATATCCACAGTGGTGAAATCCGAATGATTGCTCATATCCACATAAAAGGTAACCGGCCAGGGAATATTGGCAGTTGAAAAGTCACCGGTGCTGCGGGGAACCAATTGCATTGCCGTTGCGTACTGAAGTACAACACCGGTAAGGTCCTGGGCTATTTCAGGAATGGGCTGTCCGATATAATCCAAATCAGAATATTGCGTACGAAGAACTCCCGTACCTTTTGAACCATCTGTTAGGGTGTAATTTGTGCTTGCAGCAAAGTTACCGGTTTCAGAAATCGTGGTATTCAACACCTTAACCAATTTTCCCTGATAATCGGTAGTAAGATTGGCTAGCGTAACCTCAACCGGGGTAACTGTATTGCCTGTGCTTGTCGCAGCACCCGGATCGGTAACCGGCGTAAACTGAAGCATAGAATTATAAAGTGCCAGTGTACCTGTTATTCCGGTAATACCATCATAAAGATTGTATGAAGTTGTTATAATACCAGCATTATCATCAATCAGGATAGCGCCTGTGGCATCCTGAATATATTTCGCATTGCGGTTGGCTGTTTTGTAGGTTAAAACTGCTTCTCCTGTAAGTTTGTATACTTCGGTTGAAGGTAAAGTTATAGCCCTTAAAGCAGCAATATTTGCCACCTCATTAATGGTTGGGAAAGTATAAACTGCCGTAGCAATCGCGCTTGGATCGTAATCTATGGCATAAGCAATTGCCTTAATCGTAGTTGTGCTGCTTACAGCAATTGGTGCGGTATATTCAGTAACTGTATTATCAGGATTAGTGCCATCGGTTGTATAATAAATGGTTGCACCTTCAGTTGTGGTGGAAAGTGTTACATTTTGCGGGGTGTAGTAAGTTCCAGCAGCAGGAGAGAAAGTGGGAGCAACTGCGGTTGGCGTGCCGCCTGTCATACCAGATATTGTAACATCATCAATATAAAGTCGTGATGTGACAGTTGGAGCAGTTGTATAGATAATTTGAAACTTTATCCTAACTAAAGGAAATTCTCCTGTTTCACTAACAATGTAATTATAAGTTTCAGCTGTAGTAGACAAGATAAATGTTTGATCTCCAGCATAAGATGCTCCACCATCAGTAGAGTAAGATACAATAACGTTAATACCTGTAGTATTTTTTGCCTTAAATGATACATTTGTAACATTTTCTAATTCAAAATTTGTGAACGTGTATCCTATATTTGATGATGCTGCTGTGTACCAACGCATTTGCATTGATTGAGCCCCTGCTATTGGACTGGTATTTGATGGTGTTCCATAATATGTACCCCATTGTTGCCCATCTGGTCCATCATATTTGACGGTTGTGTTATTGTAAGTCGTGCTAGCAGTAAAGCCTTCATCAGATTCAAAGCCAGTAGCGTAAATAATTTCTTCGGTCTGCCCCCACCCCATTCCGGGCAGCAGCAAAAGGGTAGTCAGCGCGAGGAGGGCGCTGAGGTTTTTGGTTTTTTGTAAAAGGTGTTTCATAATTATTTAATGTTTGGTTTGTTTAAAAGGGACGAGAGACGGGGGACGAGGGACGATTCCTATCACTCAGATGGGTTGTGGGTTGAAAGTTTTGGTTTTTAATGTCAGATTTTTAATGTGTTTCAATCGGGGTTTATTTTTAAGGGACGAGGGACGAGGGACGTGGGACGTGGGACGTGGGACGTGGGACGTGGGACGAGCCTGGTCACTCAGATTTTTTTGGTTTTAAGTTTTGGTCTCTTGTTTCAAATTTCTTGTTTCAAAAGCTTCGCAACAATAAAATAAAAGCCAACACCCTCATTTTTGGGATGTTAAGTTTACTTTAAAATTACATTTAACTGGTTTACAAATATTTATAATTAAGCAATGAATTACTTTTTTTGATTGGTCAAATATAGGAAAAGTAATATGATTGGCGAAAAAAAATGGTGAATTGTTGATAAAAATTTAGGTAGTGATATGATAATGAGCGAAGGGCGGAGAGCAGAGGGCGGAGGGCGGAGGGCGGAGAGCGGAGAGCGGAGAGCGGAGAGCGGAGGGCGAAGGGCGGAGAGCGGAGAGCGGAGAGCGGAGGGCGGAGAGCGAAGAGCGGAGGGCGGAGAGCGGAGAGCGAAGGGCGGAGAGCGGAGGGCGGAGGGCGGAG
>JAHYJC010000063.1 GCA_019429275.1 Lentimicrobium sp. | reverse complement strand
TATTTGAAGCTGCTGAAAATTTTGCCATACTGAGATCCATTATTGATACTGCCATAAAAAATGGCCAGAATGTTTTTCTTGCATTAAACACCATTGCCGATTACAAAAGAAACTGATTAGTTACAAATTCAGATATATTGCGCTTTAATTGCAAATCTTTTGATGACAGTTGTGCAAAAAAGTCTCAAACGAAGCTGGGCATTCTCAAATCTGGTTGGCTTTTGCAAAATTCATCTGTTTAACTACATCCATTTGATCAGTTTTCTGGAGAATCCTGAGAAAGACTGGCAGAAGGCTTTCATAAATAAGGAACAATTGGCTCTGTTTTAAAAAGGGGCTTACTTTTGAAAAATGAAAAAATGAGAAGTATTGTGTTTGATTACCAATGTATTACATAATCAAACCTTAATTTTTGTATTTTTACCGGACAACAGTGATTTTAAAACTAATTGTTTAAATTTGATAGATAAAAAATTTGAGATAACTAAATGAAAATAAAACTTATGAAAACAAAAATTTTACTTATAGTTTTTATGATCGCCATGATCATGGGCGCTTTCGCCCAGAAACCTGCAATGACTCTGACCTTCACCGCCGACAGCAATGCCCAGCATGTACCATTGAACAGCATCCTGATCGAGAACTTGACCCAGGGCGGAGACACCACGCTTTATGCACCTGATACCGTTTTGGTGCTTGATTACATCACCGGCATGAATGAAAACTTCGCCTTAGGTGACAATTCTATTTCCCTTAGCCAAAACTTCCCCAACCCAATGAAAGGCCAAACAACAGTAAGCCTCTATTTGCCTGAAAGAAATGACATCCTGATCACCATTAGCGATGTAATCGGAAGAGAGTTGGCCAATCAAGAATTTCAGTTACATCAGGGCACCCATTCCTTCACCTTTTACCCTGGCAGGGAAAGTCTGTATTTTCTCACTGCCCGTGCAGAAAATCAAACCCGTACGATAAAAATGTTCAATTCTCCAACCGATGCGAATGCTTCAGGATATTGCAAACTGGGATACAACGGGCAGCAGAAAACCGTATCCGGGGATTATAAATCGGGAAACACCCTGAATAATTTTGTATTTGACCTGGGTGACCAGCTTAAATTTACTTCATTTACTGATCAAGGGGAACGAGTCATTACGAGTTCACCCACAGGGGACCAAACCTATTATTTTAATTATACCGGAGATCCTTGCCCCGGTGCCCCAACTGTTACCGATATTGATATCAATGTTTATAATACTGTGCAGATAGGTAATCAATGCTGGATGGCCGAAAACCTGAAGGTAACCCATTACAGCAATGGCGATGCCATACCCAATGTAACAGGAGACTATCAATGGGGTGGCCTTACTACCGGTGCATACTGCTGGTATGACAATGAAATAAGCTGGAAAGATGCCTATGGTGCGCTGTACAACTGGTATGCTGTAAATGACAGCAGAGAACTTTGTCCTATAGGTTGGCATGTACCCACCGATGCCGAATGGGCTACCTTGATCAATTTCCTTGGCGGTGATGTTAGCGCCGGTGGTAAGAATAAAAGTACGCGTACTGAACCTTATGATCACCCAAGGTGGGATTTGCCAAATACCGCTGCATCCAACGAAAGCGGTTTTTCAGGGCTTCCGGGCGGCTACCGCGAATCAAATAGTCCTTTCAAGAATTTAGGCGGAACAGGTAGATTCTGGAGTTCAATTGAACAGGGTTCTGGCGCCGCATGGGGTCGTAGCCTGAATGTCGGTTCCAGCTACATGACCAGGATCGACATGAGCAAGAAAACAGGTTTTTCTGTTCGTTGCCTCAGGGATTAAGACTATTTGACCATTTGACTATTTGTCTATTTGATTATTGGGGTATGGGGCGAAGCCCCATCGAAATATTTTTAAAATGGGGTTACACCAGGAGTTGCCGGTTTATAAAGCGTGTTAGGATCTGTTGCTGGAGATATTTCAGTTTACGAAAGATTTCAGTAAAGAATATAAATATACGGTTGGAGAAAGCCAAACGCATCTAAAAAATAATTAATTTAAATAGCTGATTATCAATGTTTTAATTTGTTTTTCTCGAATAAGATATTTATATTTACCTGATAATCTGACAAATACATATTTATGCATGAGAATGGATTAATGACTTATTTTTCGGTTATGAAAGACCCGAGAATTGAAAGAACCAAGCGTCATCTTATGGACGATATACTTTTTATATCCATTGCGGCTGTTTTAAGTGGAGCAGAATCATAGGATGAGATGGAGTTTTATGGAAAGAATAAGCAGCAATGGCTTTCAACTTTTCTCGAATTGCCCAATGGAATACCATCACATGACACTTTTAATCGCCTGTTTGCCGCTTTAGACCCCGACGAATTTGAAAGCAGATTTTTGAAATGGGTTACTTCCCTAATCGACAAAACTGAAGGAGAAACCATTCACATAGATGGCAAAACGATGAGGGGTTCACGCAAGCAAGGGTGCAAAGCGGCAACCCATATAGTTATTGCCTGGGCAGACCAGAATGAGCTTATACTGGGACAAATAAAGGTTGAAGATAAATCAAACGAGATCACGGCAATACCAGTGCCTTTAGATGCTTTATTACTAAAAGGGTGCATTGTAACCATTGATGCAATGGGTTGCCAAAAATCAATAGTGAAACAAATTGTCAAAAAGCAGGCTGATTATGTTCTCTCTGTTAAAGATAATCAACCTGAATTACTGGAAGAAATAACAGATAGCTTTAAAATGTTGCAAATAGATGAAGATTATCAGGAAGTAGATTATGGTCATGGCCGCATTGAGACTCGCAAATGTTCAATAATCAAAGACCTGGGTTTGGTGTTTTGTAGTAGCAAATGGGTCGGGCTGAAATCAATCGTGAAAATTGCACGCGAAAGGATTTTCAAAGCAACTGGTAAAGTTGAAAAAGACACCAACTATTATATTAGCACTTTAACAGAGTCCTTCAAAATTGAAAAAAGTATCAGGAAGCATTGGGGTGTCGAAAATAAAGTGCATTGGGTATTAGATGTAGCATTTGGGGGGGGACCTGAGTAGAAAAAGAGATAGGAATGCAGCACAAAACTTTTCATCCTTAAATAGAATTGCTATTAACCTTCTCAAAAAGAATGAGTTAAAAGTCGGAATTAAAAGCAGACGCAAAGTTTGTGGCTGGGATAATGAATTCCTTTTAAGAACTCTTAAAAATTAGATGCGTTTGCCCTGATTTGGGGGCCGTTACATTAGACCATCTCAAAAAAAATTTGTATCTTTGTAATTCCACGCATTTATGATTCATGGAATTTGCCGGCAAAATGTATTGTAATTCGTTGTGAATCGTCAGCATGAAACTAAATTTAAAAAAGACTCGGACTTTATTGCATCTTATTCTTTCCCGAAATTTTGGCGAAGGTAATTAAATGTTATTGTATAAAACTCAGATTAATAGTCGAATAAATACAATTAATTTTTAATTAACTCACAAAAAGTTGTTTCATGAAAAATTTATTAAGGTTTGCTATTACATCAGCAATAATTATTTTTTTTACCACATCTTCGTTTGCACAATGGAGTATAGATGAAGGATTTGAAAATGGGATAATCCCTGTGGGTTGGACCATTTACGATGTGAATAACGATGGGCATCAATGGATTGCGCTGGAATATCCATCACAGGCTCATACCGGTAATTGGGCTGCCGTGGTTGATTGTTATGATAACAATGGAAATGATTGGTTGATCACTCCACAGGTAACTGTTCAATCAGGTGATATATTCAATTTTTTTGCCAAAGCATGGACATCAACTGAGAATATGAATGTTAAGCTTTCGACAACAGGCAATGCAATAGGAAACTTCAATGTTACTCTTGGAAATTATGTTAACTTGGATGATAATTATGTAGAATACACCTACGATTTAAGTGCCTATACAGGCCAAAATGTCTATCTAGCCATTCAATGGATACAAGACACATACGGCTTTGTTGTGGACGATGTAAAAGTGGGGCAACCCCTGCCCTACGATGTAGGCATGGTTTCAATAGAAGTTCCCGACAATTTTTATTTGGTCAATTCTGAAATTTATCCCTCCGGCACCATACAAAATTATGGAATTGCTGATATTAATATCGATTTTGATATTGTATGCGAAATTTTTAATGAATCAAATACGCTGGTTTTTAGCGACACATATGTTCACTCGGGCACTTTAGCAATCGGCGCAACTGATGTAATAACTTTCGCCACTGCCTGGACACCAGCTGTAGCGGGAACCTATAGTTTTGTCATGAATACTTCGCTGGCTGGTGATGGATATTCAGGCAATGATACATTAACAGGTGAAACCGACATCGTTTTACATTATGGAACAGGAGGCCCTGATGCCATGGGTTACTATTGGATTGACAGCGATGAAGTAGGAGGCCCGGTATATGATTGGATTGAGATAAGCGGAACAGGAACTTCTGCCATCACCTATGGTGTTAGTGGTTTTTATGGGGATGATAATTTCTCCGAACCCATTCCTTTTGGTTTTGATTTTCCTTTTTACGGAATAAACAGGACATACTTTCATGCTGATATAAATGGCGAATTGTTGTTGGCAGAAAATACATTTTACGTTCCTTATCCTACATCCGGTTGGGGAACTGATGGCTTCATGTTTAATTATTCTTTCCCTATTCCCGGCTTTGCAGCAGTACCCGCCCTGGTTGCCCCTTACTGGGATGATTTGTTTGCTGACCAGGGAACAGGAGATGTTTATTTCCAAACCTTTGGTAATGCCCCTAACAGGTATTGTGTGGTGGAATGGTATAACCTGAGATATTCTGCCGGTACGGTTGTGGACACAACGCTTACTTTTGAGGTAATTTTCCATGAAAATGGTGATTTGATCTTCCAATACAAAGATGTAGAGGTTGGCCAGGTAAGCTCTATACCTCACGACTTTGGGCAAAGTGCCACCGTTGCTATCCAGAATGACAATGCAGATGCAGGGCTTTGTTACCTGAGGGAAATTGTTACCGGTGGACAATATATTGGAATTGATCCTCCCGGCAATATGCTAAAAAATGAGTTTGCCATAAAATTTTATATGGGCACTGATGTATTTGCTCCAATCATTGTTCACAAAGAGGAAGTGTGGAACACTTTTAGCAATACACCACAGGCGTATGTTACCATTACGGATATATCGGAGGTTGTATCAGATACCTTGTATTATAATATTGGAAGTGGCTGGCAGGGTATCGCGCATTCAAGCTTTGAAAACCCTAATATTTACCACTATCAATTCCCTTCAATTCCCTTAGGCACTACTGTTAACTATTATTTTGCAGCCACCGATGGTTCGCCAAACCAAAACAGAAGTGTCCTTCCTGCGGATGCTCCAGGAGGATATTATACATTTAAAATATTACCTACCAACGGCGTTGATATACTGTTAGCTACTCCCGGAAACAAAATCGGCTACGAGGATTATCAAAATAAAGAATACCCAAAATATATCGCGGCATTGGATGCAGCCGGCGTAACCTATGATATTTATAATTGGGCGGCATATGAAGAATACGATATCCCTGATGCTTACAATACCATATTTCTCTATAGCAATTCAACTGGACATGGAGCTAAAGAAGACACGCTCGGTTTGGCATTAATTGAATTTCTTGATAACGGAACAATCGAAAATCCGAAAAACATTTTTACAGCTTCCGATGAGATGGCTCAGGCCAGGAATGGTTTACCTAACAGCAGTGATTTTAATAAATTTTATACTGCCTATATACGCGGTGGGTATGTTTCACAGGTGAACCCTCCTGTTTATGGTGGTTCTGATGGAATCGGCGGACCTGATATCAGTGGTTATTCATACGGCAGCATGATAGGTATGGCCGGTTCTCCTATTGGGACAGAAGGTGTTGAAATACCAGTTTATTCAAATACGCCAGATGTAATCTATAATCAGACTTGCCCCGATTGGTATGCAAGTGAAGTGACTAACCCTGAAATCAGTTCGTGGGGCTCCTATTTATTTGAAGATGGCCCCTATTCAGGGAATGCATTTTCTAAAGGACATGGCTGCGCACTTTGGCTGGACAACTTAATTTATAAATCTTACTTTATAAGTTTCGATATCTCTCAATTTAGTAGTGATACCGATATTAATAACATGATTGATGAAGCACTGGTATGGTTTGGTGTAGAAATGTATACTATCACTGCCATAGCAAATCCAACTGATGGTGGAACAATAACGGGTGCCGGAGCTTATAACCTCAACACAACGGCTACTTTAACCGCAACCTCAGCAACAGGCTATGGTTTTATAAACTGGACAGAGGGCACAACAGTAGTTTCAACAGATTCGGCGTATAGTTTCATTGTTACAGGCAATCGAGACCTTGTTGCTAATTTTTCGGTGATGACCTATGAAATTACTGCCGTAGCTAATCCGCTGGAGGGAGGAACCGTCACCGGAGCAGGAACCTATAATTACAATGCAACGGCTACTTTAACCGCAACCTCAGCAACAGGCTATGGTTTTATAAACTGGACAGAGGGCACAACAGTAGTTTCAACAGATTCGGTGTATAGTTTCATTGTTACCGACAATCGAGACCTTGTTGCTAATTTCTCTATTATTGAAGGCCTTTCAGAAAATAACTACAGCATAGCATTAAACATTTTTCCGAATCCTAACAAAGGCATTTTCAATCTAAATGTTACATTTAAGACGATTGGCGTTTTAGCTATTGAGATTATCAATATGCAGGGGCGAAAAGTTAAAGGTTATGATATAGAGAATGTTGCTGGGCATCACAATACAATAGATATTTCTAATTTACCAAAAGGGATTTATCTTGTAAAAATAAGTTCAGAAAGAAATAACGTAACCAAGAAAGTAATTGTTAAATAAATCATTGAAATGTCCTCGTAAATGGAATATTTACGGGGACATTTTTATAAACATATAGAGGCGAAATTTAGAATATTATTTAAATAGGGTCTGTTGTTTTAATCTAAAGGTGTTGTGCGTGAGTTAATTGTGGCTTTATTTGATCTTACAAATGCACGGAATTATGAGCAAAGCCCTCAGAAAGCTTGCACCGACCCCAAAATATGTCAGTCCTGCGCAGCTGACCCTCGAAGGATTCGAGACACCATTCGAGCGTTCACTTAACCCCAAAAACCGATGGGTTTTGTTGGCGCGATTGATTCCATGGGATGAGATATGCAATATTTATCTTAAGCACATTGGCATCAGCCCCACTGGTCGACCGCCAATAAGTCCCCGGATAGTCATAGGGTCGCTTATTATTAAGCACCTATGCAACCTGGATGATCGGGAGACAGTAGATCAGATATCGGAGAACATCTACATGCAATATTTTCTTGGGTATCCTAGTTTCAGCGACCAAGCTCCATATGACTCTTAGCTGTTGACAGATTTTCGCAGGAGGTTGGGCATGGACCAGGTAAATGCAATTAATGACCGCATTGTAACTTTGAAGGCCAGATTTGAATCACAACAGGGCGATGCTCCCCAGACAGTGGATAAAGACGCTTCCGAAGTCAATGATCAGGAACCAGACAGTAAGGGCCGTCTGATTATTGATGCAACAGCTTGTCCACAAGATATCGCATACCCAACAGATCTTGATCTGCTTTCTGGAGCAAGAGAAAAGACGGAACAACTCATAGACAAGTTATATCATCCACTGCTTCACAAACAAAAGCCCAGGACCTACCGTCAGGTAGCCCGAAAGAGATATTTGCAGACTACACAAAAGCTGAATTCAAGAAGCTAATGCAACTTTTGGGTTAGTAAATATACTAAAGAAATATTCATTTGGTGTTAAATATGATAATTTTTTTCTTGGTCTGTTATTAAGTTGATTTTGAACATGTTCTATATCTTCATCAGTAACGTTTTCGAATGAAGTTCCTTTTCGGAAATATTGTCGGATAAGTCCGTTAGTGTTTTCGTTGGCTCCCCTTTCCCAGGAATGATAAGGCCTGGCGAAGTAAAAATCAATATCCAATGCTTTACAAATTTCTTTGTGAAAGGCAAATTCTTTTCCATTATCCGCTGTAATGGTGTGTATAAGATTCTTTATCGGGAGCAAGGCTTCTATTGTTTTAAGCACTACTGGACCAGCCTCCTTTCCTTCCAGTCTTCGGATCCACACCCGACTTGATCTGCGATCGTTGATGGTAAGTATGGCGCCCTGGTGTTTTTGTCCAATAATAGTATCTATCTCCAAATCCCCAAACCTTATCTTCTCATCCACAATAGGTGGCCGTTGATCTATGCCAATTCTGTCTTTAATTATTCCTCTGGTATCTTTAGCATTCCCTCGTTTTCTGTACTTCCTGCCGTTTCGTCTAAGGTGCTGGTAGAGCTCTCCTCCTTCCTTTTTGTTTTGCCATATATACTGATAAATCCGCTCATGGCTGACACATGATCTTCCTTCAAGTTTAGCTCTTCCTGCAATTTGCTCTGGGCTAAAATCCTCTGCTAGGCATGCATCTACGTGTTGCCTGATATCATCAGTAAAATGCTTGTGTTGAGACTTTTCCTTTTGTCTACGCAGATGTTTACGTTGCGCTAAATCAGAATCATAGGATCCACTACGAAGATCGCAATTCCTTCTAAGCTCTCTACTAACTACAGATTTGTCTTTCTCTATGGCAAGAGCAATTGTTGTCTGGTTGAATCCTTGTGATCTCATTGCGGAAATGGTGTACCTTTGTTCTACGGTTAAATGTTTCATCTATAACTTTTTTTGATAGGAGAGGGTAAATGTAGCCTTTATCCATCAGGGCAAAGAGGGGAAGATCAATTCTTCCTCCTTTGTCTTGAAAAATATGGTTAGTTTTCCTTCTCATTAAAAGTTGCATTTACTACTTGAATTTAGGGGAGAAAATAAGGCTGATATTATTAATGTATAAAAAATGAATGGGATTCTTATGCATCTTGCTCAATTTCAAAACTATTTGCCTTTAATAGCAGGTTTCCCAAGCTCTCAGAACATAAACCCTGCCCCAATATACAAACCCCTTCCGCCCATCTTTGGATCAAAGGGAAAGCCGTAATTGACAGAAACCACATTATTGGTATTGTGTATAAGGTAAAATCCTGCTCCAAGGGTGGAATGGATTTTTTGGACATTATCCCTGAATAAGTTGTTCAAATAGTAGTCGGGAATGCTGTTTGTTGAAAACTGATATTGCCTGGTAATCCATGCAATATCTGAAAATACTGAAATATCGGTTTCCTAATCTAAATTTAAAAGGCGGAAACGAAATATATTTTTAGCATTTCTATATTGGCGGCAAGATATCCATTTGCAATAATCCTGTTTCAGCTAATTCCCCTCAGGGTGTGCGCTCCTCCGAGCCCATCCTGGTTTTCGAGGCTGGCATAAAAGGTTGGTAAAGCATAAAATGGAATGCTCCCGGCAAGTTTTTGCTGGCTGCTTATCCGGTTGGTGAATAATGCATTTAACCTTGTCAATTGCATGTAATGCCGAAAGGTAGTGATCTGTTTTACAAAAAAGGTAGTGCTTACCAGAGGAGGAGAGAGTATAAAATAACTTTCAAACCAAAGTCCACCTTTACAGTTTATTTTATTATGTCGGGTATCATAGATTACTCCCCCTGTGACAGTTAACATCTTTCACCCATTTTTTTCTTTCGGGGAAATCAATCCCCATTCGGCATATTTACTGTAAAGGGTAGCATTTGAAAAACTGCTACTATCACTTCCTTCTGGAATGTCAAACTTTGAATAATCAAGATCATTCATGCGATGATGACTGTAAGTAATTCCAGTATATGTACCGAACTTTTTCGAAGTTAGATAAGTCTGAAGGTACAGCCGGATCCGGAACAACTTTCGATGATGGTTGTAAAAATATTTGTTTATATCCCAGTCATGATCCGGATCAATAAATTCAGGGATATGAACGGAATTTAAACCGTTATATCCATAGAAATCAAGAGCTATATCCTCAATGTATGATATTTCAAACGTAAGTTGGGAGCTGGATAAAAGCTTTTCGCTGTCGTAAAGCAGTGAATAATTTGAAGTCCCTTTGGTGCTGTTGTATAACCTGATCCTCGCATGCTGGGCGTAATCAGGATACCGGCTTTCCTTTCCATAATCAAAGAAATTTATTACTGCTCCATCGCGTAACTCCATATTGGTATCATAGGCCAGTACCGGAGTTCCTTACCATTGCAAAACCGGATTTTGCAACCGCATGTTCAGAAATTATAAGACTGTCATGACGCAATCTATCCTCTTGACAAAATACTGCCCAGGACATCAGGCTTAGAACAACCGAAGCTAAATGCCGTAGAATATTTAATCATTCAAAGTATTACAAAACCGACTGGAATCGCCCCGAAATTTTAGGTTAAAGTAGTAACCCGGAATGGGTGAGTATTTCTACTCTGTTCCTGATACTTATAAAGTCAGAAAATCACGCAATACCCGATTCTTTGACCATTTTTTTGCTGGCATCGGCATTTATTTGGACTTTATTTGCCGGCAAGTACTGCACTAATGCGCCCCAAAGTCAATCAATACGGGTTGTTTTGATTGAATGATAATTTCGTCGAAGTTGTCTAAGTTTTTTATTTTGCCTTGTTTTGTGAGATTTCAAAAAGGCGCAACTTTTCGTTTCGCCCCTGATTTTTACTTTTACAGATTGATTTATTTTACTGCCTTTTTTGCTGCATCGCAGGCCAGTGCAATTTCATCGTTAGTTCTGGCAACACTTATCTGGTTAATGAGAACTTTAGTGTCAGCATTGAAGAAATAAGCTACACCGGTTCCTTTATAAGCTTCATTGGTCATATCTATACCCAATTTTTTGAGCTCAACTGCTGATTTTGCTTTGGTTTCATCGTTGGTAACGTCGTTGGCTACAAACTGTATGGCCATGTCTTTGTTATTTTCCATAAATGCGGCCATTGCCCGTTCACCATTTTGCTGACATACAGGACACCATTCAGCTTTATTGATTACTGCAATGACCTTTGGCCCTGTTTGCGCCATTACAGAGATAGATACCAATAATACAAGAGCCAGGCTGGTGAAAATCAATTTTCGTGTATTCATAATTTTTAAATTTTTAGATTTTATGTACATAATTACAGTCGTTAAAATATCTAAAACCTGACACGGAATTTTATTTTTCTTAAAAGTAATGGGATATAATCTCTTAAAAAACTAATGGACTGTTATTTATAAAATAGAAAACAGGTCTGGCCGTATGCAAAAGCCTGTGATAAGCTAGATGGAAACTTGCTATTATTCAAGGTCTTTTACCTCGCATATGCCTCAAATTACATCAAGGCACTCCCATTTCTTTCATTATAAAAGCAACCTTCTTTATTTTAAGAATTGGTCTTGACCTTTAAGTATGATAAATTAGTTTAGCTTGCACAGCAACTCAATTTTGAAACATCTTTCCCGAAAGTGATGGCAGCCAGTTTAATACCTTCGCTTAATGTCAGATAAGGATAAAAACTTTTGGCTAATTCTTGCACAGTGATACCGTATTTAATAGCCATACTTAATTGCTGGATAAGTTCTCCACCTTCGGGGGCAACCACTCTTGCACCGATTAGTTTATCCGTTTCGCTATTCCTAATAAGCTTTATGAACCCGCGCATATCGTTGGCGGCAATGGAACGCGGTACGTCTTTCAGTTCCAGTTTTGACACTTCAAAAGGAATGTTTTGCGCTATGGCTTGGGCCTCGTCAAGTCCGGCGCCTGCCACTTGCGGGTCGGTAAAAACTACCCAGGGCAACGATGAATAATCGGCTTGTTTTTCAGCTCCGGTGAAGGCATTTTCAACGGCAATTTTCCCCTCAAATGCAGCGGTGTAAACAAAAGCAGGAGTATTGGCCACATCGCCTGCGGCAAAAATATGGCGTATGTTCGTTTCCATTTTTTCGTTTACTGAAATATGTCCGCTTTGAGTTAACTCAAGTCCGATATTTTCCAGTCCAAGGTTTTTTGTATGTGGTTGTGTTCCCGTGGCAACCACGATTTTTTCGGCTTTAAACAGTTTTGTTTCGCCGTGTTTTTCAGCCTGAACTTTTATCGTGCCGTTTTCTTCAGTAACTGATGTAAAATTTAAGCCCGTTTGAATGTTTATTCCTTCGCGCCGCAAGTATTTCAGCAACTCATCAGAAATATCGGGTGTGAGCTTCGAAAGCACAAAAGGCGAGCGTTGTAGCAGCGTAACTTTTGTGCCCAAACGATTAAACGCCTGGGCAATTTCGAGGGCAATGTAACTACCGCCGAATACCATCATCGTTTTTGGCTGCTCTTCCAAATCGAAAAGCGACACGTTGGTAAGGTAAGGAACATCTTTCAGCCCTTCAATTTGCGGAACTGATGTGGTTGCACCGGTTGCAATTAAAAATTTCAGGGCTTTGTATTCTTTTCCATCTACCACTATCGTTTTATCATCTT
>JAHYJC010000023.1 GCA_019429275.1 Lentimicrobium sp. | reverse complement strand
AGTTCCTTGCTTAAATCCAGCAGCACTCGATGTGCTGTTGGATTTACAAAATGAAGCGATCGGGCCCGAAACACTTCAACAACCATCGGTACAAAGGTCACCTTCGGTCATTCCTTGCTGATGCAATGTTATAAAGAATTATGTGTACTTTTGAAATTCAAAATAAAATTATCCGATTTTTAGGGGGCTAAGCCACTTGTTGATAAAATCTTTTTTTATAATGATTCTATATCCTTCTCAAAATCTAATTTATCACCTTTTTTTACGATCTTTAATAATAAATTTTCTAACTTCTTTTCAAGGATTAATTTTCCTAGGGGCGTGATAATCTCTTTATCAATTGTACGTTCGAGGTAACGAACACCATTCTCCCGGTTATAACCTTTATCAATAAGAAACCCTCTGGCTTCATGGTCTAATTTAATCTGAATGTTCTTTTCAAAAAGTCTTTCATTTAAATTATCTATCAATTTATCAATTATTATTTCAATATCACTTTTCGCTAAATAATAGAAAACGGATATTTTTTGAATACGATTAACTAGTTCAGGTGCAAAATGGTCTTTAACGGCACTAATAATTTTATTTCTGTATATCTTTTTATCTTCAGCGAGTTCTTCTTCAATGTTAACCCTTTTATATCCGACTTCTTTATGATTATTCTCTTTGGATATATTACTTCCAAGATTACTTGTTAAGATTATGACACTTTCTGTAAAACTGGCGGATTTCCCTTGTGAGCCCGTCAATATTCCTTCATCAAAAATCTGCAGAAAAATAGGATATATATCCGGGTGTGCTTTCTCAATTTCATCGAATAGTATAACACTATATGGATGATTCCTTACTTGTTGAATAAGTTGTCCTTCTTCTTCGTAGCCGACATAACCCGGAGGTGCTCCGATTAATTTGCTGATCTGGTGTTTCTCCATGTACTCTGACATATCAAAACGGATTAATTTTCTTTTATCATTAAAAAGAAACTCAGTTAAGACCTTTGCCATTTCAGTCTTACCTACACCGGTAGGTCCTATAAACAGAAATACACCTATAGGTTTTCCTGGGGCTTTTAAACCCGACTTGGCAATTCGTATAGTCTCACATATATCAGAAACTGCCTCATCTTGCCCGATAACCCATTTTGAGAGGAAATCTTCCATTCCTAAAAATTTTTGTCTCTCATCTTTTGTGAGGTTCTCCAACGGGAAATTGCATATTTTTGATACTGCTTTTAAAATATCGGTTTCATTTAATTCAAAAGCACTCCCAGAATTTATATTGACGATTGAATTATAATTTACATTCAGTACCGTTGGAAAAAGCTTATATGAACATGCCTTTTCAATGACATCAATAGCTTTATCTGGTAATTTCTTTTCTGGCAAATAACGAATTGAGAGTTCAACTGCTTTTTCTATTGCTTTATCTGTGATTGTTATTCCATAATGCTGTTCAAAATTATGTTTTATTCCAGATATTATTTTTATGGCAGTAGCTTGATCCGGTTCATCTATTTTTAAGATCTGAAAACGCCGTTCAAAGGCGCTGTCTTTTTCAATATATTTCCTGTACTCTTTAATGGTTGTGGCTCCGATTAGTTGAATTTCTCCCCTTGCCATTGCTGGCTTTAGCATGTTGGAAGCATCTTCGGCGCCTCCGGTTGAGCCTGCTCCAACGACAGTATGAATCTCGTCGATAAACAAAACTATTTCATTATGTTGTTTTAATTCATCGATTATCTTTTTCACTTTCCCTTCAAATTCCCCTCGGTACTTTGTTCCTGCCACGATGTTCGACATCGAGATTTCAATAATAATTTTGGATTTTAATATTTCTGGAACATTACCACTAAGAATTGCCAGTGCTAATCCTTCTACAACAGCAGTTTTGCCTACACCAGCCTCACCGATTATAAGTGCGTTTTTCTTTTCTTTTTGAAGTAAAACCCTTGCCAAATCTCTTATTTCTTTTTCTCTGCCAATAACTGGTTTAAGTTTCCCTTCTGATGCAAGTATTGATAAATTTCTACCTACTTGGCTGATTAAAAGGCTATTTAGGCTGTTAGTATTTGTATTCTTTAATTTGCCTTTCAGCTTTTCTAACAGATCATTATTAGTAATTTTCAGTTTATCAGCATGCAATGATATCTTTTTATTGTTGCTTTCAAGCAGTAATAATATAAAATGCAGCATATTAGGTGGATTGTTACTGTATTTACCTGAAAATAACTGCTCAAAAAGATCCTTTGATGCCTTGGATCGGTGAAGAACTTCATCTTTTTCATTACTGCTTTCTTTCTTTAGTAATTCACGGAAAGATCTTCTTAAACCAGTAATATCATATTTCAAAACATTAAATACTTGTTGAATCGGTTCAGCTTCTTTTTTAATTTCTGCGGCAATTTCTTCACTTAAAGAAGGATATACCTTATTTAGTTTGTTCGCTATATCAGTAAGCTTTAAAATACCAAGTAAAAAATGTTCGGGCTCTATTTCATTATATCCTGAATATACAGCCTCTTTTGCTGCTATTTCCCATGCTACCTGTATGCCAAGTGAAATTTTTTCCATTGAATGATATTAGATATGTTTTATTAAGTTCATGACAAAAATTACACCAATATGAATATCAACATAATATGTTTAATAACTCGGTGATAACTCTTGTCAAAAAATATGTTAATATACTGTATTTCGGTATATTAGATGATGAAGTGCGCCTATCTCATCAAAATACATGAACCCCTTTTAAACGGGTACTTGTAAACAAAGTAAATTTAGAGTTTAATTTGAAATGACCATCAAAAAGCGTTTATTTTACGATTTTATTTATTTTACTTAAGCTTTTGACTATTACGTAGCAACAGTGCCAGTAAATTCGATGACAGCTCCAGTGATTTCACTCCAATCGGCGCCACTTTTTCAGGCAGATTTTTAACAATAGAGCACCTTTGAGGATTCATTTAGACCTGAATCTTCAAGTCTCCAGGACTGTTTTATAAAGTAAATAACAGCATTATCCTTTTTCTGATAACGATGAAAGTTGAGTTAGGTTTTTGAGAATGTTGCCTGTTTTTGTAATGTCCATAGTTGAAATGAAAATCAATATTAATAGCAGAATTTAAGTGTGATGAAAATTCTGTGAAGTGTAAGATTGGCCGCCTCAGGCTCTGCCTGAGGCTATTGATTACCATTCTTTTACCATTTTTATTAATTCGAAATGATTACCATTTTCTAATTTCAACAGGTAAATACCTGGTGCAAAATTGCTTGTTTTGACGGCTACTTTATCAATCACAATACCCTGATGGATTAATTGCCCTACCGAGTTAATAATTACAAAGTTCAGACTGGATATATTCTCCTCTTTTTCAATGATTAATACCTCTGAAAAGGGATTGGGATAGGCTTTTAAAGCGCTTTTATTACCCATCGTTTCCTGGCCAGTAATAATAACATTTATGGAATTGGAGGAATTGGAGCTACAACCGGCAAGGGTTACAATTACATAATAATCTCCACTTGAAGTTACTGTATAATTCTGGCTCGTGGCTCCATAGATCGGACCTGTTTGATTATACCATTGATTACCATTTGGTGCACTTGAATGCAGCACATAACCATTCAAAGATATTGTTGGTTGTACAGGTTTGATATTAACGACAACCGGAAGGGATGACAGTATGCCATTGCCACATGAATTTACACCATTCACAGTAATATTACCAGATACTGCAGATTGTCCATAATTAACTGTTATACTGTTTGTTGAGCTTGAACCAGATGCACCGTTTGGTAGAATCCAGGTATAGGAATTAGCATTTGTGATTGCTGGCACCGTATAGTAAACAGAATTTTGTCCCTGGCAAACAGTTGTTTCACCAGAAATGGGACCGGCATTGGCAGGTAAAGGATTTACATTAATTGCTAAAGAGGATGGTGCTCCATTTCCAGTTGAATTATTTCCATAAACAATTATATTTCCTGAAACTGCTGTTGTGCTAAAACTAACATCAATACTGTTAGAAGAGCTTGATCCTGACGAACCATTGGGCAATGTCCATATATAGGATGTTGCATTTACAATTAATGGGACTGTATAAGTCACGGAGTTTTGACCCTGGCAAACTGCAGAAGGACCGCTTATTGCACCAGCAGGACCAGGTGCCAGATTTGTCCGTGTTATATTAAGATCAAGAAGATAAGTGCCGGTTTGGGCAGCAAAATAAGGCCCCACATGAAATAATACTGTTCCACCGTTTGATACATTAATAGTTGAAGGCATTACATCGTCAAATGTTTCCGACCATATTGCTCCATTTTTGTATGAAAATAAGACATCACATGTATATGTTTGTCCATTCCCACTATTATAACTATCATGAACCCTTGCTGTGATACTATAATCATAACCGGAAGCCAGGTTTATCTGATAATAATCCAGGTCAGCACCAGCATGAATATTGGAACCAATTGTATTCGGCGTTGCAGTATTCCCAGAGAAATTTACCTGAAAATTAAAAGCAGTATTTTCGGTGTTGTTTGGTTCGTATATATCTGGTAAAAGCGGTGTAGCTACTACATCGATATAAACAGGTGTTAAATAATAACTGCCTCCTACAAAATACCAATACGAGTATCCTGCTTCATTTTCAATAATTGCCAATAAATAAGTACCTGGTTCCGCCGTAATGGCAGTAGTTGTAAAAGCAAGATATGGTTCAGCATAAGTGTAACCAGAAGGCAGACCTTCTGTTTCATTATATATTCCAATGGTCTCGACAAAGTTGCCATTCAGATCAAACAACGCAGCCTGATACTGGCCTATATATGTGTAAGTATTGGTGTTATATAAATTTACATGTATTGTCGCAGATTGCCCTTGCACTAATGGAGCTGGCGCTGCAGTTATATCAGAATATTGTTCTAAAAGATTGTAAGGGCTGTTTATAGAAGTTGTTATTGGGTTTGTATATGTTGAACTTCCTGCCAATTGCCATTCTCCTCCAGGATCCATAAAATAGACTCCTACTATAAAGGTGCCCGGTTCTGTAGGGAATCCAGCATTTGTAAATGTAATACCACCGGTATAATGATATCCTGGAGGAAGTGGATAACTTCCTGTTGTAAGTATACTTACATAATCGATGAATACACCATTAGCATTGAATAAAGCTGCACAATAATCTCCATTGAAATTGCTTGTCCCGGAATTGATTAAATCGACATTGACTTCAAAAGATTGAAAAAAATCTATTGGATTAGGCGTGATTGTGATAGCAGAATATAAATCAATGATTGAAGCGCTGCTTCCGGTTTCTGGTTGTATTCCAATTACCGCTTGTTGCGAATCGTTGAAACCATATGATCCGGGATTAAGTTGATCAAGGTTAAAATAACCATCGAAAGACCCTCCCCAACCCCAGTTCATATGAAAGAAATCATTGTTATTATAACCATCGCAAACAAAAGTATGACCACTATTTGGACCGAAACCGGCATATTGAATTGGTAGTCCAGTATTCAGATCAGCTTTTAAAAGATTTTTCCATTCAGTATCTGAATAATTCACTCGTTTTAGGCCTTGAATTGTTGATGGATCATATCCAAAATTGGTTTTATAGGCATTTTCGGCACAATAAGGATTGGCCCCATTGTTATCAATAACATAAGCACCACTCCCCCCATTACTTGCAACTCCATAATTCATTTCAACTGCAACACCACAATGATACACCAATGTAGCCACTGCACTATTGGTGCTTACAACATTATTTGGCATTCCTGACCAGTTATAATCGGTGCCTCCGAAATTAGCTGATAGTGTACCATACTTGTTGTGATTATATGAATGAAAACCAGAGCCGGTTATCGGGAAATTCCAGAATTTCATTATCTGTGCCATAGCAGTAGCTACACAACCAGTAACCGTTAGTTCGTTAAACTCATTATCAAATGGACATAAATCATTATAATAAGGGCTTTGATTCCATGTTGTTGACAGAAGCGGATTCACTCCTGTCATATTTTTTACTTCATTTAATGCATCACCATTTTCGAGGATTATCCATTTCTCCCTTATTTCGTTATCTGCTTTCAGCTTATTCTTCAATACAAAAATTATCTCTTCCTTATACTTGTTTATGAGTTCATTTAATGCCGGCGGAACGTCATTAATCAAATAGCTGCCAGAAAGTGCGTAACCTAAAATTGGAGTTACATCATTATCAGCAGTTACTATCACATAACCATCGTTCTGATTCACATTGAAAATATAGAATAACATAGTTGATTGTTCCTTCTTTCCGGGTATACCATCTTCGTCGGTCTTCTCAGAATAAACTAAAGAAAGAGTTATATCTGCAGGGCTTTTTTCTTTTGCTAACTGTTTATAAAAATTCGTGGCAATCTTTGCTGCCAGTTCAGAATTAATGGAGTCGGCAAACAGGTGAATGGTAGTAGCCAGAAAAATTAACAGCAGTAAGGTTTTTTTCATTTTAATAGGAATTAATGAATGTTTTAATAAATATCTATTTCTCAAATTGTACTACTATTCAATTCAAATCATTTAATTACTTATGCCATTAACAATCTAAGCATCCTAATTTTGAATAAAAAAATTGAGTGACGCTATTATTAATACCTGTTTGTAAGATAAGTCCTAAGTTCATTGTCTTTAATGCTAATCATTGCCTTATCCCAATGACCATATTTGAATCTTTCCTGTTCATGGGAAGAAAGGATTTCAGTCCAGACATCGTATAACTTTTGACCTGCATATTTTTTTAAACCAGGACTTGATTGTAAATATCGATTATGAAGTATTTCAATTTCCTGATTTGCTGAGTGAGATAAATGAACAATTCTGTAATCTTCAATTGACAGATTTCCAATTTGGATTGGAGTTGTCATTTTTGCCAATAAGGTCATTCTTAAAAGCTGATAAAGGTGATCCGGTGAAAAGTCAGGAAGGCCTGTACCTCCTTCTTCTTTGAATTTAAAAGGAAATGTTTCTTTCCCACGAAGGGTTGTCAATAGGCTGGAATAACGGCTTAACCTTTCAACGCCTCGCAAGCCCGAAAATTTATCTAATGTCAAAGGACGTGATTTGCCTTCTGTAAACTTCCATTCGATAAGAAGTTGTGTGACTTTACCTTTGATTTTTGCAATTACGAACGCATCAACACTTGTTCTGTTAAATCCACGCCCACCACCCTTTTCGTTTATGGGGGATGTCTGCGGTCCAACCCATTCAAAAATTACGTAACCATTATCAGAGTAAGTTCTTCCACCAATGACACAATTGCCCGGAAATTCATAAATGGTTTCAATTTCAAGACCAAATTGATTTAAAAAATTTATTAATTCTTCCGGTCGATGCAATAGAGACCCAAGAACATTCAAGCAGGCGGCAGAACTGCTTAAGGGATTGCCTAATGTCTCATCATGGAGTTTAACAACCGGATCGATACAATTAAGGATTGTCGGATCATAAATTAGCCTGTCATGAAACTGGGCCTGAAATTCAATAGTTAATTTGTTCATTATTTTTTTATTTAGGTTATTGATAAATATCTTATTTTGGGATTAGCTCTATCTAATCCACCAGCGCCTTCAGCAAACAATCCTTCAAATCAGTGTAATACTGAATATTGATTTTGGCGATCATTTCGTCGGAGAGGTCATTGAGTTGTTTGCGTGAGTTTACCGGAATGAGCAGGGTTTTGGCCCCTTTTTCGATTGCAAGTTCCGCCAGGTTGACGGCATTGTAAACAAGATCGAGGGAACCGCCCAGGTTGAGGGAACCTACTACTGCAAGTCCGCCTTTGATATTTTTTTCGATAAGTGAACTGCAAAGACATATAAGAACCGGCATGCCTATGCCTGAGCCACTTTTAGCGGTGTCGAAGGAACGTAACTGAACAGAAAATTCATGTGAACGGGGATCACGATCTCCGACCAGTTCCTTGTACCTGGTATATAGATTTTGCTCTGCATACCTTACACTTTCGGTAAATAGCTGAGGAGCAGGACGATTAAGGATCTTTACACCACTACCTAGGCCTATGTTTACTTCAATTCTATACAATCCCGCATTTTCGTCAAGACCACCTGTGCCAAGCGCCCATATCTGGCCGGGAGGCAATGGATCATCAGAGATTGCATGTTCGCTATGGAGTTCAGGTGTGGTTACAAAGGTTTCAATTCCACTATCTCCGATACGATAGCTAAAATGTGTGTTGCGAAACTCAGCTGATCCAATGCGTTTCTGCTGTTCTTTGACTCTACGCCGGTATTCCAATGCAATTTTGACTGCCCATTCAAGCATTTCATCCGAAATGGGAGCTTCAGGATTGGGCTGCATAAGCTTAATTAAACCGTTGATGGTTTTTTGCACTGCAGAAGTATCCCTGCCGCTTAAAGCTCCTCCAAAATCCACTCTTGGAAGGAACTGCGAGATGCGGCTTGTATTTCTTAGGCGGGTCCAGCATTCGGCCAGAAAATCACTGACCAATCCAAAATGCTGTGTAAGGAAACCTTTGTCCAGTTTCGGGAAGTCCCAGCCGGGAACATAAGCATGAATACGATCCATAAAAGCTGTATCATCGCGCATTTCGGGGGGCATTGGCCCAAAAAGATGACTGATGCGCTGCTGGTGCTCCACATCCACATCGAAGTTGCCAACCATGACCATGCTTCCATCGGCACGGATAGGCTCCTTTCCACGGCTGAACTCACCACTTTCCATATAGCCCTTCATGATGTTTACACCGTCCTTCTGATCGAAGGAAACACCCGAGATTTCATCGAAACAGACAACATCATATTTACAGACCAATCCCCTTTCGCCCGATCCCATGTTGACGAACATTTTAGCCACAGTGGTTTTGCCGCCTGATACCAGATGAGAGTAGGGGGAAATTTGTTGATAAATATGGCTTTTGCCTGTACCTCTTGGGCCCAGTTCAACCATGTTGTAATTGCGTTCAACAAAGGGAATCATACGAACGAAAAGCACATTCTTTGCTTTTTCAGACAATGCACCGGGCTCCATTCCTATACTCCGGATAAGGAAGTCCTTCCACTCATCTAAAGTAAAGCTCTCTCTCCCTTTGTATAGAATTTCCAGTACATCGCGCTTTGAAAGCTGTATAGGCCTGATTGTTCTAACTCCAAAAGGCCTTCCACGGTTTTCCTGGGCAATGGCTGCATCGTATTCAAGTTCAATTTCTGCATAAAAACCCCCGGTTAGCATTCTGTCATTTGCACTCACAAGTTCTTCGCTGATTCTTACATCATTCAACATCAGACTTGGAAGGTTTGCAATGTAAGAATCGGAACGTGAATCGAGGCGAACCGTAATGATGTCGATGATTTTGATAGATCCTTTTTCCCTTGCTTTGGACTTAAAATATTCCTCTTCGCCTGTTTTAACTGCACGGTCTGACAATTGACGCTTTACAATTTCAAGACCTTCAGTAATTTCATCCTGATCTATGGTAGCGCAGTATCTGCCCAGCAAAAATTCAATAACATAGGTAGGTACCGGGAATTGTTTCCTGAACTGATTCAAAAGGTCTTTACGAACAATATATCCTTCAAACGCTTTCGCCGATAATTGGTCAATTTTGTCCATTTCCATGATTCAAATATTTTTAACCACCAACGGTGGTCGGTTTTTTATCTAAAATTCTTTCGTTTTCGTCGAGCAGAACTATGGTAGCTGCCACCGATTCTGCTTCGTCATCAATCAACAAGGAAACACTACCGCCTCTCAGGGTTTTGTTCTTTGACAGCACAACAGAGGTTTTTGCATCGTTGTATTTTGTCCGGATGTCTATAGAATAATTGTCCGGGACTTCAGTGGTTTCAATGGTGCATTTCAGATTTACCCATTTCACGTTTTTAATTTCAGCATAAATCTGAGGAGAAGCTGCGTTCTCAATAATCAGAGTCGGGACAAGACATTCATGCAGTGAAATACCTCCATGGGCAAACTCCTGATTTGCTTTAAAAAAGGATATTCCCGGAGCATAGGCTATGAAAACAGCAGGATTCCACCGCCAGGGAAGATGCAATAAATCTACATGGGCTCCTTCTTTGATGAGTGCGCAACGCCCCCAACGCGTTTCTGTTAAACCTTCATTCAGCTGCGTTTTAGGCAAGCCCCCTGGAAGTAATAGCCAGCCATGATCAGTGACTATTTTAATTCGCTTGATTCCTTTCTCAAATGCAAGGTTCAATGCTTCCTGCACCTGTTCGAATAACTCATCTACCCGCTTAACTAAGCCCGACTGCTCTTCATGGCCCCTGGTGTCTATTTCACCAATCTCCTGCCAGTATTTTCCTTCTCCTGAAATATCTCCGGCATTCGTTACAAGTTTGAAAGACTTTGCATTCAGTGCATCACGGAATATTGGAGTGGTTAGGTCTTTCCCGTTTTTCAATTGTGGGCGAAATTCAATGGCTGTGCTTTGAACCGAAACCTCTGTGGCAACCGGAGAAACATTGGGTTTCGATGTTGGTGTTAGCGAGGGTATGGCTGACCAGCCGGCCTGCAATTCAATTTTTAAATGGCTGTCCGATTCTGACAACTTCTTGCTGAACTCCTCTGCCAATTCATACCTGAAAGCATCTACAAACAGCACGTAAGTTTCTTCTTCCGGGGCTGATTGCTGAGAAGTAAAAATACCGGCATCCTGTTCAACCAATTTCTGAAACTTAGTGGTAATGTCCTCCAGCCAGGGTTTGTAGAAAAGAAGGATAATGGATTTTACAATGGTTTTATCTTTTTCGGTTTTTACTGCTGCCAGCGACTTCCGCATGAACTGATCAATATAAAAGCCCTTTGAAGTATAGTAAGACCTGAGATCAGCAATTGATGATGAGGACCAGGGTTCAGCGGATTTTGAAGCCATTTGCACCAGATATTGCAAAGCGTCGGCTAAAGGAGCTTTCCCCAATTCTAACCATACCCAGGTTCTTCTGATTCCATGCTTATTTTCCATGTCCAGCAATGCAGCAAGGGCTTTATTAGCGTCTTGTTTAGCCGCTTTGACCAACGCCTGTGCCAGGGCTTCTTCCTCCTGTTCGTTTACCTGTGGCCAGCTTTCTTCCGGTAAAGCAAAAATTCCGGTTCCTAAATCTGCAGGTTTGGCCAGGCGCAGCAAGCCTTCAACCTCAGGATACTTGTGTGGTGCTGTGGCATACATTTGCCAGATATATTTCCATGCGTTTTTCTGAGAACCGAGTTTCTCGGCAATGGCTTTAATGTTTTTATGGTCGGGCTCAAATTCATATTGCGACTTACAGAGATTGCCGAATACTTCTCTTTTGCCCGTCTCCATGTTTTGAAAGAAGGCATCACCTTTGCACATCCATTTCAGAATGGTTGGAATAACATCAGGGAACAGCTGATTGTTAAGATAATCGGCATCTATTATTGTTTTATGGGCCAATACCTCCCGGTCCTGAAAAATAGTAGGGAGTGTTTTCTTTAATGCATCTCTGGTGGCATTGTCTTTGGCTACTTTAACACCTAAGCCATTGACGGAGTTTTCCACAAATGCCAGGATGCTCCATTCCCGACCATTTTCCTGGATAAACAGAGTGCCGGTGTACTGATATTCCAGCAATGGCTGAAAATTAAAAACCGCATTTTCCACATTACGTAAATCTGATTTAGCTACACCCGGCAAATAAACAATAGGAGTAAGATCTGCATCCCAGTTGGCTTCTGGAAGCACTTTGGCAATCATGCATTTAATCCATATAGCAGGACCTTGTTTATTTTCAGGCACATAACTTCCATAAACAAGCAATTGAGGCAGGCTTTCCTGAAGCACACCTATAACCTCTGCAAATTGATTTTCAGGATCAGGCCAAAGGATAACCTCCGGCTTAACCATAACACTGCTGTTGTGGTTTTCGGCTTGTTTAAGTGCCTGGATGACTTTATCGTAAATGCTTTGTGCCATATATAATTGACTTACTTTCAATAATGAGGTTTTTTCTGAAATCAGGGTGGAGACTCAGTTTAGGTTAAAAATCTTCTTTGATCTGGGTTAATGAGATTATTTTCGAGATCAGAACATTTTTCTCATCTTCACTATAAACCTCAGTTGGCAACTTACGGATATATTTTGCCATGAAATTTACATACGATTTCTTAGCAACGATTATGTATTTTATGTCAAGTGCCTCAAAACTAAGAGGCGATTTCTGAAGTGACTGGTTTGCTTCTTTAAACTTTGTTTCAAGAAATTTTCCACCAGAATAAAACTGTTCTTTAGGACGAAAATTCAGATTTATTTTTGAAGTTGTAATTTCTTCACCTGACCAAGGAACAAAACGCCATTCGCGTTCGTCGTAAAAGTTGAACAATTTATCAGTATCCAAAGCCCCAGTATATTTCACAAAAGATCCAGCGAATTTGTCCCAGGTTTTACCTTCCCTTGGTTTAAAGTATGAGGTAAGATCCATGAATTTTTTTATAAAATCTGGATTATCAGTCTGAAGCGCCATATTTCCTTCTGCAACAGGCTTAATCTTAAGAAACATTGCTTTAAAAGCATCAAGAATCAACCGAGATGGGTAAGATTCCTTTTGAAGGTAGAATACCGGATTAATACCCCTATTGATGCCCCAGGATTTACTAAGACCAATACCGTTATTATGATAAGATTCTGCATGGGTTGAAATTTGGGACAATGGTATGTCACAAAAACAAGACATTGGGAAAGCGACAACAAAATCATCTTGGTTAATAAATGATTCGAAACAAAATCTTGGATAGAATGCTTTTGTTTGCAGTATTTTCTGAAGATGCTCGTATTCGGTAAAATGAAATAAAGTCTGCGCGCTTATTGCCATAGCTTCTTATTTTATGAATTATTGCCTTCTCGCATTCCTCTTCTCTTCCAACCCCAAATGCCTGTCGTTATCCCGTATCTCACCCCATGGAGAGCCCTGCGGATTTTTACCCCGGTCAATACCCCATTTGATGTTGAATTTGCTTCTCAGCACGCCTGCTAAAACAAAAGGACGGATGTTCAGTCGCACTCCATCGTTAAAATCGGGTTCCCAGCCTATGGGCTGTTGAGCAAGGGGTTTCCAGCGAGCAAAAATATCGTAGGGCGCCTCGCCTTGCAAAATGGCCTCAAGCTTTTCTTTGAGTTTTTGGGCTGCAATTAGTAAACCCTCAGAACCACTTTCGCCTGCTTTTTTCATGGATTCGCACATGCGTATCCAGTCGCCCAGGTAAGTATAAATGAGTTTACTCAGGTTTTCTTTGGTGAGTTTATGGTAGTTTACCAGGGCAGAAAACCCATCGTTGCGGCCATCCCAGATGTGCCAGATAAACGGACGGTTTTGAAATACCTTACAATGCTGCACAAAAAACTCATCGCGCAGCCAGTTTTCCAGATTGGTTGACTTTGCCCCTTCCTTTGCCAATAAGCGGGGGATGGTCTGGTTGTTCCAATCTGCGGCAAACACCTGCTGTAAATATTCCCTCAGCCTCTCTGCCCCGGCCGGTTCTGCATTTACCGAGGGAATACAGAAAATGCCATCCTCATCGCTCAACTGGTCAAATGCTTTCACAGCCTCTATTAATTCCCTGGCTTCGTCTGCCAGTTCCATTTCGGTATCACTCTCTGCAGGCCAGCGATATCCCAATACCCTCGCCAACGCTACTTGTAATGGATTGTCCGTTTTTATAATGTGCCCATGAAACAACCATTGGGTCGAATCATCGCTGTATGGCTTGGGCAGGCCATTGGGGTATTTTTCGGAGGCGACTTTTTGCCAATGGTCTAAGTCAAATCCAACTTGACCTAGTACTGCATTTGAAGCGTTGAGCTTTTGATTTATTTTTCTAACCGAAACTGCAAATTCAGGAGATGAAACAAAAGCCCAAACGGCAGTAAGGTGTTCGTCCTTTTTTACAACAATTGAAGATATGTTGGTATCAAATGCTGCTTCTTGAAAAACGCTTGCTTCTAAAGCACCAATTAATTTAATAGCAAAAGATTTTTTTTTGGAAAGGGTATCTCTTCTTCTAATATTTGCACCGGACTTATTTACGAGATTTCCTTTCCCATTTTCCCAAAATAAAATCCTTTGCTTACCTGAGAAAACATCATTAGAATTTGGAGTTGAATGATACTTAAGCCAAATATTTCCTACAATATCTTTAATTTCCCAAAATAAGCGAGTATAAACAGGGTCGTCTCCAGTATCCCATCCTTTTATTGAATCAGCATATTTTTCTAATAATGACGATTGGCTAATATTATCTAAAGAAATAACCACATCCGGATTTCCCAACTGCTCTTTTTGGTTCACAGTTTTAAGTTCGGCAGTTTTGAGCGCTTCATCTTTGGCGGCAGCATTGGGGGCATAACTTACGTCAAGGCCAAGCAGGGGGTGTTCTGCATGTGGTTTGGTGTGGGAGAGGGAGATGAGCATTACGTTAAAATCCCACATGGGTGTTTGAAATCCTTTGGCACCTAATCTTGCTACAACACTCCAAGTCTCATTTTTTAACAATTTTTCTCTAAATTTTTTATAGGAAGTGAGGAATAACCAGTTTTGCGGTATCACGCTGCAAGAAATTCCTCCAAGAGTATTTGATTTGAGCATTTTCTCTAAAAACACTGTTGCCAAATCCCCTTTTGCTTCTGGATAATTTTTTTCACAATATCGAGCCATTACTTCGCTTTGTTTACCCCTGCTCAAGTATGGTACATTTGTTATTTGCAAAGTATATTTCTTGGCGAGTAGTTGACCTGCTTTTGCAATCCCGGCAGCCATTACTCCACGTTCCAACTGTTCGGTATCCGCTTCATTTTCAAGGGCTTTTTTTAATACCGGCTGTAATTGCTCGAAGCTGGCTGTCTGTAAATCTGCTTTAATCGTAGTGGGATCAAGCAGGCTTCCCAGTTCAGGGGCCTGCTGAAAATGAGCAAATAAGGCCCACATTCCGTTTTCCATGCGTTCCTTGTCTTCGCTTCTATCCACCTTACCCACCAGTTTCAGCCAATCGGCCGCTTTCCCTTTGGGTGCAATGCCGCTGCAGGCAAGGTTCATTTCAGGCAATTCTCTGTAATATCCGCAGAACTTCCAAGCGGTAAGGGCCAGGTTAAAAGCGGCAATCTGGGTGCATCGCGGGTCTATTTCAAGTCCGTGCAGGTTTTCAGCAATTACTTTGTCGGTAGCTTCCTCCCTGCTCAGGCCTTCCTCGAGCATGCGCAACAAGGCAAATACGTTGAAAAGAGAAACTATAAAGTGTCCCGAACCCATACAGGGGTCGAGGGCAGTTACTCCGGCTGTTTTATCCGGCCATCCTTCAAACCTACCGGCAGCAGGCACCTCACCCCCCTGCCCCTCTCCTTCAGGAGAGGGGAGATAGCGAAGGTATTCAAATTTCACCGGTGGTTTTACGCCGGGATTGCGGCTAACCCACCAGGCGCCCAAGGTATTGTCGATAAGGAAACGAACCATATAGGGTTCGGTAAACAACTGGGTAACAGCAGGAAGTTTTGCTCCGTCAATTTTATCGCCGCTGGCATTGATGGCTGCTTTCGCTTCGCTTTGCCAGAACTGGTAAACCCATCCCAGGGCATCCTCTGCTGTATAAATCTGATCCTCCAGGCTGTCGAGAATGGTTTCCAGTTTAATGCGGTCCTCGGTAGCAAAAGTCACTTTCATCAGGGGATCGCCGGTTCTGAAAATGGCAGGCAGCATTTTGCCTGCATAAGTAGCAGCAACATCCCATTTGTCGGCAAATCCTTCTTCTTTGGCCAGTTCCTCACAATCCCCCATGGTAACTGCAACCCCGTCGGGGTGCATTAACAAAGCATTTACCTCCAGGAACCTGGCAAAGAGCATTTTGTGCCAGGTTTCGTAAGCCAGCTCATAGCCCAGATGATCAATTTTCTGTGCCCCGTCAGCCGGCAGCGTGTCTCCCAGCAAACGGGCCTTGCTGCGCAGGTTGTTGCGCAATGCGCGTTGCTCCGCACTCATATGGGCAAATGGTTCGGGATGATCCACAGCCATGGCTTTCAATGCGTTGATTGCCCCCTGTTCGGCGATATTCCGGGCTGATTTTACGGCATTCTCAAGCGCGTTGCGTTGTTGGGAAGTGAGTACCGGCATTATTTCAATTTTTTACTGAGTTCATTTTCAAATTCTTCCACTGTAGGCAGGGTACTTTTCAGCTTTTTCGGCAACCTTCGTGACAGGGTAAATTCGCTTACGCCAATGGGTTTGTTCATTCCCCTTAATGCATATTCAACCTCCAGCTTATTTTTGTTTTTGCACAGGATGATCCCGATTGAGGGTTCATCCTCCGGCATTTTAAGCTGATCGTCAACTACCGAGAGGTAAAAATTCATTTTGCCGGCAAATTCGGGTTCAAACTCAACCACCTTCAAATCGATGACCACATAGCAACGAAGCCGGATATGATAAAACAGCAGGTCAAGGCGATAATCCTTCTCTCCCACCTGCAAGGCAACCTGCCTGCCCATGAAAGCGAAACCTTTTCCCAGTTCCAGCAGGAATCTGGTAATGTGTTCGGTAAGCTGGCGCTCCAGGTCCAGTTCCTGGGCCTGTGGTTCCAGGGTAAGAAAACTGAAGTTGTATGGGTCTTTGAAAATTTGCCGGGCCATCAGGGCCTGCTTTTCCGGCAGATTTTGCTCAAAATTGGTAATGGCTTTGCCCTGTCGGTGGTATAAGTCCTGCTCCAGTTGCAGGGTAAGGATGGTTCGGCTCCAGTTGTTTTCGATGATTTGTTGCAGGTAAAACAGGGCTTCATCTGATGTTTTTGTCTTGTCCAGCAACAATATGTGGTGCCCCCATGGTACTCCCAGTATATCCCAGTTCAATCCAACAGCTTGTTGGATTGAGGCTTCAACACTCAATGCAGCAGGCTGCTGCACTGGAATTTCTTCCGTATCTTCTTCTTTCAGTGCAGCAAGTTGCTGCACTGAACTCCCGGCATATAAAAGATACAGTTTTCTGAAATAAAAAATATTACGTTTTGAAAAGCCTTTCATATCCGGAAACTCAGCCCGCAGATCTTTGGCCAGTTGCTCCACATAGTTATTCCGGCCTTCAAAAAGCGCCTGGTTACCGGCGATCATTTTGCCTATATTCCAGTAGAGCTGAATCAACGAACTGTTGACCGCCAGGGCAGCTTTGGCCTGGGCAGAGCGTATATGTTGCTTCAGTTCCTTCAGCAATTCATGGTATGTTACTTTTAAAATAAGCTTCTTACTCATGGCTTATTTAATTTAAAATAATTGAACTTGCCTCTTTCAACAAGGATTCCAATTCAGTTTTTAAAACAGACACATATTTCTCAATATCAGCTTGGTTGGTGATGGTTTTTCGGGGCAGCGTGTATGTTTTTGCTTTGGGTGCAACAATAATCATTGCATCCTCTATAGCCGCCTGAAACTGACCGGGCAATGCTGCAATCTTGGTATCCCACACATAGAGTGAGGCTTTCTGCAGTTGATTTAGCAAGGCATTCGCATCCAGCACCTTAACTTCAGGTTTCGCCAGAATCTGATGCCTGACCAGAATGGTATGTTTCTGATCCGGAGTTATTTTGGTAAAGTACTCATTGCTTTGCAAATCATCCATTCGGGCATCATACAACGCATTGTACCTGTTTTTTCTGTCGTTAAGTACATTAAGCAGCTTTTCGGTTAAAGTATTGAGCAGCGGACGAACAGGATCCGGTTCCTGAAGCAGCAGGCGATTGTCGCGGATGGCATCGACCTCTGCAAGTATTTGTTCCATTTCCGGTTCATCGGGGGCATGGTTTGCCAGGTCGGCCAGTAAGTTCCAGAGCGGTTCTCTGGTGCTGATCACTTTTGCCGCATCTGTCCAGTCATTGTATTTCTTTTGAAGGTTATCCTTTTGCAGAAGGATATCCAATAGTCGTTCGTTCCCTTCCTTGTTCTCAATTTCCCTGATAAAGCCGATGTTGATGGGCTCGGGTTTCGGAGCAGCTCCACTCACAATATCTGCCAGCGTTTTCAGCTTATTGAGGTAATCATTGGAATACGGGAAAATTTCATGGTTGGGCGGGCAGTGAATCCCGGCTTCCTGGAACAACTTCCGGATGGCAATCTTGTCTTTGGCGCTCAGGATATGTATTTCCTTCTTAAAATTCGCCTGATTGATCTTGCCAACTTTCAGATCGGTTTCAGTAGTTGAAATATGCTGCATGTTTTTAAGCATGAACAACATGGTATCAATGGCATCCTGAGGCCAGCCGTAGGGCGATTTCATGAAATGGTTACGAATATCCCTGCCCGATTTTGAGGAATTGCCTAAGAACCGTAAAATTTCAGCAGCTACCTGATGCTTGTCGACATCACCGCTGTATCCGATTGCGCTCAGCGCATCGGGGTTGCCGGCCACTGCCTTGTTCAGGGCTGCTCCCCAGTTGAGAAAATCGGCCTTGCCCTTGAAGTCAGGAAACTGACGATCGGCAATGCTGTTTAAGGCATCCTGAATATTCTCTTTCAAAGCACCAGACTGAACCTGATTGCCTCCGGCCAGGAAGATGGTGGTTTCATCACAGATTTTCCCGATCAGATCCTGAATGGATGCGGCAGCCTGAGAGCGGCGGGTTTCCATACTCTTTTTGGCCTGTTCTGCCTCGGGAGTAGAAGGGACGCCCATGGCCGGAATGGTAAAGTCGGCTGACAGGTATTTTATGATCTCTGTTCTCAATTCAGGATCTCTGAATTTTTTCACAAAGGCATAAGCCAGCGGACTATCGTTGCCCGCAGCACGAATTTCGCTCAATACAATACTTTCGTTTTCAAACCAGCCATCCCGAATCCATAAATTCAGTTTATGCTCTGTGTTGGGCATGGTGTTTTTGTCCCACAATTCAAATTCGCGAACCATTCTCGAAGTACCCTGCATCACACTAAGGCCCCTGGTCTTGTCTTTGAAGTGAGCCATGATTTTTTCCTTTCTGAGGTTCTGAATCTGGTCGTCACCCGAATTATTCAACTTGATATATTGTTTGGTAAACTCTTGTTCCCATTCGGCTCCAATCTTCGTCTGGAGTCTATATTCATCGTTGATTGGCATCAATACTTTTTCGTCAACCAGCTTTTTTATTAGCGCTTTTACTTTGGTGCGGAAGGCATCAGAGTTTACATTCAGGTTGTCGATCAAAAGATCAGCAATGGTATTTTCGTTGGATTTTAAAACTGTGTCAGGGATGTTAGAAATGACCTGATCCAAAAGGAAAACGGCACTTAAAATCCTGCCTTCAATTTCTGAATCACCACCTTTGGCTTTTCTTTCCTGAATCAGATTGCAGGTATCATTCAGCAGCAGACCCGATTGAATCAGCTGCGTTTGATTTTGATTAAAGATAAAATCTGCAGGCACCGTTTGTCCCACTTCCATATTTGCAATCGTTTTCAAACTGTCGTCGATGATACGCAACTGATTGCGGAGTTGTCCTGATGTGCCGGCAACATCGATAACCTGGAGAATTTTATTCCACAGTTTACGGGTAGATGGAAGCAAAGGATAATCTGCTGCAAGGGTGTTTTTATCATCGGTTAAATAACCAAAAACAGTACCTTCAAGGTTGCGGGATATTTCGCCGAGAGCCGCTTCCAGTTTGGTATTCAGCAATGCAAGTGCCGAAGGCTTTTTATCAAGTATAGTTTTGCGGATAACGGTTTGAATATCTGTATTTGTCAACTGGACAGGTACACGGAAGCGAGCCATCAATTTTTGAAGAATGGGTGTATCGGTCAATGCATTCTGGCCTGTACCAACCAGCAGAAATTTCCCATCAAAACTTGAACAAAGATCTTCTGCCAGGAACTGGACATTGTCTGCCAGATTTGAGTCATGCCCTATAAACTGCTGAACTTCATCTAAAACAACGATTGTACATGGAATTTTCTTTCCAAAATGAAGCGGGAGAATCTCCTCGCGAATCGTTTTTAAAAAATCTACCCTGCCAATTGATTCCACTCTTGGAAACTGAGCCTTGAAGAGTTCTTTCAACTTCATGTCATTTTCGGCCATTTCCGGAAGTAATTCAAGCACAGATTTGGCAAGGACAGTTGAAACAAAAAGATTCTCCACTTCCTTTTTAAAATCCTTTCCGGCGGCTTCGACCGAAGCTTTCAGGTTTTCATATATTCCTTCACCCATTGCCCAATACACAAATTTGAAGTGGTGATATTGGGGCGGTAAGCCCAGATTATTCAGCAACAACTGTATAAATGAATAACGGATATCTTTTGAAGGGAAATCGCGCAAGGTGCCTGCAACGGCGAGCTTACCCTGTATTTTCTGTTTGCGGTCAATTTCAACAAATAAATCCAGAATATCCTGTGGCAAAGGCTTCAGATTGCGGGCGGTTTTGCCATTAGGAAATTCAAAATCGTCCCATAAATAGCTGGCCATTTTTACCAGGTGTGATTTTCCACTGCCATAAAAACCACTCACCCAAAATGCAGGCTGCTCAGAATTGTCAATATTCTGCAGGTAAAACTCAAGCATCTTTTTCAGGCCATCGTGATACTCGCCCTCGCAGACGAAAGTTTTTAACTCATATTCTGCTATTGAAAGGTCATCTTTTTCATTGATAGTTCTGATTTTGGCAACCCCTTCATTTTTGAGGTTGACCAGCTCTGGATTGAGTGTAAAGAGTTCTTTATTTTTCATTTTTAACGCTATTATAAAGTTATTGGCCTGGCTAAATAATCCCACCCGTCTCTGGCATCCAGCAAACGGTAATGATTGTGCTCAAACTCACCCGGAAAGAAGATGAGCAAACGGCCTGTGATTTCCTTGTCGCAACTCTTGAGAATTTCAGATAAACGCCCGAAGCCAAATAGTGAAGAAACGTCTCTGACTGCGACGACTGCATTTTGGTTTTGCTCAATTTTATTTAACTCACCTTTCAGAAACCGGATTGCAAAAGGAATAAACTCAGCCTCCAGTTGATCAACGATATATTCAGGGTTGGCGAAATAGGCTTCTTTGTATTCATGATTAGCCATCCATAAAGGGAAACATTGCTTCAATAAAATACTATCCCATTTTTTACCTGACTTGAGCGTAGATGTTTCAAAATCGCCTATGCGTAAATCAAGCTTACGTTGTTCGGCGGGGTCGTAAACCAGAAACCAGATGCGCTCCTGACCGGATAAAGCCGATGACCAAGGTTCATTAACTACTTTTTCATAAGCATCCAGTAATAAATCAATTCGTGTTGCCATCTATTCCGATTTTATTGAGCAGATTATTGAATCCAATTGACGTTACACTTCCGGCGTATTGGTATTGAATTAAATCTTTTTTTGCGCATTCTACAGCCAATTCACGGAGTCGGCTTTCTGACATGCACAAAGACTTAACCCCGATGCTGTTCCAGATGAAATCGCCTTTATCGCCCTTGAGCCACGCAAGCAGAAAAGCAAAACAGGCAACTCTGTAGCTGATTTCAGACTGGGTTCTGATGTTTTTAACTTTCCCCCGGATAAAACCTGCCTGTTTCCATGAGCTGGCAATATTCTGTGCCATTGACTTGCGGGTATTCTGAGAGTATTGATTGGGATGAATTTTTTCAATGACTTCTTCAAATAGTTCTATGGCTACTTTTTCACCGGGCTTTATATCCAGTAAAACCTGAATACTTTCCGCCAGTAAAACGTCATGATTGATAGCATAAACAAATGCCAATAGTGGTTTTTCGGCAGACTCGGTAATTTTCCAGAAGTACTTGAAGGCTGCGAATTGGGGATAGTTGATATCAAAGCCGTAAAGTCTTTTCAAATAGCTAGCTGTTTTTTCAACACCAGAATTAGATTTCTTTCCGGTTACATTTTGGCCCAATGATTCAAGGAAATTACCATCATCCATAGAATAGGACATTACCTTTTCCAACTCCGCGAACATAATTGTTCTGCTCGTATGTATGGTTTTGAAATTCTTCACTTTCTTAAAAGCTAATAGTCATTAATTCTATGGGATAAAACCAGGGTGTTTTTAAACAACTTAAATTGACTTCCTTTTGATATTCAACAATACGATCAGTTTCTCAGATAATGGCAAATATAGGAAAGTAAGGGCAATACTTTTATAATTGACTTCCCATCTATGCTACCTGACAATATAAAAATCGCCTTGAGCTGGGAAATTTTTCATGAGTACATATAGAAATTGCCTTGATGATTTCTCTTTAAGGGCTAAATTACTCTTTAATTATACGAAATCATCCATTGTTTTTCGGAAAATAATTTGAAAAACCTTCTTTTTGTATAAATGCATGTCTTTGGGTGCTGAAAAAGTCAAAATCTGCCTATTTTTTTTCAAAAAAACTCTGATTTTCGTTTTTATTTTATTGTATTTTCAATAATCAAAGAATTTTAGGCACTTCTTTTACGCTAACTTTTTAAAATTTACACTAATTTGAAGTTTGTTTTACGATAATCGAATAATTATTTACTGTAGTCTTCTGATGCTGTTTTAATTTTTACGGTAATATGACGGTAGCCTATTTTCTGTTTAAATTTATCTGTCTTTTTCCAAATCAGGCATTCCCGAATTTACTTTAAAATTACCAAGACTTTACGTAATATCTTCATTTTCCGGTTTACTTTTTCCAGATTCGCTTTCATTCTTGACTTTCTCTAAATAAATTCTGATTACTTCCGCCAGATTTGAGTTTGTGCCATCAGATTCCCGGGGAGATTCGATTCCCTTTTTATTTATTTCAGTCATAACTGAGGAATCGACAGCTGGAGTTTCATTATTTTCCGTTTGCACATAATCAGTTTTTTCAACATTTTGTTTCTTGTTTTGTACAATGCGTATGCTTTCCCACATTCTATTAAATTGAATTGAGATTTTCTTGAGCAGGCTATCTGATTTAATAAATTTCTCTGCTGTATCGGGTCTGTTTGGTTTTGAATCCATTTGGTTTTGGGAAATATCTGGTGGCTCTAGGGTCGATATATCTGGTTTTTGAATATCATCATCAATATTCTGTGAACCAACTCCTCCATTTACGATTGGTTCTTTTTTATCCACATTTTTTTCGGAGGTTTTTGGGGTGTCAAGAATTTTACCAATCACATAGCTTACTGCTGCAAAACCGGCAATTGCAAGCAACCCTTTGATGGCATTATTTTCATTTGATTTTTTATACTTTTTAGGAGTTGATTTGCTGTCTGACGATTTTTCCCTCTTCTTTTCTTTATCACTGCCATTTATATCTTTGGGCTCTTGGGGTTCTGGAGATTCCGAAGGCTCAGACTCATTTAAAACCTCTGGTTCAGATATCTTTTCTTCAAATGAAACAATAGATTCAATCTCGTTTTCAGGAGGTTCAACAATAGATTCAATCACGATGTCTTCTACATCCATAGCTTTATAAAGCTGAAGTCTCCCACGCACAAGATAGGCTTTTTGTTTACAGGCGTCTGAGCAGTAGATTGCTGAATTGCGTTCAAAAGAAAATATTTCTCCGCATTGCTCACATCTTTTTAGTTTTTCCATTGGTTTAAATTTAGATTGGTTAGTATGTGTTTAATCAATTATTTATCGATGGCCATAACCCATTTCTACAAGTTTTTGCCTGATCTCATGGGTAGTGCTGATATTCGAAAGTTTCATTAAAATATCTACAGGAGATAAGGCATGTCGGTTATCTTCATTTGCCAGATTGCTATTACTGGTAAAAACATAAAGCCGGCGAATATTTATATCCCAATCAGCAGATGTACCATGATCTTTTCCCGGCCTGGTAAATCTTATTTTACTGCCCTTTTTGTGGCTGATTTTCCAACCATCCAATTGTAACATTCCAATCACATCGGCATTTTGGTTAAAATCGTCCAGTGGGGAAACATATCCCTTACCCCCATATCCCCATTTTCCCAAAATTGGAACTGTTTTGTAGTTGATGATAGGCTCTTGCTCCAGTAATGCCAGAGGTCTGGCAGCGGGATTATAGATAGCGTCCATATCGGGGGCGAAATATCTTAAGTCTTTGGGATTTTTTCGCGCTGGATCTGCATATAAACCATGCTTTTTTATCAGCCATTCGTTTACTTTCTCCCAATAAGCTGCTTGTCTGGCAGGCTCTTGAATTTTGACCAAAAACCACACACCTCGCCTTACAGATAATGAAGAAAATATTACCCAGGATAATCTACCAAGCTCATTACGCAACTGTTCAGGGTCTTGGATGCCATTGTCTATGTCAATCTGCATTAACCCTGTATAATTGCTCAAATCCTGCCTATCAAGCCCAAAAAGAGCTCCAGGGGAAATTGCTGGCAACTGTTGCTTCAATTGCTTTTGGATTTTTTCATCTTTAGTAGCCCTTATCTGATTAACTAAGCGGGCTCCTACTATAAAAACCTTCCCTCCTAATTCCGGCTCATGGACAATTGAAGCAAAAAATGATAGTTGCATGTCAGTAAATGGCTTCTTTGAATAGCTTGTCTTAAAAGTGCTGAATTTCATTTCTAAATGATTAAAATTTTTCCTACACCTGTAGCATTCAAAAACTGTAAACCCTGTAAACTTGGTAAACCGTAAACATTATCTACTTGAAAGACAATTATATATCAGTTTACAGTACGGGTATTGTTTGGTAAAAAGGTTTACAGTAGATTTCAATAAAATATTTTGACCTTCGCTCATTGTAAACCTTGTAAACCACCTGTAAACCGGTATCTGTTTAATAATGAATACATTAGTAATAAGGGTTTACATGGTTTACATAGTTTACACATTAACTTCAATATCATTTATTAGAAAACCAAAGTCGGTTTTTTCTGCCCAAAACTGATAACATGATCCAAACCACTTATCAGTATATGATTTGTACCTTCCTTTCTGTGATGAAGGAATAAAACTTTGATTACCAGATGAGGTAAGCAGAGACTTCAAACTGTTGCTATCAAGCGGCTGTATGCTATTCTCCTTGCAGTATCGCATGTATGCAGTCCACACCGGCTGAATTTTAATTTGAAGTATTATCTTAACATCTTCCTGATATTTAATATTATAGTGGCTACTGCTCCGATTATGACCATCAAACATTACAAGTTTATAGTTTTGCACATTATGGGCAAAAGCTTCCCAGAATTTGTGCACCGGCCCTGTTTCAATTAATTGATTGGAATGTTGTCGGGCATTTTCTAAAACAATCTCCTTGGCTTCTTCCATTAAAAAAGGGAATGACAGTTCATTCTCCAATACCTCATAAACTGTGAGTAGTAGCGCTGTATGATTAATACTTCTCTCGTCCAGTGCTTTTGCCTCGTGTGATACTGATTTACACATGGACTTATAAGTTGAAAGAAATTTGGCCTCGATGATTGGCCTGAGTTTCAGAATATCAAGTAAAACCTTTCCAAAGCCTTCTTTTGAGAGCTGCTCAAATTCCTTATATTTGTATTGCTCTTCAGGAGTATAATTTTCCTTTTCAAAAAACAGGATAATCATCCTTGAAAAATTCGCCTGATTTTTTGAAGGCAAATAGTTTCCATCAAACATAATTGCTGATCTTACAGGATACGATTTGGTCCTATAATCCGTAGATTTAGTTGCAGTTAAACGGCCGGCACCATCATATCCGTTGAGTATAAATGCCTCAATTAAATCGTCTGTTGCCCCAACATATTCCTTGAAATAAAACACCACATTATTACGTCCGGAGACCTGACGAGACATACCCGGAATTGAAGCATTGTTCAATGGAGTACCTGTAACATCCCTGCCAAAAAGCCTCAGAAATTTATCTGTAAAACTGGTTTTGCCTGTCCCTTTAGCGCCAAACAAGAACAGAAACGGAAAAAATCCGACATGATAAAAAACAACGTCTCTGTAAATTGCCAATATGAGATAAAGTATTCCTAAAACAGCATTCGGCCCGAATGATTGATAAAGCAATTTTGACCACTCTTTAAAATCAATCAACCCAGGTCTGTAGCAATATAAACGTTCTACATCCAGATCCTGATCTTCTTTATTTGCCAAACTTGCTGATGAAAGATAATAGTTGGTCTTCCCATCATTAACAATACCATATTTGTTTGCCTGAATCAATCTCTCGTCCTTCGTAAAAATTGAGTCTGCAAATACAAATATTCTGTGTTGTCCATTCCATCCCAAAATTGGAAGTGTAGTTGCCTGAGTTTCATGATCCATCAATTGAGAAAATATCAATTTTAGCTGGTAAGCCGACCCTTGAAATGTGCACCCATGGGATTTAAGGATTGTTTCAAAAGATTCAGGCTTCAATTCGCTTGAAAACACTTCAATAAGGTATTTTTCACCGGTGTTTCGCTGTAACATAATCAACCGCTTCGAGTTGTTCGAACCGTTTACCAAATGATATAAACTCTTCATAACAAAATTTGAAAGTGTGACATTATAACTATTCTTACCCTTTTGTACCGTAGTCCAATATTTGCTTTCCTTAATAAAGAATCCATGTTTGTTGTAGTCCTCTGTAGTTGAGATGCTATCCTTAATGTCTTCGGTTTCAAATGTTGGATCATGTGTTTTAAATTGATCTTTTGATTTGCCATTACCAATTAAAGGAGGCCTAAGTAGATTTACTTCCGGAGATTTTCCCATATTTTGAAATTGTACTCAGTTAAAAGTTATTTACCTGCCAGGTACTCATTGATGGCTTGCTCGGTAATTCTGCCTGATGAAGTAGATTTAATAACGCCAGCAAGCACATACTTTTTGATAGTATTGTGGGCCATATTAAGCCTTTTGGCGACCCCGTTGATTGAATAGGTCTTTTGACCTTCAAGAGAGCAATACTTCTCATAATCAATTTCAATCATTGCATCTTTGAGAATTTTTTTCAAATCATTTTTCGTTGTGATGATGAGTGGTTCCATTTCATTTAGTATTTGGGTTAGTATTATTTGAGAACTTCATTTTTTTTTAAATCAATGTTTGTGTTTATTCCTTTACAAGTATCAACTTCATACTCAGTTATGAATTAATACTCATCACCAAATCGAAAATTAAATTCATAAAATACCATAAATGAAATATTTGGATTTTCTTTACACTTACTGTACATTTGTAATGGCAATTGTTCACTTTTACCGTGCAAATTTACTTTTTATTTTACATTTGTCAAGTATTTGTTTAAAATAATTAACATTTTATTGTTATTATATTGATTTTCTGTTGTTTGAAGATTGACATTTTATTTACATTAAATTTACAAATGAAAATATCTGACCAAATTCATACTTTAGTACGTTCCAAAGGAGTTAAAATGGCTGATTTAGCTGAAGAGTTAGGAATGTCAAGACAAAACCTTTATAATATAATGCGTGCAAATCGATTTAATAGTTCACAGATAACTCGTATGGCACATTATTTCGGCGTTCCGGAAAACTATTTTAAAAAGGAGTCTTATTTGGATATTATGACATATCAAATAGACCAGGCTCAGGCTTCAGATCAGATTTTTAGTACACCTATAAAGTCCTTATTTGGGGAGCATTCTGAATGTTCAAAAGAAATTAATTATTTGAAGAAAATAATTAAAGAGCAGGAAAAGCAAATTTTACTTTTAAACAAGTTGTTGAAAATTTTAGAAACACCAGAAAATTAATAATGGCAAATATTTTAAAATTCCTTGTTTAATTCTTACCATGGTTACCTTTTATACCATTGACAATGACAAAATCTGATTATTTGTTTCCTAATTGTTTCCCATTTTAAACATATATTATTGATATTAAATAATATATTGCAGTCCGCTCGAGACCTCCTAAAACCGGTTCTTTTTGATCCGGTTTTTTTATCCCCCTGCATTTATTGTTTTTTAAAATTCGGTAATTCAGTGCCGAAATTATTTTTAATTTTGATGTTTTAATTTAGTCTAAATTAATTTAGGCTAGGCTACAAAAATTTTGCAACCCGATAAATAGATTTCAAAAACTCATATGATTGATTTTCAATCATCCAAGTTCAATCTAAACTTTAAAAACCATATTAACGACCCATGAAAAAGCTCTTGTCCCTTTTCTTGCTTTTTACTTTATTTTCCTCAAACAGGCCATTTGCCCAGGAAATACTGGCGCCTCAAAGTATGACTGAATCATTTATGAATAATCCTTCCGATAATAAACTTATGATTGGAATGTATGGTCATGTTGATTACATACAACCTTTGAATGATTCACTAAGAAAAAACGGAAAACTTGATGTCACCCGACTTGTTATGCTTGTCAATTATAAGTTTAACGATAAACTGGATTTTTTTAGCGAAGTTGAATTTGAGCATGTTAAGGAATTATGGGTAGAGCAGGCCTTGATGCAATACCGGTTTAATGATGCTTTTATGCTAAGAGGGGGTCTGATGATAATACCAATGGGAATTTTAAATGAGTATCATGAACCTTCGACTTACAATGGGGTGAAGCGGCCTTCGACAGATTCACGGATTGTACCAACCACATGGAGAGAAATTGGCCTGGGGTTGACAGGAAACCTAAGCGGAGCCTACATGAAATATCAACTCTATGTTGTAAATGGTTTTAAAAGCTATGATGGTAGCGCAAACCTTGGCGGTCCAAATGGATTGCGCAGTGGAGGTCAAAGGGGTGCTGAATCTTTTATCTCCTCCCCTAACCTGTCAGCTAAAGTGGATTTTTATGGTATCAGTGGATTAAATTTGGGGCTTGCCGGTTATTTTGGAAATACCCAGTCAACATTATATAACAATTTACCTAAAGACAGCCAGAGCATGCGGCAAAGAGCCGATTCTTCTATTGTAAATCTGGCCATGCTTGGATTGGATGCAAGATACACTTTCGGTGGACTTCATTTAAGAGGGCAGTACATCCTGACTATGGTTGAGAATACTTCGGCCTACAATGCTTTTACCGGAAAAGATCTGGGTTCTGAAATGGGCGGATGGTATGCTGAAGCTGCATGGGACCTTATGCATGGAACTAAATCTTCTGACAGACCACTTACTTTATTTATCAGGTTTGAGAAATACGATATACATGCAGCAACCGAACCCAGCCTTATAAGAAATAAAGCCTACAACATAACAGAGCTTACCACTGGTTTGGGATATAGGATTGCAGAAGGTGCTGTTATTAAAACAGATTTGCAATTTACAAGGGAAAAAGGTCTTAGCAATATTCAGACCTCATTTAATGCAGGACTTGGCATTAACTTTTAAACCAACGTTAAGTTTCGCCTATGCTTTGAAATAGCTTATCAGGAAACAAACAGCCTACTTCTTTTCTCAGGTTATATAAAATCCACTCAAATAAAAAGAATGAAAACATCGGTAAAAATCCTTTTGCTAATTTTTCTTTCAGCCTTCACCATTATTTCTGACGGGCCGCAACTCTCACGGGAAAGCCTAAAAAAACTGAATAAATCGATTTCAGAACTTTATCCCGGCCTAAATGTTGAATTCATAAAACTAAATCTGAGTAACCCATCCATTTCCGATCCTGAAATTCTGAGTGCCGATGGTAAATGGTTTGCCATACAAAATAATGGGTTAAAAATTGGTTGGCTGATGGTGAATAAAACCCAGGGCAGGTACCACGAATTCGAGTTCGCTATGATTGTTGACACCACCCGTAAAATTAACAATGTTTCTATTCTGAGCTACCCTGCTTCGCATGGAAATGCCGTTACCGGAAAAAAATGGCTGAAAAGATTTTCCGGATTTTCTCCTGATAGCCTTCCTGTTTATGGAAGTAATGTTGATGCCTTATCAGGAGCAACCATTTCAGGAAGCAACCTTACCAATTCTGTTGCAAATGCTTTGAAAATCATGAAAAAACTTGAAGAACAAAAACTTCTGAAATAACCCGGGCTTGTCTTTTGGGTAAAAACTTCTACTTTTGCCGCTTTATAATCGGTATCATGGAAGTTTTCACTCTTCTTCTGCTTGCGCTGGGCCTTTCATTCGACTCATTTGCTGTTTCGGTGAGCAGTGGCCTGATGATGCCGGGAATCCGGTTTTTCAAAGCCTGCATCATTGCATTTTCGCTTGCCTTTTTTCAGGCTTTTATGCCATTGGTTGGTTGGCTGGCTGGTTTATCTGTTCGGGATGCACTCTACCAGATGGACCACTGGATCGCTTTTGGATTGCTTGCTCTTTTGGGATTTAAAATGATCTACGAAAGCCTGAAGCCCGAAGAACACCGCAACAGCTTTAACCCTTTGAAGCCTGTTATATTGATAACCATGTCGCTGGCAACCAGCATCGATGCATTAATTGTAGGGATTACCTTTGCATTTATTGCCACGCCCGATACTCCTCTTTGGCTGGCTATTTTGCTTCCGGTATTGATCATCGGAAGCGTAACCTTTGTTATGTCGATGCTTGGCATTTTATTCGGGAAAAAAGCCGGGGCAAAACTGGGAAAGCGAATGGAAATGCTGGGAGGACTTATACTTATCGGAATTGGCCTGAAGATTTTACTGGAGCATTTGTTGGGTTAAGTAAACTATTTTGATAGAGATCTGCAATTACTGAATTTCTTATTTTTTTTCCAGATTTAGCTTCCTGGTGCAACTTCAAATTATTTCGAAACCTTTGCAAAGCGATTCTCCTGTTTGATTGAAAACCTGAAATCAAAACCGCTCTTCCAAAATTGCAATTGCGTATCTTTGCACACTTTAATATAAATTCAGAAAATGAGCGAGAATATCCCGGTTAACCAGGTAACGGGCGAAAGCAAAACCCCGACCAATTTTATTCATTCCATCATCGAGGAAGATATCCGTAATGGTAAGAACGGAGGAAGGGTACATACCCGTTTTCCGCCGGAGCCTAATGGTTATCTGCATATTGGCCATGCAAAATCCATCTGCCTGAACTTCGGAACTGCCCTCAAATACAACGGAAAATGCAACCTTCGCTTCGATGATACCAATCCTGTGAAGGAGGATGTGGAATACGTTGACTCCATCCGTGATGATGTGCATTGGCTGGGATTCGACTGGGAGGGCAGGGAATTTTATGCTTCTGACTACTTTCCCCAGCTATATGAATTTGCTGAAAAGCTAATTTTGAAAGGCAAGGCCTATGTTTGCGATCTGACAGCCGAGCAAATTGCTGAGCAAAAAGGAACCCCAACCCGCCCTGGCCAGGAAAGCCCTTACCGCAACCGCAGTGCGGAGGAAAACCTTGACCTTTTTCGCCGCATGAAAGCCGGTGAGTTTGCCGAGGGCAGCCGCGTGCTCAGGGCAAAAATCGATATGGCTTCACCCAATATGCATCTGCGAGATCCTTTGCTCTACCGCATCATTCACACCGACCATCACCGCACAGGCAACCAGTGGTGCATTTATCCGATGTATGACTTTGCACACGGTCAGAGCGACAGCATCGAGGGCATTACCCACAGCATCTGCACCCTTGAATTTGAGGTTCATCGTCCGCTCTATGACTGGTGTATCCGCGAACTTGAGATTTTTGCACCTCAGCAAATAGAGTTTGCCCGTCTGAATATGACCTACACAGTTATGAGCAAGAGAAAATTGCTGGAACTGGTGAAAAACAACTTTGTCAGCGGCTGGGACGATCCACGCATGCCAACCATTTCGGGGCTACGCCGGCGGGGGTACACTCCGGAATCCATCAGGAATTTTTCTGATCTTGTGGGCGTTGCCAAACGCGAAAATATCATCGATGTGGGCCTGCTTGAATTTTGTGTAAGAGAAGATCTGAACAAGCGCGCCAACAGGGTAATGGGTGTTATCAATCCGCTTAAACTCGTTCTTACCAGTTTCCCTGAAGGCGAAGTCGAAGAAATGACCGCTGTAAATAATCCTGAAAATCCTGAAGCCGGTACCCGGAAAGTTTCTTTTTCAAGAGAATTGTACATTGAGCGCGATGACTTTATGGAAGACCCTCCGTCAAAATTCTTCCGCCTTGCACCCGGCCGTGAAGTGCGGTTGAAATATGCCTATATTGTTAAATGTGAATCGGTTGTGAAAGATCCGGTTACCGGAGAAATTACCGAAATTCACTGCACACACGATCCTGAAACCCTGAGTGGCAGATCGGAAAGCAACCGAAAAGTCAAGGGTACCCTGCACTGGGTTTCGGCCAATCATGCAATTAAAGCTGAAATCAGGCTTTATGACAGGTTATTTATCAATGAAAGTCCGGAAGATGTGCCTGAAGGAGAAGATTACAAAAAGAATCTAAACCCCGAATCGCTTAAAGTTCTGGAGGGTTATGTGGAAGCTTCGGTTGCAGGAGCAAAAGTCTTGGATAAATTCCAGTTCGAAAGATTGGGTTATTTCTGTGTTGACACAGACTCACAGCCAGGTAAACTGGTTTTTAACCGCACCGTAGCACTCAAAGATTCATGGGCAAAATCCATTGCAAATAAATAGTGAAAAATTTGCAGGGACGAAAAACATTTTTGTATTTTTGCAATCTGGTTACTGACCTATGGTGTAACTGGCAACACGTCTGATTCTGGATCAGAAGAGTCCAGGTTCGACCCCTGGTAGGTCAACAAATCAAGCAGCTACAAGGCATCTTGTGGCTGCTTTTTATTTTTTAGTAAAATGGTGGCGTAACGGGTTGAACCTTTTAATTTCCCGGAGATTTTGCATGAAAAACGACATCACCCTGCCCTCTCCCAGAGGTGAAGGGCGGATACTGAGGTGTTACAGGAAAGAATTCTTCTGTTATCTTAAGGTTTTTCCCATTTGAAAATCAAAGATTAAATATTTTTAAGCATTCTCAATTATCTTTGTCTGAAATCACATTAAAATTCCTTGAGAAATTTCTGAATATGAAATATGTCATTGCCTTATTCCTTATTGTCAATGCATTGGTGGTAAATTCACAAGATATATTGACAGAAGAACGAGCTTCAAAATTTGCTAAACTCGCCCTGAAGTGCATACACCAGGAATATCCGAATAAACCCGGTGAAGTATTGGGAAGCGATAAAGATGTAAAACCGGTAAGAGATTACCGGCCGGCCTTTTATGGTTGTTTTGACTGGCACTCCTCGGTACATGGGCACTGGATGCTGGTAAAACTTCTGAAAACTCTTCCGCAGTTGCCCGAAGCTGAGCAGATTCAATCTGCAATTGACAGGAATATTACACCAGAAAACATTGCAGTTGAAGTCAAATTCTTCCTCGATAGCAACAACAAAACTTTTGAGCGTACGTATGGCTGGGCCTGGCTGCTTAAGTTGGCCGAAGAACTGCATACCTGGGATGACCCCAAAGCCCGTGAATGGGAAACCGCGCTTCAACCGTTTACCGACCTGTTATGCAACTATTATCTTGATTTTTTGCCTAAGCTTGTTTACCCGGTAAGAGTAGGGGAGCACAGCAACACGGCATTCGGGCTGGCATTTGCATTGGATTATGCCCGTATAGTTCAAAATAAAGCCCTTGAGGCGATGATTGAGCGCCGGGCAAGGGATTTTTACCTTAACGACCAAAATTGCCCTGAAGCATGGGAACCCAGCGGATACGATTTCTTTTCACCTTGTCTCACCGAAGCGGAACTGATGGCAAGGGTGCTTCCGGATGCTGAGTTTGCAGAATGGATAGAAGCGTTTATGCCCGGAATTAACCTGGGAACCCCGAAAATTATGCGGGAAACTGCCCGGGTAAGCGACAGAAGTGATGGCAAACTGGTACATCTTGACGGGCTTAACTTTTCTCGGGCATGGGCCTTAAAATATATCGCAGAAAAACCCGGAACAAACCGCAATCTTTTACTGGAGGCGGCAGACAAACACATCAATGCTGCCCTGCTCAATGTGGCCGACGGAGATTATGCCGGCGAACACTGGCTGGCAAGTTTTGCTGTTTATGCCCTGACAGAATAAACCCATTGATGTTGGCAAATGCCTTAGAACTGAAAATAGATAAAGGGCTGAAAGCTGGCGGAATGAGCCTGGTAACAAATAATGCCAATCATTACTGCTATCAATATTTTTATTGATAAAGGACTTTTTCCGTATAGGGTTTCTATGTTCGCTTTTAACCTTACCGGAAGCCAGTGACTTATGTATCCCACCAGAATGACAATAAAAACAATGCGGTACTGATACAGCACAGACAGTGCATTTTCCCAATCCATATTTCCGGCCACCTGCTTATACCATGCAGAAATGTGTTCCATGCTCTCACCTCTGAAATACAGCCTTGTAAAAGTTATGAAACTGAAGGTGAGGACTATTTTCCATAAAACGCTTAACCGATTGTCAACTTTTTTCCAGGGACTTATTATTCTCCAGTATTTGTAGACCAGAATTCCAAGTCCGTTCAGCCCTCCCCAGATCACAAATTTCCATGATGCTCCATGCCAGAGACCACCAATGAGCATGGTAAGCATAATATTAATGTTCATGATGAAGAGCATTTTAACTGATGGTAAAATCAATGCCACAGAAATAAGGACCAGAATTACACCAAGGGTAAACAGGCCTGTTTGTAAATCGCCAAAAGCAACAAGCAGGCCAACGGCAATCAATATGCTGATCAATACTGATCCAAATGAACTTTTCTTATTTCCACCTAAAGGGATGTAAAGATAATCTTTCAAAAAGGAAGATAACGAAATGTGCCATCGTCTCCAGAAATCGCTGGTATTAAGTGCTTTGTAGGGAGAGTTGAAATTTTGTGGCAGCCTGAAACCCATAAGTAGCGCCAAACCTATGGCTATATCAGTATAGCCCGAAAAATCTCCATAAATCTGTAATGAATAGCCAATAAGTGCCATGATATTGGTAAAACCCGAAAACATGGCCGGTGCATCAAAAACCTTATCCATAAAGTGCATGGCAATGAAATCGGCAAAAATCATTTTTTTAATCAGGCCTTTAAGAATAAGGAATGTGCCTGTATTAAAATCTTCAATAGAAATTAAAGTTGGGCGGTTTATCTGTGGAACAAAATCTCCGGCCCTTACAATTGGCCCGGCAACCAATTGCGGAAAGAATGATACAAACAATCCAAAATCAAGCACTGAATTCAGGGGTTTGAGCTTCCCCCGATAAATATCTACACAGTAAGTAATGGTTTGAAAAGTGAAGAATGATATGCCAATGGGCAGAACGATTTTGTCGACAGTAAAATAATTGGCAGTCCACACATTATTTCCCCACTCTGCCAACCAATGCGCCACTTCTATGTGGGTGCCAAATAACTGATTCAACGAATCTGTAAAGAAATAGGCATATTTAAAATAGCTCAGAATAAACAGGTTGAGAGCTACACTTATTGAAACCAATAATAATTTTGAGGTTTTGCGTGTTAATCTGAAAATCCCGTATCCAAGCAAATAATTGCTGATGGTGGTAAAAATGAGTAATCCAACAAAAAGTCCACTGGTTTTATAATAAAAGAATAGCGAAATCAGAAGAAGGTATAAATTTCTGAGTTTAATTTTCCTGTAGACCAGCGCAAAAATGAGGTAGGCGGCAGTAAAAAATATCCAGAATGCCGCCTGAGTGAAAATCAGGGGAAAGGTCTCAGAAAATGTAAATATTTCCCTCAGTCTGTCCATTTTACTGTTTTAGCAATCTGTTTAAAAAACTTCTCGTTTCTTCAGAAATGTTATAATCTGTTTGTTACTAATGCAATCGCTTTAGAATGACTAATGCATAAAAAGAAGAGAGAATTATCTTTTTTCATTTGGCCAGGTCTAAATACAATGCTGTAAAAAAAAGTTCTGATATGATGCGGGTTCCCTGCGGAGCAAAGTGTGTGTAATCGCTTGACGCAAGGCCCTGTTCAACCCACTTTGGCATTGAATTTTGCCCACCCATGGCTTTAAATGTGCTCCAGTACGCCCAGCCATTGGCAAAACAGGATTGTTGCAATTGCTCATCCAGATAAGGCAAAAGGGGATAAGTAACCATGGCTCCATTGATCATTGTACTCATATCGGCAGGTCCCAAAAACATTACTTTTATGCCTTTAATATTTCTTTCAACCCACTTTATATTCCCGGCCAGATATCTGACATAATTTTGGATTGACACTGAATCTTTCATATATGGAATGGTATTTCCTCCGTATTGAAACATCACGATATCCGGGCTTAATTTGTTGGCCATTGCCCTGAAACTTTCGCTGTTCAGTTGACTGAAAACCGTTCCTGAAGCTCCGCGCATGGCGATATTATCAAGTTGAATACCCGCTTTTGAATCGAGCGTAAGTCCATAAAAATCAGGACTTACCTTTCCTTCAAGCTCAATGGTTATTTCTTCGGGATTGTTTTCCAATATGATTTCAAAACAATGATAAGCCATATCGGCAATCAGATCGCCCACCGCAAGGATTGTGTTCTCCGATTTCACATTTATTTTTACCGGATAGGCCAGGTTTCCGTAATGCAACCCGACCTTTTTGTAATTCCGGAGTGCTGCGTATGATTTCAGTGAGGGTTTAATTATAATGTGAGCTTTTTCAACTCCAAGAGAGTCCCACTGTAAGCTATCAACCTTAATGGGATCATGTGGGGTAAATCGTGAAATTGATGCATAAAGACCATAATTATTACCGACAATTCTATCTTTCGTCGGATCAAAGGCGGCCAGCCTGATCCAGTTTTCGCTACCTATAACTTCGGCTGCCAACTGATCATAAACCTGTTTTATTGGAATAAAGCCCGGCCCGCCTCCTCCATAAATTCCCTGAAACCGGTTGCGCAGATATCCTGATATTCTGTCGCCTTCGAGCTGAGAATCTCCATAATGAAGAATTCTACAGTTTCCTTCGGAAAGCAATGCGCTTATTTGAGCTGCGAAATTTTCATTACCTGTCGGATATGATATTCTTTCAATACGTAATGTGTCTGTGTCAGAATAATCAGGAGCAGGAATTGAGTCAGCCTTTTCATGGATTATGGGGTTAATCAGGGCAATTGTTGAATCGGCTTTTGTGTTTGCGTTGATTTTAAGGGGTTGAGTAAACGATTTAAATGTAGGGTATTTTATCAGCAATTCCCCTATGCGGAACCCATCTTCCTGCCTCAACCCATCAAGTTTTTGGGGCTGGCTAAATACAGTTAACAGCAGCATGATAGCCAAAACCGCAATAAAGAAAAAGCTGATTTTTACTGGTTTCATGAATAGTCAAATCTTACTCCATCCAATAAAATGGCTGCGTTAATCAGTCGCAAATTACAACATCCGGCAAATCTAACCTATACTTTTACCAGAACAAAATGTGCGCAGCCTCTGGGATTAATCATAAAGCTCAAGAAATTCAAAGGAATTTCCACAATGGTTGAGAAATTTAATAAAGTCTTGAAAATCAATAATTATTGATGCAGTATTGTCGTTGGGGTGAAAACTGATCCTGGGATAATTTCCAAGATTCTTATCCAAAAAAAGATAAACATGTTTTTCTTTATCGTGAATTAATCCCAGGGGAGAAACGGAACCGGGCTTCAAGCCCAGGTATTTTTGCATGCGTTGTTCTGAAGCAAAACTTAACTTTCCCTGTTTCAGTCTTTTTTCAAGGTCGTGAATTGCAAGAGACCTGCGGTGATCAAAAATCACAAGGTAATGCATGTTTCCCTTATGATTTCTAAAGAAAAGATTTTTGCAATGTGTGGTACCTTTAATATCTTTCCAGTATTTTACCGCAATTTCAATGGTTGGGGCCGGAGGGTGCTCCAGGTATTCAAAAGGGATGCTCAGCTCATCCAGTATCTGATAGAGTAGGGGATCGCCATTCACTTTTCTGATATTTTTTCTATTAATTATAATTGCATGAATTGGTTTGCGGCTTTATGGATTCGTTGCAAACTTTCCTGTTTGCCCAAAACCGAAAGTATAGATGCAACACCCGGTCCAAAACTGCCTCCAACCAAAACCAGCCGCAGCGTATTCATTACCTGCCCCATGCCAAGACTATTTTCGAAGATGAATGATTTGATAACGGCATCAATATTCTCAGAAGAAAAATCGCTTATTTCTCTTAATAAAAGTCCGATTTTCTCAAGCAGAGCAGGGGTTTCCGGTTTCCAGAACTTTTGAACCACTTTCTCATCATAAACCTTCGGAGCCTGAAAGAAAAAGCTTGAATGTTCCCAAAGGTCAGGAATAAGCACAGCTCTTTCACTGGTTACAGAACAGACTTTTTTCACAAATTCCATATCCACCTCAATTCCTTTTTCTGTGAGTATCTTATTCAGCAAAAGGGCAAGATGATCAACACTTAACATTTTGATATAATGATGGTTGAACCATTTAGCTTTTTCAGGGTCAAATTTTGATCCTGATTTTCCAACTCTTTCAATAGAAAATGCTTCTATCAGCTGATCCATGCGGAATATTTCCTGTTCTGTTCCGGGATTCCAACCAAGTAGCGCAAGCATATTGATAAACGCTTCCGGCAGATAACCAGTTTCGCGGTAACCCGAAGAAATATCGCCTGTTTTGGGATCAGTCCATTGCAGGGGGAAAACCGGAAATCCGAGGCGGTCGCCATCGCGTTTGCTGAGTTTTCCATTGCCTTCAGGTTTTAAGAGAAGCGGAAGATGCGCAAATTCAGGCATTTCGGTTTCCCAACCAAGATAACGGTATAGCAAAACATGCAGTGGGGCGGAGGGCAGCCACTCTTCTCCCCGGATCACATGCGAAATCTTCATCAGGTAATCATCAACCACATTGGCAAGATGGTAAGTCGGCAAACCATCTGATTTGAATAACACTTTATCGTCAAGCAGGTTCGAATCTACACTAACCTCTCCGCGAATAAGGTCCTGAACCACAATTGTTTCATTCTCGGGTATTTTCACACGGATTACATAGTGCTCCCCTGATTCCAGCATGGCTTTCACGTCCGTTTCACTCATCGTTAGCGAGTTTTTCAATCCCAGGCGGGTTTGCGGACCATATTGAAAAGTCTCTTTGCGCGTTTCAGAATCTTTGCGAAGCCTGTCGAGTTCTTCAGGCGTATCAAAAGCATAATAGGCTGTACCGTTTTTGAGCAGCTGCAAAGCATACTGATGATATATTTCCCTACGGTCGCTTTGCCGATATGGAGCAAACGGGCCCCCAATATGAACCCCTTCATCGAAATGGATACCGATCCATTTGAGCGATTCGATGATATAATCTTCGGCACCGGGAACAAACCGGGTCTGATCTGTATCTTCTATCCGCAAAAGGAATTTCCCCTTGTGTTTTTTTGCAAAAAGATAATTATACAATGCTGTTCGCACACCTCCAATATGCAGTGGACCGGTTGGACTAGGGGCAAATCTTACTCTTACTTCTCTCATTTTTTCATTATTTACTCTGGGATTGCAAAGATAGAAAATGTCTCAGGTCTGAAATGAATTGATTTCATGATTTAAAACATCTGCTGCCGTAAGCTCGTTTAGAAATAATTAACAATCCTGTGCGACATTTTGATGTAACTTTGTATTTATTAACTTGTTGATCTATCAACCAGCAGAAAACCCATGGGCAATAAACATTCCGGTAAAATCAATATTCCACGATACCATGTAGGAAGGATTTTTCTTTTTCCGGTTTTGCTTTATTTTTTACTCGTATTTCCGGTTCTGGGATTCATGTTGCTGAAGAGTTTTCCAGAATTGAAGGAGAAAAGTGGTTTTAATGTTACATTTAAGAATGACAGCACAGAAAACTTGAAAGCTTTTTCAGAAGTTGGATTTCATAATGATAATATTGCAAAAGGACCCGAAGAAAGCGATTACTTAATGAATTTTCTCAATGATACAGCTTATGTGCTTTCCGATACTCTGCTGAATTCTATTCAAGACACTCAGAATGATTCTATCGATTCTGTAATTCAGACTGTAGAAACTACACAAAAAAAGGGAACTTCAACAACTTTTTCCAGCACAATTACTGCACTTTTCAGGTTTGTATTAATTTTTAGTACCATCGCCGGAATGGTCGTAAATTATCCGTTTAAACGATATTTCAAGCGCAAAAGGCTCAGAAAATCAATTTCTCCCAAACTCTATCGATATTGCAGAAAGTTGTTGCTGTACACTCCGTTAATCAATAGCGGTATTGTGCTTTTGGCTTTTACAATAGTTCACAGCATCATGATTTATTATTTGCTGACCGATTCTTCTTTTGGTGATGAAACCGGTAAACGATTATTTACCAGTTACTTGTTTATTTCATTGGTAGCCTCTTTCCTTTCGGTTCTATTAATATATTTCTGGCAGAAGCATCGCGTCCACATTCGTTATATTGAGCATATTTACACCCGCGACGAACTCAGGCAAAGAATTTTTGGTGTAAATCAGGGTAAAATCCGCAACAGGCTTTACATTGCCAGCGCAATGACAACGCTTCTTCCTCTCACAATAGTTTTGCTTTATCTAATACTTAGCCTCACTCCTATAAAAAACATGGGAGATTTGTCTCCTGATGAAATCAAGATTGTACTGGGCCGGCTGACTGATATTCTGGGCCCGGAGGCAGATTTATCGGATATTATTAAATCGGAAGGAATATCGGGACTTTACTACATCAGCGCGCTGGACAATGCTCTTATGTTTGGCGGAATTTTCAGTGGGGTACTTGTTTCGTTTATTTATATTCTTTTTTTCGTTAACTGGTCAACCGCCGGAATCGTCAGCCCGGTGAATGAATTGGTCAACAGTATGAAAAGCACTGGCGAGGGTCGGCTTGATAATTTTACCATTGTCCGGACAAACGATGAAATCGGGATAATGTCAGAGGGGTATAACCTAATGACCTCCCGTTTAAGAGAATATATTTTTAAAATTTCTCAGATGAATGAGGCATACAGCCGATTCGTGCCCAACCAGTTTCTTGAGTTTCTGGGAAAAGAAAATTTTGTGGATATCCAACTTGGCGATCAGGTGCAAAAAGAAATGTCCGTTTTGTTTTCTGACATACGCGGTTTTACTGAACTATCAGAGGAAATGAGCCCGAAAGAAAATTTCGATTTTATCAACCACTACCTGGGCTACATGGAACCTGTAATCAGGGAGAATAATGGTTTTATTGATAAATTTATCGGTGATTCTATTATGGCACTGTTCTCTGTGAAAGTCGATGACGCCATCAATGCGGCAATTCAGATGCGCGAAACCCTGATGAAATTCAATCTTGACAGAATGGATCAGGGAAAGCCTGCGATTGAATCCGGAATTGGAATTCACACAGGAAATCTGATGCTTGGAGTTGTTGGAGGCGAAGGCCGAATGGATGGTACAGTAATTTCCGATGCTGTAAACCTGGCTTCCAGGCTTGAAGGACTGACAAAAATATATCATACTTCTATTATTATTAGTGAAGATGCTCTGATCAAACTCGAAAAACCCGAAAAATTCAACTTCAGATTCCTCGATATCGCAAGAGTGAAAGGGAAAAAGGAGGCCGTTTATGTGTTCGAAGTCCTTGACGGTGAACCAGAAGGGGTGAAAAAGCTTAAAATTGAAACCAAGGCTTTATTTGGAAAAGGCATTGATCTTTATAAAAACAAGAAATTTAATGAAGCGCTCGCTGTTTTTTCGGAAGTTGTTAAAATTAATCCACTCGATAGTGCGGCAACATTTTATGTAAACCGGTGCAAGAGAAACCTTAAAAAAGGTATTCCTGATGACTGGAGCGGTATTGAGATTTTTGACGTTAAATAATTATTAACCAACCTGTTAATACTTTAATTTAAATGAATAATAATTATCACATCCTTATTTATAAACTTGATGCTTTTATCAGAAAGTATTATGCCAACCGCCTCATCAGGGGTGGGCTATACAGCATAGCATTGTTGGGAAGTTTTTTCTTAATCTTTACTTTGCTCGAATCGGTTGCCTGGTTTTCGTCCCCCGTGCGCACAATTTTATTCTACACCTATTTGCTGAGCGGGCTAATCATTCTTGGTTATTTTGTGATTATTCCTGTAATGAACCTTATGCGGGCAGGAAAAATCATTTCCCATGAATATGCGGCTCAAATCATTGGCCATCATTTTCCGGATGTTAAAGATTCTTTGCTTAACGTATTGCAGCTCAATCATTTATCTGAATCAAATCCCGCCAATCAGGATCTTGTTCTGGCAAGCATCAATCAAAAAACCGAACGTCTAAAACTCATTCCTTTTGTCTCTGCTATCGATCTTAGCCAAAACAAAAAATATCTTGCATATTCTCTTCCTCCGGTTCTCATTCTACTTGCCATACTATTCACTTCACCTTCTACCATTACAGCGCCAGGAAGTCGGATTATTAATCATGGACTGATTTATGAAAAACCACTTCCATTTTCAATTGAAATTGATAACAAAGAGTTGAAAGCAATTCAACTTGAGGATTTTGAGTTAATGGTGTCAGTGAAAGGAGAAGTTTTACCTGAGCAGCTTTTTATTGTTTCTGAAGGAACTGAATTGATGATGGTAAGAGATAGTAAATTGAATTTCAGACATAACTTTACAAAACTACAGAAAACAATTAGGTTTTCTATTTCAGCTGCCGGATACACCACCAGAGAGTATGAACTTTTGGTATTGCCGCGTCCAAGCATCTTAAACTTTGAGGCCGAACTCAATTTTCCATCCTACACTGGCATCCCCTCAGAAATCATTAAAAATGCAGGAGATTTTGTTGTTCCTCGGGGAACGAATGTTTCCTGGAAGTTTTATACCCGCGACACCCAAATCTTAAGCTTTAAATTAGGAGAACAAACCCGGGAAATCAATACCGGGAATTCAAACACATTTTCTACCGAGGCAAAAATCCTGGAAACGCTTTCCTATTCCATAAGCCTCTCTAATGAATTCCTTTCAGGTTCTGACTCTATGACATTTTCAATTACAGTTATTCCTGATCTGCATCCTACCATAATAATTGAGGAATTCCGAGATTCTGTTTACGATAACCGACTGTATTTTTCCGGTTTAATAAAAGATGATTATGGATTCAGTAAGCTTGAATTCCGAATGGCAAGGGTTCGCGAAGATAACACCACATCAGCCGAAATGTCAGTGCCCGTGAAATTCGAAAAATCAAATACTGCCCAATCATTTTATCACTTTTTCGATATTTCGGAAGCAGGCCTGAACCCTGGAGAACAGGTTGAATATTATTTCGAAGTATGGGACAACGACGGCATTTTTGGCCCCAAATCTGCCCGTTCACAGAAAACCCGATTCAAGGTGCCGACGCTGGATGAAATCAATGATATGGTTAAAGCCAACCAGGAAAATGTTAAAAGTGAGCTTGAAAAAAGCATTGATGAAGCCAGAAAAATCCAAAAAGACATTGAGCAACTTCAGCGAAATCTTTTTGAAAAGAAAAATTTGAATTATCAGGATAAAAAACAAATTGAAGATTTGCTTAAACGCCAGAAAAAGCTTAAGGATCAGGTTGAAATGATGGTTGGCGAAAATGAAAAATCAAATCAAAAGGAATCACAGTACAAAGAAGTCAACGAAAGCATTGCTGAAAAACAGCAACAACTTCAGAAGTTGTTTGAAGAAATTATGTCGGATGAGATGAAGAAATTGTTTGAAGAGCTTCAGAAAATGATGGAGGATATTGACAAGAATACACTGGATCAGGTTATGGATAAAATGAAATTCAGTGCCGAAGATCTGGAAAAAGCCCTGGACAGAAATCTTGAACTCTTCAAACAGCTCGAATTTGAAAAGAAGCTTACAGAAACCATAGATAATCTTAAAAAACTGGCAGAAGAGCAAAAAAAACTTTCTGAAAAAACCAATGAAAGCAAAAAAGATGAGACTGAAAAGATTGAAGAAGAACAAAAAAAGATTGAAGAGGATTTTAAGAAAATAGGGGAGGATCTCCAGGATTTACAGGAAAAAAATAAAGCCCTCGAAGAACCGAATAAATTCAGAATTCCTGAAGAGCAAAAATCAGAAGTACAAAAAGAGATTGAAAATGCTAAGGAAAATTTAAAAAAAGAGCAGAATAAAAAAGCTTCAGGGAATCAGAAAAAAGCCTCTGAAGCCATGGATGAAATGGGAAATATGCTGTTTGCCATGCAGCAGGAGATGGAAGAAGAAGCCCTTGGAGAAGACATTGAGGCTTTACGAATGATTCTTGAGAACCTTGTTCAGACTTCGTTCGACCAGGAATCATTGATGGAAGAACTTTCGAAGCTTGCACGAAATGATCCGCGTTACGGGAAGATTACGGAAAGGCAAAAATCAATTAAAGATAATTTGCTTATGATTGAAGATTCACTATTTGCGTTGAGCAAGCGGCAACCCATGATTGAATCTTTTGTAAACCGTGAAATATCAGCGATTAATCAAAATGTTGATCAAACCATGCAAGCTCTTGGCCAGAGATCATTTGGTTCGGCATTGGGTAAACAGCAATATGTAATGACATCGGTTAATAATCTTGCGCTTTTGTTGGCTGAATCGATGAAACAGATGCAACAAAATATGTCGATGAAGTCTTCAGGCAAATCCGGTAAAAGTTGCCCTATGCCCGGGCAGGGAAAACCTTCAGCGAAGTCCATGCGGCAAATGCAGGAAAAATTAAATCAACAAATGGAGGCAATGAAAAAAAGTATGGAAAAGGGGAAAAACGAACAGGGAAAGAAAGGCCAGGGTTCGATGAGTGAGCAATTTGCACGGATGGCCTCAGAGCAGGCTGCATTAAGAAAACAGTTGCAGGAATACAGGGATCAGATGCAAAAAGAGGGCAAACTGGGTGATAAGGGGCTGAATAAAATGTTGCAGGACATGGAGCAAACAGAGACCGAACTGGTTAATAAAATTTTGAACCAGCAAACCATGCGCAGGCAGGAGGAAATTCTGACAAGGCTCCTGGAATCGGAAAAGGCGGAAATGCAAAGAGAGCAGGAGGAAAGGCGTGAATCGAATGAAGCCCGGGATATCAAAAGGCCAGATCCGTCAATTTTCTTCAAGCAAAAAGGGCTTCCGACTCAGGAAACAGAATTGCTGAGGACCATTCCACCTTCGATGAACAATTATTACAGGAATAAGGCCAATGAATATTTTATTTCAATTCCAGGCCTTAAATAATTTTTCTCCTATTGAATCAATGCTTCTGTTTGTTTTCTCAGTAGAGATAAATTTATCTGAAAATTAAAGAAAATGGAAAATCAGATTGGTTTTTACAATGAGGATATCTCTTTCAGATTGCGTAACATCAGAGTAAAAAGATCGTGGTTGCTCAAATGCATTGAAAGTGAGGGTAAAAAAACCGGCTGCCTTAACATTGTTTTTTGCAGTGATGATTATTTGCATACGATGAATCTCAATTATTTGAACCATGATGACTACACCGACATCATTACTTTCGATTATTCTGAAAAAGATGCCATTTCGGGCGATATTTTTATAAGCATCAACCGGGTTAAAGAAAATTCAGCAGCATATTCTGTAAATTTTAACACTGAATTGAACAGGGTAATGGTGCATGGTGTGCTTCACCTTTGTGGCTATAAAGACAAATCGAAGAAACATGCGCAAATTATGCGCAAAAAAGAAGATGAAAAGCTAAAATTGCTGTAATCAATTGCCTTCGCGGCTCCCGCACCATATTTATTTGTAATTTTGCATTCCTGATGCTTTTGACAAGCTTATAATGAGTAGTTATTAATAGTCCGATTTGGTTATTTGCAACTTTTCGGATTATGTTCCACGTGAAACTTAATCTATGTTTAAAAAATATGACATTATTGTCGTAGGGGCAGGGCATGCCGGTAGCGAAGCAGCGGCGGCGGCGGCCAATATGGGATCTTCGGTATTACTAATAACCATGAATCTGGCTGCCATTGCGCAAATGTCGTGTAATCCTGCCATGGGTGGCATTGCAAAAGGTCAGATTGTGCGTGAAATTGATGCCCTTGGGGGGTATTCCGGAATTGTTACTGATTATACTATGGTACAGTTCCGTATGCTCAACCGCTCAAAAGGACCTGCCATGTGGAGCCCCAGGGCGCAAAGTGATCGCATGAAATTTTCTGAAAAATGGAGATTAATGCTCGAAGCAACTCCAAATATTGACTTCTGGCAGGATTCGGTTATCGGTCTGCTTACTTCTGATGGGCGTGTAACCGGCGTTAGAACAGCAATGGGCCACAATATTGAATCACAGGCAGTAATTCTTACCAATGGAACCTTTTTGAACGGAATCATACATATTGGCACAAAACAATTTGATGGGGGAAGAATTGGCGATAAACCATCGCATGGCATAACAGAAAATCTGAAAAACCTGGGTTTCGAATCAGCACGACTCAAAACCGGAACTCCGGTGCGGGTTGATGGCAGGAGTATCGACTTCACGAAACTCGAAGAACAAAAAGGCGATGAAGTTCCTGGCAAATTCTCTTACACCGACACTCCGCCCTTGCTGAAACAAAGAAGTTGTTACCTGGCTTATACAAGTCCTGAAGTCCATGATATACTCCGGCTTGGGTTCGACGATTCGCCCATGTATGCCGGCAGAATAGAAGGCCGGGGGCCGCGTTACTGTCCTTCGATAGAGGATAAAATTGATCGTTTTAGCGATAAAAGCAGGCATCAGTTATTTGTTGAACCCGAAGGATGGGAGACTGCTGAATATTACATTAACGGATTTTCTTCATCGCTTCCCGATCACATTCAGTACAAAGCGCTGACTAAAGTTTCCGGTTTTGAGAATGCCAAAATTTTCCGGCCCGGATATGCCATTGAATACGATTATTTTCCGCCTTACCAATTAAAACATACCCTTGAAACCCAACTTATAGAGAATTTGTATTTTGCCGGCCAGATCAATGGAACAACAGGGTATGAAGAAGCGGCGGCACAGGGTATTATAGCCGGAATCAACGCGCATCTCAAACTTAGAGAAAATAACCCGTTTATTCTAAAGAGATCTGAAGCATACATCGGAGTTCTGATTGATGATCTGATTACGAAAGGAATTGATGAGCCTTACCGAATGTTTACTTCAAGGGCTGAATACAGGATTTTGCTACGGCAGGACAATGCCGATATACGACTTACTCCGCTTTCTCATAAGATTGGACTGGCTTCGGAAGAGAGACTGCAAAGAGTAAATTTCAAAACAGAAGCAATTCAGAATGCGATTAGTTTAATCTCCGGCATCAGTGTATCGCCCGACCAGATAAATCCGATTCTGGAATTATCGGGTACACCTCCGGTGCTGCAAAAGGTTAAGCTGGATGGTATCCTGCTCAGGCCTCAGATATCTTTGAAAGATGTAGTCGTAAAACTTTCGGAACTCAACGATTTTTTTTCAAAATTTGAGGGCTTGACAAATGAAATAATCGAGGAGGTTGAAATTCTTCTCAAATATCAAAGCTACATTGATAAAGAAAGTGAAATTGCTGACCGCTTGTCAAGAGTTGAATATATGCCGCTGAAACCTGACTTTAATTACAATGCACTTTCTTCTTTATCTTTTGAAGCACGCGAGAAGCTCAGCAGAATCAAACCAGCCACACTGGGGCAGGCAAGCAGAATAAATGGTGTGTCGCCCGCTGATATCTCGGTTTTAGTCGTATTTTTGAGCAAATAAAATTTACTTTAAATTTAAAATGTTTCACGTGAAACAACCAAAATCTATTCATTTGCCGCCTTGCGAAATATGTGATAATGAATCATTTACATTCCTCTCAGATATAAAAGACCACTTCCTGAGTGGTGAAATATTCTCTTTATATAAATGTAATTCTTGTGGGTTAATTTCGACCTTTCCGGCCCCGGCCGAGTTTGATTTGCCAAAATATTATTTATCCGAAAAGTACATCTCGCACTCAGCGCGGCCAGAAAGTCTGTTTGAGTTCCTTTATCAGACCATAAGAAAATATACCCTTAAGCATAAGGCAAAACTGGTTTCCAAATATGCCGGAGGAAAGAATCTGCTTGACATCGGATGCGCCACGGGGGAATTTTTGATGGCATGCAAAAACAGAGGGTTCGAGGTAAGTGGGGTTGAACCCAATAAAAAGGCAAGAGAAATCGCTGCTAAATTTCACAGCCTGAAAATAGAAGATCTACAGGCATTGTCAGAATTTGAAGATCATACTTATGACGTAATTTCTATGTGGCATGTTTTAGAACATGTCAGAGATATAAATCAGAGATTTGAAGAAATCCATCGTTTGTTAAAAAAAGACGGGGTGCTGATAATTGCACTGCCCAATCCTGAAAGTTATGATGCCGAACACTATAAATCATACTGGGCTGCATATGACGTTCCCCGACATTTGTATCACTTTAACGAAAATGCTTTAAAAACGCTCTCGATCAAACATGGCTTTCATATTCAAAAAATATTGCCAATGAAGTTTGATGCTTTTTATATTTCTTTGTTAAGTGAAAAATACAAAACAGGTAAAGGCTCATTTTTAAAGGCATTTTATTGGGGTTTCAAATCTAATCTTTACGCAAACCAGAACCACAGAGGTCATTCCAGCCTGATTTATATCCTTTCGAAGAAATAAAACGATTTCAGGCGTTTTAGAGCACAAACCATCTTCTTTAGTATCTTTACCCTCAGATTAAAAAATAACTCCTCAAAAGGCTCAATTTGAGACCTTTTATAATGGCTTGATATAGAGTGTATTATGAAATTAATGTATCCAATGTCACTTTTTGAGAAAAACCGGCTGCTTATATTCTTCCTGGCTTCACTGTTTTTTGCCGGAATGGTGTATTTGACAATTCATATTTCAAAAGTTGATAACTCTCCCGAAAAAGTAATTCATCGACTTGAAAGGATTTTAAACTCCAGATATGAAAATCTAAAAAAATATGCCGGGAAAATTGAGAATCCGGAAATGCTCAGAAAAATGGAAAACATGGCGGGTTCAGATATTGACCTTCCTAAAGGATTTGAACTTGTAATTTATAAAAATGAACAGCCGGTTTTCTGGACAGATAATTCCTACTTTGAAACTGATTATGCTCAAAAAAGAAATTCAGAACGAATACATTATAATCCCAATGGAATCTATCAATACTTTGAAACCGAATCATCGGGCTATATAATTGTTCTGAGTGATTTGATCAAACATAAATATCCTTATCAGAACAATTATTTGTCGGCATCATTTCCTGCATCATATAGAATTCCTGCATCATGGATAATTGGCCCCGAACCTGCAGACCATGAGGTAAAATCAAATGACGGTAAGGTTCTGTTTTATCTGAAAAATACGACAGAACAATACATCTCTGGCCCGGGGCAATTTTTTATATGGACCGGAGGATTACTTTTTCTGCTTTTTTCAATCCTTCTGCTATATAATCTATACAAACTAATTCCCTGGTTTAGCAAAAAAAAATGGTTCTTCACGCTGTTTATAGCCGATGTTTTAATCCTCAGATTTATTCTTCAGTACTTCAGGATTCCGTCACGCTTTTATCTTTCCGGCCTTTTCGATCCGGCCAGTTATGCTTCCTCGGCTTTATTCCCAAACCTGGGCGACACGCTAATTTCTCTTTATGTGATTCTAATTGTTGGTATATTATTCTATGATTATTTACTGAATTATACCCGAAGCGCCAATGAAAAGCCAACTCAAAAATCCTATGCTTTTTTGTTCAGAATTGCTTTCACCTCACTGCTATATTCTTTGTGCATTTATATTATTGATTCTTTATTTATCAACTCTACTTTTGAGTTGGATTTTTCACAAATACTTAATTTTTCTGTTCTCAGTTACTTTGTTTTTATAGCGATAGCCATGGCGCTTTTCGTTTTCTTTTTATTTTCTTATCCTCTTATCAGAATCGACCTTAAAGAAAAAAGTCTGGCCTTTTATCTTTCAACAATAATTGTCTTTTACTTTTTCGCTTTTTTTATTTTCAAAATATCGGGTTTGTATGCTCCTCATCCGGCTTACCTTATCTTTTTGATTCTTTACGTAGCGTTGATTTTCTTTTATTTTCATAAAAAAAAGCGGACATCCATTGTATCATTCGCTTTGGTTTTAACCGTTATTCTTACCGGATCCTCAGGTTATAGTCATTACAAAAACCTTGAAATAAAGGAGAGAAATGAACGAAAGCTCCTGGCTTTGCGCATTTCGACCGACAGGGACAATATAGCCGAATATTTGTTTTCGGAACTTGAACAAGCTTTAAAAAATGACATTGATTTAAAAATAATGGTTTCCGCCGCATCTGTTAATTTCTCCCTTGAGCAGGAAATTAAATCGTACATCAGAGCAAAATATTTTAAAGGATACTGGAATCGCTATATGGCGCAGATAACCCTTTGTTTTCCAGATAAAACTTTAAGAATTAAACCCACTGATTACCTGATTGGATGTGATGCATATTTTGATGATATTATTGCTTCATACTCCTCTCCCACACTTTCGCCAAATTTGTTCTACATTTCAGAATCGTATGATGTGAGCAGCTACATTGCCAGATTGCCTGTTGTTGAGTATGAGCGGGATATTATGGCCAGCATCGTCATTGAGTTTTATAAAAAATATGTCCCAAAAGGTCTTGGTTATCCTGAGTTGCTTTTAGATAATTCCGTGACGTCTTATGCCGATATCTCGGCTTACTCCTACGCCATTTTTGCAGGCAACGAACTGGTTAAAAATGCAGGCGAATATAACTATAGCGAATATGAAGCTTCGTCGGTGGGCGACAGAATTGAAGGATATTTCTATGACCATCATGGTTTTAACCATTATGTTTATAATATTGAGAATGGCAGGACCATCATCATAAGTAAAAAGAAAAATAAAATTATTGATAAACTCACCCCTTTAACTTATCAGTTGACTTTTCATTTGCTGCTTGTTTTAATTTTTATCTCTATTCATAGACTTTTAAGCCCGCACAGAAAAAAGACACCATCACTCAAGATAAGACTTCAACTGATGATGGTTGCATTGATTTTATTTGCCTCGGCCCTCATAGGTTGGGTTACCCTTAATAATATAATAGATCAGAACAATATAAAAAACCAGGACATTCTGAGTGAGAAAGCACATTCTGTTCTGATAGAGCTTGAGCATAAGCTGGCAAGTGCAGATATTCTTGATGAATCAGAGCGTGACTATCTTCAGGAGTTACTCACTAAATTTTCACTGATTTTTTTCAGCGATATCAATCTTTATAACCCAAGTGGAACGCTTATGGCATCTTCGCGAAAAGAGATTTTTGCGGAGGGACTTAAGTCAGTAAAAATGCAGCGCGATGCCTACATAGAACTTGCCATTAATAAAAAGACCCTGTTTTTGCACGAAGAAAAAATAGGTAGTTATCCTTACCTTTCGGCTTACATTCCATTTCGCGACAATCAGAATAAAACTACTGCCTTTATCAATTTGCCCTACTTTGCCCGACAGCAGGAAATTCAGCAAGAGATATCTACATTTTTGGTAACAATAATCAACATATATGTAATACTAACTGCGTTGGCTATATTGATTTCACTTTTTGTTGCCAATTATTTAACGTGGCCGCTTCAACTGATTAGAGACCGCTTCAGTAAACTAAATCTTAATACCGGGATAGATAAAATAGAATACAAACGGGATGATGAATTGGGCGATTTAATCAATGAATACAACCTGATGGTTGAAAAACTGGCCGAAAGCGCAGCACAGTTAGCCCGGTCGGAGCGGGAAAGCGCATGGAGAGAAATGGCCCGGCAGGTAGCCCATGAGATCAAAAATCCACTGACTCCGATGAAATTAAGTATTCAACATCTTCAAAAAGCATGGAATGACCATACGCCCGATTGGCAGGCAAAACTTGATAAAACCACCAAAACACTCATTCAGCAGATAGACTCATTGTCAGCAATAGCTTCTGCCTTTTCTGATTTCGCAAAACTACCCATAGCAAAAAACAGCAAAATCGAGCTGAGTTCTATACTGTACTCCAATATCAGTCTGTTTTCGAATTATCCCAATATCAATGTCGCCGTCAGATTGCCAGAAAATCCCTGCTATGTCTTTGCCGACGAAAAGCAATTATCACGGGTTTTTATCAATCTGATTACCAATTCTATACAAGCTATGCCCTCAGGATTTAAGGGACAGATTACAATTTCTGTTACTTCACAAAATCTAAAACACCGGATAATTATTCAGGATAACGGTGTGGGTATGAATGAAGAGCAGCAAAAGAAGGTTTTTTCTCCTAATTTTACCACTAAATCAAGTGGAATGGGTTTGGGGCTGGCTATGGCTAAAAACATCATAGAATCAGTAGGAGGTACCATAGAATTTACTTCAACGGTAGGAAAAGGCGCCACATTTGAGATAGAAATACCAGAATATCAGGAAGAATAAAAACAAAAGAGTTTGAATCCACTCAGAAAACTCGCCGGACAAACCGCCATTTATGGGCTCCCGACAATTGTAGGGCGTTTATTAAATTACCTGCTGGTACCTTTGTACACCCGGGAATTTTTAACTGCCGAATACGGTATAGTTACAGAAATGTATGCCTATGTTGCATTCTTGTTTGTGATACTTTCCTATGGCATGGAGACCGCTTTTTTCAGATTTACATCACAGGACAATAAAAAAGGCAATGTTTTTGGAACTTCTGTGCTGGCACTTATTCTCACATCAACAGTTTTTACAATAACCGGATTTGTTTTTACAGGTGACATTTCAAATTTTATGGGTTATCCTAATAACCCGGAATACATACGATGGTTTATTCTGATACTAGCCACCGATGCAATTAGCAGCATCCCTTATGCCAATTTGCGCTTTGAGAATAAACCCCTGAGGTTTGCATTTATCAAAATCATCAATATCTCAGCCAATATAGGCTTCAACTTGTTTTTTATATTGCTTTGCCCGTTTTTAATTGCAAATTATCCCGGATCTGCTTTAACCGAAATCATCCAGAAGATATATAATCCTGAAATTGGGGTTGGTTATATCTTTATATCCAACCTAATTGCCAGCATATTGTCTTTTTTATTGTTGATTCCCGATATACTGAAAACCAAATTAAAGTTCGATTTTTCACTTTTCCGGCGAATGCTTGCCTATGCATGGCCGCTGCTTATTTTCGGTCTTGCCGGAATTGTCAACGAAACCTTCGACAGAATCATTTTGAAACATTTATTGCCTGAATCGTCAGACCCTATGTCTCAACTGGGAATTTACGGGGCATGCTACAAAGTTTCAATACTCATGACCCTTTTTATCCAGACCTATCGATATGCTGCTGAACCCTTCTTTTTTGATCAGGCAAAGCACGTTGATGCCAAGCAAACCTATGCAAGGCTAATGCACATTTTTATAATCATTTGTTTGCTCATTTTTTTGGGAATTATGCTTTTTGAAGATTTGTTCATTCTGTTTATCGGACCTGAATTCAGGGAAGGCCGTGGAGTAATACCCATTTTACTTTTGGCCAATCTGTTTCTTGGCGTTTTCTATAATCTTAGTGTCTGGTTTAAACTTACCGATAATACCCGCATTGGAGCCTTGATTTCAGTGGCCGGGGCAATTATTACACTGATTCTCAACTTTTTACTTATACCCATCATGGGATATATGGGAGCCGCCTGGGCCACTTTAGTTTGCTATGCTTCTATGATGGTAATGTCTTACCTGATCGGCCAGAAATATTTTCCGGTAAAATACAATTTAACCGCTGCAGGTCTCTATCTGTTGATAGCCCTGGGATTTTATGCTGTGTCTGTTTTTCTGAAAACCAATCATCAGGTACTTAATACAACCATCGGCGCCGGCTTGTTGTTACTTTTTCTGGGCATTGTGTTTTTCAGCGAGCGCAAGTTTATCACAACACTGATACACAAAGGCTGAGTCGCAAATAAGCTTATTGCTTACTTTTGCAATGAAAATTTTAATAAATTTTTTGATTTTCATAAACTCTATAACTGATGATTAAAATTGTCAATACTTCTGCCAATGCATTGCCTGCTTATGAAACCAATGCTTCCGCCGGTATGGATATTCGTGCTGCTCTTGATAATCCGGTGACTATAAATCCGCTTGAAAGGCTTGTTGTTCCAACAGGATTGTTCATTGAACTGCCGATGGGTTTTGAAGCCCAGATACGTCCCCGCAGCGGACTTGCTGCCCGAAACGGGATTACAGTGTTAAATTCACCGGGAACCATCGATGCTGACTACAGGGGAGAAATCAAAATAATTTTAATCAACCTTTCGGGTGAAGCATTTACCATGAAAAATGGAGACCGAATTGCCCAGATGATCATTTCAAAACATGAAAAAATTGAATGGAAAGAAACTGATGTGCTAAACATTTCTGAAAGGGGGGCAGGTGGTTTTGGACACACCGGTACCACTTAATATTCAGTCTATTAACCCATATAATAACTACACCAAACCAACCCATACAAAATGCCTTTAAATAAAATTCAATTTTTGATTATTTCTCTGTTCTTACCCTTGTTTATGGTAGCTCAGGACAACCCCGTTGGAGGTGAAGAGATACTGAGTTCAGAACAGGTCAGAAAACTAAGAGAGAAACAAATATCAACCGCACTCTTTTTTGAAGCCAACAAAGCCAAATTGACCGATAATCCCGAAAAGGCATTTAATTTATTCAGGGAGTGTGTTAGCAATGATCCGGGAAATGACGCTGCCTGGTATGAACTTTCGCAATTGTACTATTCAAAAGGAGACATTCCCGAGGCCATTAACGCTGTTTCGAAAGCTTATGCACTGTATCCCGGAAATACCTGGTACAGCCTTTCGCTGGCGGCCCTGTATCAGAATAATAACCAGAATGAAGAAGCCCGGAAAATCTATGAATCATTGTATAAATCGGACCCTGAAAATATTGAATATGCTTTTGACCTTGCCAATTTGTGGATAAAACTGAATAAACCCCAGGAAGCCATAAAAATTTATGATGATCTGGAAAAGAAACTCGGTATTAATGAAGATCTGAGTCTTAGAAAACACCGGATTTATCTGGCAACGGGAAAATCGAAAAAGGCACTTGAGGAACTGGAAAAACTGGCGCTGGCCAATTCATGGGACAGCAGAATATTGTCGATGCTGGCCGAGTATTACATTTTGGAAGGTAAAACAGAAGATGCCCTGAAAACCTACAAACAAATTCAGCAGGTTGACCCCGAAAATCCTTATATAAATATCTCTCTTGCCGATTTTTACCGGCAGCAGGGAAAGGTTGAAGAGGCCACAGAATTGCTTAAGAAGGGATTTGCGAACCCATACCTTGATGCCGATACAAAAATTCAGGTGATGATGTCATATTATACTCAGGTTAAGGAATACGATGGCATTGAGGATGATATGGCTGAGTTGACCGGAATACTTGCAGAGGCGCATCCAAACGAGCCCCGTGTAATGATGCTAAGAGGGGAGGTGCTGATGATGGCCGAACAATACAAAGAAGCAAAACCGGTATTGCGAATGGTTGTTGAAGCAGATCCCGGAAAATACCAATCATGGGAAAATCTGCTCAGATGCAACGCAATTCTCGAAGAATACCAGGATTTGGCCAGCTACAGCCAACAGGCCATTGAATTATTTCCAATACAACCTATTCCGTATTATTTTGGTGGAGTAGCCAATTATATGCTTAAAGATTATAATAATGCCATCAATATACTATCTGCAGGGGTTAAGCTCATTGCAGGTGATAAACGATTGGCTTCTGATTTTTTTAGTCTTATTGGCGATGCTCAGCATTCGGCAGGGAATAACCCAGAATCTTTTGAGGCTTATGAAGCCGCTTTAAAATCAAATCCCGATAATGCCCTTGTGTTGAATAATTATGCTTATCATCTTTCTCTTCTGTCGGATAAATTAGATAAAGCCGCTGTAATGGCAGAAAAGGCCCTTGTTTTGGCACCCGGAAATCCATATTATCTGGATACTTATGCCTGGGTGCTTTACAAAAAAGGCGATTTTTTAAATGCACTGGTTTATATTGAACAGGCATTACAGGCAGGTCAGGATTCAAGCGCAACTGTGCTTGAGCATTATGGCGATATCCTGTTTAAACTAAACCGGCCTGCAGAAGCTCTAAATGCCTGGAAGCGGGCTTCAGAAAAGGGTGAAGGTTCTGAATTTTTAAAGGCAAAAATCAGAGATGGAAAATTATATGAATAAAACCAAGGGCTTTAAGTCTTATGTTCTCCTGATTTTGTTTTTAACAACAATGGTTCTGGCTTCGTGTTCATCTTCAAAACGGGCAATAAGGTCGCCCCTGAAAGAATATGGTGCTGATTTTCTGATCGAAAATCTTAAAAAGAATGAATTGAAATATGAATATTTTTCCACCAGGTTTTCAGCAGTTTTTTCGCAAAACAAAGGCCAGACCTCTTTTAGTGGTCAGATAAGAATACATAAAGACAGCCTGATCTGGATTTCCATTTCACCTGCCCTGGGCATTGAAATGGTGAGGGTACTTATTTCCAATGATTCGGTGTTTTATATGAACAGACTGGATAATACTTATTTCAAGAGTAATTTTGACTACATCAACTCCGTTATCAACAGTGCACTTGATTATGATATGTTACAATCTTTCATGACAGGCAATGATTTTTCATTTTATGAAGTATCTTCATTCAAGGCTGGCATTGATAATCAAGAGTATAAGCTGATAACAACCGACAGGCGAAAGTTAAGAAAATACGTAAGAAACAATCAGGAAATCAGCATTCCGCTTCAGAATATCTGGCTCGATCCCGAAACATTCAAAATTACGCGGGTGCTGATAAAGGAGTTGGTTCAAAATGGAAGAAAACTTGAAGGCAGATACAGGTATGCTTCAGGCGATGGTCAATTGGTTCCGGCCAATATCAGATTTGAGCTCGAAACTCTTGACAACAAAAATTCGATAGAGGTTGAATATTCAAAAGTCAGCATTTCTGATATGTTGCAATTTCCTTTCAAAATACCGGATAAATTCAGGCAGGTCAACAGATTTTAATTATTGTAACAAACCATGAAGATGACCTTTAGCCGACATAATTATTTCATAAACAGGACAATAATCCTTATTTTATTGCTGATCACTATTGCGTTAACTCAGGCCTTCAGCCAGGAAAGCAAGGTGCGGCTTGAGCAGCAGAAAGCCAAAATTGAGGAAGAAATTCAATACACCAACAAACTGCTCGATCAAACCAAAAAAACAAAACAGGTTTCGATAAACGAACTGGTTCTGATCAATAAACAAATCTCTAAAAGAGAAGAGCTGATTGGCTCAATAAATAACGAAATCAGGATTTTGGATAAGCAGATCAGACAAACCGGCGACACAATAAAAGAGCTGAATGAAACCATAAAAAGGCTAAAAGAGGAATATGCACACATGATATATTATGCGCAAAGAAACAAAAGCTCTTACAGCCGCCTGATGTTTATTTTTTCGGCCAAAGATTTCAATCAAGCCTATCAAAGAACCAAATATTTTCAGCAATACAGCAGTTACAGGCAGAACCAGGTACGTGTTATAAAGCAGAGCCAGGACGAACTCAACAAGAAAATCGCATTACTTGAAATACAAAAAAAGGAAAATCATGCCCTGAAAAGCATGGAAGAGATTGAAAAACAAAAACTTGCAAAACAAAAATCGCGGCAGGATGAGGCGATTAAAAACCTGAGCAAACAGGAAAAAGATCTGTTGAAAAAAATCCGCGAAAATGAAAAAGCGGCCAGGCGTCTGCAAAAGGCCATTGAGGATTTAATAGCAGAAGAAATAAGAAAAGCCAAGGAAGCCGCGAAAAAGGGTGGAACAAAACCAACTCCGGAAAACAAATTTGCACTAACGCCTGCCGAAATGCAGCTTTCGTCAAACTTTGCCGGTAACAGAGGAAAGCTCCCCTGGCCAACCGAAAGAGGAGTTATTGCAGTTACCTATGGCGAACATTCCCATCCCGTGCTGAAAGGTATAAAAACCAAAAACAACGGTATAGATATTGCCACAGAAAAAGGGCAGGCCGCTCGCTCGGTTTTTAATGGTGAGGTAACTTCAACAATGACACTTCCCAACTACAACAATGTGGTAATTATCCGCCATGGCGAATATCTTACTGTGTATTCGAACCTCGATGAACTTTATGTCAAAAAGGGCGACAAAATAAAAACCAAGCAAAAGCTGGGTTTAATTAATACAGACAATACGGGCAAAACCAGGATGCATTTTGAGCTGTGGCATGGAAAAACTCTGCAAAATCCGGAACTCTGGATAATGAAGTCGCAATAATAATTTTGGCTACACGATAAAACTGATTACTTTATCATTACTTTTGTAACACATAAAAACCTACAACATGATGAACGGTATTATTTTAGGGGTTATAGGTCCCTGGCAGGTTGTAATTATCCTTGCCATTGTTGTATTGCTGTTTGGCGGTAAAAAGATTCCTGAACTGATGAGAGGTGTGGGAAAAGGTATTAAAGAATTCAAAGATGGCCTTTCGGAAGATGAGGATACAAAAGAAAACGACGAAAAAAAATAATTCTTCAGATTAGGTTACAAAGCCTGATATCCGGCATCAGATAAAAAGAAAAACCCTGTAAACGATTGATTTACAGGGTTTTTTGTGGAGCGTAGGGGAATCGAACCCCTGACCTTTAGACTGCCAGTCTAACGCTCTAGCCAACTGAGCTAACGCCCCTCAACGAAGATTACCTTCGCAAATAAAGGTCTGCAAAAATAAAATAATTTCTTATTTATCCTGTATTATTTTTTAATCTTTTTAATCTTTGCATTCTTAATCAGAGTTTATATGCCGGAAATGAAACGCCTTTTTGCTGCCGTAAAAATAGAACCTTCTGAGGCTTTTCAGGATATTTATAAAAATCTCCGTCAGATTCTTGACTTTCACATCATCAAATTTGTAAACCCTGATAACCTACACATTACACTTAAATTTTTCGGAGAAATACCGGTTGATGAAATTCCTGCAATTTCCGCTGCCCTGCACGAAGCAAAAGCCGGGATTCAACCTTTTGATATTTCTCTGGCCAATACCGGTATATTCGGGTCATACTATAACCCCAGGGTAATATGGGTCGGTATCAATAGCAGCGATATGTTGAAGCAACTTTCAGGTAATGTCGTTTCGCTTCTTGAAAAGGCCGGATACCTCAGTGACCGGCAGAACTTTGTTCCTCACCTTACTCTTGGCAGAATAAAGGAGATTAAAGACAAGAACCATTTTCAGGAAGTAATTGCTCATTTCAGCAAATATACATACCAAACGCAGTTGATTAAAGGATTTACTTTATACGAAAGTATACTCAAAAAGGAAGGCCCAGAGTATATTGTGATTGAAGAATTCGTATTCTAAGGTGAAAATTATAAATCATTTTTAACCTGATTATCAGCAGTTTTTTCCCTGATTCTTCGCTTTGTAATACTCACCTCAAGCAGATAGTCGAGGATGAGGGCGATACCTCCGAAAAGGGATACAAGCGAGAAATAGGCGGCTTCCCGGTCCATGGCTCCAATTGACACAAGAATATTTGCTATTAAAAGTCCCAGTCCGATTCCTGTAAAAAGCAGGCCATACTTGAGAGATGAAAACCCTGTATTTTCCTTTTCAAAAGACCTGGGATCCAATCCCCTGTCGATCAGAGCCATTCGTTCTTTCCTGCGTATCATAAGATATACAATGCCATAGATGGTGGCAAAAACTGTAGCGATAATTAAAATAGGTTCCATAATGAGTAAATTTTATTAGATACGGGAGTTTTGTTAACGTTTTGACGCAATGTTGCAAACCAGGTTACAATTGCACAGAATTTTGGAGTAAAAATGAGTTTTGCAGAAATATTGTGTCTTTAAAAACAATTATCAGATAAATACTTTCTTAAATAATTCAACAGTCAGATAATCCTGACTTTAAAAAACTTAACTTTATATTCCGACATTTTTTAATTTTAATGGCAAAGTGTAACCAAAGCCAGACAGGAACGTCTAAAAAAAAACCATGACCCGGACCGACGATTCACATGTGATAGCCAGTATTCTTGACGGCCAGACCGGAATGTATTCCGTACTGGTCGAAAGGTACAAGGACATGGTATTTTCTTTGGTATTAAAAATACTGAAAAGTCGTGAAGAAGCAGAGGAAGTGGCTCAGGATACATTTCTAAAAGCCTATCATGCCCTTCCCAGATTTAAACACGAAGCGCGTTTCAGTACTTGGTTATTCAGGATTGCATACAACACTGCCATTTCAAGAACCAGGAAAAAACAGATTACAACCCTGGCCTTAGATGAGAATCTTTTTGAAAACTACAGCACCGATGAAGTTCATGAGAATATAAATCAACTTGACGATCAGCAGCAACTGGAGCTGATGAAAAAGGCATTGAAAACTCTGACTCATGATGATCAGATGCTTATTTCTCTTTTCTACACAAATCAGCAAACTGTAGAAGAAATCAGCATGATTACCGGATTTACAGAATCTAACGTAAAAGTAAAGCTGCACCGGATTCGCAAAAAACTCTATAAAGAGATTAACAGTGTAATGCAGCTCAATCACGCCTGATCAGATCAATAATTGTTAAATTTGTAGATTATGAAACCCATTCAAGATATAGAAACAGATGATAAACTCCTGAGGGAGCTTATGATAAAACTACCTGTTGAAAAAGCACCGGAAAACTTTACTTACGGCATAATGCAACAGGTTTATTCAGGTTTTGAACCAATTCAGGAAACGCCGGAAATGAGGCGACAAATGTTGTACGGGTACATTGCGGTATTTGCTGCAATAATTATCGTTGGTGTAATGATTTTTGCCCAGTGGCCATTCTTTAAGATCAACCTCTTTACAGAGACCAATTTTTTAAAAGGTTTGCTAAGCTTTTCTATGGGCATCCTTGGAAGCATCAACAGCATTACGGTATATCTGAAAGAATCTTCTACACTTATCATCATTATGTCATCCATCGGGTTCCTTTTAATTTTTGAAAGGCTTATCAGAAGAGGATTTCAGCAGAGAAGTTCATTTATGCTATGATTCCGGCATCCATTCATGAACAAATAAATCATTGGTTACTTACTGAACTGGGCGAAACCAAAGGAATTAGCTCCTCAAAGGTAATTTCCGGAGGATGTATCAATGACTGTTTGTCTATAAAAACAGAAAACTACACTTTTTTCATTAAATACAACTTTTCGGATAAATTCCCCGGTATGTTTGATGCAGAGGCTAAAGGCCTTGAGTTACTCAGGTACACCGGATGTATTCGTATTCCTAAGGTTATCTACCGGGGAACATCGGGCATATACTCGTTTCTGCTGCTTGAATTTATTGAGGAAGGCCGGCAACCTGCCTATTTCTGGGAGGCTTTTGGTAAAAATCTGGCAAAACTTCATAAGACCAGCCACACATATTTCGGCCTCGATCACGATAATTATATCGGGTCAATTCCACAGAAAAACCATGCTCACCTTGCCTGGGATGAATTTCTGGCAGAGCAACGTTTGTTGCCGCTGGTAAAACAGTCCTTCGATTATAAATTGCTTAATGCTGAAGATGTAAGGAGTTTTGACCGCTTCATCGGCAACCTCAGAAATCTCCTGCCCGGGGAAATACCTTCTTTGCTGCACGGTGATTTGTGGAGTGGGAATTTTTTGGTTACATCGGAAGGGGAAGTCTGTTTGATTGATCCGGCAGTATATTTTGGGCATCGCGAAATGGATATCGCCATGACTAAACTATTCGGAGGATTTTCACCTGAATTTTATCAATCTTACAACCAGGAATATCCTTTGGAAAAGGGCTGGGAAAAACGGGTGGAAATCAATCAGCTTTATCCGTTGCTGGTTCATTTGCTGCTTTTTGGTGCCGCCTATGCAGGTCAGATCAGGCGAATTCTAAAGTTGGTAATATGATATCCGGGCCAAATACAAAATCGCTCTATACCGATAAGTTTAGGAATTGATCGAGAATTTATTTACATGACTATTGAATAAAGTGCATAATCATTTTATTTTGCCTTCTCTGCGCTCTTCCCACAATTGCTTAAAACTACTTTCACTTATTTCGGGCAATTGCCTTTTTGAACCCCATGAGGCAGAGAAAACCTTTTTCAGTAAGAAGTTTTTCAAACGTGCGCTGCCGGTATCCATCCATTTCCGGTTAAGCATGATTTTTTTCCACACCCACATTGAAAATGCATCCTTCATTGTGTAAGCTCCATCCCTTACACTATCATTCCGGTTGTAGAGCAACAATTCGTGAAGCCTGATTTTAACCGGGCATACTTCGGTGCAGCTTCCGCAGAGCGATGAAGCAAAACTCAAATGTTTGTATTCATCCAGGCCTTTCATCCACGGAGTTATAACCGAGCCTATAGGCCCACTATAAGTGGTACCATAAGCGTGGCCACCAATGGTTTTATATATCGGACAAGTATTCAAACAAGCCCCACAGCGAATACAATTGAGGGCACTGCGCTGATCTTTCCTTGAAAGCACTGCGCTTCTTCCATTGTCAAGAAGTATAACATACATTTCCGTAGGACCGTCAATTTCATTTTCCTGACGTGGACCATTGATAATACTGTTATAAGCAGTAATTTTCTGTCCCGTACCATGAGTTGCCAGCAATGGCCAGAAGAGGTCCAGATCTTTAAGCCCGGGAATAACCTTTTCAATTCCGGCAATGACAATGTGAACATCCGGAAAAGAAACACTCATCATGGCGTTTCCTTCGTTTTCAGTGATACAAACCGAACCGGAATCGGCAACGAGAAAGTTTGCTCCGGTTATTCCAACTTTGGCATTAAAAAATTTATCACGAAGCTTGTTGCGCACAAAAGCAGTAATCTCTTCAGGTGAGCTGTTTTCAGGCAGTTGAAACAGATCGTGAAACAATTCAGCAACATCTTCCTTTGATTTGTGCATGGCAGGTGTAACAATATGATAGGGTTTTTCGCCCGAAAGCTGCACAATATATTCACCAAGATCAGTTTCTATGCTCTCAATCTGATTCTCTGCCAAATGTTTGTTGAGTTCTATTTCTTCACTCACCATGGTTTTAGATTTCACAACATAATCCGCACCATGCTTTTTTATTATTGATGTAATTTCATTGAGGGCATCCTGAGCATTTTCGGCCCAGATAATTTTTCCTCCGTTCTTTTCAAAATTTACTTCAAATTCAATCAGATATTTTTCAAGTTCGCCTATGACTTTGGTTTTAAGAAATGCTGCCCTTTGTTTTGCAATTTCAAGATCAGAATACATCTGTTTTCCTTTCTTAACTGCATCATCATATTTGCTGATGTTATTTTCCAGTTTATTCCGGTGAACAACGTCAGCAGATTTTAACTGTGCATCTTTCTTAAACTTATTGTAGATTTCAGTCATTAATCAAATGATGATTTTATTTATCTTATTTACCCTTATTTCATGTCTGCCACCTTCAAAATCAGTATTTAAAAATAATTTTACTGCTTTCAATGCTTCATCAAAATCAATAAATCTTCCGGGTAATGCCAGAACATTTGCATTGTTGTGTCTTCGTGTCAGTTCTGCCTGTTCACTGTTCCAGCAGAGCGCAGATCTTACTTCCGGATATTTATTAACAACCATATTTACACCGTTACCGCTTCCACAAATAATAATGCCTCTTGTAAATTCGCCATCATTGACAGATTTACCCAATAAATGGGCAAAATCAGGATAATCAACACTTTCGACAGAATCAGTGCCAAAATTATGAATCAGATATTCCTCCTGGATAAGAAATTTCAACAAAAAAGTTTTCAATTCGAACCCCGCATGATCACATGCCAATGCCACAATTTGTGATTTATCCCACATTGTTAATAAATTTAAAGACAAATTTAGTAATTAAATAAGCAAAATTCAGAAAATCCTTAAAATTAGCCATTTAATAAACTTTGTAATTTTCATAATTTCTAAAATAAATAAAGTGCTGTTTTATAGCAACTTATTTATTTGAATTGTATCAAATTTATATATAATTTAACCATAACTAAATGGTAACCATTAAGTTAATAAATTAAAACCTAATCTTTTTGATAATAATTATAAGTTAATGTGCTTTAATAGTTTATGTTTTTCTAACACAAAATTGTTAATAAACCAAAATGCTTGTTATTAATTAATGATAACCACGGCAGCAAAAATGATAAGTCAACACATTCACAGTTTTACCTGAAATACCACACATTTTGTTACAAACAATCAACAATACATGAACACTGTTTTAATTGTTTTAGATACTTTTGAAGCTGTTAACAGATAATTACTGACACATTGTTGATATTTGGCAAACTGTTTGTGTTTCAACCTTTCAAATTATCTGATTTTGTTAATAAACCGTTGACAAACTGCTGAAAAGCATAAAAACAAGAAAAAAATAAATCAATTTGTCAACACAACTAACAGCTCTAATAATAATAGTAATAATTTAATTAATAATTTATTATTAAATACTAAAAATGAGTTCTGACCCTAAAACCCAAAAAGATATTTTATCAAATAAAATTTTGTTTGAGCGAATATCAGAGTTGCGCAGAAAAAAAAATGCAATAATACTTGCACATTATTATCAGGTTCCCGAAATACAGGATATTGCTGATTTTGTGGGCGACAGTTTGCAACTTTCGCAAAAAGCAGCTGAAACTGATGCTAAAATCATTGTTTTTGCGGGCGTTCATTTTATGGCCGAAACCGCAAAGATACTAAGTCCTGAAAAAAAAGTACTGCTGCCCGATCTGGAAGCAGGCTGCTCACTGGCCGACAGTTGCCCTCCGGATGCTTTTAAGCGCTTTATTGAGGCTCACCCGGGGCATAAGGTTGTTTCGTACATAAATTGCTCTGCAGCCATTAAAACCATGTCTGATGTAATTTGTACATCGAGCAATGCAAAAATTATTGTTAATTCATTTCCGCAGGATGAAAAAATCATTTTTGCACCCGATAAAAATCTGGGGGCTTACATCAATGATACCTCAGGGCGTAATATGGTTTTATGGGACGGCAGTTGTCATGTTCACAATCAGTTGAGCGATGAAAAAGTGATTCAGCTGAAAATTGAAAATCCCGATGCAAAACTCATTGCACATCCCGAGTGCAGGGGACCGGTGCTGGCTCTTGCCGATTTTATAGGATCAACAGCAGCCCTGCTCGAATATTCAAAAACCGATAATACAAAACGGTATATTGTTGCCACAGAAGGCGGAATCATACATCAGATGAAAAAAGCCTCTCCGGATAAGGAATTTATTGTTGTGCCTTCTGATGAAACCTGTTCATGCAACGATTGTCCTTTCATGAAAATGAATACATTGAATAAATTGTATCTCTGCCTTAAAAATGAAACTCCTGAAATTACGCTTGATGCCGAAACCATCGAAAAAGCCAAAAAGCCAATTCTCAGGATGCTCAAAATTTCAAAAGCAGCAAATCTTTTGAAATAAATTCATAGTTTTTTATGATTTAACTAACTTTACCAAATGCGAAAATTTGTTTTTTGTGTGTTGTTTTTTGGGATTGTTTTCATTGTGAAAGCCCAGGATAATACTGTGGTGCCTGATGGATTCAACAAATTTTTACATGCAAACGGAAATGTGGCAAGTGAAGGCATGATGCGCGATGGTAAACCCGATGGATACTGGAAAACCTATTGGGAAAACGGAACATTGAAAGCTGAAGGAAACCGCAAAAATTTTGAACTTGACAGCCTCTGGAATTTTTATGATGAAAATGGAAATATTACGCTTCAAATCAACTACTTAAACGGAAAAAAGGAAGGTATAAGGCGAACCATCAGGGAAAATGAAATTGTTGAGGAAAATTTTTCAAACGACGTGAAGCATGGACTTACGGTTTATCGTTTTCCGGATGGTTTGGTAATGCGCACGATAAATTTTGAAAATGGACTGGAAAACGGTTTTGCCAGGGAATTCGACAGTGATGGGACCGTGATAACCATGATAGAATACCGCAGGGGATTTGTGGTGGACAGGGAAAATATCAACAGAAAAGACAGAAACGGTCTTAAACAGGGAAAATGGAAGTTTTTTTATCCCGATGGAAAGGTCAAAACCGAAGGTGTTTATCGCGATGATAAACGAAACGGATATTTCAAGGAATACGATGAAAAGGGAATGCTCACCGATGTTTCGAAATATGTCAATGATATTCGCCAGGAGGAAGTACCCGAGCTGGTGAAACTAGATGTGCGCACCGACTATTATCCCGATGGAAAAGTAAAAACGCGTGCCAGTTATAAGGGAGAAATTCCTGAAGGAATCCGCAGAGAATATGCTCAAACAGGAGAGGTAATTTCGGCCTATACCTATAAAAATGGTAAGCTGATAGGTGAAGGTATTGTTGATGATGAAGGCATGAGAGAAGGAGCCTGGAAAGAGTTTTACGAAGACGGACAATTGCGTTCCGAAGGCGTTTACCGCAACGGGAACAGAATCGGCAAATGGCGTTTTTATCATCCTGACGGAGCATTGGAACAGGAAGGAAATTACAACAACCAGGGCAATACCAACGGACTATGGAAGTGGTATTATAGTAATGGTCTGGTGCTGAGAGAGGAGAATTTTTTGAATGGAAACTCTGAGGGTATTTTCACTGAATTTGACGAAAACGGAGACATCATCATACAAGGCGAATATGTGGAAGGCCTGGAAGAAGGTTTCTGGAAATATCAGCATGGCGATCATCGCGAAGAGGGCACATACCGTGGAGGCATGCGCAATGGCGAATGGAAATATTATTATGACGACGGGCAACTCAGTTTCCAGGGTTCGTATATTGATGACAACCCTAACGGACGCCACATCTGGTACTGGCCCAACGGAAAAAAGAAGGATGAAGGCGAATATCTTATGGGTATGAAAAATAACGAATGGATTCAATACAACAATGACGGTACCATTTTTATGGTGATTTCGTATCAGAACGGAATAGAACGGAAGTATGACGGAGTGAGAATTAAACCGGAGTTTACGGAGTAGTAGACAGGGAAGGAATGAAATAATTTCCAATTTCCAACTTGCCCGACTGTGCGTTACATGTTAATTTCAGGCAATAGCGTTAGTCGGTCAGGAGGGTTTCCAACCCTGACAGCTGTCAGACAGGTTGCCAGCCTCAGCAAAAAGAAAGCCAGGAATATTTTTAAAAGTGATTTATACAGAAAACACAAAATATAAATTTATGAAAAGCCTTATTTTTTCAATCTTATTGTTCATGGGATTGATAATAACTCAAACATCTAACGGCCAGAATACCGAAATCATTTTGGCTAAGCCCGATCTGAATTCAGGCAAGCCTCTTATGGCAGCACTGAACGAACGCAGTTCTCACCGGGAGTTCAGCGAAAAAGAACTTTCGCACGAACATTTATCGGGATTACTTTGGGCTGCCTGTGGCATTAACCGGCCCGAAAGCGGAAAGCGCACCGCACCTTCGGCTGTGAACTGGCAGGACATTCAGGTTTATGTGTTTATGAAAACAGGTATTTACCTTTATGATGAAGCGGGCCATAAACTGGTTCTGATTATTGAAGACGATCAGCGAAAAGCCTCAGGAAGCCAGGATTTTGTTGCCAACGCTCCGGTAAACCTAATGTTTGTATCGGATTATAGTCGCATGACCCGTGCCAGAGACGAACAAAAAGAGTTCTATTCAGGAATTGATGCCGGCTACGTTTCGCAGAATGTTTACCTCTACTGTGCTTCGGAAGGTTTAAACACAGTGGTAAGGGCATCGGTCGACCGTGATGCTCTGCACATACTGATGAATCTCAAACTGGAGCAACATGTAGTAGCGGGCCAAACGGTGGGTTACAGGCCGTAAGGAAAAGTTCAATTCCAGAAATGATGGGTGGGTGTCAAATTGCAATAGAATAGATCCAGTAAATTGCAGATAAATTGACGCACTAAAAGGCTAACTCACTGCAGAGCTGGCAGGATGAAGTGAATATTCCGGACAAAGGCAGGCCACTAAGCAATGAACGGTGAGAGCGCAAAAATTGGTTTTTTATTCTTTGGATTTCTTTCTTAGTGATTCTCCTTTTAGATCAATTTTATGTGCTGCACCTGACAATCTGTCCATTATTACATCGGCCATGTTAGGTTTTCATCCAGGTATTGATACCAGGATTTGACCGGAAGCTTCGATGTGATAATAGTTGCCCTTTTCCTGTACCTGTCGTCAAGCAGTTGCAGCAAGGTTAGTTTAGTGTTGCGATCCAGTGGGGCCTTGGGCAGGTCGGTAAAGTTCAACACTTACTTAAATCGCAGTCGTAAAAAGTTTACGGCTGCGATTTTGCTTTAATCGGAACGACTGCGTTTAAGTCTTATTTGTTGGCTGCTGGTGTTCTTTGTATGTCATTGTTAATTATTTATTTAGCTCTTTTTTTATTCATTATCTGTCTGTGCTAACCTTACCAAGAAGCACAAACCCGCCTGCGGAACGGGCAGGTTTATTTTGTTTTTTTGTGCGTGGGCAAAATGTGATTCAACATTAAAAACTATATTTCAATTTAAACATAAACATATTGTAGTCCTTCAGATTGGAAAACAAATTATCTCCTTTGCCATCAAAAATGGTGGTTGAAACAGTGATTTCTGAATTAATAGTGGCTTGGTAAGTAATCTCAGGCATATACACAAGGGCAT
>JAHYJC010000022.1 GCA_019429275.1 Lentimicrobium sp. | reverse complement strand
GTTCTTCCGTCCAGATTTCATAATGATCTGGATGCTTACTGACCCGCTTCGGTTCCTGTTACGCCTGATAAACATGCCACAAATATAGCTTGCAGCACCCAAAAGCACCCAAAATATTTTTAATCATGACAGTTAATCAGATAGTTGCAATTTTAGCGCTCATGCGCCGCACAAAACAGGAAGAATCCTTAACTTTGCAATTTAAATTAATTATAATGATTGATAACGACCCACTCAAAAGAACAGAATTATCAGCGCTTGGTGAATTCGGGCTGATTGACCACCTCACACAAGGCATTGCCCCGGTGAACAGTACAACATTGAAAGGTGTTGGTGATGACGCCGCAGTTTTGGACCACGGCGATATGGTAACACTTGTTTCGAAAGATTTGCTTATCGAAGGAGTTCATTTCGATCTGACATACACACCGCTGAGACATCTCGGTTATAAAGCTGCTGTTGTCAATATTTCTGATATTGTAGCCATGAATGGCAAAGCGGAGCAACTGCTGGTGGGTATTTCGGTTTCAAACCGATTTTCGGTTGAAGCTCTTGATGAACTCTACGCCGGAATTCGTCTTGCATGCGAAAAATATAAGGTTGACCTCGTTGGTGGCGATACCACCACATCGGTTTCAGGTTTATTTATCTCAGTGACTGTTATTGGCCGGGCAAAAAAAGAAGATGTGATTTACCGAAGCACAGCCCGGGAGCATGATCTCATTTGTGTAAGCGGAGATTTAGGAGGAGCTTACATGGGACTTTTACTGCTTGAGCGAGAAAAAAAAGTTTATCAGGCAAACCCTCAAATGCAACCCGATCTTGAAGGCAACGACTATGTTCTTGAACGTCAGCTTAAACCCGAAGCCCGTGCAGATGTGCTGATTAAACTCAGGGAAGCCGGAGTAAAACCAACAGCCTTGATCGATATATCAGATGGCCTGGCCAGCGAAATTCTGCACATCGCCAAAGATTCGGGACTGGGATGCAGGATTTACGAAAATAAACTTCCTATTGATGTGGTTACAGCTGAAGTAGCTGCAGAATTTACCATCGACCCCACCACAGCAGCCATGAATGGTGGGGAAGATTATGAGTTGCTTTTTACTGTGAATGTCAATGATTTTAAAAAAATAAGTGCAATCCAGGGCATTCATATCATTGGCCACATGCTTGAGAAAGCTGAAGGCGAATACTTGATAAGCAATGGCGGAAGTTTATATCCAATTGATGCTCAAGGTTTTAATCATATGAAAGCTTGAACTGGAAATCATTATAAAAAATATTCCGGGAATCCGCAACCCTCTGATTTGTCTGCCGAAGAAATTACCAGACAAATCAAGAAATTTGAAGGTCTGAAAAGAACAAAACACAATATTTAAAAATAGTATCGCTAAGTTTAATAGCTTTCTTTTTCTCTTTTATCAACAATAAAATGCCTCTTGAAATAGAACATAAATTTCTAGTCAGCAACAATTCTTTCCGCTTGCTTGCAAAACCTGTATTATACCGGCAGGGCTATCTTGCAATTTTAGCTGACAGGGAAATCAGGGTACGGATTGCCGGAGATACAAGCTGCATAACTATAAAAAGTAAAATCAGCGAAACAGTGAGGCATGAGTTTGAGTATGAAATTCCAACTTCAGATGCTGAACTCATGATCAATAAACTTTGCTCCTCACAGTTAATCGAAAAATACCGCTATCGCATTCTATTTGCAGGAATGATATGGGAAGTAGATGAATTTATTGGCGAAAATGCTGGCCTTGTAATTGCCGAAATTGAATTAGAAAATGAAAATCAGTATTTTGAAAAGCCCGACTGGATTGGTAAAGAGGTAAGTGGAGACGACCGATACCTGAATGCTTATCTTTCGGTTAATCCTTTTAAAAACTGGTAAAATGAACAGCATTGATCCTTCTGCAACATACGGGAAATTATTAAGTGATTCTTTATTCATTAGGACAAATCTGGTTCGGCAGGATAAACTTTTTTCGGCTGCCCGGTTACTGACTTTTGCAGGATCATCAACATTTGCAATTTTGGCACTGGTTGGTTCTACTTCCTTTTGGTTGCCGGCCTTTGTGCTGTTTGCCGGATTTATTTTTCTACTTGTTTTACATGAAAAAATGTTGTCAAGGCAAAAATTCAACAACAGTATTATTCATGCTTTAAATCACGAACTCCAGGCTATTCAGGGCAATTTTACTTCTTTTGAGGGCGGTACATATTTTATTGATCACTCTCATTCCTATGCAACTGACCTTGATATTTTTGGAGAATACTCTCTATTTCAGGCAATCAACAGAACTACAACCCCCCTTGCAAAAAAAATACTGGCAGAAAACCTGCTTTCTCCACTCAAAACAGCTGAAGAAATTATAAAACGGCAGAATAGCATCAAAGAACTTGTTGGTATGCCTGAATGGCGGATTCGGCTTAGGGCATTTGGCCTGGTTGCTGATGAAAATGATAAAGATATTGACTTACTTTTTGAATGGTTTAAGTTAAAACCCATCTTTCATCGTACAGGATTTAAAATTTCAACCTTGTTAATTCCGGCTTTTTCAGTTGCTTCTACAATCCTTATGGTTGCGGGAATAATTTCCTTACAGCTATTCTTGTTATATATGATGGTACCATTATTAATAACAGGATTTTATACCAAAACCATCAACCGTCGCCACCTTATGTTGAGCCGAAAGGTTGAACTATTGAAAAAATACGGAGAACGTTTCAGGCTGATTGAAGATGAGCATTTCGAGAGTGCTTTGTTGCTGGAATATCAACAATCTTTGCATTCGGGCAAGTTTACAGCCGCATATAGAATTGGTCAACTGGGCCGCATTACCTCTTCTCTTGATACAAGACTTAATATACTGGCAGGATTTATTCTGAATTTTTTGTTGTTATGGGATATCCGCCAAATGCGCAGGCTTGAGCAATGGCTGAAAGTAAATTGTGAGTCGGCTCCAATTTGGTTTAATACACTGGCTGAAGCAGAAACTCTGGCGAGCCTTTCATCGTTTGCCTACATAAATCCTGAATTTAATTACCCTGAGATAAATGGAAGCCGGTTTTCAATTGAATCTTCAGAAGCGGGACACCCCCTGATTCCGGCCTCACAAAGGGTAAATAATGACATCCATTTAACTCACCACGGGCATTTCAACATAATTACCGGAGCAAATATGGCCGGGAAAAGTACCTATTTGCGAACGGTTGGAGTGAATATGGTGCTTGCCCTCTGCGGAGCACCTGTGTGTGCAAAAACCTTTGTGTGTTATCCGGCACCAGTGTTTACAAGCCTCCGGACAAACGATTCATTAAGTGCCAATAAATCATATTTTTATGCCGAATTACTCAGACTTAAAGAAATAATTGACCTGTTGAAAAGCGGAAATGAAATTTTTATCCTGCTTGATGAAATTCTGAAAGGAACCAATTCCATTGACAAACAAACCGGCTCAAAAGCGCTCCTTGTTCAACTGATTGAGATGGGAGCCTCGGGTTTTATAGCAACACATGACCTTGAACTGGGGAATCTTGAGCAATTATTTCCCGGCCATGTTTCAAATTATAGTTTTGAAGCCAGCATTAAGGGCGATGAACTCCATTTTGATTATAAACTTAAACGAGGAATTGCAAAAAACCTGAATGCCACATTTCTTATGCAGAAAATGGGAATCACTATCAAAAATTAAAATAGACTGATCATAGTTTCAGAAACCAGTCAACCAACTTTGAGATACCTTCGGTAATTCTTGGGCAAAATAATTTAGGGAAGTGCGAATCCAATTTTTTGTCGGCCCACTCTCCCAAAGCGGCTTTCAAAGCCTCGGCCCCGTTGAAATCAACATAAGCCATCCTGCTCACCAAATCGCCGGGTTGAAGCCCGAAATCGCTGCCAGGCAACATCGCCACTCCGGTTTCATTCAGAATTATATTGCACATCTCGACACTGGTAAAAATACCGTGCTCATTGAGTTTTTTGCGATAATGACCAAAATCAGGAAAAAGGTAAAATCCTCCATCAGCCTGGGGTACTGAAATATTTGCTGCCATCAGGGCCTCGGTCATGAATTTTGCCAGCGATCTGAGAATCCTTCGGCTTTGTTTCAGATATTCGTCAATCTCACTGTTGCCGTTAAAAGCTGTGATTGCAGCATATTGAATGGGAGCGCATGTCGATGTGAAAGTTTCACTGGCCGCTGAGGCCATGGCATCGAGAAGCCAGCGTAGGTTGGGTGGAAATGAAAACGTTCCGAGCCGCCATCCGCCGGCACCACACCATTTACTCAGCCCGCTGCTGATTATGGTACCTTCGGGATAGTAACGTGCGATAGAAACATGTTGCCCGGTGTGATGAATCATGCCGTAAATCTCGTCAGAAATCAGGATAACCTGATACTTTCTGGCCACTTGCGCCAGTAATTTCAACCTTTCAATCGGATAAGTATTTCCGGTTGGGTTTGAAGGATAATTCAGAATGACCACCCTGGGCCGGTCAGGATCATCACGGCATACCATATCCAGCAATTCAGGACTCATCCTCCAGTTGTTGTCTGGCGATGCCGGTATCCAATGAACATGTCTGCCGATAATCCGGGCTTGCGGCGAATAGGAAACCCAGCTTGGGGTTGGAATCAGCAGGTCGCCATAGTAAACCAGTTGCAGCAAAAAAATCAGTTCTTTAGATCCAGGACCTATCAAAACATCATCGGGATGTGTTTCAATGCTCTGATGTTTCAGGTTAAATGCAGCCACAGCCTTACGCAATTCATACAAGCCTTTCACCGGAAGGTAATCTTTTTGGCGGGCATTTTGCCGCAAACTTTCAACTACCGATTCGGGCACAGGAAAGGGAGATTGTCCAAGTCCGAACTTATAAACTGTTTTCCCCTCCTTAATAAGCTGATTGCTCAATTCATTGATTCGAAGTGTTGCAGAGGGTTTAAGTCCCCTTACATTCAGATTCAGGTTAACTTGAAAAGGTTCGTGCTTCATGATGCTTGCTCTTATTCAGAATATTTTAAAAAATCAATTAGACCCTTTTATCATTCTCTCTGATAAATCCTTATCCAATCCACTTCCATTTGATTAGGGAATATAGTTTCCCCATCAGGTGATTTGGTAAATGGAGTGCTCTCATTTCCAATACCAAGTCCGATAATCAAATACAACCGCTCCAGCTCAGATGGAAAAACCGGATTTATTTTATATCGCCCGGGTTTCAGATCGCAGGTTTTTAAATTTCTTCCCCTGCGCGAAGTAAACCGGCTCAGGCTCCAAACCTCCTTTTCGTCGATAAAAAACCTGATGATATTTGGCTCCCATTCCATAGTGTAAACATGAAAATCTTCAGCAAGATTTCTTCTTACCCTGTTTTTATTGTGAGCCATTATACCTACCTGCCAATTGTGAATGGAAGTGTGATATCTTTTGGGATTTTGCATTCCGGCTTCCATAATATCCAATTCAGCGGAGATCTGGCCAAATGTCCAGATGGCAGGCCAGAAACCAGCTCCCGGGGGTAACTTGCTTCGTACTTCATAACGCCCGTGTCCAAACGCAGTGCGTGAGTGTATCATACCAGAAGTATAATCCCTATGTTCTCCCATCCATTCAACAGAATCCTGTTTGGCAATAATTCTCATTAAACCATCAGATACTTCAACATTCTCATCCAAAAATATCTGTCCTTCACGGCCATGAGTTCGGCAAAAGGCACAACGGTCACTGCCATCTTCTGAATAGGGGTACCATGTAACCCAATCCTGTACATTCAAAACATCACCTTCAAATTCATCTGCATAGGTCAAAACCCAGTTTCCTGATTCACACATCACAGGGCTTGAAATAATTGTATCATGCTGCGGGAATCCTGTTTTTGCAATCAATATAACTGACAATGAAAGAATAAGAAATTTCGTCATAAAAAAAGTCTTCGTAAAGCCTGGTCTCCGTTATAAATAAAAAGGATGGTAAAATTCAAAACTATTGGTAAATGAAATAATGACAAACTTATTTAAACCAGATTTCAGAGAAACCATAACACGATAAAATTTCGATTTATCGCATTGCTATAGCTGCTTGACTTTTACAGGTCACAAATAAAAATTCATCAGGCTGAATCTATAAAAAACTGAAATGTCAGGAGTTATCTTGTCAGTTTATCAATAAAATCACTTGCTCAGTGACATTTTCCATCCATCGTCTGTTTTCTTCAGCTTTGAGGTTGATTCGTCTGTTTCGCCGTTTCCATAAGTAATGTTTAGTGTGACTTCAGCCTCCTTTCCATCTTCACTTATGGTTTCTTCAATTACTTCAATGTTTTTGATACCATTTTTTTCTTTGATTTGCTTTGAACCTTCTCCAAGTAATGCTTTTACTTTCTGGCTCTCTTCTTCTGTTGCTTCTGCAGTGCCATCAAGGAGCTTATACGCGGCTTCGATGTCGCCCTTTTCCATTTTTTCGGTGAAAGATTTGCTGACATCAGCAGGGGTTTTCCCACCTCCTGAACAAGATAACAGGAATGATCCTAATGCAAAAATTGTCACTACTACAGTTACTCTCATGAAATTTTTCATTTATAAAAGATTTAGTTAATAATCAGGGACAAATTTGCGTAAAAGATTTGTTTTCAATAAAATGGCCCGGTAAGATCAGGCTATCAGAAAGCATACTAAAACTAATCATGTGAAACCTGTTGTGGGTTATGTTTATTCCGGCCGCGAGGTAAGCCTTCCAGACAAGTTCGGTGCAATAAAGTTTATCATCTGTCCTGAAATTCATGGCCTTATCAAAAGGAAGACGTGCATGATAATATTCCAATGCTTTGTGCGCAGCTAAAGTAGAATAACTACCAGTATCTTCGATTAGCCGGTAAACAGCAAATTTACTTGCTTTATCGGATGAAAGAAAATCTTCGGGGGTTTCACATTTCACTACTTCTTCTCCCTCTATATTGGGCTCACCGGGTACTGCATGAATTACGTAAGGATGCTTTTCAAAAAAAGCCACGATGCCAATATGAGAGTAATCAGTTTTTGAGTCATTCATTAAAACAATCCTGCTCACCAGACTTCTGCCCTTCCTGAATATGAGGTCACCTTCTTCAAGCTCAGGCAACTCAGTGACCAGATTTATAGCTTCTGCCGGTTTATTTTTTGACAGAAGTTTTTTATTCACAATTGTAAAAGAAATAAATCCCAATACAAACAATACCAGAAGAAAAAACAGCAGTAATTTTCGATGCATCGGCAATATTATTTCACGGGACTTTCTTTACAAAATATCATAAATATCCGTTTTTGAAATTCAAATTTATAAAAACAAAATGATAAAACACGGAAAAACCGGAATATAAAAGGATTGATACTTTAAATTTAATTGCCGATCTTCCTCATTAAGTAAATTGAATGGGTTATTTAATTAAAACCTACCTTAAATTCTCTTTGGTGTTTGCGAATTTGCATAAATTCATGTAGGTTTGGCCTGCAAAATCGCGATGCCTGTGAAGTATAAACAACTCTTCCGCCGCAAGTCGGTCGAAATGATACTGGCCAATGCTCGGCGCGAACAAGATGCCGGCCAGACCATGCGTAAAGACCTCGGGGTTCGCGACCTAACCTCTTTTGGCATAGCAGCCATCATCGGAGCCGGTATATTTAGTACAATTGGCAATGCTGCAGCAGCAGGTGGACCGGCAGTTTCGCTGTTATTTGTTTTTTCGGCCATTGCCTGCGGTTTTTCAGCCCTTTGTTATGCACAATTTGCCTCGTCAATTCCCTTGAGCGGAAGTGCTTATACATATGCCTACGCCAGTTTTGGTGAGCTGGTTGCCTGGATCATAGGGTGGGACCTTATCATGGAATACGCTGTCGGAAATATTGCTGTTGCCATTTCATGGTCAGGGTATTTTTGTGGACTGCTTTCCGGTTTTGGAATTCACATTCCTGAATACCTTGCCATTGACTACCTTAGCGCCTCAAGAGGTTTCACCGAGGCTTCAGCAATGATGGCCAATGGAATTGCTATAACAGAACTGCCCGGCGAACTTGCTGAAGCTTTCCGTGCCTGGACAAATGCTACAGTGTTTGGAGGTCTGCGACTGATAGCCGATGTACCCGCATTCGTTATTGTTCTTCTCATTACATGGCTCGTTTACCGGGGCATACGCGAATCGAAACGGGCCAGTAACATTATGGTTTTACTCAAAGTTGTCATACTGCTTCTGGTCATTGCAGTAGGGGCATTTTATGTTGATCCTGAGAACTGGAGCCCATTCGCACCCAATGGTATTGGTGGCGTGCTGAAAGGTGTTTCGGGAGTTTTCTTTGCCTATATCGGATTTGATGCCATATCCACAACAGCCGAAGAGTGTAAAAATCCACAGCGCGATCTGCCCCGATCTATGATCTATTCGCTGATTATCACCACAGTACTTTATGTTGCCATCAGCCTGGTGCTCACCGGAATGGTAAGCTATCACCTGCTTGGTGTAAGCGATCCTCTGGCTTTTGTGTTTGACAAACTTCATTTAACAAAGTTATCAGGAGTTATAGCCCTGAGTGCCGTTATTGCTATGGCCAGCGTGCTTTTGGTTTTCCAGATGGGACAACCCCGAATATGGATGAGTATGAGCCGCGACGGATTACTGCCACCGATATTTTCAAAGCTTCACCCAAGGTTCAAAACCCCTGCCTTCGCAACAGTTGTCACCGGTGTGCTGGTGGCAGTACCCACCCTGTTTATGAATCTTACTGAAGTTACCGACCTGACCAGCATAGGCACACTGTTTGCTTTTGTACTGGTTTCGGGAGGCATTCTGATCCTGGATGGCAAGAAAACTCCTGTTGGTAATCTGGGCCGGCGCGGGAGCGGAAAATTCAGGGTAACTTATATCAACAGCCGGCATTGGCTGCCTGTGATTTGGGTAGGTGTTTTTTTAATTTTGCTAAAACTTGATCCTGAAGATTTGCTGGCAGTGGTAAACTTCGATCGCTTACCCGGTGAAACAATCTGGGATCTGGTCAAACATAAAATTCCTCATTTTACATTTCTTGTGGTTGCAGTTTCTGTAACATGGGTAGCCATAAAGCAGCAGTTATCGCTGATACCGGCCTTAGGCCTGCTCACAAACTTTTATCTGATGTCGCAGCTGGGAATTACCAATTGGTTGAGGTTTCTGATTTGGTTGCTCATCGGGCTAGTACTTTATTTTATGTATGGAGCGAAGCACAGTGGTTTAAAAAATGTAAATTCTGACATCTAAAAAGATAAAATTTTTAAAGCAGGCAAAACAATAGATTGATAAAAAAAGGCATTAAAGCGATATATAAAAGACGATAAAAAAAGTAATTGAAAAGAATCTATTAAGGAATATCTACGGAAACCTTTTAAGAAAAATCGGGTAATTACTTTATAATTATTAAATTAGCGGAGACTTATGAACCTTAAAAAAATAATATCAGAAAAAAGCTATTCTCCGGCATTACTGCTATTATTAACTCTATTGCTTGCAATTTGGTTAAGGCCTGAAATGGATATTTATGGCCTGATTTATCTGTTGATTTGGTTTCTGATTCTGGCCAGTGGAGGATTGCTGTTTCGGGTATTTTTTATATGGTATAAATCGGGAAGGTTAAAGGTAGTTTCGACAATTTTATTTTCTTTTGTGCTTACGCTGATTTTATGGGTAATTACGCTACGCATCAATAGTTTAATTCTTGCTCCTTCGCTTGCATCGAGCAACATATTAATCAGTTTTGTTTTTGTTGCTGTTTATTTATTCAGCACATACAGGTTTAATAATTTATTTTCAGCAAAAGATACTGCACTTGCTCAAAAGGATAAAGAACTTAGCATAAAGGTACTTGAACTTGATTACATCAAAAATCAGTTCAACCCGCATTATCTATTCAACAGTCTCAACAATGTTGCTGCAACCATAATGGTTAACCGCGATCTTGCACTGGATTATACTTATAAACTGGCTGAAATGCTTCGGTACCAGACTGATCTATCTGACCGTGAAAGTGTTGAGATAAAGGGAGAGGAGGCGTTTATCAGAAATTTTATTGATGTGGAAAGACTCAGGTTAGGTGACAGATGTGCAATTGAGTTTAATTCTGAAATCAAAGCGCCGGAAATTTTCATACCGCCATTTTTACTGCATCCACTTGTTGAATCTGCTCTTCGCCGGAGCCGAGGACTGAATGGTAAATCATCATTATCTATTAGAATAATTGCAGATGTTGAAATGATAAGCATGAAAATCAGTTATGTGGTTCCCGAAAATCCTGCTGATGCAGGAGACAATAAACGGGGAGTTGAACTGGTTTCGAAGAGGCTAATCCTGTTTTATCCTGAAAAACACCGCCTTTCGGAAACCCAAAAAAATGGAATCAAAGAAATTGATCTTTTAATAAATTTGTGATTTATATAACCAACAATTACTTTTTGCACAATGACAGATTCTAATGAAAAACTTGTTTGCCTTGTGATTGATGATGAGCAACCCGCACAATGGGCCATGGAAAGCTACATTAAAGACAACGACAGACTTGAACTTGCGGCCTGTGTTTATAACGCAATTGATGCACTTGACATATTAAAAACGCAAAATATTGATCTTATATTTCTCGATATCGAACTTCCCGGGCTGAGCGGACTTGAATTACTTGATACACTTGATTTTCAGCCTATGGTTATCTTTACAACTGCTTATGCATCCTATGCCGTGAATAGTTTTGATTATAACGTGGTGGATTATCTGGTAAAACCTGTCACCCATAAGCATTTCGAACGAGCAGTTGGCAGGGCACTGGAAAGGTCTCAACTGCAGGAAGTAAAAAGACATCCTGAAGAAACCTTTTATTCTCGATTGATTGATTTAAATCTGGGAGGCAGTTTCAAAACAGTCAATACTGAAAATATTGTTTATTTACAGAGTTATGGTAATTATGTAAAGGTTTATGTTGAAAACGATAAAATGATTCTTGCCACCTCGACCACTCATCAGTTGATGAATGAGTTGCCTACCCAATCATTTTTAAGGATACATAAATCTTACATTGTAAACCGAAAGTTTATCAGTGCTTTTTCGGGTAACTCAGTGGTAATTGGAAAAGAAAAACTACCCATCGGCATTTCTTATCGTCAGGCAGTAATTTCTGCGCTGAACCCGGTTTAATGTACATATTTGCCAATCAAACCAAGAAGATCGCTCTGTTGAAAAGGCTTGAACAGATAATCGTTAACACCGGCCTCCAGCATTACCTTTTTAGCATCTTCCGAAACTTCACCTGTTATCATTAATACAGGTAATGAGCTGATTTTCTTTTCTTTGTTTTCCCGAATGGCCCGTGTAAGGTCAATCCCATTCATTCCCGGCATATACATATCGCTGAGTAAAATATTATAATTCCCGGTTTCAATTTGCAAAAGGGCATCTTTGCCATTTTCGGCAACAGTAACTTCAATACCTGCACGCTTAAAAATTGTCTTGAGCAAAAGAATATTGAAAAAATTATCATCGGCAACAAGAAGTTTCAGACCAGAGTCGGCAAAGTTTTGAATAGGTTTTACTTTATAAGTCTCATTGCAAATGTCCTCTGAAAACTCATAAGGCAGGCTGAATAAAAATTCGGTACCCTGGCCTACTTTGCTGTTTACTTTAATTGATCCTCCCAATGATTCTATTAATTTTTTGGTTACCGGCAAACCAAGTCCGGTTCCTATTACCCAGCGTGCTGAAGTTTCAGTATGCACTCTTACATATTCGTCAAAAATTTCGTTAAGATTTTCGGAAGGAATCCCGATTCCGGTATCCTTAATGCTTATTGTGAGCCATTTTTTGTCAAACGAACCATTTTCTATTTCAGCTTTGATACCGATCTTTCCCTTAATGGTATATTTTACGGCATTGCTCACCAGATTGTTGAGAATTTGCTTCAATCTGACCTCGTCGCCAACAAGAATACTTTCATCAGCAAGCCTGGCAAAGGATATAGACAGTCCCTTTTCTTCTGCTGAACCTTTAAATGCCCTGATGGTCTGCTTTATTGTAGCTGCTGGCCTGAAAGGCTCCTTCATGAATTTCATTTTCCCGGAATCGAGCTTTGACAGATCCAGTATGTCATTTACCGTTGTGAGCAGTATTTCGGATGAAGAAATGATTCCCGACAAATATTCCATTTGCTCGTTGGTTAAACCAGCCTGCTCGAGTTGCTCGGCAAAACCAATCACTGATGTAAGTGGTGTCCGGAACTCATGACTCATATATGCCAGAAATCTGCGTTTTTCGTCGGCTTCCGTCAAAGCTTTTTGTTTGGATTCAAGCAGCCGCTCCTGATGTTTTTGGATTTTTTTCATCATCAGGGCCGTTACGATTCCAAGAATCAAAGCACCAACAGCAGCAATAAGAAGCGAATTGTGCAAAATATTGGTAGAACGAATAATGGTGCTTGCTGAAGTTGAACTATTGATTCCTTCTTTTTGAGATACTGTGTTTTTTAAATCAAATAGAATTTTTCGGATTTCACTCAACAACCTGTTGTTTAGTCGTATGATTTTTAATTCACTCTGCCTTAGTTCAATCCCTCGTTGCACATAATTGCGCAACTGGCGTTGATAATAGATGTTCGACTTATTCAAAATATCCAGGGTAAAGTTTTCGACGTTGAAAGTGGTATCATGGACGGTACTCAACTCTTCAGAAGGCAGTTGAGTCTCCTCTGTTTTCAATACTACTTTTGCAGTGGTGGTTTGCTGTTCCGATTCACCCACCAAAAATGTTTTTATCTTTCCAAGGAGCCCCTTTTTCTTTAGGTCAGTAGTTTGCATAAAATCAAGCGTATCGATGAAAATGCCGCCGCTTGATGGGGTGATTTTCTTAATATTAATTGTTTTTTCAGGGTTTTCAAACGGAGAGAGTTCAATGTTTGCTGATATAATCACAAGTGAATCCGTCAATCTCTTTAATCTGATATAGCTATCTGCTTCGCGGTTCCGTTCATCAATAATTGTAGAAACATCACTCTCTTTTTCGTCAGCACCAAAGGCTTTGGTTATTGTTTGCAGGGTATCCAGACTATTGATCAGGCGCATTACCTGTAGTTTATAATTTAAAAAATGTATGGTATCATAGCTCAATGCATATTCTTTGAATTCATTTTCTGCAAGAAACAGGGATTCCAGGGTATTTTCAACTAAAATCACTGGTTGACGGTTTTCAAACAAAATTTCAAGTGCTGCTGAAATTTTGACTTTCTGTTTCTGCCTGACTAAAAATGCAAAAATGACAGATGCAGTAATTAATATAAGCATCGTAATTGCCAGTAAAGGCATCAATCGTTTGTTTGATTGGAGGTCCATTCGTTCTTTAATATTACATTCAAAGCAAATTTATTACATTTTATTACTTCATCACCAAATTAATTTCTAACCTATAATATAAACCCTTCATTCAATCCATTTTAATAACCTCTTCAGTTTCTCAAATTGCATTCCATTGCCTTTCAAAATCATTAAATTTTCAAAAATCAATCCATCTGATTCATGATAAAAATATCATTCATCAGGCATGGCTATACAAACAAAATCAGTAATTTAGCGCACTCAACCAAAGTAATCACATAATAAACCGCACCATGTTACGCAAAGTAGTTAATGTAATAGCAATTATCGCCATGTTTACAATTATTGCAGCGTGCAATAAAAGCACCAAAAGCGCAGAAGAAATGGAAAATAATTATCAGGGTGTAATTCCTGCGGGCGAAGCCCTTGTTCCGAATGCAGAAACTGATGTTACACAGCGTCTCTCCATTTATGCACTTGTAACTTTAACAGCTGATATTCAAAAACTTTCTGAAAAAGAGAAACAGATTCTTCCTCTTCTTTTTGAGGTGGCTTCAATCATGGATGAAATTTTCTGGCAACAAACCATTGGCAATAAGGAGTCCTTTTTATCAAGAATTAACGATGAAACAACTCAAAAATTTGCCAGAATCAACTATGGGCCCTGGGACAGGCTTAACGGGAACAAACCATTCATAGAAGGAATTGGGGCCAAACCACTTGGCGCCAACTTTTATCCTGTTGATATGACCAAAGAGGAGTTTGATGCACTGCCTGATCCCGATAAATCAAGCCTTTATACTTTAATTCGCCGGAATGACGACGGTACTCTCAGGGTGGTATGGTATCACGAAGCACATGCATCAAAGGTGAAAAAAGCTGCAGAATTGCTGAAACAGGCATCAGCCCTTGCTGAAGATGAGGGTTTGAAAAAATATCTCGACCTGCGTGCTGATGCGCTGCTGACTGATAAATACCAGGAAAGTGATTTTGCCTGGATGGATATGAAAACCTCAAACATTGATTTTGTTGTTGGCCCTATTGAAAATTATGAAGATGCCCTCTATGGCGCAAAAGCTGCGCAGGAAGCCTTCATTCTAATCAAAGATGTTGAATGGAGCAATCGCCTCACCCATTTTGCCGCTCTGCTGCCCGAATTGCAGAAAGGCTTACCGGTTGAACAAAAATATAAAAATGAAGTACCAGGTTCTGATGCTGACCTTAATGCATACGAAGTAGTTTATTATGCCGGCGATTGCAATGCAGGCAGCAAAACCATTGCAATTAATCTTCCCAACGATGAAGAAGTTCAGCTAAAAAAAGGTTCAAGAAAGCTGCAGCTGAAGAATGCTATGAAAGCAAAATTTGATAAAATTCTGGTTCCCATTTCAGATGTTCTGATTGATGAAACACAGCGCAAATACATTAAATTCGATGCATTTTTTGCCAACACCATGTTCCATGAAGTAGCCCACGGACTTGGCATCAAAAACACACTCGACGGAAAAGGAACGGTACGAGAGGCTCTTAAGGAGCAATATTCAGCCATTGAAGAGGCCAAAGCTGACATTCTTGGATTATACATGGTTACCAAACTCTATGAAATGGGTGAGCTAAATGATGGCGAAGTGATGGACAATTACGTTACTTTCATGGCCGGCATTTTCCGTTCGGTAAGATTTGGGGCGGCCAGTGCACATGGCAAGGCCAATATGCTCACTTTCGACTATTTTGGAGCAAAAAATGCATATACCTATCAGAATGACGGAACTTACAGGATAAATTTCGATGCTATGAAAGAAGCTGTCACCGGCATGGGTGGCGAAATTCTTGTTTTGCAGGGAAATGGTGCTTACGACGAAGTTAAGAATCTGATACAGACAAAATCAATAATCCCTGAACAGCTGCAAAAAGATCTTGACAGGCTAAAAGGTGCTGGTATTCCTGTTGACATAGTTTTTGAGCAGGGCCAAAGCGTAATGGGATTGTAAAAGCTAAGTTACGTCCGTTTCTGAACAATTGCCGGATATTTTCGAACACATATGCCTGTCAGTGAAAGGGCAGAAAAATAATATACTTGTAAATCAATAACTTATTCTGTTGGCACGTTTTTGGATCTGGCCACCATACCATCCTGAAAACAATTATTCTCGAAATGATTTTCGTTTAACCAATATTAAATAACTTAATAATCAATTTTTTACAAATGAAAAAACTACTTTTTACATTTTTCATGGCTGTTGCCCTGTTTACCGGCCTTCGTGCAGGTAATCCACCTGATGAAGGCATGTGGTTGCCAATGTTTGTTGAAAGGCTCAACTACACCGACATGCAGAAATCAGGTCTTAAACTTTCGCCACAGGAAATTTACGACATCAATAATGCAAGCCTGAAAGATGCCATTGTGAGTCTGGGAGGCGGATTTTGCACTGCAGAAGTCGTTTCGTCAAAGGGCCTTTTGTTCACAAACCATCATTGTGCCTACGATGTAATTCAGAAGCACAGTTCAATAGAGCACGATTATCTAACCGACGGATTCTGGGCCCGCAATCTTGAGGAAGAACTTCCAAATGAAGGACTTACCGCTTCTTTTCTGATAAAAATGGATGATGTAACTTCCCGGGTTCTGGAAAATATCACCCCCGAAATGTCGGAAAGTGAAAGATCGGCTCTGATAGCCAAAGTAACTGAAGAATTAAAAAAGGAAGAATCGGCTGACGGAATGTACGATGTATCGGTAAAAAGTTTTTATAACGGAAATGAATTTTACCGCTTTGTTTATGAAATATATAAAGATGTACGACTGGTTGGTGCTCCTCCCTCTGATATAGGGAAGTTCGGAGGCGATACCGACAACTGGATGTGGCCCCGGCATACCGGTGATTTCAGTGTTCTGAGAATCTATTCAGGCCCTGACGGCAAACCAGCCGAATACTCCAAAGAAAATATTCCTCTGAAGCCAAAACATTATCTTAAGGTATCGGTTGATGGCGTTAAACGTGAAGATTTTGCCATGATTTGGGGTTACCCCGGAACAACAGACCGTTACCGCACTTCTCATGGGATTCAGGCCACCTTAAATGAAATTAATCCAGCCATCATTCATGTCAGTGGAACCATCCTGGAGATCATGAAAGCCGATATGGACAAGAGCGATGAAGTTCGCATTAAATATGCCTCAAATTATGCAGGACTTGCCAACTTCTGGAAGAACAAAATTGGTGAAACCCGCGGATTGAAACGCCTTGATGTTTATGACAAGAAAAAAGCCATTGAAGATCATTTTGCCAATTGGGTAAATTCAGATGAAAGCCGTGTTGAACAATACGGGACTGTTATTCAGGATCTTGATGATGCATATACCCGACTCTCAGAAATTAAATACTACACAAAATTGTGGAATTTTCAGCTGGCACTTTTTGGATCGCAAATGATGCAGTTTCCACTTCAAACACAAGGCATTATAAATATACTCAAGAGTGGACAAAAAGGCGATGACCTTCAGGCTTCACTTGCACCATTCTATGCCATGGGACAGGAGCAATTTAAAAACTACAACTCACCCACTGAAGAAAAAATTCTTTCTGCCATCCTCAGAATCTACAGAAAGGCAATTCCTGCTGATGCACTACCCGATATTTACAATTTGATTGACAAAAAATACAAAGGCGACGAAGCATTGTTTGCTCATAAAGTTTTTGAAACTTCGGTTTTGGCAACCTCCGAAAAATATAATGCATTTCTTGCCAAACCTTCGTTAAAGACTTTTGAGAAAGATCTTGCCTACAAACTCACCAACTCATTCTACAATACGTTTATGACTCAGAACAAGGATGTGAGGCCGGTTAACGATAAACTCAGAAAAGCTCAGCGTATATTCGTAGATGGTTTGCGAAAAGCCAATCCCGATAAGGTTTTTTACCCTGATGCAAACTCTACCATGCGTGTAACCTACGGAAAAGTGCTTGATTATTACCCTGCCGATGCTGTTCATTATGACTATGTTACCTACATGGAAGGCATTATGGAAAAAGAAGATCCGACCAACGAGGAGTTTATTGTTCCCACCAGGCTAAAAGAACTTTTTGAGAAAAAAGATTTTGGAAAATGGGCCAACAAAGATGGCAGAATGGTTGTAAACTTCCTCAGTAACAATGATATAACCGGCGGAAATTCAGGAAGTCCTGTAATCAATGGCAATGGACATTTGATTGGAATTGCCTTTGATGGCAACTGGGAGGCCATGAGCGGCGATATCGCCTTTGAACCTGAATTACAGCGAACCATTAGTGTCGACATTAGGTACATAATGTTTATAATTGACAAATTTGCCGGCGCTCAGAACCTTATTGACGAAATAGAAACAGTATCTGAGTTATAGAATTTACATTTCAGAAATTATCCGGAAAAATCCCGGCCATGATTCAGTGGTTCCGGGATTTTTTCTTGAACAACATTATCCCTTACTCTATACTGCAATTCAATACCTGCCTTTGTGCTCCAAAAATTGGAAACCTTTGTAAATTATAAATTAAAATTCCATAGCTTTACCTTTTGATCATTCAAAAACCGGTTTTATGCACGAAGATTTACTTTTACTGGATAATATAAGGCTGAATTTCAGTCAGGCCAGCCTGCACATCATGAACATAACCATTGGTTTCATCATGTTTGGTGTAGCCCTTGAAATAAAATGGGGACAATTCAGGGATCTGCTCAAAAATCCACGAAAATTAGCAATCGGATTGTTGTCTCAATTTCTGATTTTACCTGCCATCACATTTCTGGCTGTCTGGCTTTTCGGTAAATACATAACTCCTTCGGTTGCATTTGGCATGTTGCTGGTCGCCTCCTGTCCTGGTGGAAATATTTCCAATTTTATTTCAAGTGTTGCAAAAGCAAATGTTGCTTTATCAGTAAGTCTTACAGCTGCCGGAACAGTACTGGCTATTATTTTTACACCTCTGAATTTTGCTTTCTGGGGGAAACTTTACTCCACAACCTCTCCATTGCTGAGACCTATTGTAATTGATCCGGTTGACATGTTCAGGACCGTTATCATTCTGTTAGGAATTCCGGTTGTAGCCGGAATTATTTTTTCCCAAAAACTTCCAAAAATCACTGAAAAAATTAAAAAACCCATCAAAATCCTGTCTATCATCATTTTTGTTGCTTTTATAGTGTTGGCCTTCAGGAACAATTACAGTTATTTCATCAAATACATCAACTGGATTTTAATCATAGTTCTGGTTCACAATAGTATGGCGCTGATATCAGGTTATCTTACAGCTTCTGTATTTGGCCTCAACCGGATTGACAGGAGGACAATTTCTATTGAAACCGGAATTCAGAACTCCGGATTAGGTCTGGTGCTGCTGTTTAATCCCCGAATATTCCCTCCTGAGCTCCACATGGGTGGTATGGCATTTATTGCTGCCTGGTGGGGAATCTGGCACATCCTTGCGGGGCTTGGCCTTGCAACTTTCTGGTCGTGGGGAAGGCCAATAAAAAGATCTGAACCGGCTATTTCCTGAGTTTTTACCAGTTACGAAAAGAGATATTCAGAAACTTTCAGGACTTAAAATGGGATTAAATAATATTCACAAAACTTCAATTTTTTACAGGCTGCTCTCTTTCTCAGCCGGTTTATTCTTTGGTTTATTTTACCGTAGATTTATTATTCTGGGAAAAGAGAATATCCCTGAAGGTAAGCAGACGATTTTTGCCGCAAATCACCAAAATGCATTAATGGATGCATTAGCCATGCTGTTTTCTTATGAAAAACCTATTGTATTTCTTGCACGAGCCGATATTTTTAAGAAAAAAATGGTAGCCAGCATTCTTTATTTCCTCAAAATTCTACCGGTTTTCCGCCCACGCGACGGCGCTGAAACCATGAACCAGAATTATGAAACATTTCAGCGAACTTCGAAAGTATTAATGTCGGGTTTGCCTATTGCCATTTTACCTGAAGGAACCCATAGCCCCATCAAAAAACTTCAGCCCCTTAAAAAAGGAATCTGTCGGATTGCTTTTATGACTGCTGAATCAGAAGGCTTTGAATCAGAAATTCTGATTGTTCCCATTGGAATCGATTATACCCACTACAGCCGAGCAGGAACAGATCTGTTACTTATTTACGGGAAGCCCATTCCGGTTTCTGAGTTTTATCATTTGTATCAGGAAAATCCTCAAAAAGCCATACTTCAACTTCGCGATAGGTTGAGCGAAGCCATTAGTGCACTGATGATTGACGTTAGGCAAGACCGGTTCTATAAAACATACATGAGGCTTGCTGAAATGATTGATACCATAAGCAGCCTGAATCCGCGCAAAAAAAGAATTGAGAGATTCTATGAAACCAGGGAGTTTTTTAAGAAAATGGATACCATAACTACAGATGACATCGAATGGACTCAGAAATTAAAACAGGATTCCGATGCCTATTTTATCTTGTTGAAACGCAACGGTCTCAAAGAGAAATTAATGCATAAAAGGATACCAAAATTAGCAGGTTTAATTGTCTCATTTCTGCTCTCACTAATTTTGCTGCCAATTCACATTTTCGGAATGGTGTTCAATTATCTGCCATACAAACTCCCGGTTATTCTGACCAAAAAAGTCCGCGATAAACAATTTCTGTCCTCATTGCATTATGGTTATGGGTTCATATTTTCCCTTTTGTGGTACATCCTCACCGGATTGATTTTATTTTTAACTACCAAAAGTTTGATAATTACTACATTAGTTTTGATAGTTGCAGCTTTTGCAGGTTTGTTTGCGTTTTACCACTATTTGCATTTGCAGGAGTTAAAAGGCCGGTTCAAGCTTTGGAAGTTGTCACAATTTAAAAAAGGCACTTTTAGCCAGATAATCCGGCTCAGAGAATCCATTCTTGAAACCCTGAATCAAAAGGAACTTCTGAAGAACGTGAAATTCTTTGGGAAGAAGTAATTCTCTTTCAGAAACTTCAACCAAAATTCCCTTCTGCCTTAATACTTCTTTCAGAAATTATCCATGCCTGAATTATGTTGCTTTTCATTACAGAGCAATCTCACTCCTCGAAATTTCAGGTTTACAAGGCTAAAACTCATGTTTACCTGAAATTGCATTATAAGTTGTAACAAACATTGCAGTTTTGTGTCTAACCAAACAACAGGAAAAGCAGAAAACTATCGGTAATATATGTTGCAACATCGTACACAAGATAGGGGGAAAATACTTTGAGTTTTGTTTATTTGCCTCATTTTTAATTCGTTACAAATTTGGCATAATTCCTGCATACTCCATTTAAAGAGACTCTATATTTTATTTTTTTGATTTTTAAAAACTGTGTGAAATAATGATCCGGCTTCGCAATATCAACAAATCATACATCACAGGAACCAACAGTCTTCATGTACTCAAAGGCATTGATCTGGACATTGAGCCAGGAGAATTTGTGTCTGTAATGGGGTCCTCGGGTTCAGGCAAATCGACCCTGTTAAATATTCTGGGCATACTCGACAATTACGATGCAGGAGACTATTACCTTGACAGTACTCTGATCCGCAGTCAGAGCGAAACCAAAGCTGCCGCCCTGCGAAACCAGTACATTGGTTTTGTGTTTCAGTCGTTCAATCTGATTTCATTCAAAAACGCCCTTGAAAATGTTGCCTTGCCACTATACTATCAGGATGTGCCACGAAAAAAGAGGAACCGGATAGCCATGGGCTACCTTGAACGCATGGGTCTTGCTGAATGGGCTGAACATATGCCGAATGAGTTGTCGGGAGGGCAGAAGCAAAGGGTTGCAATTGCCCGGGCAATGATTTCAAAACCAAAAGTCATACTGGCAGATGAACCAACCGGAGCTTTGGATACGACCACTTCGTATGAAGTGATGCAGATTATGAAAGAAATAAACCAGGAAGGCATTACCATCATCATAGTAACTCACGAAAATGATATTGCCCATATGACCAAACGGATCATCAGGTTAAAAGACGGGCTTATTGAAAGCGAAGTGCTGAACGGAAAAACACCTTCTCTTTAAGAATCTTTAATACATTCCGGTATGTTTGACAGGGATAAATGGCAGGAAATTTTCACTACCATTGAGAAAAACAAGCTCAGGACATTTCTTACAGGATTCAGTGTTGCCTGGGGCATCTTTATGCTCATTATTCTGCTCGGATCGGGCAATGGACTTCAAAACGGTGTAAAAAAAGAGTTTGAATCCTCGGCCACCAACACCATTTGGGTGTGGAGTGGGCAAACCAGCCTCCCTTATAAGGGCATGAAACCCGGACGCAACATTCAACTGATAAATGAAGATTATGAGGCTGTAAAAACTTCGGTGAAAGGAATCGATAAGAGTTCGTCACGTTACAACATCTGGGGTTCAAATACATTGGCGTACAAAAAACAGTTTGGCAGTTTTAATGTAAGAAATGTTTATCCCGATTATGCCGATATTGAAAAACTGGAAATCATCAGGGGAAGATTTATTAACCAGCCCGATGTGGATCAGTTCAGAAAAACAACCACCATCAGCACACAGGTTGAAGCAGTACTTTTCAAGGGCGAAGATCCGATTGGTAAATATATCAACGTAAACGGAGTGCCTTTTAAGGTTGTTGGTTTATTTAAAGACGATGACAGCCGTGATGACAATATGAGGACCATTTATCTTCCCATCAGCACGGCACAACGTGTATTTTCGGGCGATAACAGGATTACCACAATTGCTCTCACTGTTGGCAATGCATCGGTGGAGGAAAGCAAGCAAATTGAACAAAATGTTCGATCTAAGCTCGCCTCACTTCACAAGTTTGATCCAACAGATCCAAGAGCAATTTTCACCTGGAATAGTCTGGAGGAATTTCAGACGTTTATGCGGTTGTTTTCAAGTATTAACGCTTTTATCTGGGTTATCGGATTTGGAACCATCATTGCCGGGATTGTCGGAATAAGCAACATCATGATGATTGTTGTTAAAGACCGCACCAAGGAAATTGGCATCAGAAAGGCTATGGGAGCAACACCATGGAGCATTATAAGTCTTATCCTTCAGGAATCAGTTCTTATTACTTCTTTTGCGGGCTATTTTGGACTTGTGCTTGGAGTTGTTGTACTCGAAACCGTGGGGAGTAAAATTGAGTCTCCCTTCTTTTCACAACCTTCAGTTGACATAAGCATAGCAATATATGCCCTGTTATTGCTGGTATTCTGTGGTGCGCTTGCTGGTTTTATTCCGGCCAGACGGGCTGCCGCCATTAAACCCATTGAAGCCTTAAGAGATGAATAAATTTTTGTTTTGATTAAGAAATTGAGGCTAAGATTTTATTGTGCAAGTAAAAAATAAATAAAAAATGTTTGATCTGGATCGCTGGCAAGAAATCATGAGTGCACTAAAAAAGAATAAGTTGCGCACTTTATTCACAGCATTTGGCGTATTTTGGGGTGTTTTTATGCTTGTGGTCATGATGGGCTCGGGCAACGGCCTACTTAATGGCATAACCAGCGATTTTGGCGATTTTGCCACAAACAGCGTTTTTATGTGGACGCGCCCTACTTCAATCCCGTATAAAGGACTGCCCAGAAACAGAAGTTACAATTTCAGAAGTGATGACATTGCAGCACTTAAACGTGAGATACCTGAGATTGAACACCTGGCACCGCGCACCCAGGGAGGAGGATTCAGTACGGGCAATAATGTTGTTCGTGGTAATAAATCGGGAGCATTTTCAGTCATGGGAGACTATCCTGAATGGAATCTGATTGATCCTGTTGTAATCGATAAGGGAAGATTTCTTAATCAGCTTGACATCAGCGAAAAACGAAAGGTAGCCGTAATCGGAAATAAAGTTTATGAAGTGCTTTTTCAACCCGGCGAAAATGCCATTGGACAATACATTCAGATACAGGGCATTTTCTTTCAGGTTGTGGGTGTTTTTAAACCCAAAAATTCAGGAGTCAATTTTGGTGGAGATAAGGAACAAACCGTTTTTATACCCCTAACGACTTTTCAGCGGGTTTATAACTGGGGAGATGTCATCGGATGGTTTGCATTCACCTGTAAACCCGGCTTCACAGCATCAGAAGTTGAGGAAAAAGCAGCAGCACTCCTGAAGCGACGACACTCTGTAGCTCCTGACGATCCACAAGGCATCGGGTCATTTAACCTCGAAAAACAGTACAATCAAATGAACGGACTGTTCATTGGTATCAGCGGATTGATCTGGATTGTCGGCATTGGAACATTACTGGCCGGGGTTATCGGAATAAGTAACATTATGCTGGTCATAGTCAAAGAGAGGACAAAAGAAATCGGCATTCAACGGGCGATCGGAGCAAGCCCCCTGAAAATCATCACCCATATTATCTTTGAATCAGTATTCCTGACAACTTTTTCCGGATATGTCGGATTGGTTTTCGGAGTAATTATTCTTGAAGGTGTCAATTTCGTGCTGATCTCAAGTGGAACTGATTCCAATTTGTTTAAAAATCCGAATATCGATTTCAATATGGCAATGGCAGCACTGATAATTCTGGTAATATCAGGAGTTGTTGCCGGACTCATTCCGGCAAGAAAAGCAGTGATTATCAAACCAATTGATGCCCTTAGGTATGAATAAACAAAATTCGCAACCCATAAAAATGAACATTCAATGAAAAAGGTTTTTAAAATCGTAGCCGGCATTCTTATTTTGGCTGTTTTCACTGGTACCCTTGCATATTTGTACTGGAAATCGCAGGCAAAACCTGTAGTTTATGAAACGACAACGGCTACTGTAACAGACATCATAAAAAAAACTGTTGCAACAGGAAAAGTGGTTCCGCGTAAGGAAATTGAAATTAAACCACAGATTTCAGGCATTATTTCTGAATTATTTGTGGAACCCGGCGAAGTGGTTAAAGTGGGCGACATGATTGCCAAAGTAAGGATTATTCCTAATATGATAAGCCTTAATGAAGCCGAATCGCGATTAAGCAGGGCAAAAATTACGATTGATGATGCCCGCAAGAATTATGACCGGCAAAAAACGCTTTTCGAAAACAGGGTTATTGCTGAAGCCGAGCTTCAGAATTTTGAAGTGGCTCTTAAAACTGCCCGACAGGATGTAGAATCAGCTGAAAATAACCTCCAGCTTATCCGCGAAGGCATTACAAAAAACGCAGGTTCTACAAGCAATACATTAATCCGCTCAACCATAGCCGGAATGGTGCTTTCTGTTCCTGTTGAAGTCGGCAATTCGGTAATTGAAAGCAATACTTTTAACGATGGAACAACCATTGCAACCATTGCCGATATGGGCAAAATGATTTTTAAAGGGAAGGTGGATGAATCGGAGGTTGGAAAACTACATGAAGGCATGGAACTGATTCTTACCGTTGGAGCCATTGATACTGAAAGATTTAAAGCAGAGCTTGAACATATTTCGCCTAAGGGCATTGAAGAAAATGGTGCCATTCAATTTGAAATAAGGGCATCGGTGTCGCTGAAAGAGAATATGTTTGTAAGGGCAGGTTACAGTGCCAATGCCGATATTGTACTAGAAAGCCGCGATAGCGTATTGGCAATTCAGGAAAGTGTGGTGAAATTTGAAGCCGATTCGGCCTGGGTCGAAGTTGAGACCGGTCCACAGACTTTTGAGAAAAGAATTATCAAAACAGGCCTGAGCGACGGGTTACATGTTGAAATTCTTAAGGGACTCAAAAAAGAAGATAAAATTAAGATCCAGAATGTTCAGGCTCCGCCGGCCAAATAAGGCATTGGCATTATATAACATGCATTGACTTCATGAGCCCGGGATACAAAACCCGGGTTTTTTATTGACTGCTATGGTGGCCCAACACAACAAGAAAATTATAGTTCCAGGTTTTTTATCTGCTTTATCAGCTGGTCTCCCAGTCCTATCCGATATCCCTCTGATTGCCAGACTATCTCACCCGCCCGATTGATCAAGGCAACCATTGGCCACTGAGGCGCTCCTTCTATAGAACAAGCGGTTTTCAATGCCATGGAAATTTCTCCGCCCTCATCGACACCAAAAACAGCCGATTCTGGCATATCTTTATAATTATCCGGCAAAAATCCTTTGGTAAGTTTATCCTGAGCAACCACAAACAATATATTGCCATTCCATTGATCCAGCGATTTCTTAACAACACGAATGTCTTCCATAAGGTGTTTTGTAGGTTCTTTGGCCGGGTCGATGATGGCAACAACAAAACCTTTTGATCCTGAAAAAGAACTTAGCCTTTCATTCCTTTTGTTAAATACTTTAAACGAGGCCGCCAGATCAACTTTTCCTATGATCCCTGATTTTTCATTTTGTGCAATCGTGCGAATCCCAATTGAGTTATTTTTTCCTGCTTGAACTTTAAAATAGGATACATTACAGAAAACATCTCCACTTTCGAGACGGTTGCCGGTAATCATGCGGTAAAACCCGGTATCAATGGATAAACTCACAGGAAATTCCAATAATAAAGGATTATTTTCATAATCCAGAGTCACAAAACTGCCATTGACGAAACGAGCCATAGAATAATGAGTGAAGTACCTCGGCATAAAGTCCTTTTCGTCGGATAAATTCAGCAAAGTAACTTTGCCTTTAACAATTGGTTTATCAGCCTGCCCGGTAAACAAAACATCCTCCCAGTCTCCTTTGCTGCTAAACTGTGGCCTTCGGGTTGCTGCATCCAACCTCGCCGGAATCCCAAAACTACGGCAAATAGCTACAAAAAGGACATTTCTGGAATAATGATCGGCCCGGCCAAGTTGTAACATACCTTCAGGACTCAGCGGAACTCCATAATAGTTATTCACTGAATCCAAAACAATGTTTTGCCGAATCCAGCTAATTATTTCTCCCTGATCATTCCTGAACTTTTTAGCTTGTTCACTTGTGAAAAACTGCTGTATGAAACTGCGCCAGGGTGTTACAAACTCTTTTCCAATCCTGGGGGAGAGTATGAATGGATTATAACCGCCTTTGAGCTGAACTTTGTTAACCGGAGCATAGGCATCCAGCGAATTTAAATGATCATTCAGAATCTCTGCTTTGATATCATGAAAGTCCTTTTCGGATATATTATCAAGCAAGGCGAAGGCTAAGGGCAAATCTTCGGGAGTAATTTCCCTGATGAAATTCACAATTTCGTTCCAGTTTCCCCGACTTTTGGTGAGATAGTCTCTTAAAATGTTGGGGTCTATGTTATTCTCAGTTGCAAGAGATAAAGTTGATAAGCTGTCAATAAAAGTTGCAATATATAAACCCCTGATTGAGTCTTCCTGTATCAATCGCTTGCTGTTTGCTTCTGCTAGCTCAGGATCAACCTGCCCAATTACCTGTTTTTTAGGCACATTCAAAAGATACTCCCCTGCAGGTAGGAAAACAGGATGGTCATCAAGCAGCAATTTGACGGTGTCAATATAATTTGCTTTTACGATTTGTGATGCTGAAATTCCTTTGTATGAGGCGTGAACCAGCAGGTCGCCAAATCCGGTAGTCACAGAACAAAATCCATGATCATCGGTATATTGTGAGGCTATGGGGTAAAATTCAGCATAATTGTAAAGTCCAAACTCTACATTTGCGCCTGAAACAGGATTTCCATCTTTGTGAATCACATTTACAGGCAGTGACTTTGTCAGGGTATAGTTGGTCAACAGATTAAGCCGGGCATAACGATTGCTTTTTTCTATTACTTCTTCATTGCCCCTGTAATTTCCGAAAACAAATGTATGGGTCATCAATGCTCGCTTAACCGGCTCGGCAAACCAGCCCATGTTAAGTGCAGGTTCAGGTTCACAGGCTCCCAGAAAATGCCAGGCACCATTTATCCATACCTCAACCCAGGCATGATTGTCGTCGGTATGAGCCCAGCGGGGAGTGTAAACCTGCCTGGCCGGAATGCCCACGGCACGCATGGCAGCAACTGTAAAAGTTGACTCTTCGCCGCAGCGCCCAAAAGCAGTCCTGACGGTTGTAAGCGGACCTGAAGTACGCTCATCGGTAGATTTGTATACCACCTTTTCATGACACCAGTGGTTGACTTCAAGCGCTGCATCAGCCATATCCATGTGTTTGATCCGGTCTTTCAATTCAGCAAAAAACACCTGACGGGCACTATCGGTATATTCATTATTTACGCGGTAGGGTAAAACAAAGTGCAGGAAAATATCTTCGGGAATATCTTTTCCCCAGCTGAAAAAGCGCTTTGCTTCGAGCGAAGATCTGACTTGCGAAAGATAGTATTCGCCATCATTCATTGCCAGATCACTCAGTGGCATAAAAGCATACAGAAATTCCAGACCCTCTTTTTCGGATTGATTAAGATGCTGATTGAATATGCCAAAAAGTTCAGCATCGCGGCCGGCCGCAATTTCTTTCTGCCTCAAAAATTCATGGTGAACCAAATCACGGTAATCCGGATCGTGGATCAGTTTTTCGTTTTTGTTATTCTGACAAGCAACCAGAAAAAAAATCATTACTAAAACTGCTACCTGAAAAGCCTTCATAATTTTTATTTTAGGTATTGCGAAAGTACAAAAGAAACATTCCATTGAAAGTTACAGATCAGATTTGACCATGATCGAGTATTGTTTTTCTGTTTTTTATTGAAGATTTCATCCACAACTCAAATCTCCTGACCCAAACCGCAGCATAAGCCAGTAAAATTCTTGGCCATATCAGCCAGTGCAAGGTAAAACCGAGGGTAAGGAACAACAACGGATCTTCGAGCATTGAATGTGAAACTGCAATGTGGTGGTTGAGTAAATCGGCTTCTTCTCCGCTCAAATTCCCTTTTTCGCGCTGATCTATCATAATTGCCGAACCATAGGCCAATCCGACAAGATTGCCCACAACCCATGATAAAGTAGCGTTTTCAGGCAAACCCATTAAACGCATTAAAGGCAATAAGGGCTTGTTGATGGCTTTGATCCAGCCAAATTCTTCTATAATCTGCTGAAAAACCAACAAGATATTCACAAGCAACAAGATTTTTATCACCGTTGAGGAAATTGAGCTTAACCAGTGCATAAAAACAATTCCAAATCCTGGCATTGAAGTCGGTGTGTTGATTGGATTGTTTGTATAACTGCCTGGCATTAGTGTATTGAGTAACCAGGCAATCAAAAAACTTCCGGCAAGGCGTAAAAAAAGCATTCTTAATGCTGATGAGCCGGTGCGTTTCAACACCATAGTTTCGATAAGAAAACCATGAGAAATCAGGCACATTACAGCCAGAATGGTGCCTTCGCGCAATGGAAGGTTAAACATGGCCAACAATGCAACTACTGAATAAATATTTGTGGAAAGAGGGGTGATGAAGACAACTGCCGATACTCCGGGAAGTCCAAAAAACTCAAACATCGGACCTGTATAACGTGCTATAATCAGCAGAATTCCAAAATAATCAAGTAACATTACCCCAAACGAAACGGGTACAGTTATTTTAATAAGCCACCATGCAGTTTTTAAGCCTTTTGGCAAGGCAGAGAAAATGCATTCCTTAAGCCGAAAAAAAACGCTGTTTGTTTCCAATCAACAATTTATAATTGAAGTTGCAAATATAGAAATCAATCATCGTTTTGCATTACAAACACCTTATGATTTGACATTGCCTGAGCATAATTTCAGGATATATCTGCCTTTCGTTATCTTTGCCCCATTCAATTGAGATACATGTCAGGTCTTGAAATTGTTGTACTAATTATTTCCGGAGTATTTGTCGGCTTCATCAATACCCTGGCCGGAGGAGGAACGATAATTTCGTTATCACTTTTTATGTTTATGGGGTTGCCCGCCGATATTGCCAATGGCACCAACCGCATAGCGGTAATCCTACAGAATATAACCTCGGTTACTGCATTCAGGCAACAAAGATTGCTTGACACCCGAAAAGCGCTGTGGCTTTCGGTACCCACAATACTTGGCTCTCTGATAGGAGCGCAGCTTTCAGTGCAAATCGATGAAACTACCTTTCGCAAAGCCATTGCCGTGGTTATGCTAATGATGGTTTTCTTTATTCTGACAAAGCCCGCCAAATGGCTGAAAGGACAAGAATTGCTACAGACCAAAAAAATAAGTTTCATGCAGATACTGATATTTTTTGTAATAGGGATTTATGGAGGCTTTGTGCAGGTAGGCGTTGGGTATTTTTTGCTGGCAGCAATAGTTCTTGGCGCAGGCTATGATCTTGTAAAAGCAAATGCCATCAAGGTTTTCATCGTACTTATGTATACACTTTTTGCCCTTGTAGTTTTTATGATCAACGACAAAATAAACTGGCAGTTTGGACTGATTCATGCTATCGGCAATATTATAGGCGCATTTGTGGCTTCGCGGTACGCTGTGGTCTGGGGCGCCAACTTTGTGCGCTGGTTTATCATTGTCATCATATTTATTACATCTGCTGATCTTTTTGGGATAATTGATATCAGGGGTTTGTTTCTCTATACCCTGAATGCAATTGAAAAGCTAAAACAGGAAGAATTTATTTAAGCGCATCTTGTTTTTGCTGATAAGCAATTAATTGCGTACCGTATTTTTACAATAAACATAAATTCAAATCATTATGAAAAAACTTAAATTATCACTAATTCTTGTATTTATTCTGATTTTAAACTTTGTTTATGCCCAGCAAACCAGATATGTACTTGTAATTCATGGTGGAGCCGGGAACGTCACCCCCGAAAGGATAACTCATGAAAAACGGGCCCTTTACCAGCAAAAACTTACTGAGGCTCTTGAGGCAGGAGAAAAAGTGCTCTCCTCAGGAGGTTCTTCACTTGATGCTGTGGTGGCCGCCATTCAATTGATGGAACAATGTCCACTCTTTAATTCCGGGAAGGGAGCAGTTTTCAATTCAGAAGGAAAAATAGAACTGGATGCTTCAATTATGGATGGAAAAACACTGAAAGCCGGAGCCGTTGCTGGTGTTACAATAATTAAAAGTCCGGTTGAAGCCGCCCGCAGGGTGATGGATTCATCGGCCCACGTGATGATGGCCGGCGCAGGAGCCGAAGAGTTTGCCCGCATACAGGGAATTGAACTAGTTGATCCCTCCTATTTTTACACCGAGGAAAGCTGGCAGGAATATCTGAAAGTTAAAGCAAAGATTGAAAAGGACGGTCGCAAAGGTACCGTTGGCGCAGTTGCCCTTGACATAAATGGAAACCTGGCCGCTGCCACTTCTACCGGAGGGATGGTTTACAAAAAATTCGGACGAATCGGTGATTCTCCGATTATTGGAGCAGGAACCTATGCCAACAATGAGAGTTGTGCAGTTTCATGCACCGGACATGGCGAGTTTTTTATCAGAAATTCAGTGGCCTTTGATGTTTCAGCCCGCATGCAGTATCTTGGAGAGTCGGTTGATCAGGCTGCCGGATACATTGTCAACGAAAAGCTGAAATCACAGGGTGGTTCAGGTGGTCTCATCGCACTGGATAAAGAGGGAAATATTTCAATGCCGTTCAATGCTGCAGGAATGTTCAGGGGTTATGTTTCTGAAGGTGGCAAACCACAGATTTTCATGTTCAGGTAATCCCAAAATAAATTATTCCTGATTCCCTTTTTCCTTATTGGTTTCACTTCTGAAGTAATTGAATATAATTGTAGCCCTGGCACTTCCAATCACTTCTTTTAAAGCTTCGAGGTCAGCAAGCCTGATGTTTTTAATTGATTTGAATTTCCGTAAAAGTGCCTGAGAAGTCGAGAAACCTATCCCTTCAATTTCGCTGAGCGAGGTTTTAATGGTTCCTTTTTCACGACGTTTCCTGTGATGAGTGATGCCAAAACGGTGAGCCTCATCGCGCATCTGCTGAATCACCTTAAGGGTTTCTGATTTTTTATCCAGATGAAGTGGCAAAGGGTCGCCGGGGAAGTAGAGTTCTTCCAGTTTTTTGGCAATTCCAATCAACTGAATTTTATCCTGAAGCCCCAGCTTTTCGAAACTTGCCATTGCCGAGCTCAGTTGCCCCTTACCTCCATCAACAACTACCACCTGTGGAAGTTCCTGCCCTTCATTCAGCAAACGGCTGTAACGCCGGTAAACAACCTCTTCCATTGAAGCAAAGTCATCAGGCCCCTCAACGGTTTTAATGTTGAAATGGCGATAATCTTTTTTCGAAGGTTTTGCATCTTTAAACACAACCATTGCAGCCACCGGATAGGTTCCCTGGGTGTTTGAATTGTCAAAACATTCCATGTAAGCTGGTTGCTGCTTAAGACCCAGATCTTTTTTAATGGTATCAAGAATCCGGTTGGTTCTTCGTGATGGATCAACAAGATCCTTTTGCCGCTGCTTATCAATCTGATAATACTTTGCATTCCGTTCCGACAATTCAAGCAACTTTTTCTTCTCTCCACGTTGCGGAACAGTGTACTTAATATCAGGCAGTTTAAAATCGGGCATAACAGGCACGATAATTTCTTTTGCCCCACTGCTGAATCTTGTCTGAAGGTCAGCAATTGCCAAAGTAAGCAACTCTACTTTGGTTTCATCGAGTTTCTTCTTTAACTCAACGGTGTGTGATTGAATTATTGCACCCGATGCAACTTTCATGAAGTTTACATAAGCAGCATTCTCGTCGTCAATTATTGAAAACACATCTACATTATTGATGGATGGTGTTACGACCAGCGATTTGCTCTGGTATTTATCCAGAAGCTCAATTTTCTCCTTTACAATTTGTGCCTTTTCAAAAGCAAATGCTTCGGCATATTGCTTCATAAGATCAGTCAGCTGGTTTTTCACCATCCCGATGTTTCCCTTTATGATGCTCCTTATTCCTTTAATTGTTTCGAGGTAATCTTCTTCGGTCTGAAGTCCTTCACATGGCCCTTTGCAATTCCCGATATGATATTCAAGACAGACCTTAAATTTATCGGCTTTGATGTTTGATTTACTCAGATTAAGGTTACAATTGCGCAAAGTATATAATTGCCTGATCAGGTCAAGCAAAGTATGCATGAGTTTGCCTGAAGCGTAAGGCCCAAAATATTCGCTACCGTCTTTGTAAAAATTCCTGGTTGGAAATACGCGCGGGAATGGTTCGTTTTTGATGCAAATCCAGGGGTAGGTTTTGTCATCTTTAAGCATGATGTTATACCTGGGCTGATATTCTTTTATCAGGTTGTTTTCCAGCAGCAGCGCATCATATTCTGTGTCAACAACAATCCATCGGATATCGGCAATACGTGCAACCAGAACCCTTAATTTACCCGTTTGTGAAGCTTCATTATTAAAGTATGAACTTACCCTTTTTTTAAGATTTTTTGCTTTACCAATGTAAATGACCTTACCGTCTTTGTCGAAATACTGGTAAACTCCCGGATTGTGAGGAAGTGTTTTAAGAACTGACAAAAACTTTTGAGCGGCCATTTATATATAAATCATTGCAAAACAAGCACTTAAAGCCTGTTTTTTTCATTTATTGTGAAAAATCAATCAACAGGCCTTTGTCCAGAATTGAAAAAATTCAGGGTCAGCAGTTGCCGACCCTGAAAATATTTGTTTAATAAACCAATTCGGGCTCAACCGAATGTTGAACGGCTGAAGCTGCTGCTTTTCCTTTTGCCTTTTTAGGAACAATACTCAACTCCTCTATCAGATTTTTTGCACCTGCATATTTGTCGATGATAAATAAAACATACCTGATATCAACACTTATGGTGCGCTGCAGTTCGGGTTCAAAGGCGATATCTCCGCTCATGGCTTCCCAGTTACCATCAAAAGCAAGACCAATTAGCTCTCCTTTTCCATTCAACACAGGGCTACCGGAATTGCCACCCGTTATATCGGTAGTTGACAAAAATCCAACCGGCATTTCACCGTTTTCCATGGCATAGGGGCCAAAATCCTTATTCCTGTAAAGCTCTTTCAGTTTTTCGGGTACAATAAATTCCCAGTTATCAGGATCTTCCTTTTCCATGATGCCTTTCATGGTAGTTACATAATTGTAATGAACCGCATCGGCAGGATAATAATCCAGAATTTTGCCATAAGTCAGCCGCATTGTGGAATTTGCATCGGGGTAAAATTTTTGGTCGGGCTTCATTTCGCGAAGACCTGCAACAAACAAACGGTTATTGCGGGCAAGTTTTTCATTGGGTTCATCAAGATTTTTCTGGTTCTCGCGATATTTACCCATAAAAGCACTTACCAGTGAATAGGCAGGATCTTTTTCCAACTGCTTTGAAGATGGTTTGGCCAGAAATGCATTAACCTTTTCGGGCGTTGCAAAAACTGATTTTGCAAATATATGATCGGCAATTTTATTAAAATCAGCTTTATTTTTATTCACCAGACTTCTGAATGTTTCGGGTTGCTGATCGACCGGAACATTCTGATAGAACATCTCAAGCATGGCAGCAAGTAATTTAACATCGGTGGGCTGGTTATAATTTTTAAAGTGCCTGTCTACAGATTTCTGAAGATTTTCCTTCATTCGCGAAATTTTGCTTTCATCGGGTTTTTCAGTTTTCAACTCAGCAGCTAAACCGGCGAATGATTGTGCCAGAGACATTATTTCACCACCTCTTACCACAGACTCGACAAAATACCAACGCTGCAGGGTATAATCGGTCATAACTTTATAGGCGCTCTCAATTTCTGAAAGAACATTCCCATACCTTGCCTTGCGTGCCGGATCAGCATTTACCCAGTCGTTAAATTCATTTTCAATTTTCTGCTTATCTTCAAACACTTTTAGCCGTTTTAAACCACGGGTCTGACCTATAAAATATTTCCAGTAATTAGAAATTCCCGCATATTTGGAAGCGTATTTAATTCCTACTTCCCGATCTTTATCCATATCCTCCCTCATAATGGCAAGTTTTTTCCCGCGTATTTTCACAATGGTTGGATTGCTGATTTCAATAGCAAGATTCACTCCATAAGAGGTTAGATAACGATTGGTACTTCCGGGATAGCCCATGATCAAGGCAAAGTCACCTTTTTCATAACCGTCAATAGAAACCGGAAGGTGGTGTTTGGGTTTCATCGGGACATTGTCTTTTGAGTATGCAGCAGGTTTGCCATCAGGACTTGTATATACACGGAAAATCGAGAAATCACCGGTATGCCGGGGCCACATCCAGTTGTCGGTATCGGCACCGAACTTTCCGATTGAAGAAGGAGGAGCTCCAACCAGCCTGACATCACGAAAGACCTCATAAACAAACAGATAAAACTCATTACCATTGAAGAAACCTGCAACCCTGGCCTGATATCCGTTATCAGCTGTAGCTTCATCCTGAATGGATTTGGAGATTTCGGAAATTTTAGCATTCCTTTCAGATTCGGTCATACCATCCTGAAGCTCACTGACTATTCTTTGAGTAACATCTTCTATCCTGACCAGAAAACGAGCGGTCAGATTTTCATTTGGAAGTTCTTCATTCATATTCATTGCCCAGAAGCCATCGGCCAGGTAATCGTTTTGAACATTACTGTGCGACTGAATTACTCCATAACCACAGTGATGATTTGTCAGCACCAGCCCCTGTGAACTTATTATTTCGCCGGTACAACCATTCCCAAACTGAATGATTGCATCTTTGAGGCTTGAATTGTTCACACTGTAAATTTCTTCAGCTGTAAGCCGGAGGCCTTCCTGCTGCATATCCACATGGTTCAGGCGGTCGATCAACAACGGAAGCCACATTCCTTCATCAGCCCTGGTAAGTGTAGCTGTGAGCACAAAAAACACAAGAATTAACTTTTTCATTTTAGTTTAATTTATTGGTTATATATATTTTTCACCTTTTTCAATCAAAACATCATTTACAAACTGCCTGATTTGCTGTTCATCACCCTTTCGGCACACCAGCAATATTCCGTTGTCTTCAACAACAATATACCCATCAAGGCCATGCAGGACAACTAACTTATCTTTAGGCACATTTACAATACAATTGCGGCTTTCATAAAGCATAACATGCTGACCAACCACGGCATTGCCTGCCTCATCTTTTTGTCGGGTTTCATAAAGCGAGCCCCAGGTACCAAGATCGCTCCACCCAAAATCAGATGCCATAACATAAACATTCTCAGCCTTTTCCATCACACCATAGTCAATTGAGATGCTCTTACACATGGCATAAGTCTGACGTATAAATGCATCTTCATCGGGTGTTGCATATTTTCCTATTCCTGCCCTGAACAACTGATCCACTTCGGGAATATGTTCATTGAAAGCGGAAAGTATGGTTTTCAGCCTCCAGATAAAAATGCCGGAATTCCACAGAAAATCACCACTTGCAAGAAATTGCCTGGCCATTTCAATTTGTGGTTTCTCCGTAAAAGTCTTCACTTTCTTAACAATATGATCGTCATCGTGATCATAACTATAATCATACTGAATGTATCCATAGCCGGTATCAGGCCTGCTGGGTCTGATGCCGAGTGTGAGCAACCAGTCGTTTTCTTCCGAAGCTTTAAGTGCTGATTTTATTACTTCGGTGAAGTTATCTTCTTTCAAAATGATATGATCGGAAGGCGCAACCACAATATTGGCATCAGGGTTAAGCTGAAGAATCCTGTAATTGGCATAAGCTATGCAGGGCGCTGTATTTCTTCGCGAAGGTTCGCACAACACCTGATCTTCAACAACAGGAAGTTGTTGAAGCACCTGAGCTTTATATATTTCATTGGTAACAATATAAATATTTTCAGGGGGACAAATTTTACTGAAACGCCTAAAGGTACTCTGAATCAAGGTTTCCCCATTGCCCAGTATGTCAATGAACTGCTTTGGATGATTCTGGCGACTCATAGGCCAAAACCTTGCGCCAACACCGCCAGCCATAATGATACAGAAATTGTTTTTATTCATGTTTTTGTGAATTAATTAGCCATATTTTTAAAAAAATTTCTTTTTCACTAAATCATTTTACTTCAGCATTACTTTGTAAAGGGCTTATCTCTGCCATAGGATTGAATAAATAAACCCTTTTGTTGTTCAGGCATTCGCACCTGAACCTTTTTCGCAAAAGCCCACCTTTTCTGAAAACTCTTCCATCAGGCAATGCAAAATATGAATTTTCCGGAATATCTCCTATTAAAAAAATATCACTTTTTTTATCAAAAGACCTGAGCATTCTGGCAAGAGGCAGGTGTGCCATGCTTGAAGCCGAAGGATTTTTCAGGTAGAGTTCAAAGACTTTCTTAAAACCAGGATCCAATTTCTCAAGAGTCAGGAATGGATTTGCAATACGCTGATAGGTTAACTTCCATTCCTTTCCGTGAGGTTGTATTCTTTTTTTCTGATTCAGGTGTATCTCAGCATGAGCCATTTCGTGAAGCAGGGTAACCAGAAAACTGTATGGATTCAAATCATGATTCACCGAAATAACAGGAATTACCAACGGTCCCCTGTTGCGAAAATCGCCCAGTTTGGTGCGACGGCTTTTGGTTATACGAAGAGTTACCCTGTGACTTGCAAACCAATCCAGAACCATACCGGTACATCCTTCGGGCAAATACTCTTCAAGGGCTTGTTTCAGGGGTCTGTTATTGGTCATAACTGCATAAGGTAGTGTATCGTATTGTGTCGTAATTCATGCAGCCGCAATCGCGATATCTTTTTGCACTCTTGTATTTATTCTGCTTGTAAGAAGGTGTTGAACACGCGGAAAACAAAAGCATCGGCAGGAAAATGAATAATATAAATATCTTATGTTTTCTGTTTAACATTATTACGCAGGTTTTCGTCTTCAAAAATAGTAATTCCTTACCTTTCGGAATGTAAAAGAAAATAATAATTAGGGGATTATCTCAATTGGTTAATAAAAATGAGATTCAGTGATGTTTATGCAATTAAAAACCGAATTTGGAAAAATTCAGTTTTTAATAATTGGTTCTATGGGAATAGTAATGGTGAATATGGTGCCTTGCTGTTCATCGGATTCGAAAAAAACTTTACCCAGTAGATATTTGGTTATAAACAGTTTAACCGAATAAGATCCCAGTCCTCTATCTGAGCCCTTGGTAGAAAATGATCTTTGAAAAATCTGATGCCTCACGCCTTCAGGAATTATTCCCTGATTTGAAATGTTAAAATAAATATTACCCGCCGATTCAAGGGCACTCATGGTAACGGTATCGTTTCTGAATGAAGCTTCCAAACCATTTTTAACAAGATTAATCAAAGCCCACCTCAGCAATTCAACATCAGTAAAGGGTTCTGATGTTCCTTTGAAAGGTTCCACCACAATACTTTTACCTTCTGCCGATTTATGGTGACGCAGAAAGGCAGCCACTTCCTGCATGATCAGATTTACATCATAACCAATAATAGCCGGTCTTAAATCTCCTTTCTCGGCAGCATCAAGAGTTCTCAGGAAAAGTATTTTATTCAGAAGATTGTTTGCTGCTTTTTCGGCAAACTCGCCCGACTCCTTTATTCCCAAATTTACTTTAGTTCCCTTTATCTCATGAAGTATATCGTTCAGTTCTGAAACTGTATTATAAACAGAATTAAACAGCATCTTTTCAAGGATAATCCGCCGTTTTTTATCGCTGATGTCTTTGGCAGTAAAAACATAAAATATCTTATCATTATATTGATATGGGGTAATTGTAATCAAAAAATCATGTGAAAAAGTTTCACCTTCACACCTTGAACTCAGCCTGCATTCTTTACTAATCTGTTTCCCTGTTCTCTGGCACTCAACAATTGCATTGTAAATGCCGCAGAATTTGCAATAATCAGTATTGCCGCACCCTCCGGGAGTTTCAATGGCATGAATGCAGGCTAAAATATCGCCCGGACGGCCATTCACGTATTTATCAGAAGAATCTGATGTTTTGAAATCACTTATAGCCCTGTTTGCAGAAATAATCTGCCAATCAGAAGAGATTATGGCCGCCGGCTCAGGTATAGCATCAGCAAGCAATTGCAAAAAATGCTTTCCCAGGATCTTATTAAAACATTCGGCGAGTTCAACAACAGGATCGCTCTGAACAGGTGCAACTTTTATGTGATCAGAATCAGCATCCTGATTCGCTGGATCCAAGGAATCTGCCCTCATGAAATAATTTAAGATGTGATGAAATGAACACGTTAGCGCTTATTCATTTATAAAACATTTTCAGAAAGGTAATACTGGATTCGAAAATTTACAGCACTGAAAATAACCAATTATCAGTTCGCTGAATACAAATAAAAAGAACCTCCGGGAATTGTATCCGGAAGGCCTTCCCTTGAATGTTATGGATGAATTATTCTTTTTCGGGCTTACTCCAGTCGACAAAAAATCGCCCTTCGCTCAGAATAATGGAATCTGTTTCATTACTCTTCTTTGTATTCTCATGTTCATGAGGACCGGCATTGGCAAGCATACCTCCACCAGCTTTAGTAATCAGTTTTTTCTCCAGATTTCCCTTGATACCTGATCCTGTCATGGTTGCCACAGCACGCTTTTTATAATAAACGCCAGTGAGCTCGGCTTCAAAACTGCCTTCAACAGATGTGGCTGTTGCTTTGTCGATCGCAACTGTTCCCGAAAGAGATTCACCATCATGAAAAGCATGTCCTAACCCTTTGGTCTCTTCGGTATAGTCCACCAAAACCCATACTTTTGATCTGTCAGCCTTTTTTTTAGCTTCTGATTCAAGCCCATTTTCAGAAATTATTGGATAAACCCCTGGTTTAAGGCTATCGGTAAGGTAATAAAACCTAATCCAAACCTGCACATCAGGTGAAACCTGAAACGATGCAATTGCCAGATAATCAATACCTCTGGTCGGAATTTTTAACCGACGGGCCTCTGCCTTGTAGTCAACACCATTTACTTTGCAGGAAATAAAATTTGAGTAATCCTGTGATTGGGCTGTGAAAGCTATCATCAGAATAAAGACTAAAAAAAATGTTAACTGCTTCATAATTTCTTGATTTTGATTCAAAGTACAACAACTAAATGCAGAAAATGATGAATACAAAATGAAAAAAATGCGTAAACTGCCAGATTACCTGAAATAATGTGCGATTATTTCGTTTTTAAGTTTCCTAATCTGGCAAGCACAGCTTCGCTGAATTTTTACCGCTTTATACAATTGCTCATAAAAAAGCTCAGTTCGGGAAAATTTTATAATTTTACATAAATGTTTTAATTGTGATAAAAGGGTTTCTATTTCATATCGGAAGATATATTCTTCTCATGAGGCAGGTTTTTAAAAAACCTGAAAAGCAATCTATCTTCATCAGGCAGATCATGGTTGAGGTCGACAACCTGGGGGTTGATTCAGTAGGCATTGTTGCATTTCTTTCAACCTTTATGGGGGCAGTACTTTGCATTCAAACGGCTTTCAATATTGACACTCCTCTCATTCCTCTTTATACCATTGGATTTGTCACCCGCCAATCGGTAGTACTTGAGTTTTCGCCTACCATCATAAGCCTGATTCTTGCTGGTAAAGTTGGAAGCCGTGTTGCATCCGAACTTGGCACCATGAGAGTGACCGAGCAAATTGATGCCATTGAGATCATTGGAATCAATCCGGCCACATATCTGATTTTTCCAAAGATTGTAGCTGCTGTCATTGTAAACCCCATTCTAATCCTGATGAGCATGATAATGGCCATTCTTGGAGGCTGGATGGCAGGAATTTTTACAGGCCTTGTCGCTTCCAGTGAATATGTTTATGGCATCAAGGCTTTTTTCGAAAGTTACGACATTGTTTATGCGATGATTAAAACTGTGGTTTTCGCCTTTCTAATTGTTTCCATTTCGGGGTATCACGGGTTCTATACAAAAGGTGGCGCATTCGAAGTCGGAACCTCAAGTACAAAAGGTGTGGTTCACAGCAGCATTGCCATTATTGTGTTTAATCTTATTCTGACTAACCTTCTTCTATCATGATAGAAGCAATAAATGTTTCCAAATCATTTGGCGATAATCTTGTGCTGGATAATGTGTCAGTCAGGTTTGATCCGGGAATGTGCAACCTAATCATCGGACAAAGTGGTTCAGGAAAAACTGTTCTCATGAAATGCCTGGTCGGACTTTTTGAGATAGACAGCGGTAAAGTACTTTATGATGAAAGGGTTTTCTCAAAAATGTCGTTCGACGAAATGAGAATGATTCGCCAGGAGATTGGCATGCTTTTTCAGGGGGGAGCCTTATTCGATTCAATGACTGTTGAAGAGAATGTAATTTTTCCACTTACCATGTTTACCGGTCAAACCATGGCCGAAAAGGTTGAAAGGGCAAACTTCTGCCTTTCAAGGGTGAGGCTTGAGAATGTAAATAAATTATTTCCGGCCGAACTCAGCGGAGGTATGAAAAAAAGGGTTGCCATAGCCCGTGCCATTGCCTTGAATCCAAAATACCTCTTTTGCGATGAGCCCAATTCGGGACTCGATCCGCTGACTGCCAATGTAATTGACAAACTTATAAGTGAAATTACCCAAGAGTATAACATTACAACTGTCGTCAACACACATGATATGAACTCGGTGATTGAAATTGGCGATAAAATTTCCTACATCCATCAAGGAAAATTGTGGTGGGAAGGTGATAAAGATTCCATCCTGAAAAGCGACAATGCCGAATTAAATGAATTTGTGTTTGCTACCGAACTAACCCGAAAATTGAAATAATTCTCCTGGCTTATGAATATCATAGATGCTGTAATTTTTATTTCTCTTATTATTGCTGCCATCACGGGCTTTTTTAAAGGTTTCATCATAAGTGTGGCTTCATTTGTCGGATTTCTTTTAGGAATCATACTATCATTCAGGTTTGCCGGAAGTGTTCAACAATTGCTGATTGAAATTACAGGCTCAGAAGGCCGTTATCTCTATTTTGTCGGTTTTCTCATCTGCTTTGCACTCGTCGTGGTGATTGTTCAATTGATCGGAAAAGCGATTGAGAAAATTGTGAAAGCAGTTGCACTTGGATTTTTAAACAGAATTACTGGAGCAGGATTTGGTGTTCTGAAGTCTTTGCTGATATTTTCGGCACTCATTTATGCCCTGGCCTATATCGATCCTAAAAACCGTCTTATAACTCCTGAGCAACAGAAAAATTCATTATTTTATCAACCACTTGAAAAATTACTGCCATCTATTCTGCCATTTATCAGGCACCATCTCGAAGAACTTGATGAGATAATTACCCCGGATGAAAAGAAAATTTTAGTTTGATTCACTAACCTGAATTATTCAACGCGATTGAAAGATTGAATTAATTATTTTTTGCGAAGCATATCAATGGCATTGAATTTTATCATTTAAGCATTGCAGAAAATTTTACCTGATAATTGATAATCAAACATATTATTCCTAATTTAGCAAATCAAATCCAATTCTGAAAGGCCATGAAAACAATCATCTCAGCCATTGATTTTTCAGACTGCTCCATCAATGCTCTTGAACATTCAATCAGCATTGCAAAAAAATCAAAATCAAACCTTCTGATGTTGTGGGTAAACAACCCTTATACCACAAAAACCATACTTTCTTCTGACCTTTCGGATGACTTGCTGGAAGAGGTTGAGCATCAGTTTATCCGCCTTATCAACAAATACCAGGATCAGCTGCCTGATTCAAAACTGGATTACATGATAAGAGAAGGTAAAGTCTATAAAGAAATTGTAAATCAGGCAAAAGAATCCGAAGCCTGGCTCATTGTTGCAGGCACGCACGGATCATCGGGATTTGAAGAATTCTGGATTGGTAGCAATGCAAACCGGATTGTAACTGCTTCGCCATGCCCGGTGATTACCATCAGGGCCGGAGTTCAGGTTTCACGCGATCTCAGCAAAATTATTGCTCCCATCGATTCAAGCATGGAAACAAGACAAAAAATACCTTTCGTTTCTGACCTTGCCCTTATGTTTGGCGCTGAGGTTCACATTCTTACTCTATATACTACCTCTGTTGAGAACGTAAGGAGCACCATAATGAGCTACACAAAACAGGCTGCTAAATACCTGAAAGAGCGTAATGTAAATTACATTGTCACAGAAATGAATTCTGATAACATCAGCGATTCAACCATTGAGTATGCTAAATCTATTGATGCCAATCTTATCGCCATCATGACCGAACAAGAGAAATCAGCAGCCAATCTCTGGCTTGGACCCTATGCACAGCAAATGGTACATCATTCTCCCATACCTGTTTTAAGTGTTCATCCCAAAGAAATGCTTATATCGATGGGTTATTAAACCATTCCAAAAAAAAATCCCCGGCGATCAAATGTCGGGGAATTTTTTATCTGGTGCATTTCACTTAGCTTCTGTTTAGGTTATTCAGATCTTCAAAAGCAGATTTTAGCCTGTTAATCATGGTTTTTTGTGCTTCATTCAACCATTTACGCGGATCATAATATTTTTTATTGGGTTTATCTTCGCCTTCAGGATTTCCAATCTGACCCTGCAGGTAACCTTCATACTTTTTGTAATAATCCTTTATTCCTTTCCAGGTAGCCCATTGGGTATCGGTATCTATGTTCATTTTTACCACTCCATATGAAATGGCTTCACGAATCTCTTGAGTGCCAGAGCCTGAACCGCCATGAAATACAAAGTTCACAGGTTTTTCAACAGTATTGAATTTTTTCTGAATGTAATCCTGCGACTTTTTGAGAATTATCGGCTCAAGTTTTACGTTACCGGGTTTATAAACTCCATGAACATTGCCAAAAGATGCAGCAATGGTAAACCGATGACTGATTTTTGAAAGTTGTTCATAAGCATAGCAAACTTCTTCGGGCTGAGTATAGAGTTTTGAACTGTCAACACCGGTATTGTCAACGCCGTCTTCTTCACCACCGGTAACACCAAGCTCAATTTCAAGGGTCATTCCCAGCTTACTCATTCTCTTGAGGTACTCTCCGGAAATTTCGATATTTTCATGAAGCGGCTCTTCCGAGAGATCGAGCATATGAGAACTGAAAAGTGGTTTACCGGTTTTAGCAAAAAAGTTTTCACCTTCGGTGAGCAGCCCATCAATCCAAGGCAACAACTTTTTAGCTGCGTGGTCGGTGTGCAGAATCACTGCTACTCCATACAGTTCTGCCATTTTATGCACATGCATAGCTCCTGAAACAGCTCCAGCAATGGCAGCCTTTTCTCCTTCATTATTCAGGAATTTACCTGCATAAAAATGTGCTCCTCCGTTTGAAAATTGTATAATGGCCGGAGAGTTTACCTCTTTGGCTGCCTGAAGCACAGCATTGATAGAATCGGTGCCAACAACATTGACAGCGGGCAAGGCAAATCCATTTTCACGGGCAATCCTGAAAACTTCCTGTACATCGTTTCCGGTTACAACACCCGGTTTTATTTTATCAAAAATTTTTTCTGACATCTTGCAATTTTGATTTAATTGAACTGTTATGAATTATATTCGCAAAGATAAATAAATTTCATAGATCTTTGCCGGCAAATCTTTTTGCCTGCACCGATTATTCTGGCTAAATATCTGATTGTTAATTTTTTAAATTATGTCCTTCGAATTAAAAATCCGTGAACTGATTTCTGATAATTATTCAGGATCTGCCGCCATACTTGAGAAAATAATAAAAAGTATCCGCACTTACCTTAACGGTAATGAAATAGATGCTGCGTACCTTCATGAAAATCTAACCAAAGTAACCAACCATTTCCCCGACCTGGCAGTTCTTCACCATTTTCTTCAACAGTTTTTTTATTTGATTGAGGAGGTTCAGGTCAATGATCTCAATCTTGAAAAATCGAAGAAAAAAATTGAGCATTTCATCGATGATTATACTGGGCAGTGGAAAGAAAGTATTGATATGGCTTCTGAAAAAATGGCAAGACTTGTTGATTTTCACAACAAAAAAATACTGCTTCACAGCAACAGCTATACCATTCATGTTTTGTTTGAACATCTGGCTAACCATCATATTTTCCCATCGGTTTACCAAACCATGTCGGGTCCTGTTTTTGAAGGAAAACTTGAAGCCCGCCTGCTTTCTGACCTGGGCTGCAAAGTTCACCTGATCAATGAAGCTGCCATTGGAAGATTTATCAATGAAATTGATTTTGCAGTGGTTGGCGCTGACAATGTATTTGTCGATGGTTTTACCAACAAGATAGGCACCTACCCCATTGCCCTGGTTTGCCGTGAAGCTGGTAAGAAGTTTTATGTGCTTTCTGATTCACGAAAAAGATCGCCCTTTGATTTCAGCACGCGTACCCATGCAATTTTTGAACCTGAAGCTCCTAATTCAGAACTTTGGGAAAACCCTCCAAAAGCCATTACTCCTGTAAACTATTATTTTGAATTTACGCCAAGGGAACTGGTGACCGCGTTCTTTTTTGAAGATCAGTGGTGGGATCAGTCAAAAAAAGAATAGAACTTGCAATAAAGGTGATGCTGAATTTTTATTCATAGGATAAGTGCATCAAAAGAAAAAGGCATATTTCTAATGTGTCTATTCGTCAGACGATCTTGCCCTGTCTCTGACCAAAGGGGGTGGAAAAATCATTTCGCTAACAGCAAATGAATTCGGATAGTCTCCTTTAATTTTTTGAAGAAATCCTTCGGCTTCAATTCTTGTCCTGAAATCACCCACCCTTACGCGATAGTAGGGTTCTTTAAAAGAAAGATATGCTTCAATTCCCGGATAACGTGCTGTAAAACGATGCTGAGCATCTGTAGCCTTTCGTTTTGAAAGTGCACCAGCATCAAAAAAGATTTGAACTCTCCAGCCGTTGAGCACCGCCTGGTGTCGGTTCAGGTATTTGTGTTTTTCAACCAATAAATCAATCCGGTCATCAGCTATAACCTCAACATTACCCTTTTGAGCATACGCAGCAGGAATAATTAACATAAAAAAAAGTAAAAAATTTATGAAACGCATAATTTACTAACGTGTAGAAATTGAATATATTTCTTTAGGTTGTATACTGAGAACAGGCACCGGTGAATAATTCACCATTTGCTGGGCATATGGTCCGAGCAAAATATTTGACGCAGTAGTCTCCTGCTCAGTCATAATAGCAATGAGGTCGGCGTTTACTTTATTTGCATAATTAATTGATGCATTGGTAATGTTATCAGCCTGAACACTTTCAATATAATGATTGATGCCTTCGTCGCTAATGAACTTTTGTACCTGGCGGGCGTAATTGTCCACTTTCCGTTGAACCGTTTTGAGGCTGGTTGTATATAATGCAAGCACGTGAATATCAGCTCCGAATGCCTTTGCCACGTGAACAGCAAAGGGCACTTTTTGCCTGGTATCGGTGGTGCTGTCTATTGGCAAAACAATGCTTTTAATCCTATCTTCTTTCATGTGAAAATCATACCTGACAGTAATTACCGGGCAAGGAGCATAAGAAACTATGCGATAAGCATTGCTTCCAATCCAAAATTCTTCATACCCTGTAACACCATGTGTACCTGCAATAATCAGTGAAGCCTCATTTATTTTCGCTTGATTCGCTATCTCCTGATATACCTTTCCCGTTCGAAGCTTATATGAAAGTTTTCCGTTTTTCAGTACAGATTTCCTCGATTTGAGAATATCTTCCATACTCTTGACAGCTTCATCACGAAATTCATTTGTTTCGGCCGAAAAAGCAAAATCCTGGCTGGCCTTACTGTCAACCCAAACCATCATAATGTTGCTCTTCATCTGGTTAGCAAAAGCTATGGCATAATCGAGTGCGTGAATTGATCCTTTCGAAAAATCTATGGCTACAATGATTTCTTTCATGACTTGATGGGGTTGAGATTGTAGAATGCTAAAGTAAGGATTTAATAAATCCAAAATCCTATATTATGTTTATTTTTCAAATAATTACTCAATACGGTCTAATGCAGTTTTTAAACACTTTTTTTAAACAGGGCAAAAAATGCAAAGCCAAATACCTTAATTTTAGACCATGCAATCAAGAACCCGTGGTTTTGTTTTTCATGTGATCAGATACTCTGATTCAAGTGCTATCGTAAAAATATATACTGAAAATTATGGGCTGAAATCATATCTTGTTAAAGGCTTGTACAGTAAAAAATCAAAACTCAGATCTGCTTTGTTCAGCAATATGAATATGCTTGAACTAATCGTGAATCATCGCGAAAACAGAGGGCTTAATTTTATTGGAGAGGCGATTATATGCAAAAACATACAGCTTATAACTGACGATATGTCAAGAAGTGCAGTGCTGATGTTTATCAATGAACTTCTCTATAAGTGCATAAAAGAAGAAGAGCCTAATCAAAACATTTTCAGTTTCATTGAAACAACGCTTGATTCTTTGTCTAATTCTGAAATTCCGATCCCTTTATTTCATTTGCTTTTTATGCTAAGGCTAACGAAATTTCTGGGATTTGCACCAGCATTATCAAAAGTATCGGATGGCGGATATTTCGATATGGAAGAGGGAATATTCCTTGATTCAGAACCACTTCACCGTTACTATATATCCGGCCAGTCTGCGCTGTTGCTCGAAAAACTTCAACTTTCAGATTTCAACTCTCTTAAAGAAATAGTATTTTCGGTTGAAATAAGAAATGACCTCCTTGACCGGCTTATTGAATTTTACAGGCTCCATATTCCCGAAATGGGTGAAATGAAAACCGTGAGAGTTTTGCATGAAATACTTTCATGAGCTAATCCGATTTTTGATATAGCCTGAAAAACTCATCCCTCCATATAAGCCTGACTTCATTTTGGTTGGTTTGCAAATAATGAACCAACGCAGGATCAGGTAATTCAGAATAAACTAAAAAATGGGTTGGATTCAGATATTGAAATTCATGATAAATTTCAGATGCTTTTGATAAAGGATGATGAGACATACTTTTTCTGCCTGCAAATCTTGCCAGAGCGCGTGGTTTTATGAAAACAATCCGCGCATTAACGTCGGTCAAAGCCTTGACTTCTGCAAAAGCAGTTTCAACATGTGGCGCGTAGGGTCCATCCAAGGTTTGTTCTTCAGAAATAAAATAGCCGGGAATTGTTCTGATATAAGTAAGAAGAATTAACATGGAAAAGACAATTAACAACCGCTTTACCATCACAAGGCTGGTGAGCAGAGAAATTGTTTTAACAGAATACAGCAAAATAACAGGTGAAATGGGCAACAAAAACCTGAATCCTGAATTATGATATGGATAAACAAGCAGAATTGAAATATAAATCACTGTAATCCAGTCAAGAATTTGTGGTTTTCGGAAAAAGGAAAGAAATAGCCCTGCAATAAAAAATGCAAGAATGGCTGCTCCGACAGGAAATCCTATCCAGAATAAGGGGGAATCGGGATTTATAAAAAACATTCTAACGGCTTCGGAATAAACATATACATTTGTGGCAAAGGCTTCGGAAATCATGCTGTAATTATAAATGTTCAGATAACCGCCTCCTGATGTTCCGCGCATAAATAGCAGGTTAAACAGCAATGAAATCCCGAGAGCAATCAAGGCAGCCATTATTTGATGCTGAACTTTCGCGAAAGCCTCTCTGATTGTTTCTTTATGATATCGCGAAAGAAAAAACTGCTGAATGCTGAAAACAATCAGTGAAACCGGCAATACCACTCCAATTGATTTGACAGTAATGGCCAATCCGGCAATTACTCCGGCTGTTATCCACAAATATTTTGAAATACTCCGGCTTCCATAAATTATCAGAATAAAAACCAAAAAAAGCAGGGAGAAAGGAATATCTGCCATAACTTCACCCTTAAGGCTGATTATATAAGGATTGTAATAAATGACAGCACTGAGAAATATGGCAGAAATCCAACCCGTTTGCCTGTAAAAAAGCAGAACTGAAAAAATTGCAGTCAATATGAGAAGTGCTGAAATCAAATAATTTACAGGTATTATATTATAGCCGTATTTTCCGACAATGGGCGCAATTAACAGCGGAAATCCGGGAGGATAAGCTTTAGGGCCCAGACTTGGGTACTCAGGATTATAAATGTATCCGGTTTGAGCCATAGGCATGCCCTGAAAGATATTTTCGGCCTGCGAAAGATATTGAGCAAAATCATCGCCCCAATCATGGTCGGTTCTGATACCGGTAAAAAACAGAGGGATAAACAAGAGAAATGCCGGTATAAGAAACAGTTTTCTGTTCTTGATAAATGCTGATATATTATCTTTTGAGATCATTCTCCCTATAAAACCAAGGCAAAGATATTGAAAAGCATTAAGGATTGAAACACAATTCCGAAACCACACATTGCCCGAAATTTTTCAAAATTCACTGCATAGCCTGAATCTTTATGGGCAACTCATCCGCATGTCAATGTCCGGTATACCTGAAGAACACAAATTTAACGTATAAAACTTGATTTCCACTTTCAGGTTATATAGCTTTGTGTGAAAACCCAATAACATGTCCTGCAACCAGCCGTACCGGCACCGATACTGCACAGATAACCATTGACCATCAAAACTGCAATGCATGCGGGCTATGTGTAATGGTGTTTAAGGACTTTTAACTTCTGATTGAGGATAAAACACTTAAAATAAACCCCGATCCTCTTTTTGGATGTATTGGCTGCGGACACTGTGTTGCTGTTTGCCCCCATGATGCCATCATGGTCGAGGGCCGAACCCTCGCAACCGATGATTACAGCCCGATTGACCGAAATATTGAAACTACAGGTTTTGATCAGCTTTACCGGTTATTGCTAAACCGATGCAGTATCCTTGATTTTAAAGACAAGCCTGTAACCAAAGAGATGCTCTAAAAGATTCTGAAAATGGCATCAACGGCTCCCATGGAACTGCCTCCATCAGATGTAGGTGTGATGGTACTCGACAATAAAGAAAAGGTACGTAAGTTCAGCTTCGATTTTATTGAAATGCTTATTAGAATGAAATGGATGGCATCGCCAGCATCACTGTTTTTAATGAGGCCTTTTATGCGAAAGGATAGCCATCAGATGTTTAAATCGTTTGTAATTCCTTTGATTATTTTTTTAACCGAAACCCGTAAAAAAGATGAAAACCACCTTCTTTACGACGCCCCAGCAGCCATGATGTTTTATGGAAATATGTCTGATCCGGCCGATCCATACATTGCCGCTACCTATGCCACCCTGGCCGCCGAATCTCTGGGACTGGGTTCTTGCATGATCGGCAGCGTGGGGACTTTCCTGAAATATACCGGCAAGAATTTCAGGAAAAAATATGGTCTTCCTGAAAAAATGAGGGATTCGATCATAGTGATTTTGGCTATCCGCAATTGAAGTTCCATAAAACCATCAAAAGAAGTTTTGAAAAGCTCAATTTTGCAGAAGCTGATGGTTGTTGATTTAAAGATGATCACATCAAAAAACCCTAAAATTTCTCAATTTCTCGTATTCCCTTTCGATTCAGTACAATACGATACCGTTTATAGGTGATTTGATCTTCGTTGTTCAACTGCAGCACCAGGTTTATGTAATACATTTTTTCACCTTTCACAATTTCAACCTGTCCGTTTTCGCCTGGAAAATATAGAGGTACGATCGGGTTGTCCATTTTCTGGATAAAGTTTGAAACATTGAACCTGATTATATCATTCATTCCGTTGGTGGGATATTGGCTACACTCGTTTAAACTCCTCCGGTTAAGGCGTACCAGTTTGCGATACAATATTATTTTTTCGCGATTGTTCCGGTTGTCAGCTTCAAGAATTGCCGATCGGTTTCTGACTTTTACCACTTCATCGGGAACCTTACTTTCAGGCACAAATACCATACTTTCTTTGCTCCATCCAATTTTGTGTTCGCTCAGGCTAATGTCGGTGCGATGGTCGAAAAATCTGCGGCCCAGTTTATGAGCAAAATAGTAGCGGGTAACTTCCTTTATCCTGTCTTTCAGCATGTAGCTAACCACAAGGGCAACAAAAAATGGCATGGTTAAATTTCCATACTTCTGCTGAAACGAAAATGCTATTGCAGTAGCAAAAACCATCGATAAACCGGCAGCAATACTCAGATAAACCTGTTCAATCCACACCCCGTCCCTGCGTTGATTTGTATTAAGAAAAAGCTCATTTTCGGCATACTTTTTCAAAAGGCTTAACCTGAATACCAAATCGCGGTTTCGATCTTTGCTTGTCTTCTCCACCGTTGGATAGCCCTTTTCGCGTTTATAAGCCACTTCAGCATTGATTAAAGCCATCAGGTTTTTACTGACGCCTTCTTTCAACTGCCCCGATCTATTGAGACCGTCGTATAGTTTAAATGAATGCTGTTCAAAAAGATTGCTGATAAATTCATCACCAAAAAAGTAGTAATTCATTAGTTCTTTACTCACAGAGGGAACATTGATGATGCGCCTGAGGTTGCGAAAGTTTTCTGCAATTGACTGAATGTTGGCAACATAGGTATTCGCCAGATATTCAATATCTTCAGCAATTCCATTGTTTAAAATATGCTGAATTTCTTCCCTCAAAGCACTTTTTATAATAGAAACAAACATCCTGATGTGATATTCGTATTCTGCTACCCCTGTGCGTGTTGGTTTTGACGCCAATTCCTGAAATGATTTTTCCACAAGGGCAAAGGGTTCCTTGTTCCGGTTTGCAATATCGCGAAGCAAATAGGATGGGGTTATCAAACGAATGTTTGATTTAAGATCGCGGTAAAAATCCGTTTTCTGATAGGTTGCACGGTTGATATCAAGACTGTTTGGAATAAAAATCCAGGTATTTACGGCAAAGTCGCTCACCTCCTGCTTTCGCCTGGCATTGAATCCCAGTTTTATCTCAACGGAGAACTTATCGTGTACTTTAACCTGATCTTCAATCATGCATTAAATTTACTGCGTTATTTTCAACTTTTCATGGAAAAAACTTCTTGTTTGGATTTGATTCTGTCTTTCAATGCTAAATCTTCAAAACAGGCCAAAAACTCCATCCGGAGTAATTCCAAGAAATCTGAACCAGGTTTCTCCGGCGATGATATTAATGATCCATCCAATGACCATCAGAGTAAATCCATACCTGAAAGTTTCGGTAAGGCTGTACTGATCTGTTTCATACAATAAGGCCGCCGGCTTGCTGTTAAACGGAAGCACATAAACATGCTCAATCATAAAGGCTACCGGCAAAGCCAGGCTGACAATACTGAATCCGAAACGGCCGGCCACCCCAATGGCAATGGGAATAAATATCATGGCCCTCATTGTTTTGGACTGAAAGATCAGAGCACTGAAAATCATAACCGCCGTAAGAATCAGGTAAAGCACCCAGAATGGAGTGTGGTTGCTGATGCCCAGTTGATCAAAAAAAGCATTTACACTGATTGATGGCAGATCGGTGACATCCAATCCTGCTCCTAATGTGTAGGCGCCTGCCGAAAACAGCATGAGGTGCCAGGGTATATCCACATCGTTCCAGTTAACGATGCCGTAGCGTGGCAGCAAAGCCACCACGCCCCCGACAAAAGCCACAGCAGTTGGGCTGATACCGTGTAAACGGTCGGTTGACCAGAACCCAAGTATCAGCAAAAAGATTATTACCGACTTAACCTCATCGCGGTTAATTTCGCCCAGTTTTTTATATTCTTCTCTGAGCCTATCCATTCCACCTTCAATTTGAGGCAAGCGTTCTTCGGATGAAAGTGGAAAAAAAATCTTCATCGCCAGAATGTAACCTATCAACAGCATCCCAATCATAATGGGAAACATGGCAAAAAGCCAATCAGAAAAGAAAACTGTTGAACCTGTTGCCCCGGCTATCAGAGCAGCCGCAAGCAGGTTTGCGCCCGAACCGGTGAGAAAACCACTGGCACCGATGTTGATGTAGAAAAGGTTTTGCAGAACAATGCTTCGCCCGAAGTTATTGCGGGCATCTCCTCCCCTTGCCCCGTATATGGCAGCAATTACCATGAAAATGGGTAATAAAATGGCAGCTTTTGCAGTTGTTGCCGAAATAAACGCCGATAAAACCACATTGATTACAATGAAACTCAGGAAAATGGTTCCGGCATTTTTGCCGAACTTCAGGATAAACCAGAGTGCAAATCGTTTGGCAACACCTGTAGCAACAAGCATACTGGCAAGCACGAACGACATAATGTTCAGCCACATAACAGGATGCCCCAGTTGAGCATAGGCAACCTTTTCACTCAAAACACCGCTCAAAACCATACTCACGATAATGATGAGCGAAGTCAGGTAATTGGGTATAGCTTCGGTAATCCACAGAATGATGCCGGCAATAAAAATTGCCAGCATAAATTCATTCATCCGGGTAAACTGAAATGAACCAAGTTTCTCAAAGGCTTTTTTCGCTTCATCCGACACCAATTGAGCTGAATCAATATCCTGCAGAAAAGGCAGTTTAATAACAAAAGCGAACAGGATGAAAGACAAAACAGCAAGAACAGGTCCGACAATTGCCAACCAGCGTTCAAAACCGGTTTTTTGTCTTTTCGGCAGCTTCTCTATGCGGTAGTTTTGCATATCGAGCAGATCGAATGTCTGATCTGCTTCTACATCAACTTGCTTCATAAAATGACCTTTTGCGAGAATTTGTAATGGCAATAAACCGGTTTCCAAGAGATTGAACCTGCTACCACTTTGTGTAAGGATGCTTCATAAGCATTGAATTGTAATACTTTACAACTCCCGTAACTTCTTCTCCCAGCCAATCAGGTTTTTCAAAAGTTTCATTTTCATCCGACAATTCAACTTCAGCAACCGTCAGTCCCTGATTTTCACCATAAAACTCATCAACTTCATAGGTATGTGGACCTGCTTTTACCTGGTAGCGGGTTTTATCGATCACCCCCGGTTCGCATATCTGAAGCAATTCCTTGACTTCAGTTTCGGGAATTTCCTTTTCCCATTCATACCGGCTTGCACCTGAAGCATTACCGATTCCCTTGATGGTAATAAATCCACGATCGCCCTTTGTTCTCACTCTTACGGTTCTTTCGGGTACTGAACACAGATATCCCTGGGTTATTCGGGTTTGCTTATGTGCAAGGTGCTTAAACTCACCCACCACCAAAAATTTTTTTTCGATTTCGTTTGCCATAATTTTACTGATTATCAGTTTGCCAGCGGTTTGTTTATCATTCCAATTACACGTTTGATGGCCTGCAGGTAGTTGATGTTCTCAAAAGCATCGGCACCAATATCTTTCAGTGTCTTTTTGATGTCGTGCACTTCAGTAGATTCTGAATTGATGGTTACAACTTTTGCTCCATTGATAAGTATCTCGCCATATTCGCAAATCGTATCATTTACCATATAGCCAAACCTCCTTTTATTCACTTTTACTGCCTGTAGATCAGGGTGATTTTCAATAATGGCCATAAATTCTTCATAGGTGTATTCATCTTTCAGGAGATCGGGCACTATTACCTGAAATGCCGGAAAAACTTCATCGCGCAAAATAGCAGCCTTCATTGGAAATTCACCTTTCATGAGCGGATTCCATTGTTCAAGTCCATCAACGGTCTGAACAAAGGTTTTTATATCCATCTTTCCGTTACGAATTTTGGTATTGTTGATATCGTTGGTACGCGACATGATGTAGATTTCTTCCGATTGTCGTTCCCAGACTTTTTCAGGAATTGGGACAGAAAGACGTGCCATTCGTTTGTGGGCTGAATCGAAATTTTGTCCGAAAGAACGGAATTCAAACCTTGGCTTGGATTGTTCTCCAATCTCTATTATTTCTTTTGACATTTTTTAAAAATTACGAATTAACATGCCTGACAGAGCTATGCTGCCGGACAAATAAAATATCATTTCAATATTAAAAACCCGACAGGCTTTGATAAAACCTGTCGGGTAATAAGGTTCAGCTATCTTCTTAATTTAGGCAGTGTTCCTGCGTTGTTGTTAGAAGACCCTCTGGTTATTTCGGTAAAAATAAAGAGGTTGGCCGATCCGTCAGGCTTTCTTCCGTATGATTGTGTAGGTTCGAATGCCGGGAAGGTAATGTCATCAATAACAGTTCCTGCTGCATTTTCGAGCCAAACCTGTTCACCGCCGCTGGAAAGGCCAAAACCGCTGGCATCAGCATCGTCAGTTACAATAACAAAGAAACCACCGGCAGGAATTACAGTTCCAGCTGGAAATTCCTTTTTAGGTTTTGTACCGGCCTGACCACCACCATCATAAATTTTAAATCCACTGATATCCACTTCTATGGCTGAACCGTTGTAGATTTCAATCCAATCGGGATCTTCGGCGGTGCCACGGGAGTAAATCTCATTCATAAGGATGACTACAGCAGGTGGAGGAGTTGAATTGTCGTTTGCAGCGCCGGGTGTAACAATGCTGAGTATTTGCAGATTGGCTGAACCATCGGGATAACGACCATATGATTCAGTTTCGGCAAGTGCAGGGAATGTAATATCATCGACAACTGTTCCTGCCGTATTTTCAAGCCAAACCTGCTCACCACCGCTTGAAAGTCCAAAACCGCTGGCATCTGCATCATCCACAACAATTACAAAAAATCCTCCGGGCTGTATTACTGTTCCTGCCGGAAACTCCTTTTTGGGTTTGGTGCCTGCTTGTCCGCCACTGTCGTAGATTTTAAATCCGCTGATATCAGCCGCAATGGTTGTGGAAGTGTTGAAAATTTCTATCCAGTCAGGATTTTCAGCATTACCCCTGGAGTAAATTTCATTCATCAATACAACCGCCACAGGGGCAGGAGAATTATCATTGGCTGCGCCCGGAGTCGCAATGAACAACACCTGCCAGTTGGCATCGCCATCGGGATAACGGCCATAGGATTGTGTTTCTTCGAGAGCCGGGAAGGTAACATTGTCTATTATTGTTCCGGAAGCATTCTCAAACCAAACCTGTTCACCACCGCTCGATAATCCAAATCCACTTGCATCGGTATCGTCCACCACAATTACATAGAAACCTTTTGCAGGAATTGTTGTACCGGCAGGAATCTCTTTTTTGGGTTTGGTGCCGGCTTGTCCGCCATTGTCATAAATTTTATAACCGCTGATATCCACCGCCATTGTAGTTGCATTGTAAATTTCAATCCAGTCAGGATTTTCGGCAGTTCCGCGAGAATATAATTCATTGATCAGAATTACCGGAGCGGGAGGTGAATCATCGTTTGCTGCACCGCGGGTAATCCTGTCAAGAATTTGCCATGCACCTGTGCCATCAGGAATTCTACCATACGACTGGGTTGGTTCAAAAGCAGGATGTTCAACATTGTCGATTATATTACCCGAAGCATTTTCGAGCCAAACCTGATCTCCTCCGCTTGACAAACCAAATCCACTCTCTGTGCCATCATCAACCACAATTACATAAAATCCACGGCCGGCAAGAACAGTTCCGGCAGGAATTTCCTTTTTAGGTTTACTTCCCGATTGTCCACCCGGATCATAGACTTTATATCCACTGATATCGGCAGGACTATCGGAGTTATTATAAATTTCAACCCAGTCGGGAGCATCTACAGTACCTCTGCTGTAAACTTCGTTCAGCACAATGCTTGGCGCTCCAATGGTATAGGCACCTGTTGCTTCAGGAGCACCACTAGGCGCAAAAGCTTTTTTACCGTTCTCATTTTCAGCTTCAACATAATAAGCAACTGTTTTCCCAGCTCCCTGGGCCGGAATCTGAGCTGTATAGATGTTGGGAGTGCTTCCCATACCTGTCATTGCAAGGCTTATGAAAGACCCTTGTTCGACTTTATAGAAAAGCGTAACTGATTTGATTCCATTCATATCAGTAGCTTTTATACTTACAATTACATTGTCAGTTTCACCCGGAGCCTGCGGTGAAATTGAAAGCTCGCTCAACACAGGAGGACCTTCGAAAACTTCATCTTTCACGCAGGAAGAGAAACTGAGTCCTGCAATGATCAGCACCAATAAAAATATTTTTGTTTTCATTTTTTTTATATTTTAAATTATCAAAAATCAACTTCCAATCTTACACTTACAAAGCTAAAGTCCTCTCCTGCTTTGCCCATAGCATCAACAACCTTTCTGGGATCGCGGGTAAGTACTCCGTTTTCATCGTAGCCTACAAAGAGTTTATTTTTACCACTTGCGTAGCGGTCGTGATTCAGGTAGGCATAATTCAGCATGATTTTCACGTTGTTGTTTACATGATAATTGAGGCCAAGGGTATAACCTTCTCCGGCACCACCCATAATTCCATCCATGCTGCTATTTAAACTCAGGTAATCATAGCGAAATGATAGCTCCAAATCGCCCCAGCTCTGGCCGCGGGTTGGTTGGGTAAATTCAGCCTCGCTGGTATTGTAATTATATTTACCTCCAAAAAGAAGCACACTTCCGAAAGCATACCATCCATCAAACTTTTCTGTTGGAAGAACTTCATCAAATTTCTTCCTGTGAACATTGCTTAGCAGGTATTCGCCCTGGAAACGAAAGTTTTTGTAATATCCTGCAAGTTCAAGGTCTCCGAGTACTATATAATCAACAAAAGGAATTAAATCAGTATCCATATACTTTTTCCGGTTGATCGATGTTAATGAACGTATGCTGTAGCGCTCGTGGCCCCGGATTTCGGCATCCGATTTGGGTGTACGATAAGACCCTGCTATACCAAAATGCAGACCTTTATTATAATCGCTGTAAAAAGGCATAGCCACAAGTTTTCCTGTGAATGAAACACCTTCATCCACGCCATAGCCTTTGTTGTTGTCTTTAGAAAACAGGCGTTCCTCAGGATCTCCTACGGTTTGAAAATGAACACCTCCCATACCAAATAACCAGTTTTTACTATAAATAGCAGAAACACCGATATGCCGTGAGGGAGCAAAAATATGCACAGCCATTGGTCGCTCTATAAAGGTCAAATACCTTGATGTGGTAGTTGATTCTACAGAAAAACCTTCTTTGAAATGACCGGCTCTGAAACTGAGGTTTTGGTTTGGCGAAAATTCCAGATAAGCATCTTTAAGTTCAAGCTCGGAGTTTGAAATATCCATATCAAACTCTCCATACCATTGTTCAGTAAACTGACTTTTTACTGCGAAACGGGCACGGCGAATTGAGGTACCGTTGCCTATCGGATTATAAGTATCGCCGAAAAACATGGCACCATCCAGCTGCACGCGTGCATCGTACCAGATTTTGTATTTCTGGTCTTTGCTTTCCAGTACCAAAATTCCATTTCGCTCCTCCGCCTGAAGTCGTGTACGGTTTACTTTTACCCCGTATTGGTTGTAGCGCACGGTAGTATCTGTCTCCTGTGCTTTTATGATGTTGCCATTTAACCAAATGGCCATCAGCAATACAACCCATTTCATTTGTTTAATTTTTCTCATATTGGTTTGATTTAAAGGTTTTGTATGTATTGAATCAGGTTATCACCTTTTTTGAGGTTAATACGTTTACGAAGCCGATACCTTGCAATTTCAACACTTTTAGGCGAAATCCCAAGCATCGAAGAAATTTCCTTTGAAGAGAGATTCAGCCTTAACAGAATTGCCAGTTTCTTCTCCTGCTCAGTAATGCCGGGAAAAGCACTGGTAAGTTTCTGCCTGAATTCTCTGTCGGTCAATTCAATTTTTGAGTAGAACTCTTCTGTTTCGCTGGCAAACGACATTTTTTGCTTAAGAATAAGACTTAAGTCTCTTAATCGTTCATCCTGCTCAGTTTTATGCTCTGAATTTCTGATTTGATCAACCAGACCGGCTATGCGTTGAAGAAATTCTTTCTGACTGCTGATATTTAATGCAATATTTGTGTATTCACTCCTGCGTTGTTCAAGTTTATGGTTCAGCAAATTGTTTTCTGTCTGTATGGCTGAAACCTCCATATTACTCAATGCCTTTTGAGCCTGGAAATAGTTATTTTGCTCTTGCAGAAGTTCATTTTCGGCTTTCAACCTGAGTTTTTGCTGCCTGAGGACCAAAAATACCAGAACAACTATTGCCAGTGATGTTAATATCATGACACCAGGTAGGATCAAATTAACATATTGATACGTTCCGGGTAATATTTCACGATCAGCATTTCCTATGACCGAACCTCCTGATGCTAGTCCTGAAGATGTTACATCGAGATGAAAAACATTCTGCACAAAGAACAGTACAAAATAGGTAAGTACACCCGCAGCCAATGGTGTGGTTATCCATCCTAAAGCAATTTCGCCAAGTGCTCTGTATTTGATCTCCCTGGCTCCCTTTACCATACCAATTCCAATAACTGAGCCCACAACCACCTGGGTGCTTGAAACCGGGACCAGAGGAATGGCCGGAAGGCCAATGGAAACGAAAGAATTAGAAAGCCATGATGATGAAAAAACAAATAACACCAGCGCCTGAGACAAAACCACCACAATGGCCGCTTCGGATGTAAGTGAAAGTATGCCGTTGCCAACAGTATTCATCACCCTTTCGCTATAGGTAAAAATTCCCGTTGAAATGGCAATTCCACCAATAAGGAATAGCAACTGTACTCCGTCAAGAGTAAATAATCCAAAATCCAAAAGAATATCCGGTGCAGCGTGGACAAATACTCCCATTACATTGGCAATATTGTTGGCTCCCAAACTATAGGCGCCAAAGGCGCCAACAACGATAAGTGATATTCTTATGTAAGCATCAAGTATTACAACATGAATTTTGAGGCGGCGCAGAAGTGAACGGAATGCCAAAAAGAGCAGAGCAGCAAATACAAGTCCAAGTATCGGGCTTGTAACCCATGTGCTTACAATTATTGATAAAATCCTGTAATCGATTTGCTTCCCGACAAAAATGGTCCAGCCAATAATGGCACCAACAATGGCCTGACTTGTTGAAACTGGAATGGCATAACGGGTCATCCAGTAAACCGTGAAAGCTGCGCACAAAGAAACAGCAAATCCACCTGCCAATGCATCAACAGCACCCAAACCAGAAAGTGTTTCTGCATTGCCACGGCCCTGAAATACCGCGCCGATAACAACAAAAATACTGGCAATCAACGCCGCTTTCCTAAACCTTATCATCTTGGAACCTACGGCAGATCCAAAAATATTGGCAGCATCGTTAGCCCCTAATGACCATCCTAAAAACAGACCGCTGGACAGGAAAATTAAAAACTGCATTGTACCTGGTTAAGAATTCAAAGGGTTCTTTTAATTGCCATTATTGATAGTACATCTGCCGCCTTTTCAGCAGCATCTGATAATGTTTCAATATGTAATGTAAAGTACCGCAAATGAAATTTTTCACTGAGTTTCAGTCCCGGCATTTCATGAAAAACCTTTCTCTTGATGGCATCTGCAAGCTTATCAGCCTCTTTTTCATAAAGATAAACTCTGTGAAGTTTCTCTTTAACAGATTCAGGATCTTTAAAATAAGCCCGTGCTGCAGGAATAACGGATTCAATGGCAGCTGCTGAAAGTTCGGTGAGTTTAACCATATCCTGATTTAATTCAGCAGGTATAAAAGGATTTTCAACATCAAACTGAAACAGGCTTGTTTTCGCCAGATCAATGATATTATCCAGCTCTTCCAGAAGTTTTAGTATGTCGCCTCTCAGTTGAGGCATTAAGGATTGGGTATACAGGATGTTCTCAGTTTTCCTTTTCAGAATATCTGCTTCAGTTTCAAGGTTTGATAAAGTCATAAGATTGCTTAAAAAACTTTCCCGGTTACCATAAAGATAGTTTTTTACGCCTTCCTTAAAGAGTATTGACCCCTGATCAATCAGATTCAGGAAACTGTCAATCAATTCGATAGACTTCTGCGCATGCCTGAAGAGCAACATGGTTTGATACTTTGATGAATAGCTTTTCAAAACTAACACAAAATACATAGGAATAAAACAAAAAATGTTTTACATGAAACCAGACCAATTTTATATTGTAGAGTTATATATTATTTTAATAACTTGTTTTTCATTTATTTAAATATTTTTTGTTATGTTTTAAGTTAATAAAATGTTGTAATTTATATAAGTCTGTACAGTTTAAATAGTGTTTTTGTAACTTGAATTTTTGAATTATTTTTGAAGTTATGTCATTCATGTGAAATGATTATGAAAATTCTAATATTTCGCTATGTAATTGATTTACAGTATAGAAGTAATTCAAATAATCTGTTAAGAACTTTTCGTCAAATTGTTTAAGATTTAATGAGAAAGCCAATATAAAAATGACTTATTTTTGTAAATAAATAATTTATTTGACACCTTACCTTTAAGTTCACTCTTAGCAAGATATTTCCAATTAACAAACAACTAATCCACTTTTAATATGAAGAAAAACTACGCAAAAACATTTATGGTTTCATTTTTACTTTTGGCCGAAATCTGGCTCTTAGGGAGCACTGTTTCTGCTCAGGTTACCATAGCACAATGGACTTTTGAAGGAGACGTAATCACGCCCAGCACCGGATCGGGAACTGCTGCGCTTGTTGGTGGAACTACTGCCACATTTGCGACAGGATACACCGGGACAGGTACTGGTGGCCGCGCCTGGAATTCTAGTACTTATCCGGCTCAGGGAACAGGATCAGGTACTGCCGGTGTTGAATTTCTGACTTCAACTTCAGGATTCAGCGCCATTTCACTTAACTGGGACGGGCGTCACAGCAATACCTCTGCCAACCGTCTCAGAGTTCAGTATACGCTCACCGGAACCGATTGGCAAAACTTTGAAGCCAATGCTTCTAATGCTGTAAATACTGTTGGTGGTATTGACAAAGGATTCGATAACGGGCGGTTCATTGCTGATGCCGGTGATACCTGGTACCAGAGAGGTGCAGATTTCTCAGGAATTGCCGGAGTTGCAGGAAATGCGGCTTTTGGTGTAAGAATTGTTACTGAATTTGTTGATGGATCAAACTATGGTGCAGCAACTTCAACTTCCACTTACGGTACCAGTGGAACCCTGCGCTATGACAATGTAACCATTGCCGGAATCGGAAGCTCACCTATGATTACAGCATCACCCAACAATCTTACAGGATTTACCTATACTGTTGGAAATGGCCCGTCAGAAGTACAAATTACTACTTTAAATGCATTTAACCTTACTCCGGCAAGCGGAACGGTAACCTTTGACACACCCGCTGATTTTGAATGGTCGACGAATGGTACCGATTTTTTCATTGATCCAGGTTCAGTGGTTTACGAAAACGGAAGTTTTCCCGGCAACGGTAATGTTCCGGTCCGCATTCGTCTGAAAGCCGGTCTGTCGGCAGGCACTTATTCAGGCAATATGGTTGTTACCGGAGGAGGCGCCCCTGAATTACATGTACCATTAAGTGGCTCTGTCACCTCAGGTGTTGAAGCCACAATTTCTTCTGTTATCCTGCCCAGGTTTATTGAAGGTGCAACCCCTTCCAATCAAAACAGGGTTCCATTTGCATTCCATGCCACCCTTTCCGATTTATTACCTTCATCTACCTATAAATATTACAACAAAGCCGTAGCCAGTTCAGATGGACCTGACTACAACGGTGCAGGAAACTGTATTTTTGTAAATCCTTCTACAGGCACTTTTACACGTACTACCAGCACATCAATGACTACTCCGGGTCAGTATGGTGAATTTACCTCCGATGCGGCCGGATCTTATGCCGGATGGTTTATTACAGAGCCAACTGGTAATGCAAGATTTAAACCAGGCAACGAAATTTTTATGCGCATTATGCTCAATGACGGAGCTGGCGGATCAACTGAAGCAACCCGGCTTACTACTTCAGAAAGTGTTAAAGTTCTTGGTTTTTATACAAATTCAGCCGACACAACCGGGACTGCCATTCGAGGCATCAGTAATTTCGCTCAAAAGAACTTTGCTTTGTTGTACGACAACACAGCCGGAACCGATCGTCCGCTTTATGCTACCCAGGTTGAAGCCTGCGGCATTGAATTTATTGCCGGAACCTATGCTGAATTTTACGCCTCCACTGTAGCCGGCTCAGAAGGTTCATGGGGCGGTATTGTGCCAAACAACAATGCCAATGGAGTAAAAAGGGTTGAAGAGCGCAGCCTTGCCACCGGTGCCATCGTAAGCAATCACACTTCAGATAATGGAGTATGGTCAGGGGTTGATACCAAAAATCCTTCTGGAGGAACCGAAACCGTTTTGGTTATCAATACCACCCTCGGAATTGGTTCGCCTGAAAGCGAAATGGGAAAAATATTTACCTATGGCAAAAACCTGAGCATAGAACTCAATCAGCAAATCAAAGGAACTGTCCAGGTTGTAAATCTTTTCGGGCAGCAGGTTGCTGAGTTTGCCCTTAACGGAACCTTTGCCAATTACACACTCGATGCTCCTGCCGGAGTTTACATTGTCCGCATTTTAAGCAACAAAGGCATGGTTAGCAGTAAGGTGATGGTGAAGTAGGCTTTCGATAAAAAGCATTTCTGATAATCCGTAACTCTTATTGTTATTTCAAATAGCAACAGGAGTTACGGATTTTTCAATAGGTGAAAATTGTTATTCCACCAAAAAATATTTCATTAAAAAATTTTCTGAATTATTCATTGACAAATAAAATAACAAATGAAAAAGTATTTTCAAAAACTCAAAGGTCGGAGCAATATATTTCCTCTATTGGTCGCAATCCTTTCTTTAACAGGATTTCAGGGATTTTCTCAATCACTGATGGTTGAAAATTTTGATTATTCCATAGGCGCGCTACTTACTGATAATGGCTGGAACGCTCATAGCGGAGCGGGTACTCAAGCAATTGATGTTACCAATGGCCTATCCTTTGCCGGTTATTTGGGATCCGGAATCGGAGGTGCTGCCAACCTTGATAATAATGGAGAGGATGTGCATAAAACATTTCCGCAACAAACTTCAGGGGTTGTTTATGCGGCCTTCATTATTCAAACCCAAAGTACAAATTCAGCAGGGTACTTTCTTCATTTTGGCCAAACCACAATTGGAACAACTTTTTTCACCAGGGTTTGGGTAAATGCGGCTGGAAATGGGGTTGGTATTGGAAGTAGTACTCCGACATCCTACATTTCTATCAGTCCAGATGTTCCTGTTCTTATAGTTATTAAACTTGATATTGCAACAAAGATCTCCAGCTTATATGTTTTTAATAGTTTTCCATCATCAGAACCCGCAACAGCAGATGCTACATTTACCGAAACAGCAAGTTTCAGTAACGTTGGTTCTATAGCTCTCCGGCAATATAATGCTTCTGAGCGTGTTATAGTTGATGGAATCAGGGTTGCATCCACTTGGGCTGATGCGGCAACTGCAGCTGGTGGCAACATTCCCCCAATCATTTCCAATATCGTCCAAACCCCCGCCTCAGGCATCACTCCTTCTACAACGGTTTCTGTATCGGCCGATGTCACCGACAGCGATGGAACCATAACCTCGGTGGTACTCAAATGGGGAACCACAAGCGGAAACCTTCCCAATACAATCAATATGCCTCTTGCAAGTGGCAATACATACACCACAGCAAGTAACATTCCGGCACAGCCTGACGGCACCACCGTTTATTATGCCATTACAGCCACCGACAACGGAGCAGCTACAACCACTTCGCCAGAGCAGAGCTATGTGGTTTCAAATCCGGCAACTCAACTTGCCTTTGTCAATTTTCCTGCTACAGGAACCGTTGGCCAGCCCATAACAACATTTACAGTTGAAGCCCGGCGTGCGGATGCACTTGTGGACCCTGGATTTACAGGCAATATTACTTTGACAATCGCATCAGGGTCAGGAACTCTTGGTGGAACAGCTACCCGTGCCGCAGTTGCAGGCATTGCAACTTTCAATGACATTACATTCAGCAGTCAGGGTAGTTATACGCTGAATGCAAATTCAACCGGATTGACACAGGCCACCAGCAGTTCCATTGCTATCAGTCCGGCACCAGCTATTACCGCAGCTGTTTTGCCGCAGTTTATCAATGCTGCGGCACCGTCCAATAACCGGGTTCCTTTTGCTTTCAGGGCAACCATTTCAAATCTGCTGCCAAATGCCACCTATCGCTATATAAATCAGTTGGTTACATCGGCAGACGGCCCAACAATCAGTGGAGCAGGGAATCCGATTTATGTCAATGCAGACGGAACTTTTACACGTACTTCAAGCCCGAGCCTTTCCACGGCAGGGGGTTATGGAGAGTTTACCACCGACGCTTCGGGTTCATATTCCGGTTGGTTTATAAGTGAAACTACAACAAATGCACGTTTTAATGCCGGCAACCAGGTATATGCCAGAATCAGATTGAACAATGGTGCTGAAGGAACCACTGCTGTAAGTTATCCTACATCTGTTGATTTTACTACAGCCATAAGTTTTGGTGAAACAGCGTCCGTTACTGAAGGCACTGCCATCAGGGCTATTTCAAGTGCTGCTCCAAAAAACTTTGTTTTCCTTTATGACAATATCAATGGTACCGGCCGGCCTTTGTTTGGCACAAGCATTGAAACCACAGGAATTGATTTTTCTGCAATTACCTCATATGCTCCATTTTACAGAGATTATGTTTCCGGAGTCAACGGCTCCTGGGGGGGCATCGTTCCCAATATAAATGCCAACGGTGTAAGGCGCGTTGAGGAAAGATCGCTGACTTCCGGGGCAATAGTTAACGCCGATACTTCTCCAAACGGTGTCTGGGGAACTGTAAATACTGCAAACCCGACCGGTGGCACCACAGAGGTGCTGGTAATCGACCTCAATCTTGGAACCGATCCAGCCATTGTTGTTTCACCAACTACCCTGAATGGATTTTACTACGTAACAGGAGCCGGCCCATCGGCAGTACAGACATATACTGTAAGTGCACTGAATCTATTCAGTTCGGGGAACATAGTTGTAAACGCACCCGCAGATTATGAAATTTCACTGGATGGAACAACTTTCGTCAATCAGTTGAATCTGCCTTTTGCTTCGGGAGTGATCACCGGTCAACCCATCACAGTTTCGGTGAGGTTAAAAGCAGGACTGCCTGCCGGAACTTACAATAACGAACTTATTTCCCATTCAGGCGGCGCTGCTACTACAACCAATGTTACCTGTAACGGTATGGTTCAGAATGCTGCCTTCACAACGCTGCCCTATACAGAAGATTTTACCACCGGCTTGGGACTTTGCCTGCCATACAGCGTATCTGGCGATACAAAAACCTGGATTCACAATTCGGCCCTGGGTTATGCTTCGATGAACGGATTTAATTCAGGTGAACTCGAAGAAGACTGGCTTATTTTGCCCGGAATTGACCTTGTGGCAAATACCAATGTCGGTTTCAATTTCAGCAGCTGGATGAGATATGGCATCGATAATGAAGATAATTATTTCAAACTTCTTTACTCTACGGACTATCCCGGACTTGGCGATCCAACATCTTACACCTGGACCGAGTTGTCTTTTGCATATCCGACTGCCGAACAAACCTGGACGCCTTCTGGCACTGTAAATCTTTCATCAATTTCGGCTCCTTCCGTATTTATTGCTTTTAAATATCACTACAGTCCAAACTTCTACCGCTCATGGCAGTTGGATAATTTTGAAATTGCCGTAATGGCAAATGCGGTTCTTTCGGTATCACCGGCTACACTCAGTGGTTTCACTTATGTTGAAGGAGCTGGACCATCCCAGATACAGACTTACCAGTTAAATGGTACAGGACTGATTGGCTCAGGAAATATTATTGTAACAGCTCCGGCCAATTATGAGATTTCGTCTGACGGAACCACTTTTGCCGCCTCGCTGAGCTATCCATTTGCTGCCGGAGTTATCACCGGACAACCAAAAACTGTTTCTGTAAGATTGAAAGCCGGCCTTTCTGTCGGAGATTACAACGCAGAAACCATCATTAATGCCGGTGGTGGAGCTACCGATATAACTGTAACCTGCAATGGATCGGTTACTTCAGCAACTTTGCCGGCGATAGCATCCGAAACTGTTCCTCAATGGATTCAGGGTGTAAACGGAACCAACAACAAAAGGCTTCCTTTTGCTTACAGGCTTGAACTTGCCAATCTCACACCCAATGCTACTTACAGGTATTTCAACCAGGCTGTAATTGGAACCGATACACCAACGGCTAATGGTGCAGGTAATCCCATATTAGTAAATTCAGACGGTACTTTCATTCGTACAAGTTCTCCTTCAATGTCCACCGCAGGTGGGTATGGTGAGTTCATTACAGATGCAACCGGCTCATTTTCAGGATGGTTTATGTTCGAGGCTACCGGAAACAATAGATTTACCCCAGGCAATCAGGTTTTCATGCGCCTGATGCTGAATGACGGAAATGGTGGAACTGCCGTTGCTACCCGACTGACAACAACCAATTCAGCAAGTGTCATTAACTTTGGCACTACCAGCGATGTTCTTCAGGGAACCGGTATCCGTGGAATTTCTACTGCAACTCCAAAAAACTTTGTCTTTCTTTATGATAACGTTGCCGGAACGGGTCGTCCGCTTTATGGAAGCAGCGTCGAAACAGTTGGTCTTGACTATGCATCTTTCAACTCTTATGCAACCTTTTATACAACAGAAGTGCAGGGAAATGATGGGTCCTGGGGCGGAATTATTCCCAATGTAAACAGCAACGGGGTAAAACTTATTGAAGAACGGAGCAGAACCACAGGAGCAGTGGTCAATACCAATACTTCGGCTGACGGAGTTTGGGGAACAACCGATACCCGCAACCCGGTTGGCGGCGATGTTAACATTCTGGTAATTGACCTTACCGGTGGAACAACGCCTGTGCTGACCGTTAATCCTTCAGTCCTCAATGGTTTTACTTATATTGAAGGTTCCGGCCCATCTGCAACCCAAACCTATCAGTTAAGCGGAACAAACCTTGAAGGCACTGGAAATATTGTAGTTACAGCCCCTGCAAATTATGAAATTTCCTCTGATGGAACGACTTTTTTTGCATCCCTTAACTTTCCTTTTGCCGCAGGTGTGATTACCGGACAGCCAAAAACTGTTTCTGTAAGGCTTAAAGCCGGACTTGCCGTAGGAAATTACAACGGCGAACTGATTTCAAACAGCGGTGGTGGTGCCACAGATAAAACAGTAGCCTGCAATGGATCTGTTACTTCGGTAAATCAACCCGAAATCACCAGCGAAATCATTCCCCAATGGATTCAGGGGATAGCTTCAAACTCACAACGATTGCCTTATGCATTCTGGCTCAGCATTTCAAATCTCAGTCCTAACAGCACTTACCGTTATATCAATCAGGCAGTTGTCGGAACTGATTCACCTACCACAAACGGTGCAGGAAATCCGATTTTTGTTAACTCAGATGGAACCTTTACCCGTACCTCAAGCACATCTCTTGCTAATCCGGGTGAGTATGGAGAATTTCTGACCGACGCCGCTGGTTCATTCTCAGGCTGGTTTATTCTTGAAGCCACAGGAAACAGCAGATTTACACCGGGAAATCAGGTTTTCATGCGCCTCAGGCTGAATGACGGAAATGAAGGTACTGCTGTCTTAACAATGTTGACTTCAACTGCTTCAGCAGGTGTCATTAATTTCGGTGTTGAAAATGATGTTCTTCAGGGCACCGGAATACGTGCAATTTCAACAGCTACTCCTAAGAACTTTGTATTTCTGTACGACAATGTTTCCGGAACAGGCCGTCCGCTTTATGGCACCAGCATAGAAACAACTGGTGTTGACTTTGCAGCGGCAGGCACTTATGCAACATTCTATTCAACAGAAGTACAGGGCAATGATGGATCATGGGGCGGAATTGTTCCGAATGTGAACCCCAATGGTATTATGCTCATTGAAGAGCGAAGCAGAACTTCCGGTGCCGTTGTCACCACCAATACCTCTTCTGACGGGGTTTGGGGAACCACCGATACCCGCAATCCTCTAGGTGGTGATGTTGACATTCTCGTTATCGATTTAATCGGAGGAACAACACCGGTGCTGAATGTGAGCCCAGCTGTATTGAACGGATTTACCTACACCGAAGGCAATGGCCCTTCCACAGCTCAGACCTATATCTTAAGTGGAACCAACCTGGAAGGCAGTGGAAATATCTCCGTTACAGCTCCAGCAGATTATGAGATATCTTCTGATGGAACAACATTTGTTTCATCCCTGAGCTTTCCTTTTGCTTCAGGAATAATAACCGGACAACCTAAAACCGTTTCTGTAAGGCTTAAGGCTGGTCTCGCTGCAGGAGATTACAACGGCCAAACCATTGTAAATGCCGGAGGAGGTGCAACCGATAAAACCGTAACATGCAATGGAGCAGTCACCCCTGTCGGCCTACCTGAATTATCAGTTGTAACGCTGCCTCTCTTTATCGAAGGTATTAATGGCACAAACAATAGTCGTGTGCCATTCGCATACTATGCAACACTGACCAACCTTTTGCCCAATGCCACTTACCGCTATTACAACAAAATTGTGGTTGAAACTGATGCTGCCGATTACAACGGCGCCGGTAACTGCATTTTTGTGGGAGCAGATGGCACATTCAGCCGCACAACAGCTACTTCACTTGCCAATCCGGGCGAGCACGGAGTATTTACAACCGATGCTGCCGGATCATTTACGGGGTGGTTCATCACAGAGCCTACAGGAAATGCGCGCTTCACACCTGGTAATCAGTTGTTTATGCGTATAATGCTGAACAACGGAAGTGAAGGCACAACAGAAGCATATCGGTTAACCACCGATGATTATGCAACTGTGCTTCAGTTCGGAACCGAAGCCAATCCGACTCATGGCACGGCCATCAGAGGCATAAGCGGTGACAGTCCGAAAGATATCGTCTTCCTGTATGATAATATTAACGGTAACGGGCGCCCATTGTATGGAACTCATATCGAAAGTTGTGAAGTAGATTTTGCTTCCGTTACTTCTTACGCTCCCTTCTATATCAATGAAGTTGCTGCGCACGACGGAGCATGGGGTGGCATTGTTCCCAATGTGAACAGCGCCGGCGTGCAGCGCGTTGAAGTCAGAGGACTGAATGACGGAGCAATTGAAAATGTCTACAATGTTCCTTCCGGAATCTGGATTGATACCGATACCAGAAATCCGAATGGCGGACTTGAGGGTGTGCTGGTACTCGATCTGATTTCAATCGGAGTTGACAGTCCTGATACAAAAGCTATAAAAGTTTATGCTTCAGGAAACGATTTAAGGATTGAAGCCTTAAATGCAGGCACTTATGAGTTTACACTTATCAACCTCCAGGGTCAACAGGTAATCAACAGGAGACTTTCAGGTTCAGATAGTTATACTGTTCCTTTGAACATTCCGGCAGGAATTTATCTTGTAAGATTAGTAAGTTCTGAAGGAACAATGGTCGCCAAAGTCTTTGTCAGATAACGACTTAACTGAATTATAATTTTTTCTAAAAACAAACAGCCTGCTGCGAAGCGGGCTGTTCGTTTTTATCTCTTATTGCTAAAATTATTTTTATAGGGAACGCCATTTTTTTTGCTTGTTATCTTTTTAAGTTATTTAGTAAAAAAGCCCGGTTTCATTGATATCTGCAATAGAGGGAAATTTAACTTTTTAAATTTCAGACTTCCAATACCTATAACTGATTATCAATATATAATACAATGATACGCGTAAAGTAATAATACTTATCTTAGCTGTCATGGGACAACTATTATTACCGATATTTCCAGGCGACACCCAAATGATAAACATGACACTTGGGGTACGGGAACATGAT
>JAHYJC010000062.1 GCA_019429275.1 Lentimicrobium sp. | reverse complement strand
CCTTTCCACATGTACACTTGCACCGATAAACCCGGTGCTCGGTTACAATTTGTTTGATTGTCGGAATATCGATCACCTGTCGTTTGCCAAAAATTTCAAAAGGCTGGTTGTTCAAATCTTTACCGCACTCAGTGCAAAAACATGCGCGGTGTTCGATAATCTCATCCGGGGCTTCGGCCATTTCCAGTGTTTTTCCTTCATGCCCAGGCTGGCCTCCTACTTTACGGTCGCTTTTTTGCCTAAGACTACTGGTGCGCGGTATTCGGTTTTCATCTCTGGAAGGAGGTATAGAGCTATTGGTACTGTCTTTTCGGGTCTTGTATTTTTCCAGCTCCTGTTCCAACTTGTCAATTTTTGCCTCCAATCTAACAATTATCTCTGCCTGTGCTTGCACAAGGTGAATCAGTTCTTCCATTGTTATTTGATCAGGCATCTGCTTGAATTATACAGCAAAGCTACTCCTGAAATCCACTATATCAAAGAACTTAACTGCTTATTTATCAACGCGTATAAGAGATTTTTGTTAGTAACCGTTGAATTTCCAAGTCGTCAATCAGCAACCACTTAAAACCCGTTGATAGAGCACCGAAAATTGTTAATAACGTAGTATTTTTGTCAAAATGATTAGTTACAATTGAAAGATTGTTGAATTAATATAGAAACAATCATTGAATAATAAAGTTTTATTGCTATAATACATTGATAATAAATAATATGCAGGATAAATTAATAACAAAGCAGATCATTTTCCTATCACAATTCACTGCCAGGCAAACATTACACTCTTTGTTACTGTTTATTCTTATCAATATATTTCCGAAACTACCCCTGCTGCCCGGTTCTGCTTTTCAGTTATTGAATCAATGTTAAAAAGATTGAAAAACAATGAGTTTCGACATTAATTCTAATCATTTTCTTTATTTTATTCGTAAAGGACTCCTTTACAGGTTTCTGCTCGGTTTCGTTTTTATCATTCTGTCAGAAGCATTATCAGCAGGACATTTTCACAATCAGAATCAGGTCAGTTTAAGCCATAAAGTTTTTGTTGTATCTGATCTGTCTCTGCTTAATCAGATTACCTGTATGTCATACAATGTATTCAGAGAAGATTCACCGGCATATCATGTAATTGCAGGAGTGAAACTCCTGAAAATCTTTAAGGTTGATTTTACTGTGTACCTGGTTCTTTTATTGATTCTGTTGATTGCTCTTTTTTTGTTGAGGCGTTATGAGATGAACAGGCTGAAAATTAAAAATCAGCTTGAAATTGAAAGAGCTGAGCTTGAATCGCTGCGCAGATTGATTGCCCTGAGGTCGCAGTTTTTTACCAACTTATCTCATGAATTCAGAATACCACTGACATTAATCTGCGGGAATATCGAAAATTTATTATCCACTCAGACTTCTGATGCTGAACGTGAAAGGCTTGAATCAGTGAGACGTAACGCCGGTCAATTGCTTACCCTTGTCAATCAATTGCTCGATCTTTCAAAATTTGAAGCTGGAAAAATGCAGCTTCAGTTTTCTCGTTTTAATCTTATTTCGTTTGCTGATTCCATTTTCCATTGTTTTCTTTCACAGGCGGAACCCAAAGGTATAAAAATGATATTTGAAGCAGGGAAAGATTTTATCCCTGTTGAGATGGACAGGGATAAAATGGGCAAAATGCTGAACAACCTGCTTTCGAATGCCCTGAAGTATACAGATGACGGAGGTGTCGTCCGTTTGTTGGTTAATTCACTTGATCATCAGATTGTTGAGATCAGGGTTGAGGATAACGGACAAGGCATAGCCGATGAGGAACTTACTGCAATTTTCAACAGGTTTTATCAGTCAGGAAACACTCCGGGGCAAAATGTGGAAGGGACAGGAATAGGACTGGCTCATACCCGCGAGCTTGCAGTACTTCACAACGGAAGTATTAACGCTTTCAGTAAAAAGGGTGAATACACTGCTTTTGTTATCAGGTTACCGGTAATCACTGCTGAACCAATAGATGAAACAACCTTTGATAACGCTTTATTTTCAATTGAATTTCCTGATTCAGAGCTACCCTTCAGGGCTGTTTCTTCTTTAGATGCAGTTGGTTCTGCAGAATCTGAAGATGAAAAGTTGCAGGAGATCATTCTGGTCGTTGAAGATAACAGTGAAGTAAGGCGTTTTATTTGTAAGCAGCTTAAAGATAATTACAGAACATTTGAAGCTGAAGATGGAACGAGCGGTTTTGAAATTGCCCTTCAGGTAATTCCTGATCTGATCATTTCGGATGTAATGATGCCCGGAATTGATGGATATCAGTTCAGCAGTGAGATACGAAATAACCAGCTTACAAGTCATATCCCGCTTATCCTGCTTACGGCAAAGTCTGAAGTAGACGACAGACTCGAAGGTTTTGAAAACGGCATCGATGATTTCATCACCAAACCATTCAGCACCCGGGAACTCAGGGCAAGAATAAGAAATCTGCTGAATATCAGGAAACTGCTCCGTGAGCGCTTTGAAAGAAATGGTTTTGCGATTCCATCAGATGCGCTCAGCATACCTGCTGATAAAGCATTTCTTGAAAAAGCCATCTGGATTATTGAAGAGCATATAGAAGATTCAGGTTACAAAGTAGAATCACTTGCCGGAGCTTTGTCAATCAGTGTTTCACAACTTAACCGTAAACTAAATGCACTCATTAATGTTCCTGCCGGTGAACTGATCCGCTCTTACAAGCTGAACCGTGCAGCCGAAATGCTGAAAAATAAATCGGGAACAGTTTCTGAGATCTGCTATAACCTTGGATTCAACGATCATGCCTATTTTACCCGCTCTTTTCGTAAGCACTTTGGTTGCACTCCCTCCGAATTCATGAAAGCAGCCAATACTGATAAACTAAATTAAGTTTCAGAAAGAAATCATAATTTCAATCCGTGCACTTTTTTATCGGATGAATCATCATTGCACCTCACCTGAAATATTTTGAATTAAAGTCTGCACAGATTATCCCCTCTATTGTTAAATACTTGTTAATTAGGCTGATCAGAAGCAAGAATGCGCAGAAAATGCAAGAAATTACGCGAAAAGTGCAAGCATTTTCCTGCTTTATCACCTTAATTTGTGTACCGCCATCGAAATGTTTTGATAATATTATTATCCGGATTTGCGGTACTTTCATGGACATTATAAAATAGAAAGTCATGAAGGATAACAGTTTAACAAACCAATTTACTAACCAAAATCACATTAATTATGAAAAAATTTACCGTTCTTTCCTTTCTTTTTCTTTGTTATTGTTTGCCGCTAACTCAAGCTCAGACAACTGCAAATTCTGCAACATTGGTCCATAGCCAGCCATTGCAACAAGAGCTAAGTGACAGGCACGAATGCAGATCAGATGCCACTGAGGCTGATGCAGCCTACGAACGTTCAATCGACCGCTCTGCCTTTAACCAGCAGATGGAATATTACTTAAATCATTCGGCTCGCGAGATACGCAACTTTCTTATAAAAATTCATATTGTAAGCAGAGATGACGGTACCGGGGGTATCCCAATCGCTGACGTCCGTGATGAGTTTGAGAATTGGGTAGCACCATATTTTGATCCGATAGGTGTAACATTTACCGAATGTGATGAGCCCAATTACATCAGCAGCACAGCATTTTACTCGCTTTCGGGAGGTACAGAAGGTGATAACATGGCGGTAACACACAATGTACCGAATGTCTTGAATATTTATTTCGTAAATAATCCTGATGGAGCATGTGGTTGGGCTCGTTTTCCCTGGATGATGCCTTCAGATTATATTGTAATTGCAAATAGTTGTGCAACCAACCGCAGTACCCTTGTACATGAAATCGGACACTACTTCGGGCTTTATCATACCCACGAAACAGCAGTAGGTGATGGTGCTGAGAATGTAACACGCAGCAACGCTGACGATTGCTATAACTGCGATAATGCCGGAGACCTGTTGTGTGATACCGATGCTGATCCCCGACTCAACCGGGCAGGAGTAAGCATTTCTGATTTTCCAACTTGTGGATACAGCTCTTCACTCACCGATGTTTGTGATGTTGCTTACACTCCCGATGAAACAAATATAATGTCATACTCACTCAAGCCCTGCAGGACAGTTTTTTCTCCCCAGCAAAATGCGCGTATGCAGGTTTACATAAACGGTGACCGTGATTATCTGCTTTCTGTGTGTCCGTGTGATCCACCAGTGGCGGCATGCAAAAATATAACTCTTCCCCTTAACTCCTCAGGAGCAGCTTCTATTACCCCAGCAAGCATCGATAATGGTTCGACCTGGGATTGCGGTTTCGGGTCATGGTCGGTAAGCCCTTCTTCGTTTACCTGTGCCAATCTGGGGACAAATAATGTCACACTTACAATTATCGACGAACAGGGCAATGAGGCAAGCTGCATTGCTGTTGTAAACGTTGTTGATGATCTTGATCCGGTTGCCCTTTGTCAGGATGTCACCATAAACCTTAATTCATCCGGACTTGCTTCGGTTACCGCCACAGAGGTAAACGACGGATCTTACGATAATTGCGGCATTCAGTCCATGAGTGTTTCGCCATCCCAGTTCGACTGCTCCAATTTCGGACCAAATCTGGTAACTCTTGAAGTTGTAGATAACAGCGGTAATACGGACTATTGCATTGCAACTGTTACCGTTGCACCCAAAGCAACAAATTCTCTGATTGCGGTGAGTCCTGATCCTCAGCAATATAGCGATGCGGTTACCTTCACTGCTACCATAACCGATGGTGCCAGTTGTGCCCCTGACTTTGTTGCTGCGGAGTCAGTTACCTTCTACGTAGGATCTCAGGAGATGGGAAGCGTTAACTTTGAAGTTTCCGGAAGTGATCTGATCGCTGTTCTGAGCGATGTGTGCCTGCTCGACGAAGTAGCCGGGCAGATGGTTCCAGGACTGAAGTCCGTTACAGCTGAATTCCATGGACTTGATGAGTCCCATTATACAGTTAGTCAACCTGATCCAATATCAATGACAATTACGCCAGAAGATGCATTGGTAGAATATAACGGACAGGAATATTTCTCAACCCCTTCGGCATCAAACTGTACCGGTACCGTTACACTTATGGCTTACATAGGGGATGTAGACGATACACCGGTTGATTGCAGAGGCGATATCCGAAACGCAACTTTGACATTCTCAAACGGCGGAATTCCTGGTACAACCCTCAGTGTACCTGACCTGCCGGTTGGCCTGATAAATCCCGGTGAGTTTCAGGAAGGTATTGCCGTGACAGACTTTATGCACACGCTAACAGGAGGCAACTGTAGTTCTGGAGGTGAAACATTCGAAGTCTGGGTTTCAGCCGGGGGATATTATACCGGAGCAACTTCTGACCTTACCCTGGTAACGCTGGCTTTGCCGGGCTCAGAATTTGTAACCGGCGGCGGACACGTAGTATTGGGTAATAATTCAGCGGGTACCTATGCTGGCACTGCCGGTTCAAAGATGAATTTCGGTTTTAATATGAAGTGGAATCCATCCGGTCGTAATCTGCAGGGCAACATCAATGTCATTTTCCGTCGCTATGTAGATGGTGTATGGAGAAAATATCAGATCCGTAGCAATAGGATCAATTCTATGGCTGTGAGTCTCGCAGAACCAGGATACAAAAAGGCAGTCATAAGTACCAAGGCCACACTTAAGGACATAACTGATCCATTAAGTCCTATCTCACTGGGTGGAAACCTGAACCTTGCACTTGATGCTTTTGAAAATACAACTATGCCAAACGGTTCCCTCGATAAAATTGTTGTTACCCTTAGTGGCAACAACGGTCAGGGACTCCTGTTCTCTAGCCAGTGGATCGGTACAAGTCCAGTTGCTCAATTGATCAATGGAGGTAAAATCCAGGTTCGCAGCGAAGGGCCTCCAAGTAAGACCGGTGTAGCAGCTGGCGAATATTCCGGAGCGGAACAGGTGTCAATAGAGGTCAAAATCCGGCCAAATCCGTTCGACAGCCAGACCGAGATTGAATTTGAACTGACGGAGAACCTTTATACAAGCCTTGAAATCAGAGATAATTCCGGTCGGACCATAGCGGTGCTGCACAAAGGACAGCTTCAAGCCGGACAGCACTCATTTACCTTTGATGCTGCGGGCCTGTCTAACGGTGTTTATTACTACAAGCTGATTTCAGGCAGTGATGTCAGAAGTGGTAAAATTGTGAAAATGAAATAGTTTAGATTTTAAAAGATTTGTAAGGCTGTTTCCCCGGACTATATGTCCAATGAGGAAACAGCCTTTCATTATTACAGATTCCTGGCTGAACTGTTATATTGCATAATTATCTTTGCCATTTCTCCGGGGTCGGGAGAGAGCATTCCTTTACTTCTCCTGATAAAATAATATGCAATTCCACCCGCAATTACCGGAGATGAAATCAGCAGGCCTGCTTCCACACTCGGAGCTGCCAGCAAAGCAGCAAGCGTTGCGGCTGCAATAACCGGAGGAATTAAGCGCGATGCAGTGCTTCTTTTCTTTGCAAATTTCATCATCATTTTATAAGCTTCGGGTGAATTGGTTAAATGATTATCGGCAAATTCCTTTGAATTATGCACTGGAATTGTTTGTGTGCTGTCTGATTCAAGTGTGATGAAAAAATAATAATCGTTCGTATAGCGCACCCTGTCGCCGTAAGTTACAATCATAAAGTTCCTGTAGCTGCTGTTTTTCGGGTCAGAAGAAATAAATTCTACAATACCGCCTTCCTGAGGGAGTTTTCGTGCATAATAGAGGTTCATTTTTCCTTTGACAATCAATTCGCCAAACACATGATTTTGCGCATCAAAACTGCTTGAGCGGTAATACTTTCCGTTTTGCCTGAATCCATATATCCTACTTGCCGGATATATTCTTGATGGATTTTCCCAAACGGAAATAAACTGATCTGTAAAATTCTCTCACAGATAGGCTGCCTCTTTTAAACTCTCGTCAGGGCTTAAGAAAATGATTGCCGGATAATAATCAACAAATGGAACATCATATAAATCGGGAGGTACAACAACCAAGGGTTTTTGATTTTTCTTATTCCGGCGGGCTTCACGTCGCGATTCTTGTGAAGTTTCACGTTTTATGCTGTCTGCTTCCTGAGCAGGTAAGAATTCGGATATCAAGAGTGAAAATGCGAATAATAGAAATGCTTTTTTTATCATATCAGGAAATTATACTCTCCAGAAAAACCTCAACCGGATGCAATGCTTTGCGTCCGGTACCATCGCTGATCTGATGCCTGCAGCTGGTACCCGGGGCGGCAATGATTGTTTCTTCAGGTGTTTTTCTGACTTCAGGAAAAAGTAAAAGTTCACCCACCTTCATTGAAACCTCGTAATGTTCAGCTTCATATCCAAAGGAACCGGCCATTCCACAGCACCCCGACTTAATTTCATCAACCTGATAATTGGGTGGCAAACTCAGCATTTCACGGGAGGAAGCGGTTGAGGCCAGTGATTTCTGATGACAGTGGCCATGAAGCCGGATGCTTTTGGCTGATTCGGTAAACCTGTATTTTTCAATTCGCCCTGAATTTACCTCCATCATTATAAAATCTTCGAATAAAAAGCAGTTTTTTGAAAGTCTGACTGCATTTTCCTTCATGGCTCCCCTGGTCAGATAAATGTATTCGTCACGGAAAGTGAGAATGGCTGATGGTTCGATACCGATTAACGGGGTTTTAACGCTGATAAGTGGTTCCAGCAAATTAATGTTCATTTCAGCCAGCTTTTTGGCTTTACGCAAAAGGCCTTTACTCAAAAAGGTTCGCCCACTTTCATAATGTTGTGGAATTTCGACGCGGTACCCCAGTTTATTCAGGGCTTTAATGGCACTGATGCCAACTTCAACATCATTGTAGTTTGTGAACTCATCGGCAAAAAGATAAACCAGCCTGCCATTTTCCGGGTTTTGTTTGTTTTGCTTATGCCACGACCTGAGGGTAGTTTTGTAAAGCAAGGGTATTGAGCGTTTTTGTGCAAAGCCAAGCGTTTTCTTCATCAATCCCGAAAGGAGGGGATTTTTCAAAACGAAATTATAAAACGCCGGAAGCAGACTTCCCAATTTATTGAAACTGGAAATGTATGCGATCATTTTTGTGCGCAGAGGCACTCCGTTGGCATCGTAGTAATGCTGCAGGAATTCAGCCTTATATTTGGCTATGTCAACATTTGACGGACATTCGGATTTGCAGCCTTTGCATGCTAAGCAAAGGTCCATGATTTCATAAATCTCATGTTGGTCAAATGGATTGGTTTTCTCTGATCGCGTCAGAAATTCACGCAGTATATTTGCTCTGGCCCTGGTAGTGGCATTTTCGTCGCGGGTGGCCTGATAGCTCGGACACATAATGCCGGCAAACTGCTCCGATTTCCGGCAGTCGCCTGATCCGTTGCACTGCTCGGCAGCACGAACAATGCCCAGATTTTCTGAAAAATCGAGAATTGTCTCAATCTCTCTGGTAATCTGCCCGGGCTCATAACGTAAACTGCTGTTCATCCGGGGCGTATCGGTAATCTTTCCTGGATTAAAAATACCTTCGGGATCCCATGATTTCTTTACCTCTTTAAGCAATTGATAGTTGTGCTCACCAAGCATCAAAGGAATAAATTCTCCGCGTAAACGGCCATCACCGTGTTCCCCACTTAGTGAGCCTCTGTATTTCTTCACCAGTTTAGCTGTTTCAAGTGCCACAGTGTGAAAGAGTTCCACATCTTTCGGATCTTTCAGATCAAGAACTGGCCTGAGGTGTAATTCGCCGGTGGCAATATGTGCATAATAAACACAATCCAGCCCCAGTCTCTCAAGCAATTCTTTAAAATCAGCCATATAGGCCGGCAGAACAGCAGGGTTCACAGCAGTATCTTCAATTACAGCAACAGGTTTCTTATCGCCCGGAACATTTGATAATAGTCCGAGCCCGGCTTTGCGCAATGCCCAAACCTTGCCGATATCACTTCCGTAAAGAACCGGGAAATGATACCCAAAACCTTCATTCCGCATATCAGCCTCAAGTTCATTGGCTAATTTGTCAATGGCTTCGCGGGTTTCCATAGCCAGTTCAACGACAAGTATGGCCGCCGGATCTCCCTTGATAAAAAAGCGGTTCTTCCGCTGTGAAATGTTGTCTTTGGTGCGCTGAAGAATGAAATTGTCGATCAACTCAACAGCCACCGGTTTATGCCTTAATGCAACCAGGTTTCCTTTAAATGCATCCTCAAGCGTTTTGCAGTGAATGCAGATCAGCGCCTTTTCTTTGGGTGGAAGAGGTACCAGATTGAGCTTGATTTCGGTACTGAAAGCCAGCGTACCTTCCGAACCGGCCAGTAACCGGCAAAAGTTGAAGGCTGGCTTCCCTGGTGTAAAAGGTTCTGATTCAAGCAATAAATCAAGGGCGTAACCGGTGTTCCGGCGTTCAATTTCCGGATCAGGATAGTTTTCACGGATTTCCTTTTGGCTCTCAGGGCTGTTCAGCATCTCCTTGATTGATCGGTAAAGATTTCCTTCAAGGTTCTCAAGCCTGCATTTCTGTTCAAATTCACTTGTGCTCAGTGGCCTGAATAAAGCTTCCGACCCATCGCTGAGCAGAGCATTGATTTCCAGGGTGTGATCGCGGGTGCTGCCATAAACGAGGGAATGCGATCCACAGGAATTGTTGCCAACCATTCCGCCAATCATGCAGCGGTTTGAGGTAGATGTTTCCGGCCCGAAAAACAAGCCGTGAGGTTCAAGCATTTTGTTGAGTTCATCCAGCACAACACCGGGCTGAACCCTCACCCAATGCTCTTCAACGTTCAGTTCAAGAACCTGTGTCATGTATTTAGACACATCAACTACCAGCCCGTTTCCGACTACCTGCCCTGCAAGAGAAGTGCCGGCAGTGCGCGGAATTAGCGGCAGTTTCATTTTCCTGGCAAAATCAATCAGCACCTTTAAATCATCTTCGTCCTTGGGCCTGCACACGCCTGCCGGCAGTTCGCGGTATGCCGAAGCATCTGTTGCATATAAAAGACGCATGCTGTCGCCTGTATAAAGATCGCCTTTGAGTTTGCTGCTGAGTTCATTCCATTTATTGACCGGAATCATACTGATGTTGTCGGGTTGAGTGAATGCTGATAGATTTTGAGAAATTCGTGATATTCCTCTTCAAAAGTATGAATTTTATGGTGCTCAGGTTGATTGATGATGTATTTAGATACTTTATCGACATCTGACTTTGAAACAGAAAAAGCCGAACAACTTTGTTGCCAGGCGAAGACGCCTTTACAGAGGTTATTGTCGTTTATAAATTTGGCAGAAGCGTTGGCAATTATTTCAGCAAGTTGATTTTCTCCATAATCCGGGCTTTTTGAAATGATAAAATGCATGTGTTCCGGGTTGGCATAAATGGCATATAACCTGCTGTCGCAATTTTTGATAATTCCTGTAATATATTTTTCAATCCTGTCGCGGTGTATCTCCTGAATATAGGGTATTCTGCCTGCTGTAATAAATACAAAATGAATGAAAAGGTTGTTGTAGTCTACTTTCATGGTTTTTGTTTTTGTAAATAAATCACATAGAATTTTGTCCGAGAACAAAGATATTGAAAGTATTAGCCGTTTGTTTCTAAATCTGGATTTTCCTATAAATCGGCGTAAAAATAAGGTTCTGAAAATAAATAAGGTTAAAAATGGTGAGGGCACTACATTGTTACTAAGGTTTAAAAGAATGAATAAGGTTGATTTGTTACTGGCAGGCGTATTGTTTAATATCCATGATATTTTAATTTAATTTTGGCCGTTTTGGTGAATTTTCTGATTTTAAAAAATTCAATAAAATTTTCGGATATCATTTTTGAGCAGAATTAACCTTATTATCTTTTTCCAACCTTAGTAACCAGGACATCAACACTATACCTCCAAGCTTATTTTTCATCTTCCAAACCTTATTGAAACCCCGATCTGATAAGGTTTTGAAGATAAATAAGGTTAAAAAGGGTGGGGGACTGTCACTGTTACTAAGGTTAATAAGAATGAATAAGGTTGATTTGGTGTTCGTTTATGGCATCGTTAGAAATCCAGGAATTTTAATTTAATTTTGGCCGTTTGGCAATTCTTATGATTTTCAGAAATTCTAGAAAATTTTCTGATTTCATTTTGAGCAGAATCAACCTTATTTTCTTTATTTAACCTTAGTAACAAGGGTCGCCACAGTCTACCCCCAACCTTATTTTTCGTCTTTTAAACCTTATTGTCAACTCTCAAAAAGAAATCCCGGCTTCTCAACCAGGATTTTAAACTTTCACTCAACCCCAAAGGAGGAAATTATTTTTTGTAGAAGTCAGTGCTCTCAAAAATCTTATCGGCTGATTTGGCAATAAATCCGGAGTATAATTTTCCATCAGCATCGGGATACCGCATTGCAAATTCATAATAGCACGAAGGAATTTCAAAAGTCCCTTCTTTGAATTTCACCGGTAGGATGCCCGCCATAATACTCGATTGCTCGAGCAATTCTTCAGGAGTTCCCTTTACTTCACCGCCTGATGAGTTGATGGTAAATCCGTTGTCTTTCAGGAATTGGTTTACTTTTAAAATATTATCATACTTTTTTAATCCGTTGATACTAACCGTAAAGTGGTTTGCCCTGAACCCATAAACATACACCCAGGCTGCATATTCCGATTCTTTACGAAGCGCTTCATAAACTTGGTAGGAGGGAGTTCCCCATAAATTACCGGCATAAATCAGATCGCTTTTTCCAGTCATTTCAGCCGGAATCTGATCAATTATTCCTTTAATTGTTTCCTGCAGGAATGGTGAAAATTCTTCCACAAGCAGTTCGCTGATGAAAACCCGTGGCGCATCTTTAAAGGTTTTATGTTCAAAATGCTTGGCGTTCAGTTTTTTCTGTTCAAAATGGTAGGAACCTTTGTATTCATAACCAACTTTTAAAAATTCCTGTGAAAGGACTTCGACATTAAGGCGGGGATCGTTGAATGTGCGAAAAGCGATGTGATCATTGTACACTGTTTCGCCTTCGGCAGTAAAGAGATTGTAAACTTTTTCCGCAGCTGGATTTTGTGAAATATAATCGGCCCAAAGCCTGTCAAATACTTTTTGAGCTTCCATAATTATGGGTTGGTTTTTAAGATTCAGGCTATGTAAACAAAATGTTTGCTGTAATGTTCAGGAAAGGTGTGAAGGATTTAGAAGAGAGAACTGATCAACTCTTCCCGGGTAATCTTCAGGAAATATTCCTCTATTTCGAAGTTATTCAGGCATGCTCTAATGGCTTCCTCATTGTGGGTTTTGCCTTCAAGCGCAAGTTCAATATCTTTCGGATCAAGCTTGTTAAAGTAATCGCCGTGAAACTGGGCTTTCCTGATTATTCCATCCGTCACATCAAGCGTCACTTCAAGCTTTCCGCCATTTGTTTTCAGGGTTTTACGGAAGTTATATTTTGGGGAATAGCCAAAATTCCAGTTCCAGGTGATGTATTTTTCATCTCTCAGTTTAGAAATGGCTTCAACATCTGCAGGAGTAAAGCTGTAAAGTTCAGCTCCCGGAGTACTTTCCATCACATGTTCCAGGATTCGGTCGCGGAACTCCAGCACTGTGAGTGGGTTTTTGAGGTGATCGCTGATGTTGGTTACCCGGCTTCGTACCGATTTTACAGCTTTGTCCTGAAACTTGTCAGGATCAACCTTCAGGGCACTTGACAAGTCAGCCATTTGAGACGAAAAAAGCAGGGTGCCATGGTGCAGTACCCTGTTCTTAAAGACATGCTCGGCATTACCCGAAAACTTTTTACCATCGATGGTAAGATCGTTTCTGCCTTCAAACTTTGCCTCTATATCCAGTTTCTGAAGCACTTCAAGAATGGGAAGCGTGAATTTTCGAAAGTCAACCAGTTTGTGGTTTTCACCAGATGCAATGAAGGTGAAGTTTAAATTTCCCAGGTCATGAAAAACAGCACCGCCGCCCGATAGACGCCGGACTACCCTGATCTGGTTCTGTTTTACATAATCAACATTAATTTCAGCCAGGGTGTTCTGGTGTTTGCCGACGATTATGGCTGGCTCATTGCGCCAGAGCATAAAACTATCGCGCTTAAAGTGTTTGAGCACATATTCTTCGGCTGCAAGATTAAAGTAGGGGTCGGTTTCCTGACGGATGATACAAAGCATAAGTTAAGAATTTGATCTGCAAAAATAGACATTAGTTGATAAATAGCACAACATCGTTGACACTTTTTTTCGTAGCACAACATCGTTGACACTTTTTTCAAAAATCGTTCTTTGACATATTTTTTTCGTATTGTTCAAATAAAAAATGGACGAATACGAGAA
>JAHYJC010000061.1 GCA_019429275.1 Lentimicrobium sp. | reverse complement strand
GACAGGTTGACACACAAAGCACATTTGGTAAACATGAATGGTGAATCGTACCGGTTAAGGGAAACAAAAGAAATGATGAAAAAATGAAAAACCAGCACCGAAAAATCCGGGCGCCAGTACTCTTCTGGTCGGGGTACCCCGACCAGAAGAGTACTACCCTTTTTTATTTAATTAAAATGGTATACTTTTGGACTGAACTACTGGTATACTTTTCGGCTGAAATAAGCAGATGTAAACTCATTTTGCACCGTTAAATAACCAGGATATGAAATAGTTTGCGAGCCGACCATAATGGTGGGTTTGGCTTTTAAAGTAATTCGTGTCGGGCGGTTTCCGGTGCCGGCCAGATTGAGTCCGAAATTGGCAATGGCATCGGCACTCTTACCTTTCAGGGCCTCTTTCAGGTTGATTCCTATAGTAAGGGGAATATTGGTGGTTCCACCGTTGGCTGGTATCTGAACGCGCTGGTCATTCACCCCGCTAACCATCTCAATATCATCTATCAGAAGAATCCAGTCAAGGCGGTTAAGCCCTGCCATTGCAGTATTCGGGTTTTTCGCCTCCACATTCAGGGTAAAGTTCAGCGGAAGGCTTCCGCCCGAAGCTGCTGCTGCCGTAATTTTTGCCGCATCCATCAACCTGAGGTCCGATAACTGATTGATCTGCTGAATATCAACTCCCGCCAGCCTGAGCTGGTCAACTGAACTCAGCCTGAACTCACATTTGGTAAGGTTTGTCATCTGTTGCGCCTGGTTTAAAATTTCACAACCCGACATAAAGATGGTGATAATGAGAATTACAGAAAGTGAAGTCAGCTTTTTCATAAATCCGGATTTTAGGCAAAGTTAGGATAAGACGGGAATTGAAACAAATTTCAGGCCGTAATTGTATGGATGTAAATCAAAAGTCAAACCTAATGAACAGACTCAGGAAAAATCTGGATTAACTTTTTGAGGCACGTTTACGCCCATGCTCATCCAGAATAATCTTACGCAAACGAAGCGACCTGGGCGTAACTTCCAGGTACTCGTCCTTGCCAATGTATTCCATGGCTTCTTCAAGCGAGAATTTGATCGCAGGAACAATGAATATTTTATCATCGGTCCCGGAAGCACGCACATTGGTGAGCTTCTTTGTTTTGGTAACATTCACAAGCAAATCATCGGGCCTGACTTGTTCGCCAATTACCTGTCCAGCATAAATCTCTTCATTTGGGTGAATAAAAAAACTTCCCCGGTCCTGGAGTTTATCAATTGAATAGGCAATGGCTTGCCCGGTTTCCATAGCGATGAGAGAACCATTGCGGCGACCCGGAATTTCACCTTTCCAGGGCTCATAGGCCAGAAAGCGATGAGCCATAATGGCTTCGCCTTCAGTGGCCGTTAATACATTATTTCTCAGACCAATTATTCCGCGTGAAGGAATTTTAAATTCGAGGTGTATGCGATCTCCTTTGGTTTCAATGGCAGCAATCTCTCCCCTACGCTGTGTAACGAGTTCAATTACTTTCCCTGAGAATTCTTCAGGCACATGAACAGTCAGCATTTCAATGGGTTCATGATCAACCCCATCAATTTCCTTGATAATTACCTGTGGCTGACCGAGCTGAAGCTCATATCCTTCGCGGCGCATGGTTTCTACAAGAATTGAAAGGTGAAGAATGCCACGCCCGTAAACCATCAATGATTCGGGCGAATCGGTCTCGATCAGTCGCATGGCCAGGTTTTTTTCAATTTCCTTGAAAAGCCTTTCACGCAAATGCCTGGAAGTAACAAACTTACCTTCTCGACCATAAAACGGAGAGTTGTTGATGGTAAACAGCATGCTCATGGTAGGCTCATCGATGTGCATGGCTTTGAGGGCCTCAGGAAATTCATAATCAGAGATGGTATCGCCGATTTCAAAGTCATCGATGCCCAAAACGGCACAAATTTCACCAGGCAGTACATCTGTTTTTATCTTTTCTTTACCCAGACCTTCAAAAGTGTAAAGTTCCTTTATTTTTGATTTGAAAATTCTGCCATCCTGTTTGATCAGTGATACACTCATTCCTCCGCGCAGAACACCCCGCGATAATCTGCCAACGGCTATCCGGCCCACATAAGAGGAATAATCAAGCGAGGTAATCTGCATCTGGGTATTTCCTTCCTGAAAAACAGGAGCGGGAATATAATCTATAATTTTGTCAAGCAGGTAAGTAATGTCTTCGGCCGGAGTTTTCCAGTCGGCTGACATCCATCCGTCCTTGGATGAGCCATAAACGGTAGGAAAATTCAACTGCTCTTCGGTCGCATCCAGGTTAAACATCAGATCGAAAACCGATTCCTGAACACCTTCAGGATCACAATTTGGTTTATCTACTTTATTGATTACAACAATTGGCCTCAGATTCAGGCTTAAAGCCTTTTGCAGCACAAAACGGGTCTGGGGCATGGGACCTTCAAATGCATCAACCAGCAGCAAAACGCCATCGGCCATATTGAGAACCCGTTCAACTTCGCCTCCAAAATCACTGTGGCCGGGAGTATCTATAATATTGATTTTAAATCCTTTATATCTTACTGAAACATTTTTGGCAAGAATGGTAATCCCTCGTTCACGCTCCAGGTCATTGCTGTCGAGGATGAGCTCACCCATCTCCTGATTCTCCCTGAAGAGTTTTACCTGGTGCAAAATCCGGTCAACCAGGGTGGTTTTGCCGTGGTCAACGTGAGCGATTATTGCTATATTTCTGATTTCGTGCATCTTATGCTGATTAATGAAAATTTAAAAAAGAAGTGCAAAAGTAGGTAATAAATCGACACTTATTTAGAATGAGTATAAACTTTTCATTTAATTTCTGAAGTTGAATTAAGCGCTGTGCCAATTTACATATGGATTCAGGCATTTTATGGTATCAATTGCCACAAGAACTGCCAAAAATAAGTAGCAAATCACAGACAAATTTTACGACATTTGCACATTACTTTAAATAAGTACTTAAATGTCGAAAATTATAAGTATTTCCGAAGCGGCTTCCATTGCAATACACAGCATGGTATTGGTTGCCGGTTCCAGCGAAAACCTGAATGTATCCAAAATTTCTGAACGTACAGGCGCTTCCAGGCATCATGTAGCTAAAATTATGCAGCGGCTGGTTAAGGAAGGCTATCTGAATAGTAACCGGGGTCCTTCAGGAGGTTTTGCACTCAGGTTGACTTCTCAGGAAATCAGCCTGCTGGATATTTATGAGACCATAGAAGGAAAACTGAGCGACACAAACTGCCCTTTGGAACATCCTGTCTGCCCTTTCGATAAATGCCTGATGGGAGGAATTGTGACCAAAATGACCCAGGAATTCAAAGATTATATGAGCAAACAAAAGCTATCAGACTATATTAACTGATTGCTTCTCCACCCTATTTGTTGATTATCAACAATCTAAAAATAAAAATATAATTTTTAAAAAACCATTTGCAGAATTAGAAATGTTTGTATATTTGCGTATTCAAATACCTAAATACATAAACATAAATTCCTATGGCAAAAGTGGTTCATATTTCAGAGGCTGCATCTCTTGCAGTGCACAGCATGGCATTGATATCAGGCAGCACCGAAATGATGAATGTGAATCAGATTGCCGCTCTCACGCACTCCTCCCGCAATCATCTGGCCAAGGTTATGCAAATACTGGTCAAGAACAACCTGCTTGATTCGGTCAGAGGACCAAAAGGTGGTTTTACTTTAAAAGGTGATCCAAAAAAAATAACCTTGCTCGAAATTTATGAACTTATTGAAGGTTCGCTGGAACACCAATACTGTGGAATAGGCGAACAGAAATGTCCCTTCAAAATTTGTGTTTTTGGAGGGCTGGCCGATAAATTCTCCCGTGAATTTGTCGAATATCTCCGAACTACTACTTTGTCAAAACTCATTTAATTACTATTTTTGAAATGAAAAGAACCATTATTAAAATTGATGAAGATCTGTGCAACGGTTGTGGCAATTGCGTACCCAATTGTCATGAAGGTGCCTTGCAGATTATTGATGGAAAAGCCAGGCTGATCAGCGACCTTTTTTGCGACGGACTGGGCGCCTGTATTGGTCATTGTCCCGAAGGAGCCATAACTATGGAAGAGCGTGAAGCCGAGCCTTATAATGAAATTAAAGTGATGGAACTGATGGTTCCAAAGGGACGCAACACCATACTGGCACATCTGGAGCACCTGCGCGACCACAACGAAACCGAACTGCTGAAACAGGCCATCAACTATATCAAAGAGAACAAGGTGGATATGAGTCCGAATAATGACGAAGCAAAGCATAATCATATTCATGGACAGGCTCATCCTCAGGCATTTGACAGCCTCAATGAAGCCAGGGCGGCGGTGGCTCCTGCAGCAGCTTCAGGATGCGGAGGGGGTTGCCCGGGTTCAAAACCCATTGATTTCAACATCGACCTGAACAAGGTGAATGAAGCTGCCACCCAGGCAAAAGTTAATCCTGAAACTGTTGCTTCAACAAATGCGCCTTCCGAACTCAGGCAATGGCCGGTTCAGTTGCATCTATTGAATCCTCAGGCCGGATATTTCAAGAATGCCGATGTTGTGCTTGCCGCTGATTGTGTTGCTTTTTCGATGGGAAATTTCCACAGTAAATTCCTGAAAGGCAAAACCCTTGCCATTGCCTGTCCAAAGCTTGACTCAAACAAAGAATCTTACGTTGATAAACTGACTTCGATGATTACGAGCAGTAACATTAATACCTTGAGCGTTGTCATGATGGAAGTGCCATGTTGTGGAGGTCTGGTTCAAATGGCCAATATGGCCAGGCAACAGTCTGGGAAAAATATTCCCATCAAAAAAACGATAATTGGAATTCAGGGGAACGTTTTAAGTGAAGAATGGGTGTAGAAATTTTGGATTTCGGATTTCCAGTCCCTCAACCTTAACCAAAACCTCAACCTCAACCTCAACCTCAACCTAAACCAAAACCTCAACCTCAACCTCAACCTAAACCTCAGAATTAACCTCAACCTAAACCTTAAAAAAGTATGAAAGCAAAATTTCAAATTGTTACACTGATTTTAACAGTAGTTATGCCTGCTTTTGCATCCGCTCAGTTTATCCTCGGCGGAGAGTTGAGGCCGAGGGCTGAATATCGCCATGGATTTAAATCACCGGCAACCACCGATATGGATGCTGCTGCTTTTGTATCGCAACGCAGCAGGCTTAACCTGGCTTACAAAAACGAAAAAATGAAGATTGGCTTCAGCCTTCAGGATGTCAGGGTTTGGGGAGATGTTCCGCAACTAAATCTATCCGACAACAGTTTTTCGGTGCATGAAGCATGGGGAGAGTATATGTTCACTCCTGCCCTTTCGCTCAAAGCCGGCCGCATGGAACTTGTTTATGACGATGCGCGAATGCTCGGAAATGTTGATTGGGCGCAGCAAGGTCGAAGTCATGATATCGGATTGATTAAATATGAGAAAAATGTTTGGAAATTTCATGCCGGATTGGCCTACAATCAGGACAAAGAGCAAATGAGCGGCCGGGTTTACACCGTTGCCGGAAATTACAAAACCATGCAATTGTTATGGGCTAATTACAACAAAGACAATCTGAATGCAAGCTTTCTGTTTTTGAACAATGGAAAGCAGGATACAGAAGAAGACGGAGAAATTCTAAGTTATCCTACCCGTTACTCTCAGACTTTAGGAGGCACAGCAACATATCAGCTAAAGCCGATCACTTTCAATGCAAGCATTTACAAACAGCTTGGCAAAGAAATCGGGAACAAAGATATGGATGCGCTTATGCTCGCGTTCAACGCAAAGTGGTCAATTACCAATGAGTTCAGCTTTACCTCGGGCTTTGAATATATGACCGGAACCAGTCAGCGCGAAACACTTGAGCCCGGCTTCAATCAGAACAAAAGTTTTAATCCGTTTTACGGAACCAATCACAAGTTCAACGGTCATATGGACTATTATTATGTGGGTAATCACATTAACAGTGTCGGACTTCAGGACATTTTTTTTAAGGTTAACCACGGCAAAAACCGCTTTAGCGCTGGTGCCGACCTTCATCTTTTCAGCGCCACTGCCGACATTATGGAGATGGGTAATCCGTCACAATTGATGGATAAAAACCTGGGACAGGAACTTGATCTTTACATCGGCTATAAACTTGCCGACAAAGTGACGCTTAATGCCGGATATTCCCAATATTTTGCCACTGAATCAACCACAGCCCTTAAAGGTGGAAATACTGATGAAACCAGCAATTGGGCCTGGATTTCCTTAACCTTTAAACCGGAGTTTCTGAATACTGGCAAACAATAATTTCTAATTTCCAGAAAACTAATTTTGATTGTGTTTTCATATAATTGCTGTTAAGAAAATTAAAATCTAAAAAGTTTAATCACTATAATCACTAAAAAAGTAAAAGAATGAGCATGTTTTGTTATCAATGTCAGGAGACAGCCAAGGGAACCGGCTGTACAATTAAAGGAGTATGTGGAAAGAGCGACGATGTTGCCAACCTGCAGGATTTGTTAATGTTTGTTTTGAAAGGTATCTCCTTTTACAGTGAAAAAGCCCGTGAAAAAGGGATAGAATCACGGGAAGTCAACAAATTTATTACCGACAGCCTTTTCGCCACCATTACCAATGCCAATTTCGACAGGGCCGTTTTTATCAAACGTATTCACGAAGGCCTTAAGATGCGTGCAGAAGTTAAAAGTGCTTGTGAAAAAGCAGGAATCTCTTTTGCCGGAGTCAAACTGCACGAATCAGCCACATGGTTTGCCGACAGTGAAGCAGCCTTTGATACAAAAACTGTTGAGGTAGGTGTACTTGCAACTGAAAATGAAGATGTCAGGTCGCTTCGCGAATTGCTAACCTATGGATTAAAAGGTATGGCTGCATATACCGAGCACGCCTACAATCTTGGGTTTGAAGACCCGGAATTATACAAATTCATGCAGCGGGCGCTGGTTTCAACCACCGAAGAGCACACTGCTGATGAACTCGTTGGCCTGGTAATGGATTGTGGAAAACACGGTGTAACAGCCATGGCACTTCTCGACAAGGCCAACACCAGCAATTATGGTAATCCGGAGATCACAAAAGTAAATATCGGCGTTAGCAACAAACCAGGTATTCTTATCAGTGGCCACGACCTGAAAGACATGGAAGAACTGCTTAAACAGACCGATGGAACCGGTGTTGATGTTTATACACACAGCGAAATGCTACCGGCCAATTACTATCCTGCATTCAAGAAATACAGTCATTTTATTGGTAACTATGGTAGCTCATGGTGGAAACAAAAGGAAGAATTTGAAACCTTCAACGGACCAATACTATTTACCACCAACTGCATAGTTCCTCCGTCTGTCAGAGCAACCTATAGTGACAAGGTTTATACAACCGGTGCGGCAGGATTCTCAGGATTTAAACACATTCCCAACCGTGAGGATTGCAAAATGAAGGATTTCAGCGAAATTATTGAGCATGCGAAAAAATGTGCTTCACCTACTGAAATTGAAACCGGTGAAATCATTGGCGGATTTGCCCATGCCCAGGTTTTTGCCCTGGCCGATAAGGTGGTAGAAGCTGTAAAATCAGGTGCTATCCGTAAATTCTTCGTTATGGCCGGCTGCGATGGCCGCATGAAAGACCGCAACTACTACACCGAATTTGCACAAGCCCTGCCGAAGGACACGGTTATACTGACAGCTGGTTGCGCAAAATACCGTTACAATAAACTGCCTTTGGGCGATATTGGCGGAATACCACGCGTTCTTGATGCCGGACAATGCAATGACTCCTATTCACTGGCCGTAATTGCCATGAAACTGAAAGAAATTTTTGAACTCAACGACATCAATGATCTGCCGATTGCCTACAACATTGCATGGTATGAGCAAAAAGCAGTAATTGTGCTTCTTGCTCTACTCTCATTAGGCGTGAAAAATATACATCTAGGCCCTACCCTTCCGGGATTTCTTTCACCAAATGTAGCCAAAGTGCTGGTCGAGACTTTCGGTATTGCACCCATTGGAACCGTTGACGAGGATATGAAACTTTTCCTGAACTAATGTGCTCTGTCCGCGCAAGGGCATTGGAAGCCATTTTAAAAATTATTATAAATGATTGACTTCCAATGCCCTGACATGGATATGATTCTTTTCAATATATTTTACAAATCAAAAAAACAAAACCATGAATACCAATAGATTCAATACCCGTAAACCTTTTTCATTCAATAATGAAATCAATTTTTCCGATGGAGGAATCGTTAGTATGCGCGTTCTCGAAAAAAGTGTCGGCAATGTAAGCCTGTTTGCTTTTGATCAGGGACAAAAACTGAGCGAGCATACCGCCCCTTTCGATGCCATGTTGCAGGTGACTGAAGGCGAAGCAGAAATTGTCATTGGCGGAGAACCCAATCATATGACTACCGGCGATACCATAATTATGCCTGCCAACATTCCTCATGCAGTAAATGCAATTACCAGGTTTAAGATGGTGCTGACGATGATAAAAGCTTGAAAAATCCCTAATTTCTATTTTCTATTTGCGGAATTCGGATTGACCTAACAAGTCTTCTTCCGACTTGTTAGGTCTTCTTTTTCTATTTCAGATTACGAATTCTGTATTGCAGATTGCGGATGCTCTGACATCCGACCTCTGACCTCTCACGTTATCTCTTCGAGCTCCCGAGACAAGCGACTTCTGACAACTGAACTCTGACTTCCTACTTTAACTAATTACTTCAAATTATTCTTTATAATTGCATGAAGACCTTGCGCAAATATCACAAATGGCCTTCACTTTTTATTGGTTTGTTCCTTCTACTGACAGCCATTTCCGGTATAATCATGAATCACCGCGACTGGTTCTCAAACGTCAATTTTCCCAGGCAACTGCTGCCTCCGGGCTACCAGTATAAAAACTGGAACCTCGCTGCACTCAAGGGCAATATTGCACTGAATGACAGCAGTTACCTGGTGTATGGAAACATAGGCATCTATTGCACCGACAAGAGGTTCAACACTTTCACTGATTTCAATCAGGGATTGGGTAAAGGCATTGACAAGCGGAAGATTTTTACCATGCTCCGCACGGAAAATGGTAATTTATATGCAGGAACCCTTTTCGGACTCTATCGCTTAAATACCAATTCAAATACCTGGGAATATTTTCGGCTTCCTGAACAATCGCCACGTGTTGTAAGATTGGAGCAGCAGGGAAGCCAAATCCATGTACTAACCCGTTCGCATCTTTATACACTCACTGATGCTGCTGATGTAAATCAAGGTATCTCAGAAATTTTAATACCCCGTGCAGAAAATGAGGATGGAAAAGTCAGTCTTTTCCGCACACTCTGGATCATACACAGCGGAGAACTAATGGGGCTTCCGGGAAAAATCCTTGTTGACATGGTCGGCCTTGGACTTATATTTATTGTTCTGAGTGGATTTTACTATACATTTCTCCCAACAATGGCGAGAAAATCAGGAGAAAAGCTGAAGAAGAGGCTGAAACGGATCAACCGGTTTTCTATCAACTGGCACAACAACCTTGGGGTTTATGGTATTCTTTTTTTGCTGCTTACCACCGTTACCGGAATGTTTCTGCGTCCTCCTCTGCTCATCCCGATAGCTTATTCACGGGTAAAACCAATTCCAGGTTCCATTCTCGAACATGTAAATCCCTGGCATGACAAACTCCGGGATATGATTTTCGATCCGGCTTCAAACAGCTTCATCGTTTCAACCAGCGAAGGATTTTACAAATTCAAACCAGGAGATTCAATAAGCCGCACTTTCCCGGTTCAACCGGAAGTAAGTGTGATGGGAATTACTGCCTTTGAGCACCTGCCTGAAGGTGGATTGCTGGTTGCCTCATTCAGCGGAATTTACCAATGGTATCCTGAAAATAATACAATCAATGATTATGTCACCAAACTCCCTTCCAAGGGCAGCCGGCGCGGTAATCCTTTCGGGACCCTTGCTTTATCAGGAATCATCCGTGAAAATGGCAAACCCCTGGCAATGATCGACTACCAGGCTGGATGGGTTCCGCTAAATAAGAGTAAAATCAAACCCTCGATGCCTGAGCAGATTCGAAAATTACCGTTTTCACTTTGGAATTATTCGCTTGAAGTGCATACCGGAAGGATATTTTCAGTAATTTTAAGCGACTTTTACGTACTGTATGTCCCTTTGCTGGGACTTACCACATTGCTTATTCTAATTACCGGCTTGTGGCTGTGGCTCAGGCTCCTGAAAAATAAAAATAAAAATAAATATTTACCATGAAAATACTCAGACTTAATGAAACACCCAAAGCACCTTTCGCCCTCAATGGCCATATATTAGCCCATCTTCCGAATGTGGAAGTTGTTCATCTCAATCTGAAACCCGGCGAAAAAATTGAAAAACACGTCAACCCAATGGATGTCATTTTTTTTGTTCTGGAAGGCAAAGCCATGTTTGAAACCGACAATGAAAGGGTGCTTGTGTTGAAAGATCAGTGCATCCACATTGAAGGAGGCAAAAACCGTGGTTTTGACAATATTTCCATATCACCATTTAAGGTGCTGGTTATCAAAACAAAACAAGCATAATTTGTTTTATCTGCTTTAATTTATATTTGAAATTTGCCCAATGTATCCTGAAACAATCGGGATACATTGATGTACTTATTTTATAATTTCTCAGACTTATAAGACATTAAAATATCAGATATCTAAAAGATCGGTAGCAGAATCTTTAGGGTTCGTAATTATCCTACAGATTAACTTTATTAATGAATAATCATTGGTTCACTTCATCGGATAAAGATAAACCCAGCCGACTATTTAGAAGTATTCTAATTTAACTAAAAAGGCTTCTTTTATTTGACAGAAAAGAGTTTCCTTCGTATTTTTGTAACTAACCGTTTATTTAAGTACCAGATTACTTCATATTTTATCTTATAATAAAAGCACAATTTATGACAGGAATCATCAAAAAACTAATCCCTCCCGCCCGATGGCAACTACCTGTAATCCTGTTGCTTGGTGTAATGTTAGGAATTGTTCTTTTGCTCTTCAGGGCTTCAAATGCCCACTCCTACCTTTCAGATAATCCTGAAACGTGCATCAACTGCCATGTCATGAATTCGCAGTTTTCATCGTGGAACCACAGCAGCCACCGCGAAGTTGCATCTTGCAATGATTGTCATGTTCCGCAGGATAATTTCTTCCGCACCTATTACTTCAAAGCGATGGATGGCCTGCGTCATGCAACCATATTCACCGCCAGAGCTGAACCTCAGGTAATAAGAATAAAACAGGCGGGCATCAACGTAGTTCAGGAAAACTGTATCCGCTGTCATTACAATCTGGTGAGCATGGTGAATGTGATCCAGGTAACCGGTGAAAACCATAAAACCGGAGAGGGATTCAGATGTTGGGATTGTCACCGTGAAACCCCGCATGGAACTGTCCGAAGTCTGGCATCATTCCCACATTCGCTGGTGCCACAGCTCAATTCTGTTACCCCGAATTGGATCAATAAATATATCAAAGGAGAAAAATAACTGATAAATTCATTATATGGAAACAACATCTACCACAAAAAATCGCAAACCCTGGGTAAACTGGTTATTGTTTATTGTAACCGCAATTGTTGTGTTTGTTTTAGGATTGCTGGCATCCTCGGTCATTGAGCGCCGGAGCGAAGCAAAACTTTATTTTCAGATGGCAAAAGAAATCCCCGATTGGGAGCCGCGCAACGAAGTCTGGGGCGAAAACTTCCCCCGGGAGTATGAAACCTATGCAAGTACTACAGATACTAGTTTTCAGAGTGCCCACGGAGGTTCAGCAAAAGTTGATTATCTTGAAAAATATCCCGAACTGGTAGTGATGTGGGCTGGTTATGCTTTCTCGCGCGACTACAACCAGGGACGGGGTCACTACTATGCCATACAGGACATCCGCCAGACCCTCCGCACCGATGTGCCACAGCCCGCAACCTGCTGGACCTGCAAAAGCCCCGATGTCCCTCGCCTTATGCAACAGTTGGGCGTACCTGAATATTACCAGGGAACCTGGGCTGAGCTCGGTTCAGAAGTAGTAAATAACATCGGTTGCCAGGATTGTCACGATCCAAAAACCATGAACCTGAGGATTACCCGACCGGCGCTGGCTGAAGCTTTCCAACGTCAGGGAAAAGACATAAACAAAGCCTCCCACCAGGAGATGCGTTCACTTGTATGCGCGCAGTGCCATGTAGAATATTACTTCAAAGGCAATGGCAAATACCTGACATTCCCCTGGGACAATGGCTTCAGTGCCGATGAAATGGAAGTTTACTACGATAATATTGAACATGTTGACTGGGTGCACAATCTCAGCAAAACTCCTATGCTCAAAGCTCAGCATCCTGATTATGAGCTTTATATGACCGGCGTTCATGCCGACCGTGGTGTAGCTTGTGCCGATTGCCATATGCCGTACAAACGCGATGGCGGAATGAAATTCACCGACCATAAAATTCAAAGCCCACTTGCCAATATTTCCGGATCATGTCAGGTTTGCCATCGCGAAAGCGAAGCCAAACTTATGGCAAATGTGTACGATCGCCAGAGTAAAGTTGAAGAACTCAGGCGAATTGTTGAAATCAATCTTGCCCGGGTTCATATAGAAGCCAAAACCGCCTGGGACAACGGAGCAAACGAAGCAGAAATGAAACCGGCACTCACACTTATCCGTCATGCACAATGGCGCTGGGATTGGGTAGCTGCAGCAAACGGACTTGGTTTCCATTCACCTGCCGAAGCCCTCAGGGTTTTGGGAACTTCAATACAAAAAGCCCAGGAAGCCAGGATTATTTTAAATGAAATCTTAATCAGAAAAGGCGTTAAAACTCCAATTGAAATGCCCGATATTTCTACCAAGGCAAAAGCCCAGGAGTATATTGGTCTTGATATGCCTGCACTGATGAAGAAAAAAAGTGATTTTATACTGAATACTGTTCCTGAATGGATCAGACTGGCAGCCGACAGAGAAGCAAAGATGAATAAATAGGAAGGGATCGCTTTTATTCTTCTCAGAAGCCTTCAGAAATTCATTCTGAAGGCTTTCTGTTTTATAGTTTCCGGGTAAACCTTTTCTGCCCTCTGTTGTTATCCATTCCTCTTTATGTAATTCAGGATAAGGTTGAGGCCGAGCCTGCCCACCTGAAGTAAATCGAATAAACCTGGCTGACAATTCAGTTTCTCAGTTACCTAAATTTAGCCAGTCAGACAGGGTTGAGACAGAGATTGGTGCAAGCATCTAAACCTCAACCTCATCCTTACAAGCTCACTATGGAAAGTTATTCTTCTTCGGGCTATAACAATCTTAATTGAGTGACTAATTGTTATATAGCACAACATAATTGACACTTTTGTCATATCCTTAAAGAGAGGGCTTTTTTCAAGCCCCACCCCCTTAAGGGGGTCCTAAGGGTCAATTTCGTAGCACAAGTTCATTGACATTTT
>JAHYJC010000021.1 GCA_019429275.1 Lentimicrobium sp. | reverse complement strand
CGTCAGGGGTTAACCATTCCTGGATAATGTGTTCAGTTCCATCGGCTATAGCAACAACACGCAAGGTATAATTACCATTATAGTCATTGATGGAATGCTTGAATGATAGCTGCAGGCTTGATTGGCCAATGGTACTCATAACCGGGGTCATGAGGTAGAAGTCATTGATCCCTGAAGGAGACCAGTTGAAACGCATTTGTGGTGCTACCCCTCCGGCCTGTGTGCCAATGTGAGCACCCCAGTTGGTAGTTGTCGGAGTTTTCGTCCAACCTTCGGGTATCTGACCAGCGGTAAGGCCGTCAAATGACTCCATAAATGGCTCAAAGGGTGTGCCTATACCGCCTGACCATGTTGCAAACCCGGTTGGAGTTACATACAGATCGGTCGGAGGAGCAAGTATCTCGATAAGCAGCCACTCGAAACTGGCTTCATCAAAGATCTCAACAGCACTCATACTCTGTGGCATATAACCTGGTTTGAATACATCTATGTCGTAAACCCCCTTGCGGAACATTTCCCAGGTAAATTGTCCTGATGATTCAAGCGTTTCTTCATAAACCAGTTCAAGTGCAGGTTCCGAAATGTTGGTAAAGGTAACCAGTGTACCTGCTGCACTCTCATTGGAGTTCAGGGTAACGGCTACATCAACCACTGTGTACATATCCTTTTCAAGGGTATTGGAGAAGGTGGGTGCCGAAACCTGACCTGCGTCATAGTTTACGGTGACAGCCCAACGATAAACGCCCCAATCCTGAACACCCCAGTCGAAGTCAACAAAGTTCTGCTGGAACGTAGTGCCTATCAGCTCCAGGGTTCCCGGCTGATAAACTTTCTCGCGCCATACGTCATAACTGATAATACCACGATCGGCAGTACCGTTTGTTTCGGTCCGGGTTTTCCATACAGGTCCACTGGTATGCACCGGTAATGAACGATGAAGTTCTGGTGAGTTCAGCCTTGATTCCATAGTTACAGGAATTTCAGGAACTGCAAATGCCAGCACAGCATCCTGAACACCGGAAGCACGGATTAGTCCATTGACCGGGAAAGCAGGTTCCCATTTGGTAAATGGATAGGTGGCCGTATTGGTTATGTCGAAGCCATAATAATGGGTATTGGGAACATAGGCATAAGGTGCGCCAATGCCATCATCTGTAGCCAGACCTACAAATCCATTGTATGCTACTGCAAGGAAAAATCCCCCGGTTACTTCAACAGGAGTTGGCAATACATGGGTGTTCCATGTTCCATCTACATTGGATACCGTTGCGCTGTACAATATATTTGTTGCATCGGGAACGCCTGCAGTTGTTAAACCTAATATATAAAGTTTAACTGTGGCATGTGGGCCTCCGCCATCGACATCGGCGCTCAGGAACCAGCTCATTTCCTCGAGGGTGGCGTCTGCAAAATGTGCCGCTCCAAGTATTGAGTTGGTGGTTCCGGTTCCAAATCCCAGTTTGGCTAAGGCTGTTCCGTCATCGTAACGGAAGGTTACAGGCGTCGGAGGCTGGCCTTGTCCATCCCATGAGATCTGAACAGCATTGTCGTTCAGTTCAAAGGCAATAACTTCACCCACCGGATAAGGTACTTCCATCATATAGAAATCGTTGGGAGTAGTGCCGCCATGGGCTACTGCCTGTCCGGGAAGGTTTTGTGTGGTATAACCCGCTGCACTTACAATAAATTCGTAAGTACCGGCATAAGCCTGGATTGAATAGGATCCGTTGGCAGCCGTGGCAACTGTAAAATCACCGGCAGTGCCTGTAACTCTCACGGTTGCACCCTGTATGCCGGCTCCGCCAAGGAAGTTATAAACAAATCCGTTGAAAATACCAACCCCCTTGGTGGTTACGGTAACAGGTGCTGAGAGGGTGGATTCGCCTTCATCAAACACATTGCTTACCTGGTAACTGTAGGTGGTATTGCGGGCCAGTCCGAGATCGGTGTACTGCGATACAGTAAGCGGAGCTGCATTGAGCTTAACTCCGTTGCGGTAAACATTGTATCCGATAAAGGCACGGTCCGACGGGCCGGTCCAGTTGATGTTGGCACTTACAGTCGGTGCTGTGGGTGCCGGGTCAACAAGGGTTACAGTCAGTCCGGTTGGTACATCTATGGTGGTGGTAAAGCCCCATACAGGTCCCATGGTGGTACCCTGGGTGTTGCGGGTATTTACCTGCCAGAAGTACTGCATATTGGGCTGCAAGCCTGCAAGCACATATGAAGTAGCCAGGGTTCCGGTAAACGGAACAACCACAGTGGTAGGAGGATAGGTTGTACCCAGCACTACCTGATATTCTGTGGTATTGGCTCCGAATGTCCAGTTCATTGACATGCCGTTGCTGATGTTGATGGCGCCGTCCAGTGGTGAAACATAGGTGGCAGCATCAGGTCCAGGCATGGGAACTAAGGAATAATTAGAGGTAAAGTCAGCCAGGCCGCTGGCAACACAATAGTAGGTATGCCCAGCCAGGAGAGGATAGTTGGTGAGGGTGTTCAATGACTGTACCAGTGCATTGGTTGCCATCGGTCCACCTTGCCCCCCAAAATCTGAAGCGTAAACAGCATAGTTTACAGGAGTACCGAAAGCCGCTGAAATACTGAACAGCATATCAACCGCAGGAGTCAGTTTGTAAACATAGTCCAGGTCCGTTGGAGATGTACCCAGGTCATTGGGAAGAATGTAGTTTTTATAATAACCACCCAACTCGCGCGAGGACTGCTGTGGTAATTCAGCAGGAGCCATATTAGCTGCAGTTGGTGGTAAAGTCCCTGCATTTTCCACTACATCGTATGGTTGCGGAACATAGGCTGTTCCATCGTAGGTGACTGTGGCCAGTGCGCGGCTGCCACCATAGATAATGGCGAAAGTGCCATTGAAAGCACCTGCAACGGCAGTGGCTTCATCATTGGCAGTAAGCCCGAAAGCAGTTGTGGTTACCCCTGAAGGCAAAGTAAACGGCAGTGCCGGAGCAACAACATCTACAAAACCACCGTAGTTATTGTCGATATCGGCTGCAGTAATTACCATTGCACCTGCACCGGGATTGTTTACAATCGACAATCTGGCCGGTTCCATCCAGGCTCCGATGGGACGATAGCCCAGGGAGAGGTTAGGTGTGAGGATTTCAAGTCCTGGGTTCACGCAACTGAGGCTTAAGGTAAAATTGCCAGTACTTGCGCTGTATCCGGTAACATAAACCAGATACTCTGTACCCATAACGGAAGGGAAGGATACCTCAGAAGATGCTCCGCAGAAATCGTCGTTGTATGCTTCGCAAACCAAAGCACCGCAGGTGCCGGAGAATACTCCGATTTTGGTGTCGAAAGAAGAACCGCAGAGGCTGACCGTTGCCGGTAAACCATTGCCGGTAAATTTATACCATACACCACCTGCGGTGTTCAGTGCACCTAAACAATTGGTAGGAGCACCGGTAGTGGTAGCACCAACAGTGGTAGCGGCAACCACATCGCCGCAGCTGATGGTTATGGCGTTGGCGCATAAGTCATTGGCTGGAGCTGGGATAACCGGGGCAGCAATTACAGTATGACATGAGAAATCAGTACCACATGCAGCACTTGTATGAATGTGCAGGCGATAAGTACCAGCTGCAGAAAAAGTGTACACTAAAGGAGATGCTCCCCATACAATAGGTACATTAGAAGTATTGGTCAGGGTGAAATAATTCCCTGTACCTCCGGTACCTGTAAAACTGTATTGGGCGCCAATGGCACTGGCATCAACAGTCAGTGTTGAAAATTCACCGGCATAGTTACAGTAGGTAATGGTAACCGAATTTAATCCGGTTAATGTACCAGAACCATAGGGAGACGTAGCAATGCACTGTGCGCTGGCCTGATAATTGCCTGACCAGAGGAAGACCATCATGATCATGGCGGCGAACCAACGCCAATAAGTAGGTTTTTTGTTCATAATTGATTGATTAAGTTAATATTGATAGATAGTTTCCTTTAAACAAGGAATTTACTGCAAGGCAGTTACAATCATATTAATCTATTCGCCGGGAACCTCCTTTCTTTTACTAAAATTGTGAATAAATGTATTGAACATTAGAATTCAAAACGAAACAGAAAGAACGCGTAAGGAAAGAATTTTAAAAAAAATTAAAAAGTAGTCAGCAAACTGAAAAAAAACAGTAGAAAACATTTTAAACAACAGCCTGGGTTCTGGGATGTTTCGGACAAAGGCTTTAATATGTAATAATAATCATTTAAAAAGGCAATACTCATTCCAAAGTTATAAGACAATTAACAAACCTTTTACCCTTATCCGGAAAGTCAAAAAAAAACAACATTTTTAAAATAAATTTAACTTTCAGGAAAAAACTCAAATGTAAGTCAGTTTTTGAAAGTCTGAAATGGCACAAAAAGCCCATGCGTCTTTTAAAACGAAGGCTAATATACAAAATAAGGCCGGCAATATGCAATATAAAATAAAAACAGATATGAACAAGGAAATGAACACTCCGAAGAATCATTCCGGATAAGGCACAAATTATGTAAATGAAAATCTCCGGATTCTGTCAGCTGTATTGTTGTGTATTGATATTTAAATATTTATGAATATTTTTCTGTCAAAATATCATTATTGTTAGTCCTGAAAAGTTAAAATAAAGAAGAATTATAAACCTGAAACTGATCTGCCGGGACTCCGGAATTGTTTATAACTGTGCCTGAGGACTTTAAATTGGCTCAAAATTCAGAAGTTATCAACAAAATCAACGGGAATGCGATGAAAGAAAAGAAAAACGGGAAATTATAATCCGGAAAACATATAGAATGATTTTACTATTTTACCCTCCCCCGCTTTCACATAGTTTCTTCAGCAAGCCTGCTTGACTGCCCGTCTGATTGTGTCATACAGACAGTCGCCAAGCAGACAAGCCCCGCCCTCCCTGCGCCTTCGGTTTCGCCTGACTGTGGTGCATTCAGGCAGGCTGAGTCGAAGCCTAAACTGAATTGTAAGATAGTCTCGATTGTATAATTGCAGAAGTAACTTAAATTTTATCTCCGTCGTAGGCCCACCTGAGGTAAAGCGATCCCCAGGTAAATCCGGCCCCAAAGGCAGCAAGGATGATGTTATCGCCCTTTTTCAGTTGACTTTCCCATTCCCACAGGCAGAGGGGCAAAGTGGCTGAAGTGGTGTTTCCATAGCGCTGTATGTTGATCATTACCTTTTCCCTGCTTAAACCCATGCGCTGGGCAGTGGCTTCGATGATGCGCATGTTGGCCTGATGGGGAACCAGCCATGCGAGTGAATCAGCAGTTAGTTCATGGCGCTGCATCATTTCTACGGAAACATCGGCCATTTTTGATACGGCCCATTTAAAAACCGGCTGGCCTTCCTGGTAGATGTAATGCTGTCGGGCTTCAATGGTATGGTGGGTCGGAGGCTGTAGCGAACCACCGGCTTTCTGGTGGAGGTGAACCCGGCCAATACCATCGCTGTGGAGCATGGCATCAATAATACCATCTTCGCCGCTAACCGGTTCAAGCATAACCGCAGCAGCGCCATCGCCAAAAATGGGACAGGTTGCACGATCGGTATAATCAACAATGGATGACATTTTATCTGCACCCACCACAACGACTTTTTTGTGTGAACCCGATTCAACAAATTTTGCAGCAGTATTAAGTGCAAACAGAAAGCTTGAGCAACCCGCATTCATATCAAAGCCAAATGCATTGCGGATATTTGTTTTATCGGCAATGATATTTGCGGTTGCAGGAAAGAGCATATCGGGAGTAACAACCCCGCAGATGAGCATGTCAACCTCTTCGGGAAGCGTGTTGGTTTTTGCCAGAAGTTGTTTTACAGCTTCTGCTCCCATATCTGATGTAGCTTTCCCTTCTCCTTTAAGGATACGTCTTTCCTTGATTCCGATCCTGGTCATGATCCACTCGTCGGAAGTATCAACCATTTTGCTGAGCTCCTCGTTGGTAAGAACATAATCTGGTACATATCCTCCCACTCCGGTTATGGCGGCTCTTATTTTTGTCATCATTATGAAATTGGTAAGTTTTGTTTAGTCCCTTATTACAAAAGGAATGCGTGCAAGGGCACGTTTGATTTTCTGCGATAATTTTGCTGCCTGCACATCCCGGGCAAGCAAAATCATATTTTTAATGGCTTTGTCATTCGAAATGCCGTGCCCCACAATTACTGTTGAATTGATTCCAAGTATGGGTGTTCCTCCATAATTTTCGTAATTAAAACGCGCAAAATAGTCATCAACTATACCCCGCTTCATCATAATACGAAACACACCTTCCAGATTTTTCAGTACGACGTTTCCGGTGAAACCATCGCAAACAATTACATCGGCCTTGTTTCTTAAAACATCCCTGCCTTCAAGATTACCGATAAAGTTGAAGTCTTTGGAGTCTTTCATCAAAGCATGCACAGCCTGGCTCAGCAGATTGCCTTTGCCTTCTTCGTGGCCTATATTGATCAATCCGACTCTGGGATTATTTATTTTGTATACATACTTTGCCGTAATGGAACCCAGTAATGCAAACTGATACATGACATCGGGTTTGGCGTCAGGATTGGTGCCTATATCGAGCAACAGGCTGATGCCTCCGGTTTCCTGGGGTAAAACAGCAAACGTACAGGGGCGGATTACTCCCTGTATGTTGTTGACACTGTAAATGGATCCAACCAGCATGGCTCCGCTGCTTCCGGCACTGGCAAAGGCATCAATAGATTTGTTTTTCAGGTACTTGAAGCCAACACTTATGCTTGAATCCGGTTTACGCATAATTGCGTGGGTAGGATGTTCGGCCATGCCGATAACTTCCGAGGCATGAACTATATCAAACAGCAGGGGATCTGCTTCGAGCCTTTGCAGCTCTTTGTTTATGAGCTTTTTGTCACCAAAAAGCACAATCCGGTCGCCGGCAGATAATTCTGGCAAGGCTAAAACAGCCCCGGCAACAGTAGCGGAAGGAGCAAAATCCCCGCCCATAATGTCTAGTCCGATTTTCATCTGACTAAATTAGTGTTTTTTATTAAAAACAACTGATAGTTATTAAACTACAGCAGCCTTTTCGATGGCCAGCTTGCCTTTGTAATATCCGCATTCGCTGCAAACCCTGTGATACAGAACAGATGCCCCGCAATTTGAGCAGGTACTGATGGTTGGTGCAACAGCTTTGTAATGGGTTCTTCTTTTGGCTGTGCGGGTTTTCGAAAACCTATGTTTTGGATGTGGCATTTCGTTTGATTTTTGATTTAAAAATATTTAATCCAGATTAATATCTTTTAATTTACTCCAGGGCGATTCCTGTTCTGCCTTGTGCGTCAATTCATTTAATCGTTTAATTACTTCCGGGTCACAGGCAGAATTTCCGGATTTATCATCGGGATGCACAACCCTGAAGGGTATCATCAGATGAAGGTAATCGAAGATAAGTCCCGAAATATCGATATGCGATTCATTTTCAGGAATTATGAGTACATCACCGTCCTCTTCCCTGAATTCATTTCCGAATTTTACAAAGAACTCTTGTTTCCCTTCGACTTCAAGGTCAAATTCATCAAGGCAGCGACTACAGGTTACCCCGATTGTGCCGGAAATGTTGAAATTCAGCACCAGCATTCTCTCTTCTTTATCCAGATCAAGCTCAACATTTACTTTAGCCCGCTGAATTTCTGATGTATCAAACAGTGCAAAGAACTTGTTGTCAATTAAATAATTAAACCTATGATTTCCAATGCTTAAACCGACAAAAGGGATGAAATATTCCCTGCGCTTTTCCACGGCCATTCTTGTTTTAGGTTTAGGGGGTGCAAAAATAGAAATTAATATTAATATTTACAAATAATTATTCGGGGCGGTGTAGCTTTCGCCCTGCCCGGCGGAGCGATTCTTAACTTACCAAACTATTGTTTAATTATTTAAATGCCTTTTCGGGGAGTCCGTCTCCATGAAAGCTCAATCTGTTCATGTAAGATGGCACCGGTTTACCAAGCAGTTTGTCAACATAAAGCCTTGCAAGATACTGTCCCAGCATAAATCCCTGACCTCTCAGTCCAATAAACAGCCCCAGGTCAGTATCAATGATCATCCGTGGCTCAACATAATATCCGGCCCACACCGCCTGGAAGCCGACAGAGGACAGATTCGGGAACCAGTTCACAAAAACTTCAGAGGCAATTTCAAGAAACTGCTGTGAATTGATCTTCAGGTTTTTGTCCGTTTCCATAGGTTCTACAGCCGGAGAAGCGCAACCAATAATCTGTCCTGTTTCGGCAAGCTGTTGTCCGTAAACCGCAACAAATCCTTTATAATTTCGCCTGTCGATGATCATATCCAGCGGACTTCCATGCAAGCCCATCATTGGTAGCCTTCGGGTAATGAATGCCTGATGCTTTACAGGATACATACCTGTTTCGATGCCCAGCATACCGGCAAATTTTCCGGCATCCGGACCCAGCGCATTGATGAATACCTTAGTCTGGAATTCGATAAATTTTCTGTCATGATCCTGTACCAGCACCCGGTAAATTTCACCATCGCGCCTTACATCAATGAGTTTGCAGTCTTCCTTTATTTTTCCGCCATGGTCAATTCCAATGCGCCGGATGAGGTCAATTACCCGTCCGGGAGTCGCCTGCCAGCAATCGCGGGTAACCAGTGCACCCAGATAATTGGTTAGATTTGGATTGATAAAAGGTGAAATTTCTTTTGCATAATCCTTTGGAGAAACCATGTAGGCATCAGACCATGAACGGCTTGCTTCCAGTGCCTTTAACATGGCTTCATTGTGGGCAAAAGTCACATAATTGGTCTGCCTGAAATTGACATCCCTTATTTTTTGTAAATCTTTGAAAATTTCGAGATTATGCCTGGCAATATCGGCTATTTCGGGCAGGCTGAATGCAGGCCGGCCACCGGCAATATTACGCCACGAAGCGCCACGACCAAAGTTGACCAATACCGGTTCTTCGCCGGCCTCGGCCAGATAGCGGAACAATGCTGAACCGCCGATTCCGCCACCAGCCACCAGTGATTGTACCTTTACAACCTCAGGCTTTTTTCCATCTGCACTGATATAAACTTCTTCATGCACATTGTGAGGATAGAGCTCACCCATGGAAAGCTGGTTTGACAAAGGCCCGCGGGGAGTTGCTTCTCCCACAATGTTAATTTCGTAATTTCTCAGGGTTTGCTTTAACCTGCGAATGCATCGCTTTCCGCGACAAGCTCCCATTCCAAGCCTGGTGGTATGCTTTACTTCATCAACCGAAATAAATTTGCGGTCGCCAATGGTTTCAAGAATTTCGGAAAGTGTAACGTCGTCACAATGACACACGTACATTTCTTCCTCCTTACTGTATTCCGTTGCTGACAAATCAACAGGTTCCGGAAAATCCTCCTTCACAATAAAACCGCGCACTTTTACAAGTTCAGCTCCATGTACATTCAAAGATTTAACCCTGGCGATGTTGGTTTTATTTGATTTTTTCAGGATTTTTTCAATAAGGCCTTCTCCCAGCTTTACCCCGTGGTTATCGACAAGGTAAACTTCTGAATTAACGTCAGCATGATATTCTATGGGGAGAAACAACCAGTCTTTTGCAACATTATATCCAAAAATTGCAAGGCCGGGGCACTGATAAACACAATCCATACAGCCGATACACTTTTCAAAATCGATCTGAGGCACAGTGCTGGTTGAAGTTTTGGTAATGGCGCCGTGCGGGCAGGCAAATTCACAAGGGTTGCAGGCAAATCCGTAGAGGCAATCGATCTGAACAAAAGGTTTTGCCAGCATTCTATCGTGAGATGGCAGAAAAGGGCTTTCAATTACCTTAACGGGATGCTGTTGTGAATCGATGTACTCTTTTGAAACATTCAGAAATTCATTATAGTCAAATCGGGTACCGATTTCGCCCATGATTTCAAAAGCCACCTGTTTGCCCCGGAGCACAGCACTGGTACCCTCGCCAATGCGAATGGCATCGCCGGCACCAAAGCACGCCCTGCCAAACACCTCGTTGCCCTTGATCAGCAACTGATCATCGGGAACAAGGCCGGTACAGATATTGATGGCATCAATGCCTTCAATTATTTTCTCGGTTCCCGGAACAGGCTTAAAATCAACACATTCGGCCACAACTGCACCAACAATTCCATCATGGTTTTTATTGGGAATGGCTTTGAGCAGGATATGTGAGAGAATTACAGGAATTCCGAGCCTGCGCACGCGGTTGGCCTGAACCGGAAAACCACCTTCAAAAGGTTGTGCTTCGATGATGGCTTTTACCTTTGCGCCAGCCTGCATAAGCTGATAGGAGGTAAGATAACCAATGTTACCGGCACCTACTGTAAGAATATTTTTTCCCAGCAGGGTAAGCTCGGTATTCATCATTTTCTGAACTACTGCTGCTGTATAAACCCCCGGGAGGTCATCGTTTTCGAATGCAGGCATAAAAGGAACGGCACCGGTTGCCACAACCATATACTCTGCATCAACATAATAAATTTCGTCAGTTTTGATATTTTTCACGGCAATGCGCTTGCCTTCAAGCAGATCCCATACGGTTGAATTAAGGAAGATGCCGTTGTGGTTATCGCCGGCAAGGGTTTGGGCAATGTCGAAACCGCGCATTCCACCGAACTTTTTCTCCTGTTCAAAAAAGAAAAACTGGTGGGTTTGCATCAAAAACTGCCCTCCTATCCTGTCGTTGTTGTCGATGACAATGTTATCCACACCGTGTCGATTGAACTCTTCGCGGGCAGCCAGTCCGGCAGGTCCTGCACCAATGATGGCAACCACCGTTTTATAAATTTTGAGTGGAATTTCTTTCTGTGGTTCGATCATTGAAGGTGAAAAATCCTGCGGAATTTCACTTACTTCCTTCACATCATCAACAGTGGTAATGCAGATTCTCTTTATCTGCCCATCAACTAGCATTTCGCACGCGCCACATTTGCCAATGCCGCACTCGAGACTTCGCTCGCGATTGCGCAGACTATGGCTGTGAACCGGAAAACCGGCCTGATGCAGGGCTGCAGCAATGGTAAAACCTTTGTCGCCTGATATTTTCTTTCCTTCAAAAGAAAATGAAACTTTTTCGGCAGGTGCGATATCAAGAATGGGGTGAACGATGATTTTATTCATAACAACAAGGATATTACAAAAATTTGCATTTTAGCCAATCAGAGTCTTCATGGTGATGGCTCAGAATGGCGTGGCAAAATTATAATTATTTGTTACGAAAGATTGAATTGTGTAAAATAAAAATTTGCCCAATTAAGAGTCTATGCAGGTCATTTTCAATTTACTAACTTAGACTTATTAAAAATAAGATGGCAGTATTTTGCAATCGATGGCATTCAATAATTTCATTCCGCAGATGAAACAAAGTGACAAAAAGTGAATAATAAAATTGTAGAGCATTGTTTTACAAACATATACAGGTTTTTTAATCAAAAATAGTTTGATTTTTATTTGCTTATTACTGATTAACAATACAATAAATGGAAATCTGTTTCAAAAAATTGGATAATATTTGTTAATTTTGCACTTTACTTCAAATATACTTTGATAATATGGAAAAGATGAAGGTACTGTTTGTATCTCAAGAGATTAATCCATATCTGAAAGACAGTCAGATGGGTTATATAGGGAGGCATTTACCGCAAGGGATACAGGAGAGGGGTCGTGAAATCCGCACCTTTATGCCCAGGTTCGGGCACATCAACGAGCGTCGCAATCAGTTGCACGAAGTAATCAGGCTTTCGGGAATGAACCTGATTATTGACGAGACCGATCATCCTCTGATTCTGAAAGTAGCATCCATTCAATCGGCCAGGATGCAGATTTATTTTATTGACAACGACGATTATTTTCAGCGGAAGTTCATGTTCCGCGATAAGAACAACAAGTTTTATAAAGATAATGACGAAAGGGCTGTCTTTTTTTCACGTGGTGTAATTGAAACTGTGAAGAAACTGGGATGGGCACCTGACATCATCCATTGCCATGGCTGGATGTCAAGTCTGGTTCCACTTTACATCAAGCGGGCTTATCGCGACAATCCGCTATTCACCGACACAAAGGTAATTACATCTTTTTACGACGATGAATTTGAAGAAGCCCTGAATAAAGACACTGCAAACAAAATCAAGCTTGACGGGATAACAAATAAAGACCTCAGACACTTTAAAAAGCCTTCCTACGTTAGTCTGATGAAAGCTGCGGTCGATTTTTCTGACGGCATGATTCTGGGAAGTGAAAATGTGAATGCAGAGCTTTTGGAATATATTAATGAAACCGATAAACCTCTCCTACCAATACAAACGAACGACCGGCTGGTTGATGCCTATAACATTTTTTATGATAAAATCCACAGTCTTCAGGCAGCAGCAACAGAATAAACCGTATTCTTGCAGGTCAAATTTCTTTTATAATAATATTGGTTAACGTGCTCAGAAACAAATTAACTCAGATTCTTGCAGCGCTTGTGGCTGTAGTTATCATTTCATCATGTAATAAGGAGCCGGACCTTATCGGTCTTGACCTTTTGCCGGTTACGGACAGGTTAGATATGGCATTTACCGACACATCAACCATCATTGCATATACCATCAGGGAAGATTCGCTGCAAACCGATGAATTGTCGACAAGTCTGCTGGGTTATATAAATGATCCGGTTTTTGGAAATGTACTTGCTTCGGTTTACACTCAATTCCGCCTGCCTCTCAACAACGTTACCTTTGGCGAGAACCCGGTTGCCGACTCCCTGGTCCTGACCCTTGTTTACAACGGAATTTACGGCGACTCTCTTTCTCTGCACACTTTCAGGGTGTTTGAACTCGCCGATTCGCTGAACATAGATTCATCTTATTATTCGCACATGACTGTTCCGGTAATGCCCGAACAAATTGGTGAAGCAACGTTTGTTCCCAACCTTTCAACCGCCGATTCGGTAAATGGCGCTTTTGTTCCGCCTCATCTGAGGATCTCACTATCACAGGAATTTGCCAATAAAATCATAACCTCCGATGAAGAAACCCTGTCGTCAAACAGTTATTTTCTGGATGTATTCAAAGGCCTTTTTATCACCGCCGATCAGGTAACCTCCAATGGCACCGGAGCCATACTTTATTTCAATCTGCTGGATGCAATGTCGGGTATTACCCTGCACTATCATAATGATTCTGACACTTCTTCTATGAAATTTCAGATCAACGCCTCCTGTGCCAGGTTCAATAATTACAATCATTTCAACTACACCAATGCCAATCCTGAACTGCTGGCACAACTGAGCGGTGATACATTGGCCGGAAACAACAGGGTATTTATGCAGGCCATGGCCGGAACCAAAGTAATGCTGAGAATGCCCTGGTTGAAAAATATTCCCGAAAATGCAAAGATTGCAGTTAATGAGGCCATACTTATACTGACCAACGACGATACCGAAAGTGTTTTTCCGGCTACAGGTCAACTGGCGATAAGGGCACTTTCTGCAACAGGATCATACCTGCTTCTGCCCGATGAAACCATTGGATCAGCATATTTTGGAGGCCGATACATTAACAAAAAGGAATACAGGTTCAGACTAACAAAATATGTTCAGGACAGGATGAAATATGGCGACCTGGCTGATGCAGGGCTGATGCTACTTACCCCCGGTGGATCGCTGAGTGCAAACAGGGTGGTGCTGAAAGGGCCGGGCAACGAGGCAGACCGCATGAGACTGGTCATATATTATACACTGGTTGAATGATAAACTTATTATATTTTATTTTGGTATATTCTCCTGCCTTATAATATCAAGGCCGGATCATACGTTTTGTTTTTAAATTTATTAATTTTGCGAAGCTCATTTTAATAAATAAAGCATAGAACAGGGTAATAAGAAAGAAGTTTTCCCCCTTGTTTATTGTTATCATGAAAACACCGGCCCCGAATTTTTCTGATAAATACATTTAATTCCAGGCTTTAGAGTTGATTACTGTAATAAACAATGATCCGGAATGAAATTAACATCCCTGACCATCTAACAAATCAAAATTAAATACATTAATTATGTGTGGTATCGTAGCTTACATCGGCCCCAGACAGGCTTATCCAATCCTGATCAAGGGTTTACACCGGCTCGAATATCGTGGCTACGACAGTGCAGGCATTGCCATTTTGAACAGCACCCTTAAGCTATATAAAAGCAAGGGGAAAGTTGCAGAGCTTGAGAAAGCTGTTGTTGGTAAAGATTTAAGCGGAACCATTGGCATAGCGCATACGCGCTGGGCAACCCACGGAGAGCCCAATGATATAAATGCCCACCCTCATTTTTCATATTCAAAGGATCTGGCCATCATTCACAACGGCATTATTGAAAACTATTCTCCACTCCGCAATGAACTCAGGAAAAGAGGATATGAATTCATCAGTGAAACTGATACTGAAGTACTTATACATCTGATTGAAGACATTCAGCTCAATGAAAAAGTAAGCCTGGCTGAAGCAGTTCAGGTGGCTTTGAATCAGGTGGTTGGGGCTTATGCCATTGTTATTATTGATAAGAATGATCCTGACACACTTATTGCTGCCCGCAAAGGCAGTCCGCTGGTTATTGGCATTGGTGAACATGAATTTTTTGTGGCCTCCGATGCAACTCCGATTGTTGAATATACAAGAGATGTGGTATATCTGGATGATGAAGAGGTTGCTGTTTTGAAGCGCAATCATGAGCTGAAAATTAAAACGATCACCAATATTGAAAAGACTCCCTATATACAAACGCTCGAGATCAATCTCAGCGAGTTGGAGAAGGAGGGATTTGAGCATTTTATGCTCAAGGAAATTTATGAACAACCCCGTTCCATCCGCGACAGTATGCGTGGCAGGCTTAAAGTGAAAGAAGGCATTGTATTGCTAGGCGGAATTGCCGAATATCAGCAGAAACTGGTCAATGCAAAACGCATCATCATTGTTGCCTGCGGAACCTCCTGGCATGCAGGGCTGGTTGGAGAATATTTATTCGAAGAACTGGCAAGAATTCCTGTTGAAGTGGAATATGCCTCGGAATTCAGGTACAGGAATCCTATAATTTATGAGGATGATATAGTGATTGCAATTTCGCAATCGGGTGAAACAGCCGACACCCTGGCTGCCGTAGAACTGGCAAAATCAAAGGGAGCTACCATTATAGGTATATGCAACGTAGTCGGGTCATCAATTGCCAGGGCAACACATGCAGGAACCTACACTCATGCAGGGCCTGAAATTGGTGTAGCTTCGACCAAGGCATTTACGGCTCAGGTAACCCTGCTGACACTTATGGCGCTGATGCTTGCCGAGCAAAAAGGAAGCATTTCAAGATCGAAACTGAATATGTTGCTTCACGAACTGGAGGCAATTCCTGAAAAAGTTGAAAAAACGCTTCTGGTCAACGACAAGATAAAAGAACTGGCAGCAATATTTAAAGACACACGCAATGCACTCTATCTTGGAAGAGGATATAACTATCCTGTGGCCATGGAAGGGGCCCTTAAGTTAAAAGAGATCTCTTATATTCATGCCGAAGGCTATCCTGCAGCAGAAATGAAACATGGCCCGATTGCCCTGATTGATGCAGCAATGCCTGTGATTGTTATTGCCACCAATAAGGGCACCTATGATAAGGTCGTTTCCAACATTCAGGAAGTGAAGGCCAGGCATGCAAAAATCATTGCTATTGTTACTGAAGGCGATGAAGTTGTGAAGGCACTTGCTGATCACATTATTGAAATTCCTGAAACAGAAGAAATGCTTGTGCCGCTTCTTGCAACCATTCCGCTTCAATTGCTGTCGTATCACATTGCTGTGATGAGGGGGTGCAATGTAGATCAACCCCGCAACCTCGCGAAAAGCGTTACCGTGGAATAGTTGACAAGATAAGGATTATTGGATTTCAGTTACGTGGATTTAATTGATAAGCACAACCGGATTCTCAATCTCTTCCAACGCTTTAAGGAATGCTTTATCGGTTCTCAGGTAAATGGGGTAAAATCCTTTTTCATCATAAAGGTTTCGGGCAATCAGGGCTTTTAAAAGATTTCCGAGTTCTTCCCTTACAAAATTCAAACCTTTTGAATCGCGTGGCACTCCTTTGCTTTCGGCAAATTTCTCAAAATCGTACCAGATTGCAGGAGTAATCCTGAACTTTTCATCATATTCAGAAACATCTGAGAATTTAATCAATTCAGCCCGCTTATTATCGGTATATTGAAAAGCAAACTGATAAACCACGCCTTTATTCAACAATTCATTATAATACCTGTAATTGGGATCCCTGTCAACCGAAATAAATACATCGGGCATTATTCCACCGCCACCGTAAACAATTCTGCCGGCGGGAGTAGTAAACCTGAGTGTATCGTTAAACCTGACACTATCAACCGTTGACATTTCACCATGGACCATGCGCTCATAAAGCTCTGCATTATATTCATCGGCATGACCAATTGTGTAAGGCTTCTGAATGCTACGGCCGGTTGGGGTGTAGTAGCGGGCCACAGTCAACCTCAAAGCTGAACCATCGGGCAGAGAGAGTTGCTCCTGAACCAAACCTTTCCCAAACGATCGGCGGCCAATGATTACCCCACGGTCGTTATCCTGAATGGCACCTGCAACAATCTCACTTGAAGAAGCCGATCCTTCGTCGATAAGAAGTACCAGGGCTCCCTTTTCAAACAAGCCCCTGGATGTGGCATTGGCAACCTGTTTTGGCCGGTTAAGTCCCTGTGTATAAACAATGAGCTTACCATCGGCCAGAAACTCATCAGATACTGCAACAGCAGTCTGAAGATATCCGCCGGCATTCCCCCGCAAATCGAGAATCAGGCTTTCCATGCCCTTATTTTTCAGGCTTAACAAAGCTGTGGTCAACTCGTCAGTGGTTGTGGCCGAGAATTTGGAAAGTTTTATGTAGCCGACTCCTGGTTTAGGCATGAAAGCGGCATCGATGCTATAGGTAGGTATCACCCCACGTATAATTTCAAAATCGATCAGTTTATCAACTCCTCTTCTTAAAACGCCAATATTTACTTTAGTTCCTCTCTCTCCTTTCAACTTCTTCATTACATCACCGTTCGATGCTTTTACACCAGCAATGGTTTCGCTATCAACAGTAATGATGCGGTCGCCGGCCAACACACCAACCTTTTCAGAAGGGCCGCCAGCCACAGTATTGATAATATAAACGGTATCACTTTCAAGCCTGAACTGCACACCAATGCCGTCAAAATTGCCAAGAAGCGGATCGTTGAAGTCATTGAATTCCTCAGCACTGATGTATTGTGAATGCGGATCCAGTCCGGCAAGAATTCCTTCTATTGCTGATTTACGCAATGAGCTGATTTGCACAGAATCAACATATTCCTGACGGATATAGTCAATCACATAAGCCACAGGGTCGTAATTCCTTGTTTGAATTCCTTTCAGAATTCCTTTGTCAACCCGTGAAACTTTAACGATGGATGCGCCCAGAAAAAAACCGGCAATCAGGACAAGGGCAAAGGCAAAGGGAAGATATATTGCAGAACGGCGATTATTGAACATGGAAACGGAAGGCTTAGGTAAGTTTTTTGAGTTTACAAAATTAGTAAAAACAGCAACAGGAAAGTCGGCATGAAATTGCTAATTTGAGATATTTTCAGGGTCAGAGAAACCAGGCTCAAATAGCCTGCAAATGGTGCGTTTTTAATCCGGCCACCTTTAAAGACATAAAAAAAAGTTAAATGGGTGCGAGAGATGAGGGTTTTAGCACGAAAATAAATCCTACCGGAACTCAATTCTGCTAACCAGCATCAATTTCTCTTACCTTTGCACCCTGAAAAATAGTTTGTTGGAATCAGCAGTTACCTTATTTCTTTTTTTAGCACTTGCCCTGGGAAGTTTTGCCCCGGCATGGTACACCGGATCTCTGCACAAAAAAGTAGATGTCCGTCTGCCATTTATGGTGCTTCTTACAGGCCCACTGACCCACACCTTGTTTTTTGCAGCCGGAATATTCTCTTCACTTGCGTTGTCGGATTATTTGCCGGCATATGCCTGCATTGCCGGTCAGCTCATTATTTTAATTATTGGCTTCAAGCTTATTATTGAGTCCATTCGTTTCAATCCTGAAGAAAAAATTATACTCATCGATGACCGTAAGGTTATGATTTTGGTAGGATTGGCCCGCGGATTTACCTATCTGCTGATTGGTCTTGGCCTTGGATTTTGCGGTGGTTTTGATCCACGCTTTCTGATTATCCTTTTTGTCCTGGAAATTGTTGCCCATGCAGCCGGACTTTTATCCGGTTACCGGTTTGGGCTGAAATCTGTGATAAGAACATTGTTTCTTCTGTCAGGAATTGCCATACTTGCAACTGCTCTCCGCACACTGATACTTCAATTTTAACTTTTATGTGACATGAAGAAATTTTTATTGCTGATTTTGATGCCCCTGGGAAGTGTTTCCTATGCCCAACCACCGGCAGGATACTACAATACGGCAACCGGATTATCGGGAACTGCATTACAGATTGCTCTCCATAATATTATTGATGACCATAATGTAATCAGTTACAACGGATTATGGACCGCTTTTCAATCAACAGACAGATTGCCTGATGGCAAAGTATGGGACATGTATTCAAACTGTTCCTGGACATTCTTTTCGGATCAGTGTGGAAATTACAACAGCGAATGTGATTGCTACAATCGCGAACATTCATGGCCTAAAAGCTGGTTTGGCGACCAGTCTCCCATGAATTCCGATCTTTTTCACCTTTATCCCACCGATGGCTGGGTAAACAACAAACGCAGCAATTATCCCTTTGGAGAGGTATCATCACCCTCCTATACATCAAGTAACGGAAGTAAATTAGGCAACAATACCTATCCGGGATACTCAGGAATTGTGTTCGAACCAATTGATGAATACAAAGGTGACTTTGCACGCACCTATTTTTATATGTCGGTAAGATATTATGGAGAAGACAACAACTGGCCGGGCAGTGAAATGACAAATGGAGCACAACTCAGGCCGTGGGCAATGGCCATGATGAAAGAATGGCATTATTCCGATCCGGTAAGCGAAAAGGAAATCAACAGGAATAATGCAGTTTATACATTCCAGCTAAACCGGAATCCATTTATTGATGTTCCTGAATTTGTCGCCCAGATATGGGGAGGGACAACAGGAATTGATGACCACGACACCTATCGTAATATTACCGTTTATCCTTTACCGGCTGTTTCAACCTGCACCATCGAACATTCAGGATTTTACAGTGAAAATGTCACACTCAGCATTTCCGATCTATCAGGAAGGTTGGTAAGCGGAAAATACACGACAACTTCAACAACTGTAATGTTAGATACCGAAACTCTGAGCAAGGGATATTACATTATTTCTTTATCTGAGGCCGGAAAAAATCCTGCATTTGTCAAAATAATTAAATAATAATCGGATTTATGTCAATAATCAGGCTTACCAGAGAATTCAGGTTCGAAATGGCTCACGCTCTTGCCGGTCACAATGGCCCATGCAGACATATTCACGGACATTCGTATGAGCTATTGGTAACCATATCGGGCCTACCCGAAAACAACCCCGACTCTCCGGTGTTTGGAATGGTGATAGATTTTAAGGAATTAAAAAAAATTGTGGAGAATGAGATTACTGGTCAGTTTGACCATGCACTTGTTCTGCACAAAGAAACGGCACCTGAACACCTGAGCCAGTTGGGTGAATTTGTCGGCCGGCTGATTCTTGTAGATTATACTCCGACAAGTGAAAATATGCTGATTGATTTTTCGGGCAGATTATCGGGTGCACTCCCGGAGAATATTAAATTATTGAGCCTCAAATTAAGGGAAACCAAATCGTCGTGGGCAGAGTGGTATGCCTGTGACAACGCTTAGACTTTACTACCCCCTTTTTAGGAATTCATCGACAAAAGCATAAAGTTTATTCATATCAAGAGGCTTGGCAAGATACTCATCGCAGCCGGCTTGAATGCACTCCATCCGGTCACCTCGCATGGCATGAGCCGTTTGCGCTATTACCGGCAAGTCCGGTCTGAGTTTTTTGATTTGCCGGGTAGATTCATAACCGTTCAATACCGGAAGGTTCATATCCATCAGTACAATATCAACTGGCTGATTTTGAACTATTTCCACAGCCTGCTTTCCATCTGCAGCATACAGGATACTGATTTGGGTTTTTGCCAGCAAAATCTTCAGAAAATGCATATTTACAGGATCATCTTCAACAATCAGCACTGTTTTACCGCTCCAGTCATACATTTTGTTGACAGAAACCAAAGGATGCTTGATTTTGACAGGAGCCTTATAAATTACCAGCGGAATGCTGAAACTGAATGTAGAACCGGATCCTGGCGTTGAATCAATCAATATTTTACTTTTAAACAATGAAGCCAACCCCAGACATATAGACAAGCCAAGACCTACTCCGGTATTGTATTTTGTAATTCCGTTTTCAAGTTTTTTAAATCTTTCAAATATAACTTCCTGATCTTTTGAATCTATACCGATTCCGGAATCCTTTACATAGAATTCAATAATTTTCTTATTCCTTATCAGGTAACCGATCTCAATCTCACCATCCTGAGTAAATTTCAAGGCATTGCTTATAAGGTTGATCATAATTTGCCTTATCCTGATTTCATCGGAAATGACTGAATGAAAATCAAATTTTTTGTCGATGATAAGATTCAGGTTAATATTACTTGAAAACCTGGCAGACTTTAGTTTTTCCGCCTCTTCATACAATGACAACATAAACCTGTTCAGATTAAATTTTTCGTCTCTTAGGGTAATCTGTCCGGAATCAATAAAGCCGAGTTCAATTACATCGTCGATAAGATTTAAAAGTTTCATGCCACTGGTTTTCATAATTTTCATGAAATCAGCCTTCTCCGAAGAAGTGATGTCAGGCTCGGAAAGCAGATCGAGAAAACCAAGAATGTGATTCATGGGGGTGCGCATTTCATGCGAAATTCCAGCAAGAAAGGCAGATTTAAAGGTGTCGGAAAATCTATCCTGATTTATTGTCTTTTGAAAGGGTACCTCTGCATTCTTTTTTGCCTGATCAGCAACTGTAAGTTCATTGTTTATTTCATGATAAAACCGGAATTTACAGCTTTGGCAATCGCCATAATCAACAGGAACATTTTTGATGTCAACTTTAATCATTTTGCCATCGCGGCGCTTTAGCACTGTCGATGAGGCCAACCTGGAACCATCAGGATTTTTTTTCTCTGCCTTATTTTTCTCACTTGACTTGCTGTTTAAAGAAATCAATTCTTCAGGAATCAGACCTGAAAGTTCATGTTTTTTATATTGAAACAGCCTCTCAAAAGCGGGATTCACATCCAGTACCCTGTTCTGATCATCAAGCATGGCAATGGCCTCGGGTGCAGCATAAAACAAATAACTGAATTTAATTTTTTCATTATTCAACAACTCAACGGCAGCCTTTAGCCTTATTGTTCCGGCGGCCAGTTCCATTATACCAACCAGATATGCTTTCTCGCCATCTGAAAAATCTCCACCCTCCTTAAAATAGAAGCAAGCCAGTTGCTCTTCATCAGAGGAAGTTAAAACTCCAACCAAAACACTCATGTCAGCAAGATCCTGATTTGAAGGTTTAATAAAGTAAGTAAACCAATTTAGCCTTACATTATTTTCATTGCCGGTTTCCTGAAAAAGATGATCATGACTGAGAAAGTCTGCAATATTATATTGAGAGGTAAAAAACCGGGCAGAATCAGGATAAAAATGAATCAACTCATTGAAGACTTTTATTTTACCATCAGAATTTAGCTTTATCAGGAGCATACCCTTTAAAGACAGCGCGGTAACGGCACTTTCCAATGCGGAAATTTCAATAAAAATCTTCTCTGATGAAGTCTGGAGGTTTCTCATAAACTTTCAATATCCGGAAATTTTACTGACATGATAACGCTTTATTATCACTTAAATTATACTCAATGATTAATGTGGAAATGCAGAAATAGTAAGCCTTCAACATCAAAAAAGTTTTTATAATCAACAGAAAATTAGACAATATTTTCAGAATTAGGAATTTATCCATTAATGATTATTTTATCTTAAGCGAGGATTCGAAATTATCAAAATTAATATCAGGTTTAAAGTAATTGGGGATGAGTTAACTTTGCAAAAAATTTAATTAAATGCAAACCATTGAAATTATGTCGCCTGCGGGATCTTTTGATTCTTTAATGGCGGCCATACAAGGGGGTGCTGGTTCGGTTTATTTTGGAGCCGGACAGTTGAATATGCGTGCACGCTCTTCCAGTAATTTTTCGAAAGACGACATCCGTCAGATTACTCAAATATGCTGTGAGCATAATGTAAAATCATATCTCACACTCAATACCATTATTTATGACGAGGAACTGCCATTGATGCGCGAAATGGTAGAACTGGCGAAAGAGAGTGGAATAAGTGCCATCATAGCTTCCGACCTTTCAGTGCTGGAACATGCAAGGAAGCTGGGTGTTGAAATCCACATTTCAACACAATGCAACATTACAAACATTGAAGCCGTAAGATTTTATGCCCGGTATGCAGATGTGATGGTACTCGCCCGGGAGCTGAATATTGATCAGGTTGGCGCCATTACCAGGGCAATCAGGGAGCAAAACATTACCGGTCCATCAGGGCAGTTGGTTCAGATAGAGGTGTTTGTGCATGGCGCTTTATGTATGGCAGTTTCGGGAAAGTGTTACATAAGCCTCGACAATTTTAATTCATCGGCCAACCGCGGGGCCTGCATGCAACCCTGCCGAAGGGCATATCAGGTTAAAGATGCTAATAATCAGATAGAGCTTGAAATCGATAACAAATACATCATGTCGCCAAAAGATCTGATGACGCTTCCCATCCTCGACCGCTTGCTCGATGCGGGTGTAACCGTGCTGAAAATTGAAGGTCGTGGCCGCTCAGCCGAATACGTAAAAACTGTAACCCAAACTTACCACAAAGCTGTAGAAGCATGGAAAAACAAGCAATACAGCCTTGAAAATGTCGAAAACTGGACAAATGAAGTAAATAAAGTCTATAACCGGGGTTTCTGGGGAGGCTATTATCTGGGAGAAAAAACGGGCGAATGGACGGAACGATATGGATCACAGGCGATTCAGAAAAAAGTTTATGTAGGCAAAGTTGTCAATTTCTTCAGCAAACTGAATGTTGCAGAGATTAAAATTGAGACTCATTCTTTGAGTATCGGAGATAATATTCTGATAATAGGACCCACAACAGGAGCTTATGAAGCCGAAGTTTCCGAAATCAGGGTTGATCTGAAACCGGTTGAAAAAACTGTAAAGGGTGAATTTTGCTCTTTACCCGTTTCCAATACCATTCGCCGGGGCGACAAGGTTTATCTATTGGTTGACCGGGGGCATCCGTTGTTTCAGGCCCAGAGCGAGAAGAGCTGATCTTCACACCCATAACATAATACTACCCTTATTCATCTTTTAAATTATGAATTTTCAGCCCAAAAGTCATCATAAAATCCTGAGTAACTTTCATACACATTCACACTTTTCAGATGGTTCTTCAGCGCCAGTTGAATATATTGAGGAGGCCATCAGACAGGGATTCACTTCTCTCGGATTTTCGGAGCATTCCGTTTTACCATTTGAAAACACTTTTGCACTGAAGCCCGGCCGTGAAACAGCCTATATCGACGAGATTAACCAGCTTCGTGAAGATTACAAAGATCGCTTACAGGTTTACCTTGCCCTTGAAGTAGATTTTATTCCCGGTATGAGCACCGGATTTGCCGCACTAAAACAAAACCTGAAGCTTGATTACACTATTGGAAGCGTTCATCTTGTTGGGAATAGTTATCCTGATAATTTATGGTTTATTGATGGGCCAAAAAGAGAAATTTATGATAAGGGACTCGAAACCTTTTACAAGGGCGATTTCAAAAAGGCGGTAACCAATTACTGGCACCAGATTAACCAGATGCTTGAAGAAGAAGAATTTGATGTTGTGGGACATCTTGATAAAATAAAAATGCACAATCAGGAACGCTGGTTCAGCGAAAATGACAAATGGTATCAGGATCTTGTGAATGAAACCATAGACCTGGTTGAAGAAAAAAATGTAATGGTTGAGGTAAATACACGGGGCATTTATAAAGGCCGAAGTGTTAGCCTTTTCCCGGGTGAATATATTCTTGAACAGTTGGGCAACAGAAGAATACCTGTAATATTAAGCAGCGATGCCCACCAGCCCCACGAGTTGAGTATGTGGTTTTATGAAGCCAAAGAAATAATGAAACAATGCGAAATCAAGGAGATATACACGCATGAGAATGGAAATTGGATTTCAAAAGGGTTATGAATCACAATGAATTAATAGCCCGATATTAGCAACATCCATTTCACGGATTTAATCCGTTTCGTGGTGATATTCCATCAGGTAATGCATGATCCCGGCCTCTTCAAATCTATTGCCTTTGGCCCTGAAACCAAATTTTGCATAGAAATCTACCACCTTTTCCTGAGCATGCAGGTACACCGTTTGCTTAAAAGGCAATACCTCTTCGAGAAGATGCCTGACCATGAACGCTCCCAGACCTTTGCTACGGTGTTCTGCCAAAACGGCAAAACGTTCAAGTTTAATTCCTATGCCGGTTTTTCGCCAACGGCAGGTAGCTGCCCCCACATTGTTAATTAAAACAAGGTAATGATGACATTCTTCTTCAAACTCATCATACTCCAGCTCTTCGGGTACAAGTTGCTCTCCTACAAATACTCTATAACGTATTTCCCGTGAAATCTGATGATAGGTTGTATCAACCGAACTAATCCTTAAAATCTCCATTCAGCAAATTTATATTAGAAAAACACATAGGGGCTGATAAAGATAAAAAAACAGGGTTTTAATGCATTTATCTTTTACTTTACCAGGGAAACTTATCCTGATCAATCAAACCAATATCTTACATTTGCTGAAAATAATCATGATGATAATCATTGGCATTACCGGAACTCTTGGTGCCGGAAAAGGTACCATTGTGGAATATCTCCTAAATGAGAAAGGGTTTACCCATTTCTCTGTCAGGAAATTCATTACCCGCGAAATCATAAAGCGGCACCTACCTGTCAACCGCGACAGCATGGTGGTGGTGGCTAACAATCTGCGGGCCACCCATTCACCATCGTATATCACCGATTGTTTGTACGCTGAAGCAATGATTACCGGAAACAACTGTGTAATTGAGAGTATAAGAACCCCTGGCGAGGTAGAATCGCTCAGAAAAAGAGGAAATTTTACTCTTTTTGCCGTGGATGCCGACCCCAAAGTCAGGTACCAGAGAATAAAAGAGCGACAATCGGAAACTGATCAGATTAGTTTTGAAATATTTATTGCCAACGAAGCCCGCGAAATGACTTCTACCGATCCAAACCATCAGAACCTGAGGAAATGCATTGAAATGGCAGATTATGTATTCGATAATGATGGTTCAATCTGTGAACTTGAAAGTGCGGTTGATGATGTACTGGTAGAGATCGGGATTAAATCTTAACCGGAATCCTTCAAAGGAAAACAGATTGAATCATAACAAGATTGAATCATTGTATTAAAAAAACGACAAGCCACGAAATGACTTACCGTTTTTTTAGTTTCTTAAAATCTCCTTTTCTTACAATTTCAGCACATTGCCTTCTTTATCAATCAACACAGGATCACCGAGTCCGGCATCTTTCAGGCGTTCGAACTGGGTGCGTGCATCACCTACCACCACATAAATCATCTTATCGGCTTTTACATATTTGTCGTATGCAGCTTTGGCTTCGACCAGCGTAATCTTTCCGGCTCTTTTTTCTTCCTGCTTTACATAATCAACCGGAAGATTATAGGTGCTGATATCACTCAGCATACCCATAAGGCTGTTTATGGTTTCAAATTTACCGGCATTGGAACGTATAAGAGCATTACGGGTTGTTTCCAGGTCTTCAGCAGAATATTCCCTGCCAAAGTTTGTAATAATTTCATTAAACAAGCCAACAGATTCAAGAGTAAACATGGATTGCACACTTGAACTGGCGATGAAAGGTCCGGCATTGGTGCGGGGCATTATGAAAGAGTTGGCACCATAGGTGTAGCCTTTTTCAAGCCTCAGTACACTGAAAAGTTTAGACCCTGTTCCATCTCCAAGCTTGTAATTTACAAATGATGTTGGGAAGTAATCGGGGTGATTGCGTGGAATTGCCAGAGCACCAGCCATAATCACCGATTGTTTTGCATCGGGAATATCGACAAAGAATAGTTTTGATTTTAATTCCTGCTCAGGAATTTTATAGACCGGAATATTGACGACATTCCCCGACCATTTTTTTGCCAGACTCTCCAGCGATTTAACAGCTATATCCTGTTTCAGGTCGCCAGCAATATGAAAGGAGGCAGCCTTAGGAGAAAATGCGGTATTGTAATAAGCTTTCAGGTCCTCCAGCGTAATTGCATTGACTGAGGTTTCATTGCCGGTTATGGGCTGACTGAGGATATGATTTTCGCCATAGATAAAACGATTGAAAACGTTGCCTGCAATGGCATTGGGATTTGCATTGCGCTGAGCAATGGTTCCGAGGGTAGCCTGGCGTATGCGTTCAAATTCAACTTCATCCCAGCGGGGTTCAAGAACAATTTCTTCAACCAGCGCCAACACAGCATCAAAATTACGGGTGAGGCAATTGGCCGTAATGTTAATGAACTCTGAATAGGCATTTACATTAACCGAGGCTCCAAGTTGGCCAATGGCCTCCTCAAGCTCTTCGGGTGTGCGTAAAGAAGTTCCCTCCATCATCATTTCAGCAACCAATCTTGCAACACCCGGCTTTTCGGGATTATCCAAAAGCTGACCACCTTTCAACCTGATGCTGAACTGAATAAGCGGAAGTTCTGCACTTTCAATACCATATAACTGCATTCCGTTTTGAAATGTGTTTGTGTAGATTTCGGGAGTTTTAAGCAAAGGTTCAGGGCCAAGCGGAGGTTCAATACTTCGGTCAATAATACTTGCTGTTCTTGGAAATGATTCTTCCACATCTTCAAGACCTGCGGACTGTGATCCAGCGTTCTCAACAGATTCTTCGACCACTTCGGCACGTACTGAACCTGTTAATGCCATTTCGGGTTTCCCTTTGGGCACAAAACTGGTTGCAAGGAAATTTGCATCCTTCAGGTACTTGTTGTAAACCCTCATTACATCCTCACGGGTAACGGCATTCAGCAAACGCACTTCATCCATCATGCGTGAAGGTTCACCTCCGAAAACATTGGCCTGCGACAGCTGGAATGATTTTCCAAGAAGGCTGGAAATGCTGTTGTAAAATGAAGTTTCGCGCAGGTTCTTGATCCTTTGAAGATCGCTGTCGTTGAAACCATTGATTTCAAACTGCCTGAAACCTTCATGAATGGCAGCCTGAACTTCGTTGAGATTAACCCCTTCAAATGCCCTGACAATTATATTGAATTTACCTGCAAGCTCCATTGGGTTGCTGTAAACCATAATTCTGGGAGCCAGTTTTCTTTTTTCAACAATTTCTTTGTAAAGCGGAGCCTTTTTGCCATCGGCCAATAAATCAGCCAGGACTTCAAGGGCATATGAATCAGGATGATAATTTTCGACAATCGGAAAAACCATATTCAATTCCGGAAGACGGGCAAAATTGTCTTCGTGAAAGAAAAGACTATTCTGATTTAGCTTTACAGGCATGGGTTTCAAAGCTCCGGGTTTCCTGCGTGGCTTAAACTCTCCGAAATATTTGTTAACCAGAGCTTTCACTTCATCTTTATCAAAATCACCTGCAATAACCATGGTGGCATTGTTCACACCGTAATAATTCTCATAAAACTCGCGCACATCATCAAGGGTAGCAGCCCTGATATCATCCATAGACCCAATGACCTGCCACGAGTAGGGATGTTCGCTTCCATAAAGGTTTTTGTCAATAACATATCCGGTATGTCCGTAAGGCTGATTGTCAACTCTCTGGCGTTTTTCATTGATTACGATATCCTTTTCGCGTTCGAGCGCTGCCTGGGTAACGGTATTTATAAGGAAGCCCATTCTATCGCTTTCCATCCACAGAATTTTTTCAAGGGCATCATTGGGAACAACTTCGTAATAAACAGTTCCATCGTTCCATGTTCCACCATTGAAGGTGCCGCCCAGGTCGTCGATTTTTGTGAAAAATTCTCCCTTGCCCACGTTTTCAGAATTCTGAAACAACATGTGCTCAAAGAAATGGGCAAATCCGGTCTTGCCTGTCTTCTCGCGGCTTGAACCAACGTGATAAAGGATGGCTACGGAAACTATCGGATCAGAGTGATCCTGGTGTAAAACGATTTCAAGGCCGTTATCGAGTTTATACTTTTCGTATTCAACGCTGAAACTTCCTCCTGAAGCATTCTGGGCGTTTGCACCAGGCGAAATTGTTAATACCAGGCTTGATATTATGGTCATAGATAAGTTTTTAATTAATGATTTCATACTTTGGCGTTTCTTAAAAAGATTGATTGTATTTATATGTAATTTAGATTATTACCACTCCAGCGTTGCCCTGCGAATGGGCATTGTCATACAACGGCATCCCCCTCCACCGCGCGAAAGCTCGGTGCCATCAATGGTAATTACACATTTTGAATGATTGTTGATGTCGGCTTTGCCGTTAATTACATCTTTGGCTCTGAGAATTGAAAATCCGTGATTATTCATCTCCTCGAGTGTGTATTCGTTGCGACCGTAGCCAATTACCTTGCCGGGACTAAGCGCAAAAAAATTAGCGCCACTGTGCCATTGTTCCCTTTCCTGAAAAACAATATCACGTGGCCCACCGCAAACAAGCGACTCCAGTTCTATGCCGAGTCCGCGAAGGGCTGAAAGAATATTCAGTTCTTCAACAATTTTTACTTTGCCATTGTCTATTGAAATATGTATGGTGAGAAATCGGCTTGAATGCATGATAAGCGGTTCGTAAATCATGCATTTATCCTTATCGAGAAAGGTGAAAACCATATCAAGATGTATAAAAGATTCCGGCTCATAAGGCAATTCCTGCACGATAATGTGCATGGTTTTTCGTTCCCTTTTATAATAATCAATCAGAAAATCAATTGCTTTTGGCGAAGTTCGCGACCCTGTGCCAATCAGAATTATATCTTCACGGGCTATAAGAAAATCCCCTCCTTCGAACTTAAAATCCTTGCAAAGGCTATGATTTAAATCAGGATTTATGGTTTGAGCCACAAAATTAGGATGGTAATCGAAAATAGATTCCATGATCATGGACTCCCGATCACGGACTTTACTTGCCATTTTGCTTATAAAAATCTGATTACCAATAGATATTGACGAATCTCTCGTAAAAAAGAAATTATGAAGTGGATGAAGTTCGTATCTCTCTTTGCAGAGGAACCGGGACAGGTTATCGCGTTTTAATTCAACACCTTCGATAAGTGCTGTAGTCAGGTCTTTAGGATCAAGAGCCAACAGATCGTCGCGGAGTTCTTCAACGCGTTCATGTTCAATAATTCGTTGAATCAGGCCTGATTTTACTTTTTCGTTCTTAAGAATTTCAAACAGCAAATCTCTGACCTGAAAAGTTCTTGTTACCTTTTCAAGTACTTTTTTGAACTGGTTGTACTCTGAAACTGCAACGTTAAGATTAAGAATGTCGCTATAGAGTGCCTTCTGAACCATATTTGGGGTCATGTTTTCAACTTCGCTACCCGGTGTGTGAATAACCACGCCTTCAAGCACTCCTATCTCAGAATTAATTTCAATTGCAATTTGTTCCATATGGCTACTCTCTGTCATCAGATTGGTTTGCAAAGGTAATATTGTTTTTCAGTTTGGCGAATCCGGCTCTTTTTAAAGCTGATCTTCTGAAAACCTCACTGAAATCGGATTCTTTGAGTGCCTGCCAGGTTTCTTTGTTCCATTCTATCCAACTGCCCACCGGCATGAACCGAATTTCGGAATGTGGCAAAGAGAAACGATTCCAGGGACACACATCCTGACAAATATCACATCCAAAAATCCATGGGGGGACCATACCTTTAAATCCAGACGGAATTTCATCTTTCATCTCAATGGTAAGATATGATATACAGCGCGATGCATCAAGTTGCCGGGGGCCTGTGATGGCTCCTGTTGGGCAGGCATCGATACAACGACTGCAGTCGCCGCAATAATTTCCGCCAAAAGGTGCATCATACTCAAGCTCCAGATCTGTAATAATTTCGGCAATAAAATAAAAAGAACCATTTCGCGGAGTGATCATCATTGTGTTCTTACCTATCCAACCTAAACCTGCATTTACGGCCCAGGCGCGGTCGAGCACAGGAGCTGAATCGGTGAAAACCCTGAAATTGATATCTCCGGCTTCCGATTTCAACTCCGCGGCCAGTTTGAAAAGCTTATCCTTGATTACGAAATGATAATCTTCGCCCCATGCATATTTTGAAACCCTGAGCGATGAGTTGTACTCAATTTTCTCTTGCGGAAAATAATTTATAATCAATGATATTAATGATTTGGCATCATCAACGAGCAGGCGAGGATCAAGACGTTTGTCGAAATGGTTTTCCATGTAACCCATTTTGCCGTTCCGCTTTTCTTTCAACCACTTTTCCAGCCTTGGAGCTTCTTCATCGAGACGACGCGCCTTACTGATGCCACAACTTGAAAAGCCAAGTTCAGCAGCCCTGCGCTTAACAAATGAAGTAAGTGTTTTTTGTATGGACATTATTTGATCCTTATCAGTTGCAAAGCAATGATATTAATAAACTGTCGTTGATAACAATCAGCTAATCATTTCTATTATTTGAAGTTTAAAACAACCCGGGCTGGCTGCCTGGTTTGATTTTACCCAGATGCGTATAAGCCATTGGGGTCACTTCTCTTCCTCTTGGAGTGCGCATGAGGTAACCTTCCTGAATGAGAAAAGGTTCATACACCTCTTCAATGGTTCCTGAGTCTTCACCAACTGCAGTAGCAATGGTGGTAAGCCCGACAGGACCTCCACGGAATTTATCGATAATGGTGTTGAGTATCTTATTGTCCATCTCATCGAGGCCATTTTTATCGACCTGCAAAGCCGAAAGCGCAAACTGAGATATACCCAGTTCAATGGAACCGTTACCTTTAATTTGAGCAAAATCTCTGACCCTGCGCAGCAGAAGGTTGGCGATTCTGGGGGTGCCCCGGCTCCGTCGGGCAATTTCAGCAGCAGCATCATTTGTGATGCTGACTTTCAAAATTCCGCAGGATCGGTGAATGATATGTTCAAGCGTTGCAGCATCATAATACGACAACCTGGCGTTGATGCCAAACCTTGAGCGCAATGGAGCTGTAAGCAGTCCCGAGCGGGTAGTGGCTCCGATCAGTGTAAACGGGCTCAGCATGATTTGCACGCTACGTGCATTGGGTCCGGTTTCAATCATGATATCGATCCGGTAATCTTCCATGGCAGAATAGAGGTATTCTTCTACCACAGGACTCAAACGATGAATTTCATCGATAAAAAGGACATCATTGGGCTCAAGATTGGTGAGCAATCCGGCAAGATCACCGGGTTTATCCAATACCGGACCTGAAGTGATTCTGATATTAACTCCCAGCTCATTGGCAATAATATGCGAAAGAGTTGTCTTTCCAAGACCCGGGGGGCCATGCAGCAATACGTGGTCAAGTGATTCTCCGCGTTGCTTTGCTGCCTGCACGAAAACCCTGAGGTTTTCGATTACTCCCGGTTGTCCCGAAAAATCATCAAATTCTCCCGGCCTTAATACTTTTTCTATCTCCCTTTCGGCAGGACTCAGGTTTTCGGAAGTGGCATCAAGGTTTGTATTCATGGATGTGAATCAGAGCAAGGCAAAGGTAAGAAATTTCGTGTAAGAAAAGCTGAGGAAAGACACATCGAAAAAGGGAATGCGAAAATCAGGAAAACCACAGGCATTTTTTGTTGCCTAAAAATTAATAAAAGTCCTGACTACCAAATAAATACCAAAAGCTACGAGCATAATCCCTACAGCATGGTTCACCATGATGAGAATACGAGGCTGAAGATAATGCTTTAAGCGACTGGCGATGATAACTTTGCCAACATCAGTCGAAAAAATGGTAAAAAGGGTTCCCGAGAAAAAAGTCAGGGTAGCATATTCGTCAGCACCATGGCTTGTAGTAACTGTAACCATTACGGAAACCCAGAAAATCCAAACGAAAGGATTTGCAAAATTCAGGAAAAATCCTTTGAAGATGTATGTCAAAGGGCCTGGCATTTTTACTGCCATCAGGTTGTTATCATCGGTCAGGTGGACTTTACGCAGAAAAGTTACAACTCCGAATGCCACAAGAACAATTCCGCCTAAAATTCCAAACATGAGGTAATTTCGATCATTACCCAAAACCTGCACTGCACCCAGATAACATAAGAGTACCAGTGTGAGATCGCTGAGAAAAATACCTCCGGCAAGCAGTATTCCCCTGTACAAACCTCTGTGAATACTGGTTTGTATAAGTGTGAACATAGCTGGTCCAAGCATAATGGCCAGCGTTAATCCAAGAATCATGCCTTCGAGAAAAGGATGCATATACGCTTACTCTGTCGGATAAAATTATAAATTTGGAGTTACAACGAGTTTCTAATATTAAAACTAATTACAAATCTTCAGGATTTATTTCTGTAATTAACGTTCAAAAACTCTTCCCATTTTTCAAGTTTTTCGTTTCGGATTACCCGTGGAAATTTATTCTGACCACCTTCTTTTCCTATTTCCTTCATAAAATCGTAGAACAACTGCAGCGGAAAAACTTCAACCCTAACATCTCTGATGGCAGCAATGCGCTCAACCCTGTAGTCGTCGTTCAGATCTTTCAGATTATTGTCAATTCTGTCGCGGATGACATTGACATCATATTCCGAAACATCACCGGTAGTTCCAAGAAACCATTTGTGGGCGAACATGCTTTCATGTCTTACGCCTGAGACAGTAAATTCAGGAAATGATATATTTAATTGTTCCTCAACCAGTTGAATTGCTCTGTTCATATTTTCCTGCGAAAGGTGTTCTCCGCAAAGGTTCAGGAAATGCTTGGTACGACCGGTGATTACGATCTCCGAAAATTCTTTTGAAGTAAATTTTATGGTATCGCCAATCAGGTACCTCCAGGCCCCTGCACAGGATGAAATCAGTAAGGCATATTCTTTGCCCTCTTCAACCTGAGCAATGGTAAGGGTTTCCGCATCCGGATAAAAGTGTCCTTCAGGATCGAAATTTTTATCGTTAAAAGGAATAAATTCAAAGAAAAGTCCATTATCGAGTACCAATTGCATTGAGTTGGTATCCGGCCTGCTTTGGTAGGCTATAAATCCTTCTGATGCCAGGTAGGTTTCAATGTAGGTTATGGGTTTTGCAAGTAGTTTTTCGAAAGTTTTGGCATAAGGCGTAAAAGCAACTCCTCCATGAACATAAATGGAAAGGTTGGGCCAGATATCGTGTATGGTTTTTACATTGTAATGTTTGATGATCTTTTCCATAAGGATTTGCAACCATGCAGGCACCCCCACAATAACCCCGATATCCCAGTTTCTGGCATTTTTTACAATTTCATCGAGCTTGGTCGCCCAGTCGCGCTCTTTTGAAATACGTTTTCCGGGTTTATAAAAATGCTGAAACCAAAATGGAATATTACCTGTAGTAATACCTGAAAGATCTCCTTCGTAGTAAGTTCCGTTGAAATGCAGGTGAGTGCTGCCACCGAGCATTAAAATACCGCGCTCAAAAAAATCGCGTGGAAATCCATATCTTGCCAAAGAAAAAATTTGCCGGACACTGGTTCTTTTAATGGCTTTCAGCATACCGGAAGTAACCGGAATGTATTTACTTGATGCTTCACTGGTCCCTGAACTCAGCGCAAAGTACTTTACTTTACCTGGCCAGCTTACAAAAGCTTCGCCGTTCAGGGTACGATACCACCATCTCTTGTGAATGGCATTGTAATCATGAAGGGGAACTTTCTGACGAAAAGCTGCCACAAAATCTCTCTGTCTCAGCATGTTGCTAAACTCATAAGCTTCACCCAGCGAAGTATATTGAGCTTCACGCAACAGATACTTTAGGGTAGCTTTTTGCTGTTTTTCAGGAGTTTGCTTCCTGACTTTTTGAAAAGGTATTTTACTGGGGAACTCTATTGCACTTTTGATGATGGATCCAAGGATTGGCATTGATCGTTTGGTTTATTATGTAGAGCTATTATTGGCGTGTAAAAATAGTTAATTTTATAATAAAATCTTTCGGCCCATCCTTATATCAAAACTATCAATTACAAAGCCAGAAACAAAATCTGGCAGAATCGGTGATTTTATTTCTTAAATTTGTGTAAAAATAAATCACCATGGCAACACCATCAAAAGCTAAAACCATATTGAAATTATTTTTCCTTACGGTAATTGCCCTTATTTTAATTGTCGCCGGGTTTCTGGCATGGCAAACGATCAGGGAGTTCAATCCTGACCCGGTTATCGAAATGACTGTAACTGGCGAAGCTTCCCTATTGCCCGACACAATTTCTGCAAGTATATATAATATTGGTTATTGCGGACTTGGCGCTGAAATGGATTTTTTTTACGAAGGCGGCAAAATGGCAAGGCCGGATGAGTTGCTTTTGCAAAAATATGAAACTGGCGTGATTGAACGATTACATGAGTTCTCACACAACGACTTTATCCTGCTTCAAGAGGTGGATACCCTGGCCAAACGGAGCTGGTACTCAAATCAGCTGGAAAAAATTACTGCCGCTTTGCCCGATTTCGATGCCTGGTTTGCGTTGAATTATCAATCGTGGGTGCCCATGCCGGTAAGCAATCCAATGGGAAAAGTAAGAGCCGGACTTGCAACCCTAAGCTGCTTCACTCCTTCAAAAGTCGAACGTGTAGCCTTCAAATCGGGGTATTCATGGCCCATGAGCCTATTTATGCTTAAAAGGTGTTTTCTGGTCAGTCGTTATCAAACAAATTTGGGCAATGAATTTGTTCTGGTAAATACCCACAACTCTGCCTTCAGTGATGCTGCTGAAATCAGGAAAACCGAACTGGCTCAACTCAGGGAACTTATGCTTGAAGAATATTCAAAAGGCAATTTTGTGCTGATTGGAGGAGACTGGAACCAGAATCCGGCCGATTTTGATGCCACACAATTATTGCCGCAATATCTCCCAAAAGTTATTGAACCTCCAATACCCGACGACTTTCTCCCCGAAGGCTGGCTTTATGCCTATGACCCCATGCACAGCACCAACCGCGATGTGAATGTTCCTTATAAAGAAGGTGTTACAAAAACAACACTGATTGATTTTTTTGTTTGCTCTCCAAATATTGAACTTCTTTCTGTCGAAACTACCAGCACAGGTTTTACTGAATCTGACCACCAACCGGTTACAATAAAATTGGTTCTGGAAGAATAAGAAGTTAATAAAACTTTTTTTCGGTTGTTCCTTTTGATAAGGGGAATGTCAGTGACCGTCTGTAATAAAAAGATCAGAAGCCAATCCATCAGCAAAAAGTTTTCCTGATAAAGTAAGTTTGTAATCCTGATCTGATTCAGTAACCAGACCCGAATCAATAAATTTCCGGATGCGCCCGGTAAACTGAGTGTAAAAGACTTCGCCAAAACGCTGCCTGATTTCATGAGCATTGCATCCCCACATGGTTCTTAAACCGGTCATAACATACTCATTGTATAGCTGCACCTTGGTAAGTTGTTCTGAATCAATAGGAAAGGTCCTTTCAGAAATTGAATGGATATATTCAGAAATACCTGAAACATTCCACTGTCTTGAATTTCCGCTGAAAGAGTGGGCTGAAGGACCCAAACCAAGATAAGGTTCTCCCTGCCAATAGGCGGTGTTGTGTCGTGCAAAACTGCCGGGTAAACAGAAATTAGAAATTTCATAATGCAGAAATCCATTATCCTGCATAAACTGCACCAGCAATTTAAAATGGCTGACCGATTGGGCCTCATCAACCGGGGCATATTTCCCTTTCCTGATCATTACCTCCAGGGCTGTGCGGGGTTCAACGGTAAGTGCATAGGCAGATATGTGCGGAATTTCCAGGCCTCTGGTTATTTCAAGATTACCCATCCAGGCCTCTGTTGTCAATGTGGGAATTCCGTAAATGAGGTCGATGGTCAGGTTATGAAAGCCAGTAGTTTGGGCTTGTTGAATGCACTCCAACGCTTTATTACTATTGTGAACCCGATTCAGGTATTTCAGGTCTTCATCTCTGAACGACTGAACACCAATACTCAACCTGTTGATACCCATAGCCTTCCACTCATCCAGTTTCTTTTGGGTAATGTCGTCGGGATTGGCTTCCAGGGTAATTTCAGCACCGGGGGCAATGGAATAGGATGAAGTCAATGTTTCTAAAATTTTATTAAGATGCGAAGAATTGATAAGCGATGGCGTACCCCCTCCAAAGTATAAAGTGTCAATGGGAAGGCCTTTCAGATAATTCTTTTGCAATAAGGCTTCCTCGCAGATTGCATCCATGGTTTCGGGCAACTGCTTTCCAGAAGCAACAGAAAAAAAGTTGCAGTAGTGACATTTCTGCCGGCAATATGGAATGTGAATATAAATACCTGCCATCTGTTTTTTAGTCTCCCACCACCACATTAATGCTAAGCGGAATTACCTCAAAACTCATGGGAGTATGGCCAAGCGACTCGCCATCTGTCTCAAGGAACAAGGGTGGATTCGATTCTATTTCAACTTTTTTACCTCTGAAAGTTTTTACCTGGGGCAATGCGAGAAATGAACCATCGTAGAGTTTTTTTACACTCCTGATTACCAAAAAACGACTGACACGTGTAATCACTGTAACATCAAACAATCCATCGTCGGGTATGGCATTGGGAGCCTGCATCATACCACCCCCATTAAATTTACAGATGGCGACACTCATGGTAAAAACATTTGCGTTGAGCTCTTTATCGTCAACAACTACCTTCACCTTGCTATCGTTATAGCTTATCAAGCTGGTAAACAGGCTGATAAGATAAGAGAATGGTCCACTTTTGCCCTCTTGTTTCACTTTATTGGTACGCTTAGCCACCATAGCATCAAAACCAAGGCCTGCCATATTGATAAAATGACGATGCTTCGAAAGTTCTTTGCTCATGTAGTGAACTTTACCCACATCCTGCACCCGGGTTTGCATTCTGGCAATCAAATCAATGGCCTCCTTATATCCTGACGGAATGTTGAATGATCGTCCCCAGTCATTGCCTGTTCCCACAGGAATCATCGCCAGCGTAATGTCTGTGGTAGGATATTTTTTCTGGGTAAAAACACCGTTTACCACTTCGTTAAGGGTGCCATCTCCTCCCACCACAATTATTTTCCTGAAACCGGCTTCAATATACTTTCGGGCCAGTTTTACAGCATGGTTGGGATGCTCGGTAAAAATATTGGTAAAGCCTATACCTGCCTCATTTAGCAATGCTGCAATTTCCAGCCAGTCCTTTTCACCCTTGCGTCTTCCGGCATTGGGATTTACAATTACAAACCAGTCTCCATTTGCTTCCATAATCAGGGATGTTGAAGAATAGGATTAACCATCATTTCAAGTTTTTGTTTCACCTGCATTGGTGTAATATTGAGCATACAACTACAGTGGCCCGACTTCCTGCAATCGCTGCAATCTTTGTCGGCTACCAGATAATCTGCACTTTTGCCCAGTGGAGCCCAGCGCCCGGGATGCATGGGTTTGATGGGTGGATAAATCCCCAGAGCAGTTATTCCCAGTGCTGCAGCAATGTGCAGAGGGCCTGTGCTGGCAGCGATCAGGCAGTCGGCAGCATTGATGAATGAAATTAATTCGGTCAGATTCATTTTTCCGGTCAAATTACTTACTTCACCTGCTTTATCAAAAAAGCCTTCTCTTCTCAGCATTTCTCCTTCGGCAGCAGTTCCTGTAACAATGATGTTGTATTGGGTCTGGTTCAGCATTGTTGATAACGAAGAAAAGTTATCACTCCCCCATTCGCGGGCACTTCCCTTAGATTTGGGATGCATAATCAGATTGATCCGTTCAGGATCAATATAATGCAATAAGCGATCTGGCAATGGATTCAGCCGATTCAGACCATAAAACCGATGTATATCCTCAACAGGTAAATCGGAATTTTTCAGGAGGTGTTTTGCCAACTTCAGATTCAACTGTGCCTCATGCAGCAACGAATGGCGTCTCGACAGCGCAACCAGACGGTTGCAGGTAAACCAATGATATAGCCTGCCGGTTGCACCAATACGATCAGGGATGCCAGCCTTTTTAGCCAGACAGGCTATCTCTTTGCGGGGAAAAACGTGAATGATAAGTCCGGTGTTAATATCTTTAAATCGCTCAATCTGTTCATTTTCAGGCAAACCTGAAATTTCCTGCCAATTGATAAACTCATCTATATTTTCACAGGAATTGATTACCGGTTGCGTATATGCCTGACCAAGAAATGTGATTTGTGCCCCCGGAAACTGTTTCCGGAGCAAACCTGCCAATGGCAGTGTAAGAACAACATCTCCAATACTGTCGGTACGGCTGATAAGAATCTTTTTATATTTTATTGTTCTGGTCACACCTTCTTTTTGATGGAGTTTTGCAATTTATTGATTTTCTTATATTTAAGATAGGTAGCATAGGCTGAAATGCGTGAGATGGTAAAACCTGCTTTCCCGTCAAGTATACCAAGTTTTAGGAAATAATCGCGCATAAATTTAACCGCCGGACTCAGGTACATTACAATCATGTTGGTTCGCTTTCCGATTTCGAACTGCGATTTTGCCAGAATATCGGTAAAGTAATGCACCTGCCTGTAATGATCATCGATGGTATAATAACTATAATGCAATATATTCCCTTTCAGCCAGGCAGTTTTTTCTCCCTGAAGAAGTTCGAATTTATCGTGTGGGTTTACCCCTCCCCAATTACCCTTACGCGAATCCCACAGCCTGAGTTTCCGGTCGGGATACCAGCCACAATGATAGATCCACTTTCCACAATAGTTGGTCAGCCTGTTCATGTAATACCCGGTAACTGTCCAGTCATTTTTTATTGCTTCTATTGATTTTTTTAGCGTATCATCAAGTGCTTCATCAGCATCGAGCGAAAGTATGTGTGGGAACAAGGCATAAGTGATTGCCAGGTTTTTCTGTTCAATATGGCCTTTGAAACTGTGCTGAAAAAACCGGGCTCCATAAGTCCGGCATATCTCTTCTGTGCGGTCAGTTGAAAATGAATCAATAACTACTATATCATCAGCAATACCCTTAACCGATTCAAGGCAGCGGGCAATGTTACGCTCTTCATTAAAGGAAATGATAACAACCGACAATGATATCATGTAGGGCAGAGTTATCTGCAAATATAATGAGAGATGGGTTAATGATGAACAAAAAATCAAAAGTTGGCTGATTCATACTGTGTCATCAGTCACTGCTTCCTGCGACCGGACTGAAATGCCTGAGCTTATATTACTTTTTTTTTCCACCTGCCCGATTTGAGGTAGAGCCATGAAAGAACAGACATAACCAGAAAATAAATATACTCACTTGTCCAGACAAGTTCAATACTGAGCTTTAAATGAACTGCCAGTATCCAGGCGACCATCAGATATACAACAATGGTTATAAGCTCAATCCACAGGGCTGTTGCAGTATTGGCTGTGCCACTGACTCCGTTGAACAATATGCTGGAGAAGGAAAACAGCAATAATGCTGAAAGAACTACATAAAAAGTCGGGACAGTTTGTGCAATGAGTTCAGGATCGGAGGTATAAACAGATATGAGTGTTTGTGGAATAAACGCCGAAATCAGAGTAACTGCACCAATAAGCATAAAATTCAGCAAAGCAACTTTTTTGATTATTGGTATAACCTGGTTGCGCCGGCCTTCTCCAATGGCATTGCTAACAAGCGAATTGGTTATAGACCCGAATGCAAAAACCGGAATCATGAGTACTATATATGCACTGCGAATGATATTAGAGATGGCGAGGGGTCGTTCGCCCATTTTCTCAATAATCATGAAGAACACAAACCATCCGGCCAGAGACAGGAAGTATTGCAGCATCACGAAAAAGGAGATATCGAGTGTTGTTTTTACCACCTTCCAGTCAAACCTGGCAAATCTTAAAAGATTGTATTTTTTCAGATCAATCATGTGGATTGTATAGCTGAAAAAGAAAATTGCTGAAATCGCTTCGCTTATAGATGAAGCTATTGCAGCACCTTTAATGCCAAGTTGAGGAAAGCCAAAATTGCCAAAGATCAGCGCATAATCAAGGAAAACATTTGCTCCTGCCATAATGAGCGCATTGTATGTCAGAACTCTGGTTTTGGTTGTACCAATATAGAAAGCCCTAAGAAGCACATTCCCAAAAGCAAAGAAAATTCCATAGATTCTATATTGAAGAAAATCAATGCTGGCCCCATAAACTTCATTTGACGAAATGAGGGGCCGGAGAATCGCTGGGGATAAAAACTTTATAAATACAAAAAGCAGCAAGCCCAGGCCCAGAAGAAAATACAGGCTATTGTCAGTAATACGACCTATTTCATGATAGTTTCGTTCACCATTCCTTCGTGCAATCAATATCTGTCCTCCAATTCCAAATCCGAAACCCAGCATGAAAATTGAAATGTAGAACAAACCACCTATTGCCGAGGCTCCGAGTTCAACTTCTCCAACCCTTCCAAGAAAAGCCGTATCGGTGACATTTACGATATTCTGGGCTACAAGACTCAGGATTATTGGAAGAGAAATTTCCCATATTCGCCGGTATGAAGGAATGGTATGAATTGTGGTCATGAACTGGCAAAAGTAATGCAAATAGCGGAAAGGCGAAAATGAAGCAATGCTGTTGTTATTTCTTCCGGAATACGGGTAAAAAAAGTATATAAAGGGAAAAAAGTTCAAGCCTTCCCAGAAGCATCAAAAGAGAATGTGTCCATTCTGCTGCATCACCAAAGTGAGCATAATTTCCAACCGGGTCCATTACAACATATTGAATTTATGGAGAATATACTGAAATACTCGTGTTTTTTGGAGAAAAACCGCCCGATGAAACAGTGCCGAATGAATGACAAATGGCTTCGTAAAAAGGCATTTGCCCCAGCATCAACAAAACAACCATCAGAACAGTGAAAAACCCATATATACCCCACAACTTTCTTGCAGTGAAAGAAATTCGTGGATGCAACTTTTCTTTTGCCGGGCCCGGCACTTCAGCCCAAAACATTTGCTGGCCGCCAAACCCCAGAAAAGGCAAAATGGCAATTGAGAAAACTATGATGCCCATTCCACCTATCCAATGTGTGAGACTGCGCCAGTAAAGCAGGCCTTTGGGCAGTGCTTCAATATCCGTGAGTATTGAAGCGCCGGTGGTGGTAAATCCTGATATGGTTTCAAAGTAAGCATCGGCAAATTTGCTGATATAACCACTCAAGTAGAAGGGCCGTGCGCCAAAGGCCAAAATTACAATCCAGGTGCTGCGCACAATGAGATAGCCTTCCCGCCTGCCAATATCGCGCTGATCATATTTTCGTGTCAGAAACCACAAAATCAGGCCTGCACAAAAAGTAATAAGTGAAGAAATGCTGATGGGGTTCAAATCGATTCCCCAAAAAAAACTGAAAACGGAATTGCGGTAGCCATAAACAAACCCTCAATCATCAGCAAAATACCAATGACTTTTATAACAGGTTTATATCTATGGGGATACTTTGTCGATTTAAGTGAAAGAAAAATGAGCTATCTCTTCCAGAATGAAGGAGAAAAAAGTATAAGAACGGTAAATAGTTCAAGTCTTCCAAGCAACATAAAGAATGCTAGAATCCATTTACCTGTGGCAGGAATAGAGCTGTAATTTTCAACAGGCCCAACGATGCCCAGCCCAGGCCCAATGTTACCCAGACTGGCAGCAACCGAACCAACCGCCGATTCAAACTCAAGCCCAAGCATTGTCATAATGAGCGAGCCGAAAGCAAAAATGATGATATAAATCAGGAAAAATGCAAGCACATTTAAAATGACACTCTGGGAGATAGATCTACCATTTAACCTTACCGGAAGCAATGCCTGCGGATGAATAATTCTTTTCAGTTCAAGGAAACTATTTTTGAAAAGCAACAAAATCCTGACAATCTTAATTCCACCACCGGTTGAACCCGCACAACCACCCGTAAACATGAGCAGAAAAATAAGCATCCAGATGAAATAAGGCCAGACGAGATAATCGCTTGTAATATAACCAGTTGTGGTAACAATGGAAACTACCTGAAAAAGTGCGTCTCGAAATGCTGTTTCGGCCGGAAGTTTTTGTATAAAAAAAAGTGATAGGCCAATTAGTAAAGTTGAAAACAGTATTATGGAAATAAAGTGTCTGAGTTCTTCATTGCCTGTGACTTTTTTAAACATTCTTTTCAGGGCAAAGTAATGAAGTGTAAAGCTGACCCCGGCAAGGAACATGAAAATTACAATCACATATTGAATATAGGGTGAAAAACCTGCAATTGAGTCGTTTTTGGTAGAGAATCCACCGGTTGCCAGGGTGCCGAAAGCATGACAAAGCGCATCAAAAAGGTTCATGCCACCTAAAGCCAGCAATCCGGTCTCGGCAAGGGTAAGCAAAACATATATAAACCACAGACGTTTGGCGGTTTGGGTGATTCGTGGATGAAGCTTATCGGGGGTAACTCCGGGCACCTCAGCAACAAATAACTGCATACCACCAATGCCAAGCACCGGAAGAATGGCCAGAGAGAGCACAATAATTCCCATGCCACCTATCCAATGGGTCATACTCCTCCAGAAAAGTATGCCTTTGGGAAGGGCTTCAATGTCTGAAAAAATTGTAGCTCCAGTAGTTGTAAACCCTGAAATGGTTTCAAAGAATGCATTGGTATAACTCTGGGTAACTCCGCTGAGCATAAAAGGGATAGCTCCAAAAAGAGAAATGATTACCCATGCCATTGAAACAATGATATAACCCTCTTGTTTCCCGATAGAATTCTGATCAAGTTTTTTATTGGATACCCACAACAAAAAACCCAACAGGCTTATTCCTATACCAGAGACAAGCAGGGGTAAAAAATCGTGCATCGGATCAAAAAATCTGAGATTACTCAGGCTATCAGGGTCGTACCATGCCGAAAAACTTAGAGATGACAACATAAACAGCCCCTCAATAATCAGAAGAACTCCCATGATTTTCAGAATTGCACTAAAATTTATCCCACCTCTACTTACCATAATGTGCACATATATACGTCAAAAACATTTAAAACCTAAGTAAACAAATCCTGCAACTTGTTGATGGCTTCGGGAAGGGCAAAAATAACCACTTTATCATCTGCCTGAATCTGAAAATTTCCAACGGCAATGTAACTGTTCATTCCCCTTACAATACCTCCGATAATGCTGCCTTTGGGAATGTCTATTTTACTAATAGGTCTTTGTGTTACATAAGCACCTGGTTTTACAACAAATTCGAACACTTCGGCATCGATTCCGCTCAGGCACTTTATTGATGTCACCTCAGCATCCATTGTAAACCTGACAATGTAAGAAGCAGTGATCAATTTTTTGTTTATAATGGTTTCTATTCCAATGCTTTGTGAGATATTAAAATAATCTAAATTTTCGATAAGCGGAATGACTCGTTTTACCCCAAATCTCTGTGCAAGCAGGCAGGTAAGAATGTTGGTTTCCGAATCGTTGGTCACGGCAATAAAAGCATCCATATTGCGGATGCCTTCATCTTCAAGCAGTTCAATGTCCCGGGCATCGGCATTTATAATCAATGTATGTTCAAGCTGATCTATCAGGTTCAAGCACCGTTCCTTTTCAATTTCAATCAGCTTCACATTCATGTCGCGCTCAAGCCGGCGGGCAGTTTTGCGGCCAATACGGCCACCGCCAACAATCATTACGTTTCTTATTTCCTGCTTTTGTTTACCTCCAAGCTTCAACAAAAAATCAACACCTTCGGGCCGTGTAATAACGTAAGCCAGATCGTTAAGTTTAAATTCATCGTTTCCTTTTGGAATGATAGTCTTATTGCTGCGATGAATAGCAATGGCTCTGAAATCCAGTTTGGGATACTCCTTTGCAATCTGGTTCAGGGTTTTGTTTAAAACCAATGCCTTTTCATCAAGCTTAATAAGGAAGAGGGAAAGCCTCCCCTCTGAAAAATCGAAAATTTCGGTTGCGGCAGTCTGACTAAGTAACCTCACAATCTCTTTTGCGGCAATGCGTTCAGGGCAAACCATGGCATCGATACCCAGTGAGCGCATAATTTCACGGTTTTCAACAGTCAGGTATTCTGTATTGTCAACACGTGCAATGGTTCTTTTTGCTCCCAGTTTCTTACCCAACACGCATGTGGTAATGTTGATCTTTTCGTCATGCACCACCGAAATCAGTAAATCGGCACGACGCACATTGGCCTGTTCAAGCACACTGATTGATGTTGAATCACCGGTAATGGTCATCAAATCAGTATGGGTTTCTATCATTTTGAGCAGCTCCTGATGAGGATCAACTATCGTAATGTTATGGTTTTCAACCGAAAGCATTTTGGCAAGGTGAAACCCAACTTCACCATCACCTGCTATAATAATGTTCATTCCTGTTATATTGAAGAATAACTTGCAAAAGTACTATATTAACCTGCATCCAAGGTGAAAAAATAAAATTCTGATGAAAAAGACTTTTGTAAGAAACAGCCCCCTGTCCAGTAAAATAATTGTCTGAGCTCTGATTTTAAATATTCGTAAATTTGCATGCCGGCATAAATCATATTGGTTATTGTGTTCCGATCAGAATACAAATATTTACTTTTATTGATATTACTGCCGGCCTTCTGATACTATTATTTTAAAAAATATGTCCCCACAACCGGGCAAACTGCTTCAGACCATCAATTCTCCGGCCGATCTTCGCTTGCTGAAAGAAGAAGAGCTGCCCGAACTATGTAAAGAAATCAGGCAGTACATCATTGAAGTAATTTCGTCCAATCCGGGACATCTGGGAGCCAGCCTGGGTGCAGTTGAGCTTGCTGTTTCAATCCATTTTGCATTCAACACTCCAATAGATAAGCTGATTTGGGATGTTGGCCATCAGGCATATGCACACAAAATAATAACCGGCCGCAGAGATCTTTTTTATAAAAATCGTACTTATGGAGGTGTGAGTGGTTTCCCGAAAATGAGCGAATCGGAATACGATGCATTCGGAGTTGGCCATGCTTCTACCTCAATATCAGCTGCGCTGGGTATGGCAGTTGCTGCTAAAATGATCAATGGCAATAACGAGCAACATATAGCCGTAATTGGCGATGGAGCCATGACAGGCGGAATGGCCATGGAAGCGTTGAACAATGCCGGCGTTTCCAATTCAAATCTTCTCGTAATTTTAAATGACAACGGCATTGCTATCGACAAAAATGTCGGAGCCATGCGCGAATACCTTCTTGATATTGTAACATCCAGGGCATACAACAAACTTAAAGACAGGGTGTGGAAGCTGATGGGCGGAAATACTGAATATGGCAAGAACTCACGTGCTGTTGTCAAGCAAATTGGCAATGCCCTGAAATCAACCATCCTTAAGAAAAGTAATTTGTTTGAGGCTTTCAACTTCAGGTATTTCGGGCCTGTTGACGGGCATGATGTTATCCGGCTCAGTAAACTGATGCACGACATCAGAAATATTCCGGGGCCTAAGCTCCTGCATGTAATTACTGTAAAAGGTAAAGGATTCGAAAAAGCAGAACAGGATCAGATTTTATATCATTCACCCGGAATGTTTGATAAAACTACCGGTGAAATCATAGAGAAACCATGCAAAAGCCTGCCTCCGAAATATCAGCACGTGTTTGGTAAAACCATCATTGAGCTTGCCGAAAAAAATGAAAAAATAGTTGGGGTCACTCCTGCCATGCCTTCAGGTTGCTCTTTAAATATGATGATGAGTGTGATGCCTGACCGGGCTTTTGATGTGGGAATTGCTGAGCAGCACGCTGTAACTTTTTCGGCCGGTATGGCTGCCAGGGGATTGGTTCCTTTCTGCAACATTTATTCATCATTTATGCAGCGCGCCTATGATCAGGTCATTCATGACGTTGCGCTTCAGGGGTTGAATGTTGTATTTTGCCTTGACCGCGGCGGTTTGGTTGGAGAAGACGGGCCAACCCATCACGGTGCATACGATCTGGCATACTTCAGGGCTGTCCCCGGTTTGACCATATCTGCTCCAATGAATGAAGCAGAGTTGAGAAACCTCATGTTTACAGCCCAACTTCCCGATAAAGGACCCTTTGTGATACGTTATCCGCGTGGAAGAGGACTGTCGACCGACTGGAAAAAGCCTTTTGAAGAAATCGCCATAGGTTCAGGCCGCATAATTCGCGAAGGCGAAAAACTGGCAATCCTCAGCATAGGGCACCCGGGAAATTATGCCCTGGAAGCCTGTAAATTACTCGAAGTTGAGGGCATTTTGGCCGGGCTTTACGATATGCGTTTTCTCAAACCTCTTGATGAAAAGATGCTGCATCAGGTTTTCGGCAAGTATTCACACATTATTACCCTGGAAGATGGTACCATAAACGGTGGGCTTGGCTCAGCAATTCTGGAATTTATGGCCGATAATAATTATCAGGCCAAAGTTACCCGCCTGGGAATCCCTGACCTATTTATACCCCACGGTAAGCCTGAAGAGTTATACACTTTATGTGGATTCGATGTGAATGGAATTGCAAACGCTGCAAAAAAAATTCTCAAAAAATAAGGTCAAAGAATTTAATCATATCGTAGAGACCCTTTCTCATCATTTTAAATACTTTGCCCTGCGACTGCAATGAACTTTAATTTGTTTCGTTAATCCATTACAAATTTCCTGAAAGACAATATTAATGCACCAAGATCAAGATCGGAAAAAGTTTTGGTTAAAGATTTTAATCTCTGCAACGGTTATCGCAATACTTGTTGTAGTTGCCCTGGCAACACTTCCCGGATTCATTGGTGAAAAGGTTAAAGGAATCGTTGTTGATGAAATAAACCGCAATCTTCTTGTTCCTGTCGGGATAGAGCAAATAGAATTCACCCTGCTCAGCAGTTTTCCCGATGCATCGGTGGTTTTCAGGAATGTGGAGATGAAGCCCGCACCAGGCAATCCCGAAGTACCCGGGCTGATTCATGCCCGAAGTATTTCACTGAAATTCGGCATATTCAGTTTGTTTACCAACAACTATAAAATTCAAAGCATTTCCATCGATGAAGCATCTGTTAGTCTTTGGAAAGACAGCGATGGAATTACCAATTTTGATATCTGGAAAAAAAGCACCGGTGCTGAAAAAAATCATGTCAATTTCGATTTGCAGCAAATCCGTCTCAGAAACACATCGGTATATTATCGCGATATAACTTCAGCTTTTGATTTGGCCGTCAGCTTCCCTGAAATGGTAATAAAAGGTAAAATTACCGGTAAGCTTTATGAATTCAGGATGGATGGTAAACTGCTTGCAGAACGCATTATAGTCAATAACCAGAATTATACCCCGGCATCGGAAATTGAAATCAAAAGCTACGCAAGAGTTGATGACGCGCTGAAATCGGTTTTTATTGAATCGGCAAATGTCAGCACCACCGGAATGGCGCTGGAATTGGAGGGAATGATCGGATATGGTGATAAAAATATGCCGGTGGACCTAAAATTTTCATCACATAAATCAGATATTGAAGATATCACTAAATTTCTTCCTGACATTCTATCTCACGCTTTCAGGATTTACGAGCCCGCTGGAAGTGTAAGATTCAATGGATCAGTCAAAGGTACATTGAGCAAAAATAAATATCCTGAACTTTCAGCAAAATTCAGGGTTGAAAAAGGAAACCTTTTATACAAGGAAACCAACACCAGGCTCACCAATCTGGCTCTGACAGGAACCTTTAAAATGCCTTCAGCGAAGTTTCAGGAAAAACTAGTGCTGAATAAGATTTCTTTCAACACCGCTAAAGGAAAGTATAGCGGCAACCTGGTTATTGAAGACTTTAGTAAATTATTGGCAAGTCTCGATTTGAGCGCAAAAACCGATCTTGAAGAACTTTTTGGCCTGCTGCCAGACTCCGGAATTGAAAAGCTCACAGGCCAAGTGATTGCTGACATAAAGCTTAAAGGGTCATTTGCAGGCAAGAATAAAAAAATTGAGACTGCTTCGGGCCTGATAACATTGTCGAATACAAATTTTGTTATAAAAGACAATCAAAAGGAAATCAAAAATATCAATGGAAGGTTTGAGTTAAACAACGGGTCGGTTATGATTGAACAACTCAGCCTGCAAAAAGGAGAAAGCGATTTTAACATCAGCGGCGCATTCAATAACCTGGTCGGATATCTTTCATCAGAAAAGTCAAATCTGGTTTTTGATGTAAAGGTTAATTCACAAAAAATCAGAATAGAAGATATACTTACACATGGTAAAAATTCAGGCGCAAATGATCAGGGCAGTATGTTTCCTGAAAGGATAAGTTTCGATGCAGAATTAAATTGCGGAAAACTGATTTATCAGAAATTTTCGGCAGAAAACATTACCGGAAAACTTAATTTAAAAGACAACGTACTCAGAGTCGGAGATTTATCATTTAATTCTTCTGATGGTAAAGTTGTGGCATCGGGTCTTGTCAACGGAAGATACAAAAATCATGCACAGGTAATTTGTAATGCCAAACTTACCCATGTAGATATCAGCAGAATGTTTTATGAGTTTGAAAACTTCGGGCAAAGCAGCCTTCAGAGCAAACATTTACGTGGCAGAGGAGATGCAACCATTCAGTACAGTTCAACCCTGAATAACCGGTTTGAAACTGATGCCTCATCGGTAACTGCAATTGCTGATGTTGAAATCCGGAACGGAGAGCTCCTCAACTTTGAACCTATGCAGGAATTATCAAGGTTTCTTGATGCTCAGGAGCTGAAAAATATCAAATTCTCAACTTTAAAAAACCGGATAGAAGTTGCCGAAAAAACGGTAATAATTCCTGCCATGGAAATAAAGTCTTCTGTAATGGATTTGAAAGGATACGGTTCACACACTTTTGGTAACGAAATTGACTATCACCTGAATCTTGCCCTGGCGGATTTAAAGAAGAACAGAAAACGAAGAGAAGCAGCTCCTGTCGATTCATACACCACAGGGAATCAGGGAGAAACCCGGCTTTTCCTTCACCTTTACGGGACGGTTGATGACCCGGAAGTCCGGTATGACAGTCAGGCAGTGTCGAAAAAAATTGCCGATGATTTTAAAAATCAAAAGCAGGAATTGCGCCAGATCATCAGGGAAGAATTTGGTAAAACCAAAACTCAGACAACCACCGAAAAACAAAAAACAACCACTAAATTTGACATTGAATGGGATGAAGAGTAATTCTTTAAACCATTTATCATCAGGGTCTTGTTCACTTCAATACTACAGTGGCCTGATTTAATTGAAATTATCGATCTTTGTAAAATAAAGTCCTGCCAACATGACCCTGCACAAAATATTTAAGCCGAAAGTTTCCAATATTTATGAGCAAAAAAAAACCTGGAAACGATGGTTGTTTCTCATTGCATTGCTCATCGTTGGATTCTCGCTATGGTACACCAACCTGATGGTAAAGAACATTGCCAGGGATGAGCGCGATAAAATTTCGACATGGGCCAACGCCATACAGCAGCGGGTGAATCTGGTTAATTATACCGATGACTTTTTTGATCAGATCAGGGCAGAAGAACGAAAACGCGTTGAAATTCTGGCCGAGGCAACCGAAAGAATGGTGCTTGCCGACGATGAAAATGATAATATTTTGTTCTATCTCAGCATCATTTCAAAAAACACCTCTATTCCTGTTATTCTTGCCGATGCTGATGGCAGAATTAAAGAGGCCAGAAATGTAGATTTTAACCCTGACTCAGTTAAATACTTTACTCCGGAACTGTTGGAGGAATTTTCTGTATATCCGCCTCTGAAGCTGGATTACTACTCAGGAAATTTCATTTATTTCTATTACAAAGACTCAAAACTCTTTTCTGAACTCAAAGTAGTTTTGGATGATCTGGTTGAATCTTTTTTCAATGAAGTTGTAAATAATTCCGCCTCAGTGCCTGTTATCATTACTGACAGTACACGAACAAAGCTGGTTTCGTGGGGCGAAATTGATACAACCCGCCTTGATGATCCTGTGTTTGTAAAAACCATCATTGCTGAGATGGCAGCACACAAAGATCCCATGGAAATTATCATTGCCGACAGAAAGCACTATATTTACTTTAAGGATTCTTTCCTGCTAACTCAGCTGAGATTTTTTCCCGTCATTCAGTTGGCCATCATCAGTATTTTTTTGCTGATATCGTATCTGCTTTTTAGCATTGCAAGGCGTTCGGAACAGAATCAGGTTTGGGTAGGTCTGGCCAAGGAAACAGCCCACCAGTTGGGAACACCCATTTCGTCGATGATGGCATGGGTGGAATATCTCAGGACGAAAGATGTGGGTTACGGTACCATTGAGGAACTCGAAAAAGACGTAAACCGACTGAATACAATTGCCGAAAGATTTTCGAAAATAGGCTCAGTTGCCAATTTGAAAACTGAAAACCTTGTTGAGGTTATCTACAACTCTGTAGCCTACCTTAAAACCAGAACTTCAAATAAAGTTGAATTTACCATACAGCCAGCAAGAGGTTCGACAATTTTAGTTCCCATCAATTACCAGCTTTTTGACTGGGTAATTGAGAACCTGGTAAAAAATGCAGTAGATGCAATGGCCGGACAAGGAAACATTGTCATTGAAATTATTGAAGAGGAAAAATCAGTTAACATCGATGTTTCAGATACCGGTAAAGGAATTCCAAAAAAGAAATTCCAAACCATCTTCAATCCCGGCTATACCAGCAAACAGCGCGGATGGGGCCTGGGATTGACCCTTACCCAAAGAATTATCAAAGAAATTCACGATGGAAAAATATTTGTAAAATCATCGCTGCCAAACAAAGGAACGACTTTCAGAATAGTTCTGAGAAAATAATGACAACTTAAATGCACAATGCCGATTAATAATTCCGGACTTTCCCGAAAAGCATTATTTTTTCATTTCCCTGCCCGGATGCTGATCCAGAAAAGCCTTCCAGCCGGTATAACTCTTTGCGGGGCCTGAAGCTTTGCGCTGGAAATAGTGACAGACAGCTACTGCAACGGCATCGGTAGCATCGAGTAATTTTGGAACATCGCCTAAGTTCATCAGGTTGCCAAGCATACCTGCTACCTGTTCCTTCGAAGAGCTTCCGTTGCCTGTGATGGATTGCTTGATTTTTCGTGGCGAATATTCAAATATAGGAATTCCCCTATACAAGCCAGCCGCCATTGCAACTCCCTGAGCCCGACCCAGTTTCAGCATCGACTGCACATTCTTGCCATAAAATGGAGCTTCTATTGCCATTTCGTCGGGATGGTAGCTGTCAATCAATCCCAACACCGATTCAAAGATCTTCTTTAATCTCAGCTCATGAGCCTCTTTACTCGAGAACTTATATACATCAAGGGTAATCAGCTCTATTTTCTTACCTTTATCGTCGATTATTCCGTAACCCATCACCTGGGTTCCAGGATCAATCCCTAAAATTATCCGGTCGCTTGACATTTTTCCGCTTTACACTTCATGAAGATCAACGCAAAGTTACGTAAAAGCATCAACATCCTGGCAAGGATTGTAATTGTTAGCGTTGCGCTTTGGTTTATTTACCAGCAGGTATTCGCCGGTAACAGTTTTCAGGGTTTTATTGAAAAGATGAAAGACAGTTTGCAAAATCCTGTTTTTATCTGGCTCACTGCATTGACCCTTGTATTAATGCCGATAAACTGGGTTCTTGAATCTCTGAAGTGGAGATCACTTATCGCTTATATTGAAAAAATCAGACTTATTGATGCTTTCAAATCTGTACTTACCGGAATTACCATGAGCCTTTTTACCCCCAACCGGGTGGGTGAATTCTTTGGCAGAGCATTTACACTTAAAAATTCCGATCCGCTTAAAGGAGCTTTACTGACCATAACAGGTAGCATTAGTCAATTGCTCGTTACTTTGATTGCGGGTTTTATTGCACTATCTTTTTATATACCCCTTTATTTTTCTCCAAAAGAGAACTGGCACTTCTGGCTTTATATTGGATTGGTTTTGATGATGGCTTTTATGACCGTGGTGATGGTTCTCGGCTTTATAAAGACTCCGTTGATAAACACACAAATGGAGAAACTCATCAAACCAAAATGGAAACAAATCAGATACTACCTTGATATCATTGACCAATTAAAACGCGAGACGTTGGTTAGTGTGTTTATTTTAAGCTCATTAAGATACATAATCTTTTCATTTCAGTTTTATCTGCTGATCAGGGCTGTGGGTCTTTCAATTCCTTATCCATATGCTTTGCTGCTGATTGCCATGACCTATTTTGTTATGGCTGCCATACCTACAGTAGCGCTGGCCGATCTGGGCATAAGAGGATCGGTTTCCATATATTTTCTGGGAAGTTATTTTGGCGAAGGACAAAATTTTTCAGCCGAAATATTGATAGCTTCCACGCTAATCTGGTTAATCAATCTGGCTTTCCCTGCAATATTAGGAATGCTGTTTATCAACAGGTTAAAATTTGTGCGAAAATTCAATACCTTCAACAATGAACCCTGATGTAATGGTGGGTCTTACGGTTGTGTTTTTTTATTTGCTTTATCTGGCTGTTATTCTGACCATTACCCGCGGCTGGTTCAGGCTTAAACCGGTTAAAATAACGATGATGGGCTTACACGTGAGTGTCATTATTTCGGCACGAAACGAAGCGAAAAATATTATTCAGTGCCTCAGCAGTATAGCCCGGCAAAGCTATCCAAAAGAGCTTTTTGAGGTGATGGTTATTGATGATGCTTCGGAAGATGATACTCCGGGACTTATTTCAGAATTTGCCATTGCAAACCCTCAGTTAAATCTGAAACTTCTAAAACTAAAAAAACATAGTGGTAAAAAGGCAGCACTCAGCCTGGCACTTGCCCAGGCTTCGGGAGAATTTGCGTTAACTACAGATGCCGATTGCACCTTTGGTTCTGACTGGATTTCGGCCATGGTTGACACATTTGTTGAAAAAGACGCTGTTTTTGTTGCAGGGCCGGTTGATTTCAAATCCGGTTCCCTTTTTGCTGATTTGTTTCCCGGACTCGAATACATGTCGCTCATTGCTTCTGGCGCAGGTGCAATAGGTGCCGGATTTCCGATCATGTGTAATGGCGCCAACATGGGCTTTTCGATTAAGCATTACAACCAACTTCCGGAAAATGCCTTCAGAAATCAGGTAGCATCAGGTGAAGATGTCTTTCTGATGCAAGCATTCAAAAACCGCTTTGGCAGCAGTCGAATCACTTTTGCCAGGAACTCAGAAGCAATGGTTTTCACTAATCCTCCCGAAAATATTAAAAATTTCTTAAGTCAAAGACTCAGGTGGACATCAAAAAGCATTGCTTACAGAGACTTATCTACCATTATTGCAGCCATTTCGGTCTTGATGATTAATCTGATTATCAGCATACTGATGATTGCAACAATAGTTAATTGTAATTTTTGGGCACCAACCTTAACAATGATTGGCTTAAAAACCATTACTGATCTTCCCCTGCTGGCCGCTTATGCATTGTTCTCCGGAAAATCCAAACGCATTGCAGCCATATTTCCGGCTGAACCATTGGTTGCACTTATAACCACGTTTACCGGCTTTGCCGGCCATTTTGTTAATGTGAATTGGAAGGGAATAAAAATCAGGAATGTTTAAATCTTTCCGGCTCCATGTGGATTGTAGAAACAATACCTTTTTCAGCCAGCAAACGTTCTTCGACCCGGGTTGCAATTTCATGGGCATCTTGCAAGGTCATATTATCGGGTAATTTGATGTGCATGGTCATTTCAATATGGTCGCCATAACGGTGAACATGAATGTGGTGAGGATGCATGCCTATTAAACTCTCTCTGTGGCAGGCCTCCTCAATATATTTAATAAGATCATCATCAGGAATTTCACCCATCATAAGGTCAACGGCTTCACGCAGGATATCAAAGGCTGCATAAAAAATAAGAATGGCAACAACAATTCCCAGGGCTCCGTCGATCCACCAGATGTGACGACCCAGAAAAATACCCGCTAAAATTACAATAGAGGAAATTGCATCAGACCGATGATGCCATGCATCAGCCTTTACAGATCTGGCATTGGTTTTCCGGGCTATCCAAAAGGCATACTGAGCCATTAACTCCTTTACAATTATGGAGATTACGGTAGCTACAATTGCCAGCATACCATAATTTACCTCCTGTCTGGTGCGCAAACGACTGACTCCTTCAATCACAAAATTGAAAGCCACAACACTTAGCATAACACCTATAATCATGGCTGCAATCAATTCGGCCCTGCCGTGCCCGAAAGGATGTTCTTTATCGGCGGGTTTTGACGATATGCGGATTCCAACCACTACTACAATTGATGTCAGTGAATCGGAGAGGGTATGCCATGCATCTGCAATAATGGCTATTGAACCTGAAACCAATCCTGCCCACATTTTTAAGACAAATAAGGAAACATTTCCGCTAATTGAAATCCAGCCTTCTTTTTCAGCAAGTTTATTGTTATCGTTCATAGATAAGAATTTGATATTTATTTGAATGATTATGGCTCAGAAATGCGGGAACGGAAGATTGCTTCAGCAATAATAAGATCAACCGGAAAGGTAATTTTCAGGTTTTCGTGACTACCTTCAATCAGTTCAACATTTACACCAAGTGACTCAACCAACTGAGCATCATCGGTAAAATTCATAAAATCATCCTTTTTATAGGCCTTGCGGAGTATTTCCAAATGGAAACATTGAGGTGTTTGCACTGCAAAAATATCTGAGCGGTCAATAGATTTGCTGTGTTCGCTGACTTTTTGCCTTAAGGAATCAATGACCGGGATGCAGGGTATGGCACTTCCTGAAATCTCTGCCTTTATAAATGCTTCTTTTATGAGCACCTTATCAACAAGCGGCCTAACTCCATCGTGCACAGCAACCACACCCGTTGTTGCTTCAATGGCCGATAATCCGTTTTTTACGGAATGACCGCGACTGCCACCACCCGCAGCCAAAAGGTGAGGAACAGTGAAATTGAATTCTTTACATAACTTTATCCAATAAGAAAATTGATTCTCTGGAAGTACAAGAATTATAGAAATCTTATTATCAGCACGGAAGAATGTTTCCAGCGTGTGCATCAGCAATGGTTTCCCTGAAAGAATGGCAAATTGCTTTGGCAATGCTGCGTCCATTCTGCTACCCAAACCCCCTGCAACAATAATTGCAAATCGTTTCAAAATGAGAAAATTTGAACAAACTTAAACAAAAATCTTAGGTTGTTTGGTGAAAAGGAATACAAGTTCTGCTGTAAAACAAAAAATGCCCTTTTCAGGGCACCTAGCGTTTATAAAAAGAAAATTTAAAGTATCAGCATCGCATCGCCATAAGTAAAAAAGCGATATTTTTCATTTATTGCTTCCTTGTAAGCTTTCATCAGGAAATCAAAATCAGCAAAAGCCGATGTCATCATAAGCATAGGCGACTGAGGCAGATGAAAGTTTGTAATCATGCTTGAAGCTATACTAAAATCATAAGGAGGAAAAACAAACTTGTTTGACCATCCGTTGAAAGGTTTTAGCATGCCCGAAATGGTAACTGATGTTTCAACAGCTTTCATGGTTGTTGTTCCAACCACACAGACTTGTTTGCGATTTTGTTTAGCCAGATTAACAATCCTGCATGCTCCTTCTTCAATAATGACTTCTTCAGAATCCATTTTGTGTTTGGTAAGATCTTCAACATCAATAGCGCGGAAATTACCAACTCCGGCATGAAGGGTAACAGAAGCAAAGGCGGCGCCCTTGAGTTCAAGGCGTTTCATGAGTTCTCGGCTGAAGTGCATTCCGGCAGTAGGCGCAGCCACCGCGCCTTCCTTTGATGCATAAATGGTCTGATACCAGTCTTTATCTTCGGGCAATATTTCTCGCAAAGCTTGTAATTCCTCAGGAAGAGGAGTTTTACCAAGGCTTTCAACGGTTTTTTTGAATTCTTCGTAGGTGCCATCAAACAAAAAGCGGAGGGTACGACCCCTTGAAGTGGTATTATCAATTACCTCAGCAACCAAAGCATCGTCTTCGCCAAAATAAAGTTTGTTGCCAATCCTGATTTTCCTGGCAGGATCGACCAAAACATCCCACAAACGGGCTTCGGCATTCAGCTCTCTGAGCAGAAAAACAGTAATTTTTGCTCCTGTCTTCTCTTTTTCACCGGTAAGCAGGGCTGGAAAAACCTTGGTATCATTTATAACTAAAACATCGCCTTCGCTAAAATACTCGAGTATGTCACCAAATTTTTTATGTTCAATGGTTTGTTTGTTTCTGTTGAGAACCATCAGTTTTGAATCATCTCGGTTTTCAATAGGTTGCCTGGCAATCAGCTCGTTGGGTAAATGGTAGCGAAATTGTGAAAGTTTCATTCCTTAAGAATTTTTAGTTGGAACAGGTTTACTGGATTTTTGCAACTGGATTTTTTGAAAATTGTCGGCAGTATCAATAAACAAATTAAGTAAATTGTAATACAAACAAATCAGGAGATTTAAATATTGACCGATCAGCACCGAAAGATTTTACACTCATAGCTCCCTGCAAAAGGGGTGCAAAGGTAATATTATTCCGGCTATAAATCAAGCATTTATCCGATTTATTTTACCCTTTGAGAATATCTTTCTTTTTACTGAAATTTATTTGTAATTTTGCCACCTGAAAAAAAGTATTCTGAACCCATATCTTTCAGTTAAGATGTCAACAGTAGTTAACATTTTCGCGGGCAGAGCCACCCGATACCTGGCCGAAAAGATAGCCATCAGCTACGGTAAAAAACTGGGAGATGTTCTGGTAACAGACTTTTCGGATGGTGAGTTTCAACCTTCATTTGAAGAAAATGTCAGGGGAAATGATTTGTTTATTGTTCAGTCAACCTTTGCCCCAAGCGATAACCTATTTGAACTTTTACTGATGATTGATGCAGCCAAAAGGGCTTCAGCCAGGCATATCATTGCTGTAATTCCATATTTTGGATTTGCACGTCAGGATCGTAAAGATAAGCCCCGTGTTTCCATTGCAGCAAAGCTGGTTGCCAATTTACTGACTGCTGCCGGAGTTCAGAGGATCATTACCATTGACCTTCATGCAGATCAGATTCAGGGATTTTTTGATGTTCCGGTTGACCATCTTTATGCCTCATCAATATATATCCCTTACATTAAACAGCTTAATCTTCCAAATCTGGTAATGGCCTCGCCCGATACCGGAGGTACACGCCGTGCAGCAGCTTACGCTAAAATATTAAATACCAGTTTTGTCATCTGTTACAAACAACGCTCGAGGGCAAATCAGGTAGATACAATGGAACTTATTGGCGATGTTACCGGAAAAGATGTGATCCTGATTGATGATATTGTTGATACCGCAGGCACCATTTGCAAATCTGCACAACTCATGGTTGATAAAGGTGCGTCGAGTGTCAGGGCTTTTTGTACTCATCCGCTTTTATCGGGTAATGCCATCGAAAAAATTGAAAAATCACCGCTTGCCGAATTGGTTGTTACCGATACCATACCTATCAGGCACAATAGTGAAAAAATTCATGTTTTAAGCACAGCTTCTCTGCTTGCTGATGTTATTGGTAAAGTTCACAATTACGAATCTATATCAACACTCTTCAAATTTGAATAACCCCAACGGGTTGTCTTATATATTAATCCTAAACCTAATTAAAAAATGAAAAAAGTATCATTGAGCGGTTCCCTTCGCGGGAACGTAGGGAAAAAAGATGCTAAAGCTTTACGTACTGCCGGCAAAGTTCCCTGTGTAATTTATGGCGGAAATAAACAGGTCCACTTTTCTGTTGATGAAACCAGTTTTAAGCCCATTCTTTACACTCCATCTTCATACCTTATAGAAGTTGATGTTGATGGAAAAAAACACCTTACAATTTTGCAGGATCTGCAGTCACATCCGGTAAGCGACAGAATTCTTCATGCTGATTTTCTCGAGCTGAGTCCCGAAAAACCTGTAATTATTTCAGTTCCAATAAAAATAACCGGAACTTCGCCTGGTGTTTTGCGAGGTGGTAAATTGATTAAAAAATTCAGAAAGCTTAAAATCAAAGCCCTGATCGAGCATTTGCCCGATGAAATTGAAGTAAGTATCAACAACATTGACCTGAACCAATCTTTTAAAATTTCGGAATTGAAACTTGACAATGTTGAGTTTCTTGATGTGAAAACTTCTATTATTGTTTCTGTTCAGTCAACACGTAATGTTGAACCTGCTGCTCCCGGAAAATAAGACTGGCGCATCAGAATCAAAACCAAATTCAGAGGCAGGAAAGTTTTTTCCTGCCTTCTTTTATTATTTATTTTTGCCGAAATTAAACTATTAGCCAAACCGTGAAGTATTTGATCGTTGGAATGGGAAATATAGGTGATGAGTATACCAACACCAGGCACAACATTGGTTTTATTATTGCCGATGCTCTTGCACGTGACTTTGGGGTGAAATTCACCACCGATCGCCTGGCTTCCCGGGCAGAAGCCCGATTCAGAGGCAAAACTGTCGTTATCATTAAGCCCACCACTTATATGAACCTCAGTGGAAAAGCCTATCGATACTGGCTGACAATGGAAAATATTCAAATAGAAAATTCTTTGGTTATTGTGGATGATCTGGATTTGGATCCGGGTATTTTCCGGCTCAAAACCAAAGGCAGCGGTGGCAGCCATAATGGGCTCAATAATATTATAGAAATGCTGGAACACAACAATTTTCCACGACTCCGGGTTGGAATTGGAAATAATTTTGCCAAAGGCTTTCAGGTAGATTATGTATTGGGCCGTTTTACACGCGATGAAGAAAAGCTTTTTCTGGAACGGATTCCTGTAGCCATAGAAATGATTAAAAGTTTTATCGCGGCAGGCTCAACCAATACAATGAATACATTTAATAACAAGTAAATCAGAGATTTATCCCGGATCTTAATAGATTAATTTCACTCCTTACAACAACAGCCGGCTAAAAACCGGCTGTTGTTGTAATTTGGATAAACTTATTTTAACCTGAGCTTCGATGCAATGATTGAGCTAACCATTTCTAAACTCACCCTTTCCTGAAGCATAGTATCGCGTTCACGAATGGTTACCATATTGTCTTCCAGAGTTTTATGGTCAACGGTTATGCAATATGGAGTTCCTATGGCATCCTGACGGCGATAACGTTTTCCAATGGAGTCTTTCTCCTCATACTGACAATTGTAGTCATACTTGAGTGAATCCATGATCTGTCGAGCTTTTTCGGGCAAACCATCCTTTGCAACCAACGGAAGCACTGCGGCTTTGATGGGCGCCAGCATGGGAGGCAGTTTCATTACTATGCGTTCAGATCCATCATCAAGTTTCTCTTCGGTATAGGCATGGCTCAACAATGCCAGAAAGGTTCGATCGAGGCCGATTGAGGTTTCCACAACATAGGGTACATAGCTCTCGTTCAGTTCCGGATCAAAGTAAGTAATCTTCTTGCCAGAGTATTTTTGATGGGCATTGAGATCGAAATCTGTACGTGAGTGAATACCCTCAAGTTCTTTAAAGCCAAACGGGAAACGAAACTCAATATCTGCAGCGGCATTGGCGTAATGGGCCAGTTTTTCATGATTGTGAAAACGATAGTTTTCTTCACCCAATCCAAGGGAGAGGTGCCATTTCAGTCGTTCTTTCTTCCAGAATTCAAACCATTCCAACTCGGTGCCGGGGCGAACAAAATATTGCATCTCCATTTGCTCAAATTCACGCATGCGGAAGATAAACTGCCGGGCAACAATCTCATTGCGAAAAGCTTTACCAATCTGAGCAATACCAAATGGTATTTTCATACGACCGGTTTTCATCACATTTAAAAAATTGACAAAAATTCCCTGTGCCGTTTCCGGACGCAGAAAAATGGTGTTGGCATCCTCACTTACAGAGCCCATTTGAGTGGAAAACATCAGGTTGAATTGTCTTACTTCTGTCCAGTTTCGTGAACCTGAAACAGGACAAACAATTTCAAGATCTTCAATTAGTTTTTTAATATCAGCCAGATTGTTGTTTTCCAATCCTTTATATAACCGATCCTTAATGTTGTCAATTTTTGCCTGATTTTCGAGCACCCTTTGGTTTGTCGCCCTGAACTGTAATTCGTCAAAGGTATCGCCAAAGCGTTTCGATGCTTTTTCAACCTCCTTTTCAATCTTGGCCTCAAGCTTTGCCAGGTGGTCTTCCACGAGTACATCAGCACGATAGCGCTTTTTCGAATCCTTATTATCAATCATGGGATCATTGAAGGCATCAACATGCCCTGAGGCCTTCCAAATCGTGGGATGCATAAATATTGCAGAATCGATACCAACAATATTTTCGTGATATCGCACCATTACCCTCCACCAGTAATCTTTGATGTTATTTTTGAGTTCAACTCCATTCTGGCCGTAGTCGTAAACTGCACTTAATCCGTCATAAATTTCACTGGATTGAAATATAAACCCATACTCCTTGGAGTGGGCTATTATTTTCTTGAAAATTTCATCGTAGTTTGCCATGCTGCAAAGGTAAGAATTGAATTTGGATTTTTTTATGCTTTGTGTCTCAACGTATATTACTGATTGTCAAATAAATAATAAAAATCCGACAAGGTATTTAGCCCCTGCCGGATTTTCATTTTTTTCAGATTCTTACTCCGTTAAAATCATTTGATTGCAACTTTCAGAATCTCTTCCATCTCCTTAAAAGCCTGAACCATAGTTTTGGCTGCTTCTCCCCCAATCATTCCTGCAAAAGCAGGAGCATTCATGCGTGAAATATAGGTTAACCCATCGGCTTTCTGGTAAACCGAAACCCGGCAGGGCAGCATCGGGCTAACATCACGGTATTCGTCTTTCGACAAGATGTTGAAAGCATGCCCGGGATTGCAAAGTTCGATAACTTTTACCGGAAGAACTTCCTTGCCGTTTTTCTTCATGGTTTCCTGGAGGTCGTGCACCATGGTCACTTTCCAGCCTTTGGCCAGAATGGTTTCAGAAAGCAGATCAACAGTTTCTGTGAAACCAGCCTTGCTTTGGTTTTCAATCATTACTGAATGACTTTCCTGACTTAAATTCTGAGCATTTACCATTGTTCCTGCATTAAGTAGTACAACAAAAAATAAATATTTGATTTTCATAGGTTTGGGTTTTAGAGGTGTTTATTCACTTGTTTTATCAGAAAGTCTTTGGGTTTTATACCCACAATTCTGTCAACCTCTTTGCCGTCTTTAAAGAGTATAATGGTAGGGATTCCTCTGATGCCAAATTTTTGCGAAACCGGCTGATAATGGTCAACATTTAGTTTGGCTACTACTGCTTTAAAACTTTCGTCTTCGGCCAGTTCATTCAATACTGGTCCCATAACTTTGCAGGGCATGCACCATTCGGCCCAGAAGTCAACCATAACTATTCCCTTTTTGATCTGATTCTGGAAGTTTTTATCGGTTAGGGTTAAAATTTTTTCGCTTTCTGGCGCAGCTCCCATGTTTTTCATTCTTCTGAATGAGAAGATCATGTAAACTGCAAACAGTGAAAGTATAACGATGGCGATTATGAGACCGATTGACATATTAGTAAGTTAGTGATTTGTGTAATTCTTTGGTTTTCATTTGATGAAGGTAGTCTGAACTTGCCAGGGCAGCCACAGTGGCATCTCCAACAGCAGTTGTAACCTGCCTGAACCGCTTTACAATGGAGTCGCCGGCAGCATAAACTCCCGGAATGCTTGTAGCCATATCGCTGTTAACAATAATTTCGTTATTCTGGTTCATTTCAACTTTACCTTTTATAAACCCGGTATTGGGCACATACCCAATAAAAATAAACGCTCCATCAGTCCGAAAGTTTTGCTGTTCACCGGTTTTCATGTTTTTTATGTCCACGCTTTCCAGTTTTTCATTTCCATGAAATCTGGTAATTGCCGATTCCATTAAGAAATTAATTCTGGGATTCGCCCTGGCCTCCTCAATTGCGTATTCGAATGCCTGAAAATGATCGAACTGATGAACAATGGTAACTTTTGAAGCATATTTGGTCAGCGAAACTGCCTCTTCAAGTGCTGAGTTGCCACCACCAACCACTACAATCTCCTTACCTGTAAAGAAATCGCCATCACAAGTAGCACAATAAGAGATTCCCTGCCCTTTGAGCGTTTCCTCGCCGGGCACATTGAGTGTTCTTGAGCGGCCACCGGGAGTAAGTACTATAGCATTGGCGGTGTAGGTAGTACCCCCGGCCAGGGTAACTGTTTTGATTTCACCCTGAAGTTTCAGGTCTGAAATCTGAGCATTGCTTTTAATCGTACAGCCGAAGTTTTTGGCCTGCTTCTTCATGATGTTTGAAAGCTGATATCCTGAAATGCTTTCCACGCCCGGATAATTTGCAATCTCATGGGTCAACACCATTTGCCCTCCGAGCACCCCGTCGCTAATGATGAGTGTGCGCAGCCTGGCCCTCGAAAGGTAAATGCCGGCAGTCATCCCGGCAGGCCCCCCGCCTATGATAATGGCATCAAAATGTGTGTTTTCAGTCATTTTAGTAAACTTTAACTTTTATCAGCTGATTCAGAGCCGGAATGAAAGAAACCAGTTAAATAGTTTTCTGTCATTCCGGTCAATGTAATTATAAGTTGGCTTTTAGCTGCCAGTAACAGGAGCAAATTCCTTTTCGAGAATGGTCCTTACTTGAGTCATGCTCTGAATGCTTGAAGTAGCTTTTACAAGTTTACCGTTTTTGTAATAAATGGTAAAAGGAATTCCCATAAAACCTCTGGTTTCAGGAGCATCACGTATAACATAGGCCTCAGGATTATCGAACTCCATATCGGCAAATTTTACGTGTTTAAATTCATCCTCAAGATCTTCCATAATACCATAAACCGGAATGCACATGGGGCCCATACGACCACAGCAGATCATTACGTTTTCGTGTTGATTGATAAGCTTCTGATGATCAGCTGCTGTCATTACATGGTGAAGATTTGTGTAAAGCATAGTATTTATTGATTTTGGTTTTGAGATTAATTATTTTTAAAAGGTGTTCTTCAACTTTCCGAAAAGCTGAAAATATTTATCAGGAACAGACATTTACAATATTCTGACTTCGTATGTTACCGGCATTGTTTTTTTGTACACTGCTGAAACACCACAATACCTGTCTTGCGATAGTTCAATTGCTTTTGTGAGTTTATCTTCATCAAGATTATCGCCGGTAAACTCATAAATCAAATGCATACTGCTATAATGTTTTGGATGCTCTTCGGTCATTTCGGCTTCAATGCGTATGTTGAAAGTTTTGGGTTCAACACGCATTTTTTTTAGAATTGAGATTACGTCCATACCGGTGCATCCGGCAAGCGATGCAAGCATCAGCGCTTTAGGCCTGGGGCCTTCGTTGGTGCCGCCTACCTCAGGACTTGCATCCATAATAACATGATGATCTCCCACCAGTGCATCAAACTGCATATTTCCGTTCCACGATGTATTTAAAGTCTGTTTCATAGTTCATTTTTTTGATGATGCAAAATTACACCTACCCCCAATACCCTGCAAGGAAAAAGGCCTTACCTTGCACAAGCAGGAAGTTGAGGTTGCTTAAGTTTTTTATTGAGGAAGAACGGGATGATGAAATTATCCTGTAAATGAAACCCCGACAGAATTTGCACACGGAAAATTTATAATCCTGATATTCAATTTGTTCAAAGACTTTTAGGGTATTATACAACCTGAAAAGCCATTGAGCGGGTTTTATCCATCAGGTCAACGAGACTGAAGAAAATGAATACCAGGGGAATTTTATTTGCCTGATTCACCGGCTCCGTCGCCGGTATTTACTTGGTAATAGGCCGGTTCGGTTCCGAATTTTTGAAAAAATGCGGCTTTGGTTACCTTTCGGAAAGTATCAGCATTCTCAGACTTTACCAGATTTATGGTGCAACCGCCAAAGCCGCCGCCCATCATCCGGGCACCGAGTACTCCTTCAACCGTTCTGGCAGTATCAACCAGTAAGTCAAGTTCTGCACAACTTACGTTATATTTGTTGCGAAGCCCTTTGTGTGAAGCATACATTAACCGCCCAACCCTATCCAGATCTCCTTCTGTCAATGCCTTGCAAGTTTCTGTTACACGTTCATTTTCTTCAGTAACATATTCGCAACGAAGAAAAATCTCTTCACCCATCATTCCCTTGTAAGGATAAATGTCCTTGGGCCTTACATCGCGAAGACTTCTTACCTGTGGCATTTGTGATTGAAGGATCATTACGCCCTCTTCACAATCGTTTCTGCGGCTGTTATATTCTGAAACTGCAAGGCTATGCTTCACCCGTGTATCTATCAGCATGAGACTGTATTTACCAAGGTCCAGCGGGAAATATTCATACTCCAGCGAGCGGCAGTCCAATTTCATCACATGTCCCGCACGGCCATAGATGGATGCAAACTGATCCATAATGCCACATCGGACCCCGGCATAATTGTGCTCGGCAGACTGTCCGGTTTTAGCCAATGCCATTTTACTGAGGCCAAGATCAAATAAATGATTCAAAGCAGTGGCAAATGCACTTTCGAGTGCGGCCGAGGATGAAAGGCCTGCTCCGTCAGGAATATCACCGCCAAAAGCCGCTTCAAATGCGCCGGGCTTTAAACCTTGCTTCTGAAGTTCCTTAACGACTCCAAAAGGATACAATGCCCAATGTGGAAGATCGGGCAGTTCATCTTCGGGATTGAAATTAATGGTCTGATCAAAATCCACCGAGTTAATGGTAACTATTGAACCGTTTACAGGACGGATGGCAACGTAGATTCTTTTGTCGATGGCAGCCGGAAGCACAAAGCCCTCATTGTAGTCGGTGTGCTCACCTATGATGTTAATTCTTCCGGGAGCGGCAAAAATGCGGTAATCCCCTCCAAATTTCTTTTCAAAAGATGCTCTAACTTCATTTTCTTTCATTTTCAGTATTTTTTACCAGAATACAACATAAAGCAGCGCCAGAATTAATACCACCACATAGGCTGCCACATTGAAACCAGCATCTGTTTTAAAAATTTCGCGGGGCAGGGGAATGGCCCTGGGGTCTTCGTCTGAACCGGCAGTTGCAAGACTTATCAGGATCACAACGACCATAGTAATAAGACAGGTATACATCATCTGATCGAGAAAAGGAAGTTCAACGGGCAGAAGTTTTAACATCAGTGCAACCGGAATTGAACTGATAACACCAATAATAGCACCTTTTGCATTTGCCCGTTTCCAGAACAATCCCAAGAGGAAAATAGCCAGAATTCCGGGGCTGACAATGCCAGTGTATTCCTGAATATACTGAAACATCTGAGGCATGGAATTCAGGGCAGGTGCTACCAGAACAGCAATTGCCAGGGCGATAATTACGGCGATACGACCCACAGACACCAGATCGGAACCATCGCTTCTTTTTGAGAAATAGGGTTTGTAAATATCCATTGTAAAAATGGTAGCGGTGGAGTTGAGCATTGAGGCCAGCGATGATACGATAGCAGCAGCCAGCGCGGCTACCACCAGCCCCTTTATGCCTGTCGGAATAAAGGTTTTTATAAGCCATGGATAAGAAATGTCGTAATTGATGCTTCCATCGGGGCGGGCGAAAACATTTTTAACCCCTTCAATAATGATTGTTCCTTCGGGTTGCATGTACATAACCCAGGCAATAATTCCCGGAACAACCACAAGAACAGGAAGCAATAGTTTTAGAAATGCAGCAAAAACCAGCCCTTTTTGAGCTTCGCGCAAAGATTTTGCAGCAAGTGCCCGCTGTATGATATATTGGTTGAATCCAAAATAATACAGATTGGCAACCCACATACCTCCGATAATGACAGCTATTCCGGGCAGATTCATGAATTCGGGGTGATCCCGTTTGAGAATCATGTGAAATTTATCACCGGCGGTTTGATAAATGTGATCGATTCCGGTTAATACACCACCCTGTGGAGTAACATTATCCAATGCTATTATTGTCGTAATCAGGCCACCAATCACCAGTAAAACAACCTGAATCACATCGGTCCAGGCAACAGCCGAAAGTCCACCCCAGATTGAGTAGGCTGCAGCAAAAAAAGCCAGCCCCAGAATTAGCGGAAACAGCATACTGCCGTCACCGTTTCCAACGACAGTATCCAGTGCCTTGGCTCCAAGAAACAACACAGAAGTCAGGTTAACAAAAATAAAAAGCGCCACCCAAAACACGGCCAGAATGGTTTTCAGATTTGTATTAAACCTTTTTTCGATAAATTCAGGGATGGTAAAAAGCCCCTGCCGGATAAAGACAGGTAAAAAATATTTCGCGACAACAATCAGGGTAATGGCCCCCATCCATTCATAGGAAGCAATGGCCAGACCTATGGCAAAACCTGAGCCTGACATTCCGATAAACTGCTCAGCAGAAATATTGGCTGCTATCAGCGAGGCTCCAATAGCCCAGAAAGGGAGGCTCTTTTTTGCCAGAAAATAATCCTCAGCACTCTTTTTTTCTCCTTTTTTGCTTCTTGAAACCCACAGCCCAACCGACAGAATAAGCAGTGCATAGGCTGCAAATACGATGTAATCCAGTGTGTGAAAAGCACCCATAGAGTTTAATGGTTTTAAAATGAGTTTTATAACCTGAATAAATTATTAACTACTCTGTTTTAAACAAATAGGTTGTTTTGTGATGATACTTTTCGCCCGGTTTCAGCAATGTGGACGGAAATGAGGGTTGATTCGGGCTGTCAGGGAAGTGTTGTGTTTCGAAACAAATTGCTGAATGTTTCTGATACCTGATATTTCCGTGTCCCTGAAGACTCCCGTCAAGAAAATTGGATGAATACACCTGAACTCCGGGTTGTGTCGAATAAATGCTCAATTTCCGACCTGAAGGCTCGTGGTAAAGCACCACCGAGGGTTGAGCCGAGTTGCCGGGTTCATTGACAACGAAGCAATAATCCAGCTCATTTTCTTTTGGAATTCCATTGTCTGATAACTTTACTGAAGATGAAAAATCAAAAACACCTCCTTTACAATCGATCATTCTGCCGGTTGGCAGCTGATTTTCATCAAGTTCGAGATATTTATCTGCATTGAGCATCAGGTGGTGACCTGAAATATCCTCATTAAAACCACTAAGGTTAAAATAAGCGTGATTGGTAAGATTTACATGCGTTGGTCGATCGGTTGAAGCAGCGAATTCAACTTCAATGCTATTATTGTCATAAGCGGTAAATGAAACTTCGGCAAGCAGATTTCCCGGATAACCTTCTTCGAGATGCGGACTCAGATATTTAAACCTGATTCTGGCAAAATCTGCTTTTACTTCAGTTGAATAATCCCACAGGCGGGTATGAAAACCTCCTTCTCCTCCATGCAGCTGGCAGAAAGGATTGTTCATTTTCAATCTGAACTCCTCATTTTCAATGGCGAACCTGCCTCCGCCGATCCGATTGGCAAACCTACCGATGGTGGAACCAAAATAGGGATGCGGGCCAAGGTAATCACTAAATTGGGGAAATCCAGCTGTGATTTCTTCGCTTTTACCATTCCGGTCGGGCATTGAAACAGACGTTAAGGTTGCTCCATAATTTGTTACGGAGAACTTAAGTCCACCGTCACAAGAAAATGTAAAGAGTCTGGCTTCGCGGCCATCGGGCAAAATCCCGATTAAATTATCGGTAAGGTTCAAATTGCTGAAATTTTTATCTCTATTCGAATAAACAAATATAATGAGACAAACAGAAACAAGAGTAAGGAAAAAAAATAATTAAATTTCTTTGCATCACCAGAAATGAAGCACCCGTGTAGTTTTTTGTTCACTACGATGCTTTATTCACATTGATTAATTTGCTGAATAAGTTAATTCCAACAATTGACTGCTGCATTTTATTGAAAGTTTTTATCTTTAGCTGATATTTTCCTGCTTACTCTCAATAAAACCAAAGTAAATGATATAAAGCAGCCAATGAAACATATAAAAACCAATTGGAATACTTACGATGGACTTGAGATTTTTGCCCAAAGCTGGGAGCCTGACAAAAACACGGCAAAAGCCATAGTTTGCTTTATTCATGGCATTGGCGACCATTCTTCGCGCCACGCTCATGTAGCAAAGGAATTCACTGATGCCGGATATGTATTTTTTACAGGCGATCTGCGTGGCCATGGAAAATCACAGGGAATAAAGGGACACTTTCCGTCGGAAGATGCAATACTAAGGGATATAGATTTGCTGATATCAAAAGCTACAGAAAGCTATCCCGGCCTTCCTCTGATTCTATATGGCCATAGTCTCGGAGGAATTTTTGTGCTTTATTATGCACTCATGCAAAAGCCCGATATCGCGGGTGTGATTTCTGTAAGTCCAGGACTTCACAATGCAATGCAGAATAAGCCGCTTCTGGTGTTGGCTGCAAAAATCCTTGGAAGTCTGTTTCCAGAGAAAACCATCTCAAATAATCTTGACCTGAATGGAATTTCAATTGATGCTGAAGTAGTTGAGGCATACAAAAACGATCCGCTGATACATGACAGAATCTCTCTGGGGTTGGGCAAAAGAATGCTTTCGGTCAATAACCGGACAATGAAAAATGCCGCGGACTTCCCTCTTCCTTTGCTTTTAATGCACGGTAAAGCTGATTTTCTGACTTTTGCTTCCGGCAGTATCGCCTTCGCTGAGCCTTTAAAAGATAAGTGCCGCTTAATTCTTTGGGAAAATGCTTACCACGAGCTACATAATGAACCTCAGAAAGCAGAAATCATAGGGGCAATGGTCGGCTGGTCTGATGCGTTGCTTTTGGAAACCCTCAGCAATTGACCGGTATGAAAAATTATATCCTGGCCCTGGATCAGGGGACTACCAGCTCGCGTGCATTGATTTTTGATAAATCGGGCAGCATTTGTGCACAGGCTCATAAGGAGGTTAGGCAGCATTTCCCAAACCCCGGCTGGGTAGAGCATGAACCCAACGAAATATGGTCTTCACAGGTTTCGGTGGCTGCCGAGGCCATGTCGAAAATAAACATTACAGGCAAAAACCTGGCCGGCATTGGCATTACCAACCAGCGCGAAACTACCATTGTGTGGGACATCCACACCGGAGAGCCCGTTTACAATGCCATTGTTTGGCAGGACCGGCGAACCGCCACATATTGCGATGAACTCAAAAGCAGGCAATTGTCTGAGATGATAAGGCATAAAACCGGACTGGTAATTGATGCCTACTTTAGCGGCCCCAAAATAAAGTGGATACTTGATTATGTGCCCGGGGCAAGAAAACTCGCAGAAAATGGCTGCCTGGCTTTCGGAACGGTTGACTCATGGCTGGTTTGGAAACTCACCGGAGGACGGACCCACGTTACTGACATGAGCAATGCCTCGCGCACAATGCTTTTCAATATACATAATTTATGCTGGGATGATGAACTGCTTGAAATCATGGGCATTCCTTCTTCAATGATGCCCCGGCTTGCTTCAAGCAGCGAAATATATGACCATACCAAAACCGCTTTTTTTGGTTCAGAAGTTCCCATTTCAGGCATAGCAGGCGATCAGCAGGCTGCCCTTTTCGGGCAAATGTGTCTTGAAGAAGGTATGGTTAAAAACACTTATGGCACCGGTTGTTTTATGCTGATGAATACCGGTGGAAAGCCTGTTATCTCAGAAAACAAATTGCTCACTACAATCGCCTGGCAAATCGGAGGCGAAACTACCTATGCGCTCGAAGGCAGTATTTTTATGGCCGGAGCGGTGATACAATGGTTGCGTGACGGACTTGGAATTATCAAATCAGCTGCTGAAGTAGAAGAGTTGGCAGAAAAAGTTCCGGATAACGGCAATTTATACTTTGTCCCGGCATTTACCGGTATGGGAGCCCCCTATTGGGATCAGTATGCACGGGGGATGATGATAGGTGTGGGCAGAGAAACCACCACCGCTCATATCGCACGGGCAGCTTTGGAAGGAATTGCTTTTCAGACCATGGATGTGCTCAAAGTAATGGAGTTGGATGCACAAATAAAAATCAGGGAGCTGCGGGTTGATGGAGGTGCTTCAACCAACAACCTGCTGATGCAGATACAGGCCGATCTGCTGGAAATTCCAGTTGTGCGGCCAAAGATAACAGAAACAACGGCATTGGGAGCTGCTCTTCTGTCCGGATTAGCAACTGGTTTCTGGACAAGTATTTCAGATTTGTTGCAACAATGGCAAATCAATAAAAGATTTGATCCACAGCAAGATCCTGCGATAGCAGTACAAATGAAAAGCCTCTGGGCAGATGCTGTGAAAAGGGCGGGTGGATGGATAAAGGAATGAGCGTCAAATACTTTTTTTCAAATGTCTATTCCAATTTGATCAGCATCCACCTTTCTACCAGCAATAATTCAGATTTGATTGGATGATGGTTGGACATTTGTTTCCAGTTTTCAATAACCTTACCCATCTCAGATAAAAACATCTGGTCAGTTCCTTGATGAAAGTAAAGATACAAAGCCATTACCCGCAACCAGTCCAAACGCCCGTAATTATCAGAAGGTTCGATGTTTTTTGTGAGAAAAAACCCGAAAGAAGATAAAAGCTTCTCTTTCTCCGGCAACGGTGGCACCAGAATA
>JAHYJC010000002.1 GCA_019429275.1 Lentimicrobium sp. | reverse complement strand
GGAGTTTCGTCGGCCATCATGTAATTACAGGCAAGTAACCTGCTTCTTAGTGTATTGTACAATGGTTCAAGCAATCTGCAACTTGCATTGAACCAGCCACCCATAGTAGATTCGGGAATGGTGAGTTGCTGGCGTTTAAACATCTGAACCTGACGATAAAAAGGCAGATGGTCGACAAATTTACTTACCAGGATATGAGCCAGTAAGCTTGCGCCGGCATTGCCTTTGGGTATTGGCAATGAAGGCAGTGCAGCTATGGCTATTTGAGTTTTTTCATCATCTTGTGATACAATGTATTTTGGCCTTACTATCTGGCGAACAAATACATTGGCTGGAGTAAACTCAAGAACTTCTGTAATGGTTTCACCTATTTTCTTTGCTCCTTCAGGAAGCCCTTCTGGTTCTATTACCTCGGTTTTACGTGGCAAATGTGCTGGTAATTCAAGACGCAGAGGTTGGTTTTTTGCTTCTGGCTTGGTGCGTGTATAAGTGATTTCTTCCTTGGGTTTTTCAATAACCTCTTCTTCAGGCAGTTCAAATAGTGTTGGTTGGCTGGGTAAAGGAGCAATGAAGCGTTCACTTTTTGCGCCAAAGATCATGCGCTTAAGTTGGGCAAGTTCATGCTGCAATACAACTACAAGGTTCTTTGCATGGACAAATTCCTCGTATTCTGCCTTGCTTATGGTTACTGTTTCTGTGCTTGCCATGAGACAAAAATACACAGTAAAGCCCTTGCTAAATGCCTATTTCAGCGTTAGTTATCAACATCATTTTGTTGTAAAAAACGTCTCCTTTTTTTTGCATTTCTCATCGAAATACCAGTGATTAACATAGCAAGTTCTCCAAAGTCCAGCTTGTTACTTTCTGTTGATTTTTCGCCCCAAGGTAGCTCAAAAGTACCCTTCTCAAGCCGTTTGTAAAAAAGAACAAATCCGCCGGTTTCCCACCTGAGTAGTTTGATCCGATTACGGGGCTTGTTGACGAAAAGATATACATCGCCACTCATAGGATTTTGCTTTAAGCGGTTTGTCACCAGCCCGCATAACCCATCAAAACTCTTGCGCATATCAGTTGGCTCCCTATAAAGATAATAACGGGCTGCTCCAAGAGAAAACATGGAGCCTAGTATTGAATAAGAGACCGAAGTATAGCTACCGGTGTTTGCACAGGCAACAATAACTCCACCCCGTTAGGATACCTGAGACTGATGCCCTGTGTTGAAAATCCATTGAGTTGAATGAAAGCAGAATCAGTGTCAGTACCAGGCTTTAACTTGTGTACCCAGTAACGGAACTTTACCAGTGTAAGGTTGTGCTGTGCTGCAAATTTGGCTTGGCTAAGCCCACTTTCTTTCCATTGATTTACCAGCGATTGCATCAATGCCGTTCTTTCTGTTCGTGTCATCTTTTTTTGACGCAAAGTTAGGCGACGAAAAACTGGCAGAAAAGATGCTCATGCCCGGACGGTTACGTTTCTGTGGCTATTTCAATGGTTATAGTAATTTGGTATTTCAGGGGAAACCTGAACTTTTATTCCCGAAACAAACTTTTGATTAATCTATCTATAATATGGCTGATTCAAAATGCCCTACTGGTTATATCTGTTGCAATCCGCAATATCTGGTACATAAATTATTTTAATCTGGCTTATAAAAGAATCTGGGTGTTTGGTTTTCTTTTGATGGTTTTGTTGGGCATATTTACGGTCTTTGTAAAATTGACGAAACGCAAATCCGTCCAATATCTGCTTGTCAGAAACAGCCTTTATGCCTATGCCATCATATTGTTGCTCAGTCTCTTTAATTGGGATATGATTATGGCCAGGTATAATGTAAGACATTCCGACAAAGCATTTTTTCACACCAACTTTATGATGGAGCTTAATTCCTCAACACTTTCGGTCTTGTTGCTATCACCTGAGGAACTTTCACAGATCAATACGCTAACCAGGCAGTCTTATCCTGACAGGGATTTATATTACACCACTAGTCAATTTGATGAAAGAATCAGGCAGCGTTCCCGTAATTTTTTGTATGGTTATCCTTTGCTTGGGTGGCAAGGCAAGAATTTTGCAGAAATGCGCACCTATAAGGCATTGCAGAAAATGAAGTTGACTGGTGCTGATTAATCTATAATAAAGAATTTCAAAACCTTAGGACAATAAATTCTTGTAAAGAGCCTAAATAGGTTCAGGTTGATGTTGAGGCTAAGAAGTTCCTGTGTCAGGTTCTGCGACTAACCATTTAGCGTCATTTTTAACTTCAGTACTAACCTGAGTTATAACACAGTAAGAAGCATTGTCTTGCCTGTAATTCTCCAAAAAAAACAACTGCTTTATCGGGCAGTTGTTTTTTTTGGAAATAAATAATGTAATTATTTTTTAGGAATTTTCAGTTTCCAGCCAATCTGGATCAGGTCAGGATTTTTAATTCTGTCTTTATTGGCTTCGTATATATTTTTCCACGAAACTCCCGGATACTTTTTAGCAATTTTGCTCAATGAGTCACCGGCAACAACTTCATAGATTTCTTCCTGGGGAACTGCATTCGGGTCAACATCAATATTCATAATCATGTCAGCGCCACGCATGTCGGGATCGATTTTATTGTAAGCATCCCACACCATTTGCTTATCGGCTTCGCTGGCAGCCATACCTGAAAGATAAAGTATTCCGTTTTTTTCAATGGCTTTCAGGTCCTTAAAACCAAGCACCTTTGCAAGGTTTATCACACTTTGATATTTCAGAGTTGCGCTCATTTTTTCTTATTTTATATTCAGGTTATTGTTGATTTTTTTAGGCTGGAGTTCACTAATAGTTTGTATAAGTCCCATAAGATCAGCCCTGACAATGGTTCCGGTAAGGGTAACTTCACCATCAAGAACCGTAACTGCAACCCCTTTGTATTTATCAATAGTCAGCAATTCATTTATTTTTAAAGTGAGAGCATCATCCGGAGTAATAACCGGTTCCTCAACTTTAACGGTCAAATTGTTTACAACGCCTTTAACACCTTTAATGGCTTTGAGTGCGGTTTCCAGTTCGTCAAAATTGATCTCTTTATCAAGTTCACCTGCAAGGGTAACGACCCCCTTTTCTGTTGTAGCGTTAATGCCAGTGGCATATTGTTCAATAACTCCCTGTACGGCCTTGTTGATGGCGGCATCTTTAGGCCCACACGATGCCATAATTGCTGCAATAACAGCAAAAGCGAAAATTTTAGCTTTCATAATCTGATTTTTAATTAATTAGGTTAGATAAGATGGGTTCTAATACCTTGTGAATAAAAACAAATATAGCAAAAAAAAATGAATTCTTCAATAAAAATCTGATGAATGAAAGGCATCAGTTGCTATATGTTAACGCCATTGGCCTTTTCCGATGATTAAATCTTACGCACAATCAGCTGAGCATTCTCGTATTTTACAACTTTAACTGAATCGCCTTTGTTGATGTAACCTGATTCAGCAACTGCATCAAAAATCTGATTTTCGATTTCGACTTTACCTGCCGGTCTGAGCATGGTAAAGGCAGTTCCTGTCGATCCTTTCATTTCAGTGTAATGTGCATCAGATGAAGCATATCCTTCATTAGTTTGCTGAGTTGTTAAGAGAGCCAGATCTCCAAACATGGTATGTCCTCCAAACAATTTTCGGGAGAGGAAAAATGAACCGACCAAAGCAAAAAAGGAAGCAATAATTACAATAAAGAATGCTTCAATTACTCCATACAAGGGAACACCTGTAAAATTGAATCCTATGTTGTCGATCATACTGAGTGTCAAGCCCGTTACAATCAGTATAATGCCTGAAATTCCGGCCACCCCGAAGCCCGGTATGGCAAACAATTCTACAAGCAATAAGATTACACCAATTATGAAAATGAGAATTTCCCAGTTGGCAGCCAGGCCTTCAATATAGAGCGGGGCAAAATAGACAATTGCTGCAAAGGCGGCCGCTGCAAGTGGAAAACCAACACCGGGGGTTTGAAGCTCGAAATAGATACCTCCGATAATAATCATAATCAATAATCCACTGATTATAGGTTTGGTTAGAAAACCAATGATGCGATCGGTTGCTGTAAGTTTTTGTTCAACGACTTTAAAATCTTGTTTACCGGTTATTTTCAAAATTGCCTGAATACTCTCTGCTTCAGCATTGCAAAATTTATATCTAATGGCTTCAGAAGTGGTAAAAGTAATCACCTGTCCGGTATCGGTAATACCTTCAATATAAATCCGGGGATCGACCATTCCCTGGGCAATATCAGGATCTCGCCCTGTTGCTTCGGCGGTTGAGCGCATGGTTGAGCGCATGTAGGATTGGTATTTGTCAGGCAATTGTGCTCCTGTCTGATCAACCACTGTTGCAGCTCCAATGTTTGCACCAGATCTCATGTAAATACTGTCGCAGGCAATTGAAATCAACGCTCCGGCCGATGCAGCGTTGTTGTCAATAAAAACCCAGACCGGAATTTTCGATCGCAGTATAGCGGTGCGGATACTGTCAGCTGTTTCAACCATGCCACCATAGGTGTTCATGTGAATCAGAATGATGTCAGCATTTAGTTCGTTGGCTTCGCGAAGGGCTTTTTTAGTATTGTGCCACACAGGTGGTGCAATTTCCTGCTTGATGTCGAATTTATAGATTAGCCCGGTTTTTTTTGTTGTATCTGAAGGTTGCGCTGCCAATATGAATCCTCCTACAATAAAAATTGCAGTGATAAATAGGTTTTTTAAAAGCTGGACTTTCATGTTTGTGAGATTAATTTATAATATTTTTCTTATTCCTGTTGTGATTAATCCTTATTACTGACCCTTCCGAAAAGTTCTTCAAAAACTATTCTCATTTCAGGGTGAGCATAGGGATTTCCGGCAATAATTTCCCTTCCAAAAAGGTATTCGTTACCACCTGAAAAATCAGTAACTACACCACCGGCCATTTGAACAATAAATGCCCCTGCAGCTACATCCCAGGAGTTTAGTCCATATTCATAGAAACCTTCGAATCTGCCACAGGCAACATAGGCGAGGTCTGCAGCAGCAGATCCCAACCTTCGGAGCCCAGCGGTATGTTTCATAAAGTGCTTGAAAACAAAAACATATTCTTCAAGTTTACCATAATCATAGTAAGGAAAACCAGTGGCAAGCAGGCTGTTATCAAAATCCTGAATGGGCGATACAAAGATTTCATTTTTGTTAAGCATGGCTTTTCCCCCTTTCCATGCATAAAAACATTCATCGAGGTTCACCTCATAAACGACTCCAACCACAATTTCATCACCTTCCATCAATGCTATACTAACGCAGAATAGGGGAACTTTATGAATAAAGTTTGTGGTTCCGTCAAGCGGGTCAATTATCCATTTAAATTTTTGGCTTTCGTGTCCTGCAGTGTTTTCTTCGGCTATAAATCCTGAATTCGGCAACAATTCTCTCAGATCATTTACAATCAGAATCTCGGCTGACTTATCTACATAAGTAACATAATTATGGTGCCCCTTCTGTTCAATTTCTGATGGGTTTACCTGTGCCAGCTGATCGCTAATGTATTTTCCGGCTTTTCGCGAAATTTCGCAAACTCTGATGCATATCTGGTTATATTCCTGAGTCGTCATTTTATTCATCGTAGGGTTTAATAATAAATATACCATCCTGATCAGGCTCAATAAAAACCACTTTCTCAATCTGGTTTATAGAATTGACATTGTAAGGTTTTTTACAGCGGATATAATTGCTGCTGAATCCTGATATAAATCCATCCTCAATATCCGATTCCCAGAGTACATCGCAAATCAGGCCCTTGTTTTCAAGGTAAAACTTTCCCTTTTTCTCGTCAGAAAGTTTGTGGAGGATGCGGCTGCGTTTCTGTTTTATATGAGACTGAATCTGCATTTCCATAGTTGCAGCCATAGTACCAGGTCGTTTTGAATAGGTGAATACATGCAGGTAAGATATTGGCAGAGAACTTATGAAATCGACTGTCTGAAGGAAATCTTCATCAGTTTCGCCCGGAAATCCTGTGATAACATCTGCTGCAATGCAGGCATGTGGCATCAACTCCTTGATGGTTTTTACCCTTTGTTCAAAAACCTCCCTCTTATATTTCCGTTTCATCAGGGCAAGTATACGGTCGGTGCCCGATTGCAGGGGAATGTGAAAATGAGGCATAAACTTTTTGCTTCCGGCAACCAACCTTATAATATCATCATTCAATAGTTCTGGTTCAACAGAAGAGATTCTGATTCTTTCTATACCTTGAAGTTTTTCAAGTTCAAGAAGAAGATCATAAAATGATTCTCCGTTTTGCTTACCAAAGTCACCGATATTTACCCCGGTAAGCACTACCTCTTTGACTTCGGTAGCTGCAATTTGCCCGGCAACTTCCAGTGTTGATGCAATGCTGGCGCTACGGCTGCGGCCACGCGCATAAGGGATTGCACAAAAAGTACAGAAATAATCGCAACCGTCCTGTACTTTGAAAAATGAACGGGTGCGGTCACCCATCGAAAATCCGGGTTCATAAACCTGTGGCTTACCGGTTTTTATATCTTTTTCTGTTCTGTCAGTTTTCTGATTTTCAATGTGATCGAAAAGCGAATATTTTTCATTGTTTCCAAGTACAATATCAACACCCTTGATATTTTTGATTTCCTCAGGGCGCAGTTGTGAATAGCACCCGATTACAGCAACTGAGGCTTCCGGATTTTTGCGCAGCGCCTGCCTGATGGCAGCCCTGGTCTTTTTCTCTGCATGATCAGTAACTGTACAGGAATGAATGACATAATGATCTGCCTGTTCTTTAAAATCAACCAGGTTATAGTCCGATTCAGTGAATTTTCGGGCAATGGCTGAAGTTTCTGCAAAATTGAGTTTGCAGCCAAAAGTCTGAAATGCAATGGTTTTCCTTTTCATTGATGCAAAGGTAGTCAATTTTGCAGATTGTAATCTTTGCTTTTCATAGGTTTCATCTTCACTGTGGAGATAAGGGTTTCCTTTTGGTTGATGTAGAAAATTCAGGCGGATGAAAGGGTACCTCAAAGGTTCGAAGCCTGAAACATTCATTAAACAGTCGGTTTCCTGCCATAGTATTGCTGAAGAATGATGCCTCCGATGATCAGGGCGAGGCCAATCAGTGTAGAAACCAGAATTTTTTCACCTACCAGAATTGAAACAAATCCAAGTGAAATGAAAGGTGAAAGATAGACAAGGTTGCTGACTCTGGCTGTATTATGGGCATATTTCAGGGCCATCATCCAGATGACAAAAGTTACTCCCATCTCAAACAATCCAATATAGGTTGCGCCTAAAATACCTGATGCTGATGGTAAAATAAAGTTGCCGGTAATTATTGAAAAGATCAATATATAAACAAATCCAAAACTAAAATTCAGGAATATTTTACTGATGGCATCCCTTTGATCTTTCATGTTCATAAGCCAGTAAACCGCCCAGAAAACCGAACTCGAAAGTGCCAGAAATGTGCCCAAAGGATTGGAAAATTCTAAAGACCATGGTTTTCCCTGGGTTGCTATGATAACTGTTCCCATGAAACTGATGAGCATAAAAATCAGGCTCAGAAAAGTAATCTTTTGCTTCAATACCGGAATAGAAAGAAGGACAAGCGTTACCGGCCAGATATAATTCAGAGAAACGGCTTTCTGGGCAGGCAAAATTGAATACGCTTTAAGCAATACAAGATAGTAAGCAAAAGGATTTAAGAAACCCATTATGGACGACCTGATGATATTGATCTTTACCAGTGATTGCCGGAATTCTGTTTTATCCCTTAACAGGATGGTGATACCCAGAAATATAACCGCAATAAAATTGGCATAAAACAACAATTGAACAAAGTTCAGATGACGTAACGAAAGACTGAATGCTGAACCAACGGTTGACCATAGCAAAACGGCCAAAAGCGCGAGAATGAAGGGGTTGTGGAAAATTTTCATTGTTGCAAAAGTAGTATTTTCCAGGCTTGACGAAGATTATTATAAAAAATTCCGACTGCTTGTTTTCTGCTAAATATAAGAGGGTAAGGTAGCCGCATTTCATGAATCTGGTTAATTACGAGAAGTAAATATTCTTATATGTAGAAATGTAATTGTTTTATATTCTTTGCATTATCGCATAAACGGGTACTTGCCAATCATCAAAAAGTATTTACTTTTGTCGCTTAATTAAACCTTACAAATTTTTATGAAAAAATTAGCTGTTGTGGCATTGGGCGGAAATGCCTTACTCAGAAGCGATCAGAAAGGAACCATCGACGACCAGGAAGCAAATGTTTACGGAACCGCCGAAAGAATGCTTACGCTTATCAAAGCGAATTACAACCTCGTCATTACTCATGGAAACGGGCCTCAGGTAGGTAATATTTTACTGGCAAATACTGCAGGACACAAACTCTATGGTTTGCCCGATATGCCGCTTGATATTGCAGTTGCATATTCTCAGGGATTTATTGCCTATGTGATTGAACAGCAAATGCGCAATGTGTTGATGGCCAACGATATGGACCGTGATATAATCTCCATCATTACCCAGGTACTTGTTGATAAGGATGATCCGGCTTTTAGCACTCCTACCAAACCTGTGGGTCCTTATTATACACTGGAAGAATCAGAGGTAATTACGGCCGAAACAGGTGCAGTATTCTCAAAAGATCCACGTGGACGTGGTTACCGTAAGGTTGTTGCTAGCCCTAAACCATTGGTTATCAGCAATCAAAAATCAATTGAAGCCCTTGCCCGTGCAGGCCAGATTGTAATTGCCGTTGGTGGTGGTGGAATTCCTGCTTTTTATGTTCAGGAGAACAAACTTCAGGGGATTGATGCAGTTATTGACAAAGACCTTGCCTCTTCACTGCTGGCCGTTCAGATCAGGGCTGATAAGTTCTTTATTCTTACCGATGTACCTAAAGTCTGTATTAATTTTAATACCCCCCAGGAAAAAGCTCTTGATCGCATGACCATTGCCGAAGCCAGGCGTTATCTGGCCGAAAAGCAGTTTGCTGAAGGCAGCATGGCACCAAAAATCAGGGCAGCCATAAGCTTTGTTGAAGGTAGCGGAAAAGATGCCATCATTACCAGTACCGACAGGCTTGGAATCGATAATGGAGGAACACGCATTGTTATTGTATAAAACTCACAACTTATAAAAACCTAAAACTCAAAAACTATGGCTTTCAATCTAAGAAACCGTAATTTCCTTAAACTTTTGGACTTTACTCCTCAGGAAATCAAGCATTTATTACAACTTTCAGTTGACCTGAAAAAGGCAAAATATGCCGGAACAGAACAAATGCGATTAAAAGGCAAAAACATTGCTTTGATTTTCGAAAAAGATTCGACCCGTACCCGTTGTGCTTTCGAAGTAGCCGCCCTGGATCAGGGTGCACATGTTACATATCTCGGCCCTTCAGGTTCGCAGATTGGAAAAAAAGAATCGATGAAAGATACAGCGCGTGTTTTGGGACGGATGTACGATGGTATCGAATATCGTGGCTACGGACAAAAAATTGTTGAAGAACTGGGTAAATATGCTGGGGTTCCAGTATGGAACGGCCTCACAACAGAGTTTCATCCAACCCAGATTCTTGCTGATTTCCTCACCATGATGGAACATTCTGACAAACCTTTACATCAGGTTGCATTTTGCTATCTGGGCGATGCCCGCAACAATATGGGTAACTCCCTGATGGTTGGAGCAGCAAAAATGGGCATGGATTTCCGTGCTGCAGCTCCCAAAGCCTGCTGGCCAAATGAAGAACTGGTGGCAACCTGCCGCGAAATAGCCAAAGAATCAGGCGCAAAAATTACACTTACTGAATCAGTTGACGAAGCTGTAAAAGGGGTTGATTTTCTGTACACCGATGTCTGGGTATCGATGGGTGAACCTGCCGAAGTATGGGAAAGCCGCATTAAGCTTCTGAAACCTTATCAGGTAAATATGGAAGTTGTGGGGAAAACAGGCAATCCCAAAGTAAAATTCCTGCATTGCCTTCCCGCTTTTCACAATCGCGAAACAGTTATTGGAGAAGATGTTTTCAAAAAATATGGAATCGAAGCTATGGAAGTTACCGACGATGTTTTTGAATCTCCCATGTCGGTGGTTTTTGATGAGGCAGAAAACAGGCTTCACACCATAAAGGCTGTTATGGTTGCGACACTTGGAAGTTAAAAACTGAAAATCTTTTGAATGAAAAAGGCGGCTAACAACCGCCTTTTTTACTTATGTAAACTGCTGTTTATTTAAGGTTCAGAGCTTCAATCATTCCATTCAGTTCAACTCTCATTTTGGCATTGACTTCTTCAAATTTCGATGGATCGGGCAGCAGACCTTTCACGCCAAAGTAAAACTTGATTTTGGGCTCTGTTCCCGATGGCCTGACTGTGATTTTACTCCCGCCTTCAAGGAAAAACTGTAAGACATCTGATTTTGGCAGATCAATTGACTTTTCTTCGCCTGTGATCAGATTTGTCGTTTTTCTGAGTTTGTAATCTTTGGCCATCAATATTTTAATCCCTTGTATTTCTTTTGGTGGGTTGCTTCTGTATTCATCCATCATTTTCTGAATTTCTTCGGCACCCGATTTTCCTTTCTTGGTAACTGAAATGAGGTCTTCAAGATAAAATCCGAACTCATGATAAATATTTATTAGCATTTCATACATGGACATGCCCTGATCTTTTGCCCATGCCGCAGTTTCGGCAAGCAATGCACATGATGCCACCGCATCCTTATCTCTCACAAAATCTCCGACAAGGTAACCGTAACTTTCTTCTCCACCAACGATAAACTGTTTCTGACCTTCATACTTACGGATGATTTCAGCAATGTATTTAAAACCGGTTAGTACATCGTGTGATTCAACTCCATGGCTTTTAGCAATATCCTTCAGCAATTCGGAAGTTACTATAGTTTTAGCTATGAATTCTTTTCCTGTGAGTTTGCCGTTAGCTTTCCATTTTTTAATGAGATAATAAACCAGCAGCGAAGCAGCCTGGTTGCCATTGAGCAAAATATAATTTCCATGGGTGTCTTTTACACCAATTCCAACACGGTCAGCATCGGGATCGGTAGCCATAATAAGATCAGCATCAACCCTTTTAGCCAGTTCCAGCGACAGATTCATGGCTGCCTTTTCTTCAGGATTTGGAGAATGAACCGTTGGAAAATTACCATCAGGTGTGATTTGTTCGTCGACAAGGAATACATTCTTAAAACCAAATTTCGCCAGAGTTTCTGGTACCAGTTTATATCCCGATCCATGGATAGGGGAGTAAACGATTTTCAGATCTTTCTGTCTTTCAATGACTTCTTGAGATAGGCTCAATGTCAGCAGAACCTCTTTATAGGCTTCATCAATTTCTTTTCCAATCAAAGTAATATTCTCGGGATTTCCCTTAAATTTAACTTCTTCAACTGATTTGATTTTTTGAACTTCATCAATCACGTTCTTGTCATGAGGTGGAACAAGCTGTCCGCCATCGTTCCAGTAGACCTTGTATCCGTTGTATTCTTTGGGATTATGCGATGCCGTTACCACAATGCCGCTTTGACAACCCAGGTGTCTCACCGTAAACGAAAGTTCAGGCACCGGACGCAGCTTGTCAAAAAGGAATACTTTAATTCCATTGGCAGCAAGTACTTCAGCCGCCATTTGGGCAAAATTTTGGCTATTGTTTCTTGAATCGCAGGCTATGGCAACTTTTATTTCTTTATGAGGTCCGTGATATTTATGAAGGTAGTTGGCAAGCCCCTGGGTAGCAGTGCCGATCACATATTTGTTCATTCTGTTGGTTCCGGTTCCCATAATGCCCCTGAGTCCGCCGGTGCCAAATTCAATATCGCGATAGAAACATTCAACCAGCTCAGCCGGATCATTGTCCATCATATGTTTTACGGCTTTCCGGGTATCTTCATCATAGTTTTCTCTCAGCCAGACTTTGGCTTTTTCAATAATTTCATGAGGAACTTCAATGTGTGACATAGTACTAAGGTTTTGATGTTTATGATTTTCTACTGTATAACTTATTCAAAACGAAACAATTACTTTACGGTAACCTTCGATCATTGCCGGCGCGTTAAAAGTAAGAATTATTCCCATTCGTTTTTCGGCAATTTTAAGTATCGATTGCATCGTAATCAGGCGGGAGGCGGCAATCAAAGGTTCTGAAATCAGTTCGACAATTACCTGATTTTCAATCAGAATATCTGCTTTTATATTGTGGGAAGTCTTTAGATTTTTGTAGAAAACCGGAAAATAAACATCCTTTTTGAACATCAATCCCTGAAGCCGGAGTTCATGCTGGAAGCAGGAATAATATAAGTTTTGGTCGAGACCGGGTCCCAGCTCTGAATATACTTCATTGGCGGAATCAAAAATCCGGGTGTGAAGTTTATTAAGTTCAGCTCTGTTCATTTAGCAAAGCTATGCATTTTTTGAGGCTTTCGCGCCAATACGGCACACTTTGTCCTGAAATGGCGGCATACTTTGATTTGTCGAGAACGCTGTAGTAAGGCCTAGGTGCAGGCAACGGAAAACCTTCAGTGTCAGTTGGTATTACTTCGGCATTAATCTGCGAAAGTTCAATGATTGCTTTTGCAAAATCAAACCAGCTGCAAACACCTTCATTTGTATAATGATATATTCCCGGATTTGCATCAATGCTGATCAATTTCAAAATTGCTTCTGCCAGGTTGGCAGCCCAGGTGGGTGATCCAATCTGGTCGGCAATTACTTTCATTGTGCCGCGCTCATTGCCAAGCCTGCGTATTGTTTTTACAAAGTTGTTGCCATAAGCCGAGTAAAGCCAGGAAGTCCTCAGAATAATTGCTTTTGGATTGTTTGCTGCTGCTATCTCTTCGCCCTGTGCCTTGCTGCTGGCATAAACTCCTTTAGGATTTACCTTGTCATTGATTTTGTAAGGCCTGAAATTTTTTCCGTCAAATACATAATCGGTTGAAATCTGAATTAACCGACACCCTTTGTAATTGGCAGCTTTTGCAAGATATCCGACAGCGGTAGCATTAAGAAGTATGGCTTTTTCAGGCTCCAATTCAGCCTTATCAACGGCAGTATAAGCAGCGCAATTGATAATCCAGTCTGGCTCTAGCTCCGAAATAAAGGCATTTACCTTTGCTGAGTTTGTTACGTCAAGCTCTTCAAAATCAGTAAAAGTAAAACTGTATCCGGTTAAACGGGCTGACAATGAGCGCAATTCATTTCCCAATTGTCCGTTACTTCCAGTTACTAAAATTTTCATAGCCCGGTTTGCTTAAACGATGGTTTTGAAGTACTCTATGGTTTTGATGAGTCCTTCTTCGAGCTCAATTTTCGGTTCCCAGCCCAATTTGCTTTTGGCCAGAGAAATATCGGGCTGACGCTGCAACGGATCGTCGCTGGGTAATGGCTTCCATACAATTTTTGAGGAAGATCCGCAAAGCGATATTACTTTTTCGGCCAGTTGAAGAATGGTGAATTCGTTTGGATTGCCAACGTTTACCGGGCCGGTAAAATCATCGCCGGTGTTCATCAGTCTGATCATGCCATCCAGTAAATCGGAGTAATAACAGAAACTCCGCGTTTGACTTCCATTGCCATACACGGTAATGTTTTCACCTTTCAGCGCCTGAACAATGAAATTTGAAACCACACGCCCATCGTTTGGGTGCATCCGCGGACCATATGTGTTGAAGATTCTTATGATCTTGATACGTACATTATTTTGCCTGTGATAGTTGACAAACAAAGTTTCAGCAGCACGTTTACCTTCATCATAGCAGGCACGCTCTCCGATCGGATTTACGTGACCCCAGTACCTTTCGGTTTGCGGATGTATCTGCGGATCACCATAAACTTCACTGGTTGATGCCTGAAGGATTTTTGCCTTTATGCGCTTGGCCAGTCCCAGCATATTAATGGCTCCCATCACCGAAGTTTTTACAGTTTTTATTGGATTGTACTGATAATGAATGGGGGAGGCCGGACAGGCCAGGTTATAGATTTCGTCAACTTCGATATAGAAGGGCATGGTAACATCATGCCTGACCATTTCGAAGTAAGGATTTTTTAAAAGATGAACAATGTTCGATTTCTGGCCGGTAAAGTAATTGTCGAGACAAACCACTTCATTGCCTTCATTCAGAAGACGTTCGCATAAATGCGAACCCAGAAATCCGGCTCCACCTGTAACAAGAATTTTTTTACCCATTGGATATAACTGTTCAATAAAAAATCATTTTTTGCCGGTATTTACCCCAATGCAATAGTAATCAAATCCCAATTGTTCAAGCTCTTTCCGGTCGTAAATATTTCTTCCATCGAAAACTACCGGATTTTTGACCAGTTTCTTGATTACATACCAGTTCGGATAGCGGAATTCTGTCCACTCAGTGAGTAGAAACTGGGCATCTGTATCCATGATGGCCTCATATGGATCGGCTGAATACACGATGCTATCGCCAATTTTGCGCTTCGATTCATGCATGGCTACCGGGTCATAGGCTTTTACTTTGCAACCTGCTGCCAGCAGTTTTTCAATAATGATAATTGCAGGAGCTTCGCGCATGTCGTCGGTCTGAGGTTTGAATGAAAGTCCCCATAAACCAACAGTTTTACCTCTTACATTGCCATTGAAATGGTTCAGAAACTTGTTGACCAAAACCGATTTCTGATCATCATTGACATCTTCTACAGCTTTCAAAATACGCATTGAATATCCCACAGAATCAGCAGTTTTAATCAGTGCTTTAACATCCTTCGGGAAACAGGATCCTCCGTAACCAATGCCCGGATAGATGAATTTTGTTCCGATTCTTGAATCACTACCAATGCCTTTCCGCACCATATTTACGTCAGCACCAACTATTTCACAAACATTGGCAATGTCGTTCATGAAACTGATTTTCGTGGCCAGCATTGAATTGGCTGCATATTTTGTCATCTCGGCCGAAGGCACATCCATAAAAATAACCGGATGACCGTTGAGGGTGAAGGGTTTGTACAAGCGTGTCATGATCTCTTCGGCTTTGCCCGATTCAACGCCAACCACAATACGGTCGGGTTTCATAAAGTCGTTGATGGCATCGCCCTCTTTCAGGAATTCGGGGTTTGAGGCGACATCAAACTCTATTTCTGCATTTCTGATATTGAGTTCTTCCTGAATTGCCTGTCTTACCTTTTTTGCAGTTCCGACCGGAACCGTGCTTTTGGTAACCACCAATGTGTATTTTTCAATAAACCTTCCAATTGTTTTCGAAACATCAAGCACATATTTCAGGTCAGCACTTCCATCTTCATCGGGTGGAGTTCCTACGGCGATAAAAATCACATCGGCATCGTTAACACTCGATGGCAGTTCAGTTGAGAAATGCAGCCTCCCTTTTTCAAAATTTCTGGCGATCATATCATCGAGGCCTGGCTCATAAATAGGAGATATGCCATTTTTGAGGTTCTCTATTTTCTTTGCATCAATATCAACGCAAACCACTTCAATTCCTACTTCAGCAAAGCAGGTGCCTGTAACCAGACCCACGTAGCCGGTGCCAACAATGGTAATTTTCATATTTTATATTTTGATTTAGTCCATTTGCTCAGGCAGCAAATATAGAAAGAAGTCGTCTTTATTGGCGATTTTTTAGGATTAAATCAGAAAAATCAGTGAAGGAAATTCTCATCTCACCATTTTTAAGTCAGCCCGGAAGGTTTTACTGAAAATATCAGGTATTTCAAATTTTCTCTGAAATTCTTTTTCAGGCTGGATTCTGATTTTTTTTGAAAGCTCTCAGATGAATTGATGTTGAATAAAAAAAATAACCACCTGCAAAATATTAATTTACAAGTGGTTGTACTTTCTAGTGGTGATCCCGCTGGGGCTCGAACCCAGGACCCCATCCTTAAAAGGGATGTGCTCTACCTACTGAGCTACGGAATCATTTTGGGATTGCAAAAGTACTGCTTTTTTTATTCCCTCCAAATAATTTTATGGGTTTTTAAGGTGAAAATATGTAAGATAAACTGGGCCAATAATTTAGAGTTTATTTTCCTGATTGTTTAACAGCCCATGAATGGCAAGCCAGATGCAGGGAGGGCTGTCGCTGGTGTGAGTAACTCTGTGTTTCCTGTGTTTCGGGATCAGAAGGTAGTTTCCCGCTTTAAGGTTAACTTCTTCATTATCAAAAAATAATATTGTTGCTTGACCCTGCACCAATATTACCCATTCATCTTCGTCCTGATCGTACCACTTTCCTTTTGGTGTTGTGTGGCCCGATGAAATTATTTTTTCTATTCTGATCTTGCCTTCAAAAAGTGTTTCAAAGTACTCGGAATCAGTATTTTTAATGTTGTGTACCCTGAAAATATTCTCCTCCGTTTTCATAAAGTTTAAATCAAAATTCCCTTGCCTTCACGAACAATAACCGGCTCATCATCAGTGCAATCAATGATGGTTGATGCTTCATTGTCGCCAAAACCCCCATCTATCACAATATCAACCAGGTTTTTGTATTTTTCGTAAATCAGTTCAGGATCGGTGGTGTATTCGATGATTTCATCCTCATCATGAATTGAGGTCGACATGATGGGATGTCCCAGCTCATTTACAATTTCGAGCGGAATTTTATTGTCGGGAACACGGATACCAACAGTCTTTTTTTTGCTTTGTATCAACTTTGGAACGCTGCTTCCGGCATTTAGGATAAAAGTAAATGGCCCTGGTAGATTTTTTTTCATCAGCTTGAATACATCATTGGCGATTGGCCTGGTGTAATCTGATAATTGGCTGAGATCGCTGCAGATAAATGAAAAATTGGCTTTTTCAACCTTTATGCCCTTGATCTGGGCAACTTTTTCTATGGCTTTCGATTTGAAAATATCGCAGCCCATCCCATAAACGGTATCAGTAGGGTAGATGATAACCCCGCCATCGAGCAAACATTCAACAACTGTTCTTATTTGCCTTGTACTGGGATTCTCCGGATGAATTCTGAGAAGCATGGCAGTAATTTTTATAAGAATAAAAAATGGGTAAGCTACTTACATCGCACCGCTACAACCATCTACCCTTGCTTCATTCCTGACCTGGGGGAGTTCAATGGGAGCTGGTCGTATAAGACTTACCCGCTACAAAAATACAAAAAAATCAGGCTCTGCAACATTTTTGATTAAGTTTTTAATACAGACGCCGATTTATTACATTTGCAGAAATTAAACTCACATCAGATATGGAAACCCAGAATGAAGAAAGAACCCTGAATGATTCAACCGCAGTTAAATGCAGTTTATTGAATAATTCGCTGAAGTACGGACTCATAACCGGAGTTGCAATGGTGTTGCTTTCATTATTGTTTTATGTCCTGGATGTTACCATGACCGGATGGATTCAGTATGCTTCACTGGTCATTTTGCTTGCAGGTATAGTTGTTGGCACCCTTGCTTATCGGGATAAATGCAGCAGAGGATACCTTTCTTATGGAAGAAGTCTTGGCTCAGGAGTTTTGATCAGCGTTGTTGTTGGTCTTATAATGGCTATTTATTCCTATTTGTTTTTTAATTTCTTTGATCCAGGTGAACTCCTCAAATTAAAGCAGATTGCCGAAGAAAAGATGTTTGAAAAGGGCCTGACTGATGAACAGGTTGAACAGGCAATGTCGATGACTAAAATGTTTACGACTCCTGTGTTTATTGCAATATCAAGTCTATTCTCAATGGCTTTATGGGGGACTGTTTTTTCGCTGCTAGCTTCCATTTTTATTAAAAAGAACGACGATAGCTTCGATGAAGCTTTTCCTCAATCCTAACCTAATTTCTGTTTCTGATGGACATTTCGGTTGTTGTACCGGTTTATAATGAAAAAGAGTCGTTGCCCGAACTTTATGACTGGATCAAAAAAGTGATGGGTGATCATAATTATGACTTTGAGGTTATTTTTGTTGATGACGGAAGTTCTGACGATTCCTGGAAAGTCATAAGCGGACTTAAAAAAATCGATTCAAGGGTGCGTGGAATCAGGTTCCGCAGAAATTACGGGAAATCAGCAGCCCTTAACAAAGGTTTTGAGCTTGCTTCGGGTGATGTGGTTATAACCATGGATGCCGACCTTCAGGATAGTCCCGATGAAATTCCCGGGCTGTATAATATGATTAAAAATGAAGGTTTCGATCTGGTATCCGGCTGGAAAAAAAAGCGTTACGATTCTAAACTGACTAAAAATCTTCCCTCAAAAATTTACAATGCAGCAACACGTTCCATGTCGGGAGTGAAGCTTCACGACATGAACTGCGGCCTCAAAGCATACCGAAAAGATGTAGTGAAGGCCATTGAGGTTTATGGTGAAATGCACCGCTACATACCGGTAATTGCCAAATGGGCCGGATTTAAGAAAATAGGAGAGAAGGTAGTAGTTCACCAGAAACGCAAATACGGCGTTACCAAATTTGGCTGGGAAAGATTTGTTAATGGTTTTCTCGATCTGATTTCTATTATGTTCGTGTCGCGCTTTGGCCGCAAACCTATGCATTTGTTCGGAGCCCTGGGAAGCATTCTGTTTTTCATAGGTTTTGCTTTTGCAGCCTATCTGGCCTATGCAAAAATCTTTATGGCTGAATATAAAATGACGGACCGGCCCCTGTTTTATTTCGGCCTGCTTGCAATGGTGATGGGTACACAGTTATTTCTGGCCGGATTTTTAGGTGAACTGATCAGCCGTACCTCACACGACCGCAATCAATATCTTGTTGAAGAAGTAATCTGATTAACAGAAGGTTGACTGATCTGAAATGGAAATCAAAAAAAAAGTTGTAATCATAGGTTCTGCATATCCTTTAAGAGGTGGAGGCATTACAACTTTTAATGAAAGGTTGGCTAAGGCATTTCTTGACCGGGGCGATGAAGTCATTATCTATACTTTCAGCCTTCAGTATCCGTCGTTTCTGTTTCCTGGCACTACACAATATTCCACCGAACCACCACCCGAAGGCCTCGACATCAGGGTCAGGATAAATTCTGTAAATCCCATAAACTGGATTACTTCAGCCTGGGAAATTGCAAAATCCAGACCTGACCTTGCCATATTCAGGTTCTGGATTCCTTTTATGGCGCCATGCCTGGGAAGTATTGCCCGGATACTGAAGTGGAGGACAAAAAGAAAAGTCAGGATTGTAGCCATAACTGATAATATTATTCCGCACGAACGCAGGCCGGGCGACCGTCTGCTGGTTAAGTATTTCACCAGATCGGTAGATGCATTTGTGGCCATGTCTGGCTCTGTGCTCAAAGATTTGTCAATGTTTGATCAGGAAAAACCAAAGAAGTATTTTCCACACCCACTTTACGATAATTTTGGCGATATTATTTCAAAAAAATCGGCCAAAGAACTTCTCAGACTTGATGAAAATTACGGCTATCTGTTGTTTTTTGGCTTTATCAGAGACTATAAGGGATTAGATCTTTTGCTTCAGGCAATGAGCCTGCCAAAACTCAAAAATCTAAAAATTAAATTGCTGGTGGCCGGAGAATTTTACGGTAATGAAGAAAAATATCACCGTTTGATTCAGGAGCTAAACATCAGCGATAGACTTGAACTGAGGACTCAATTTATTCCAAACAATAATGTAAATAAGTATTTCTGTGCCTGTGATATTGTGGTGCAGCCTTACAAGAATGCAACACAGAGTGGCGTTACCCAGATTGCCTATCATTTTGGCAAGCCAATGATCACAACAAATGTAGGAGGATTGTCAGAAATGGTTGCTGATGGAAAAGTGGGATATGTGGTAGAACCTGAACCAGGTGAAATTGCTGAAGCAATTTTTCGGTTTTATTATGAATCTAAAGAAGTTGAATTTTCAGAAAATGTTCAGCATGAGAAAACCCGTTTCTCCTGGGAAGGACTGCTGGATTCGATTGATGAGGTAAGCCAGACTATTTGAACTTGTTTTATTTTTTGATTTAATGGTCGTTGTATTACTTCGGACAAATTAAAAAAGTAAATTCTGAATTGTTATGATAATAAGAAGTAAAGCACCCTTGAGGATTGGCCTGGCAGGAGGAGGATCGGATGTTTCACCCTATTCCGATCTTTATGGAGGTGCCATTCTGAATGCGACCATAAGCTTGTATGCCTATGCTACTATTGAGCCGCGCAGCGATGGAAAAATTATGATTCGGTCGGTGGATAAGGGTGAATTTGGCATTTTCGAATCTGTTGAACAGTTTCAGCCTGGTAACGGAATGTTGCTCCAACAGGGAATATACAACCGCATTGTCAGAGATTATTCACATAAGCCCCTGTCTTTCAGTCTTACCACTTATGTTGATGCGCCTCCGGGATCGGGTTTGGGAACTTCATCCACATTGGTGGTTACCATTCTGGGTGCTTTTGCCGAATGGCTGAATCTTCCACTTGGCGAGTATGATCTGGCCCGACTTGCCTACGATATTGAGCGTGTTGATTTAGGTATGGCCGGAGGGAAACAGGATCAATATGCAGCCACTTTTGGTGGTGTTAATTTTATGGAATTCTCCGATAATGATAAAGTAATTGTTAATCCATTAAGAATCAAGGAATCATATCTGAATGAACTCTCAAATAATCTTGTGCTATTTTATACCCAAACCAGTCGCTTTTCTTCAAACATTATAGAAGCACAAACCCGCAACGTTATCAACAATAATAGCATAACAATTGAGGCGATGCATAAACTCAAAATGCAAAGCTTCATGATGAAGGAGGCTTTGCTTAAGGGCGATCTGGATAAAATCGGAGAAATCCTTGACTTTGGCTGGGAGAATAAAAAGCTAATGGCTGATGAAATTACAAATCCATACCTCGATCAGATTTATAAAACGGCAAAAGCCAATGGCGCTACCGGTGGAAAAATTTCAGGAGCTGGAGGAGGAGGTTTTATGATTTTCTACTGCCCGGGCAATTCCAGATCTGACGTAATTCAGGCACTCAGACAATATGGAGGCGAAGCCCGTCGTTACGAATTCACCGATAAAGGTTTAAGAACCTGGTCGCTTTAACACGTAATCCCCGGCTGATTATTTTACCTTATACTAATTTTGATTTTTCCTGTAATGCTATGAATCACAAAATAAAAGAAGTTTTCAGGCAATCCATAGCTGTAAAAAACAGCATGCTTGAAGATGAATTGTTGCTAAAGCTGATAGAAGTTATTGTTAACAAATTGGTGGAGGCATTCAAAAAAAATAAGAGAGTTTTGTTCTGTGGAAATGGTGGAAGTGCCGCTGATGCTCAGCACCTGGCTGCTGAGTTTTCGGGACGATTTTATTATGACCGTCCTCCCCTGGATGCAGAAGCCCTGCATGTAAATACGAGTTATCTTACCGCGGTTGGAAACGATTATGCATTTGATGAGATTTATGCACGTCTTGTAAAAGCTCAGGGGAAAAGTGGCGATGTTTTGTTTGCTTTATCAACATCCGGAAATTCTCCAAACATCATCAGAGCCATTGAAGCCGCCAGGGAACAAAATATGATCATCATCGGACTTACCGGAAAAACCGGTGGTAGGATGGAAGGAATCTGCGATTTTATTCTCAAGGTACCTTCAACCGATACCCCCAGAATTCAGGAATCTCACATTACCATAGGCCACATTATCTGCGAGTTGGTTGAAACAGCTCTTTTTCCCCGATAGTTATGTTTATAGAACTGCCCGATGTCATTATTCTTGCCGGCGGAATGGGAACCCGTCTGAGTGGCACCGTGAAGAACATTCCAAAATCAATGGCTCCTGTAAATGGGAAGCCGTTTCTGGATTACCTGCTAAGGCAGATTCATGATGCCGGTCTTACACGGGCAATCATAAGCACTGGCTACCTTGGAGCGCAAATCAGAGATTTTTTTGGTCACAAATACAATGATGTTGAAATTATTTATTCTCATGAGGATGTACCACTTGGAACAGGTGGTGCCGTAAAGAAGGCTTTTAAATTGGTTCAAACTCCTTATGCACTCATCATAAATGGAGATACTTTCTTCAGGATTGATTTAGATTTATTTTTTCAGCGAAATGTTGAAAAACTTGCAGATGTTACCATAGCCCTGCGTTATGTTAATGATGCTTCGCGTTATGGATGTGTAAGTGTTACCAATGAAGGAAATATTCTTGCTTTTGATGAAAAAAATCAGGACACAGGAACTGGATTGATTAATGGTGGAATTTATCTGATTTCATCACGATTTTTCAGAAGTATTCCAATGCCGGATGTTTTTTCACTTGAAAAAGATTTTTTCATGAAACAGGTGCAAAAATCAAATTTTTTTGGCCAGATTTTCAACGATTACTTTCTTGACATTGGTATTCCTGAACATTATGAACGAGCTCAGCATGAAATTGGCGAATCTGAAAATAAATAAAGACTGGACGCTGTTTCTCGACAGGGATGGTGTAATTAACAACCGACTGCTGGGCGCTTATGTTGTATCCCCCGATGAGTTTACTTTCATTGAAGGAGTTCCCGAGGCCATTAGCCTGCTTTCGAAGATGTTTGGGATCATTGTGGTTGTTACAAATCAGCAGGGAATTGGGAAAGGCCTGATGACCGCAGAAGATCTTAATGCCATTCACCTGAAAATGCTGAATGAACTGTCTAATAATGGTGGACGGATCGACAGGGTTTATCATTCACCTTATCTTGAATCTTCGGGCCATTTTACCCGAAAACCTGCTATTGGCATGGCTTTGAAAGCGAAAAAAGATTTTCAGGAAATTAAATTTACAAAATCAGTAATGGTTGGAGATTCTATATCGGATATGATCTTCGGTAAACGATTGAAAATGTGTACCGTATTCATTGGAGATGTGGGTATAGCAAGAAGGAAACCACTTTTGGTAGATTTTATCTATCCGGATTTACTTACCTTTGCCCGCGAAATATCACTAAAATCCTCCGACGCTTAGTGCATCCCTCAATCATACTATCGGTCTTTATAGCTTACTCATTACTACTTTTCATCATCGCCGGTATCACCGGTCGAAAATCCAACAACAAGACTTATTTTACCGGAAACCGGAACTCACCCTGGTATTTAGTTGCCTATGGCATGGTGGGTGCTTCTTTGTCAGGCGTTACTTTTATTTCAATTCCCGGTGAGGTTGGAACCTCGGGATTTTCCTATATGGTACTTGTGCTTGGGTACCTGCTGGGTTATGCATTTATTGCGCAGGTTTTGCTGCCGGTTTATTATGGCCGCAAGCTCACTTCAATTTATACCTACCTCGATCAACGGTTTGGAAGAATTACATATAAAACCGGGGCATTGTTCTTTTTGCTTTCTCGTAGTATCGGTTCATCATTCAGAGTTTTTTTAGTTGTAAATGTACTGCAGGTGTTCGTGTTCGATAGGTGGGATGTGCCATTTGCTGTTAATGTAGCTTTGTTCATCGGACTCATTCTTATTTATACTTTCCGCGGTGGAATCAAAACCATTGTGTGGACAGATACCTTGCAAACCACTTTTATGATTGCTGCTGTGCTGGTTTCTGCCTCCATCATATATAAAGAAATGGGCTTCAGCCCGGAAATGCTGATATCCGAAATCAGGGATAGCAGATATTCTGACATGTTTATTATGGATATTAACGATAAAAGGTTTTTCCTGAAACAGTTTCTGAGTGGTGCATTTATTGCGGTTGTAATGACTGGACTTGATCAGGATATGATGCAGAAGAATCTTACCTGTCGCAATCTGCATGACGCTAAAAAGAACATTTATCTGATGAGTTGGGTGTTGGTTCCGGTTAACTTCCTGTTTTTGAGCATGGGAGCGCTTTTGTATCTGTATGCTGGAAAATTTGGGATTTCAATACCTGAGCGTACCGATGATTTGTTCCCTATCATTGCCATGCAGCATCACGGTACTTTTGCCGGAATTATTTTTCTTTTGGGCCTGATTGCGGCGGCCTATTCAAGTGCAGATGGTTCTTTGACAGCGCTTACAACTTCTTTCAGTGTTGATATTCTGGGCATTGAACGAAATAAGAACCTGTCTGAACAAAAAAGTACACTCATCCGCAAATTTGTTCATATTGGATTTGCCCTTCTTATCTTTTTTCTGATCCTCTTCTTTAGAGCCATCAACGACCAGTCAGTGATAACCAAATTGTTTACCATAGCTGGTTATACTTATGGCCCGCTTCTGGGACTTTACAGTTTTGGCTTGTTCACAAAAAGAAAAACCCAGGACAAGTGGGTACCCGTAATTGCAATTTTGTCGCCGGTATTATGTTTTATTATCAGCTATAATTCTGCAGTCTGGTTCAATGGCTACAGGTTTGGATTTGAACTCCTTATTTTAAATGGACTGATAACTTTTGTTGGGTTATTGATTATTTCAAAGCAGGAGGCTGAGAATAAAATTATTTCATAAGATTAAATAACTGCAAAAACTTTGTAGTAGCAAGTATAGTTTCTTACATCATCAAAATTAAATACATGAGCAACATCAGGTTCAAAGCCCTTGAAATGGCCATTTCGCGCCCCAGAAGGCTTTTTAATGATATTCCACCAAAAGTTTCAGATTATTATGGCGAACTTACATTCAGCAAACAGATAATGCGTGAATATATGTCGCACGAAGCCTATAATTCTGTAATTAAAGCTGCTGAAAAAGGAGTAAGGATCGACAGAAGTATTGCTGATCAGGTTGCATCAGCCATGAAATCCTGGGCTTTGAGCAAAGGAGCTACGCATTTCACACATTGGTTTCATCCGCTCACCGGTTCAACTGCTGAAAAGCACGACTCTTTCATTCAGCCAACGGCTGATGGCAAAGCCATAGAAACTTTTCACGCCAGCGAGTTGATTCAGCAGGAACCTGATGCTTCAAGCTTTCCAAGTGGGGGTATTCGTAATACTTTTGAAGCCAGGGGTTATACTGCCTGGGATCCAACCTCTCCGGCTTTCATCATGGATAAAACGCTTTGCATTCCTACCATATTTGTTTCTTACACCGGCGAAGCCCTCGATTATAAAACGCCTTTGCTTAAAGCTTCTTTGGCGCTTGACAGGGAGGCTACCGAAGTTTGCAGATATTTTGATAAAAATGTAAATCGTGTTTTTGCCACGCTTGGATGGGAACAGGAATACTTTTTAGTTGACAGTGCTTTATTTAACGCAAGACCTGACCTTGTACTGACCGGACGTACACTGTTTGGTCATTCAAGCGCCAAAGATCAGCAATTGTCAGATCACTACTTTGGTATTATTCCTGAAAGAGTTATTGATTTTATGAGGGAGTTTGAATACGAAGCACATCGGCTTGGTATTCCTGTAAGAACCCGTCATAATGAAGTTGCTCCCAATCAGTTTGAGTGTGCTCCGGTTTATGAAGAAGTAAATGTAGCTGTCGATCATAACCAATTGTTGATGCACTTGCTCGAAAAAGTTGGGAAACGGCATGGATATACAGTTTTATTGCACGAAAAACCCTATGCCGGTGTAAACGGATCGGGAAAACACAATAACTGGTCATTAAGTAATGATGCAGGCGAAAATTTGCTAACCCCCGGAAAAACTCCTAAATCAAACTTCAGATTTTTGGTTTTTCTGGCCAACATTCTTAAAGCCGTTGATGCTCATGCTGATATTCTTCGGGCATATGTGGCTTCATCAGGCAATGATCTTCGATTGGGTGCCCACGAGGCGCCGCCCGCCATTATTTCCGCTTTTATTGGAAAGCAACTTACCGAAACGCTCGATCTGATTGAAAAAACTGATAAAAAATCAGTCTCTAAAGCTGGCGAAAATTCAGGGAACCACATCAAAATTCCAAAAATTCCTGAAATCCTTCTCGATAATACCGACCGTAACCGAACTTCTCCATTTGCCTTCACGGGTAATAAATTTGAGTTCAGGGCTGTCGGCTCTTCATCAAGTTGTGCCAAACCAATGATCGCTCTTAACCTGATTATGGCCGATCAGTTGAAAAAATTCAGGATAGATGTGGACACTCTTGTGGCAGGTGGCATGAGCAAAGATGATGCAATGTACAGCATTATCAGATCATACATCATTGACTCAAAACGCATCAGGTTCGAAGGCAACAGCTACGGAGAGGAGTGGATAAAAGAAGCTGCCACCAGGGGATTATCTAATATTCTCGACACCCCGCATGCGCTGAGGAGCTTATTAAAACCCGAAGCCATCAGGTTGTTTGTCGAAAACCAGGTGCTAACCGAAAGAGAAGTCAGAGCGCGGTACGAAATAAAACTGGAAAACTATATCCGCAAAATTCAGATTGAATCCAGGGTGATGGGTGATCTTGCTATTAATCATATCATACCCATCTCCATAAGGTACCAGAATCTTTTGGTTGATAATGTTAAAGGACTCAAGGAAGTACTGGATACAAAAACTTATGTCGCATTATCGAAGAACCAGATCGATACCATAAAAGCGATTTCAGAGCACATTGCAGTCATCAGAGATCAGATTCAAAAAATGGTGGAGGCTAGAAAAGCAGCCAATAAAATTGAAGATCCTGAAGCTTTGGCTATTGCTTATCAGGCAAAGGTCCTGCCCTTCTTTGGCGAAATAAGATATCATGCTGATAAACTTGAACTTATGGTCGATAATGAACTCTGGCCGCTTTCGAAGTACAGGGAACTGCTGTTTATCAGGTAAAAATAGATTTTGGTAAGCATGTCATCCTGATTAAATACCGGTAGATACCAACTGTTTCAAAATCCTTGTCAGGATAATGAAGTAATTTGGTTGGTTTACAATTCCATTTTCTTACAACGATGTCTCGTAATCATTTGTTTATAGTATATGCCATGCCCAAAAACCGAAAATCAAGCCACTATCTCAAATGTTTCAAAATACTTACCTTTGAAAAAAAAATCTTATGATGTCTTTTATTGGAAAACCCGGCTATATTTTTCTTTTGTTTTTCTTTTTTATAAATATTCATGGTTCCCGTGCACAATTTAACGTGATTTCTGTTTCTCAGGGAAAACTTAATCCTGAAAAAGAGGGCATTTTATATGCTTTGCCATTGAACACGGTTTGTGTTGAGATTTCATTAGTTAAAACTGAAACATTTAAAGGTCCGTTTGCAGATTATGCCATGAAATATCTGGGACTCACCAATGTGAACAGGGAAAATTCAGTTAAACACGCCATTGCAGGCATTAAGGCAAGTTTGCAGGCCGAACCTGATCCGAATCATTTGTATTTTATTGAATCCGGTAAACAATCTAAAGGCAGCGAAATCAGTATTGCCCTTACTGAGAAAGGTATCATCAGCGGTTTTTCAGATGTAAACCTAAAACATAGCATCACTTTGCTGCAAGGCTCAAAATCGGAGAATATGCAGTTGAAATTATTCAAAGATCTTTTGCAACCCACGATAACAGAAAAAATAGATACCATCATAAGAAGGGTAAGTGTGGATACAACTACTATTGTGGACCGGGTGGTGAGGCGCAGCTTATCTGAAAAATCAGTTGAACAGATGGCAAAGGAAACTGCTGAAATTATCAGAAAAATTGATGAAAATATTTTCAATCTAATGACGGGTTATCAGGAAGTTAATTATTCAAAAGAAAGCCTTGAGTTTATGATTTCTGAACTCAGGAAAACCCAGAATGAATATCTTTCACTTTTTAAAGGAACAACAAGAGTTAGTTCAGATAGCCATCAATTTTTCGTTACACCTCCTGAGAGCGAAGATGGGCTGCTTGAGAGCCTCTGCAAATTTTCTCCGACCACCGGAATCCTTCCAAAAAGTTCCCCATCAGGAGAGTTTATAACCCTCACAATTAATCCTTTAACCAGCAATAAAATGCTGAAAGATTTTGCAAGTCAAAAAGAAGAATTAAAGAAAAAAAACCGCGGATTATACTATCGCATTCCTCAGCAATCTAAGGTCAGAGTTACTTCAGGGGCAAAGGTTTTGTTTGAAAGCACTGAAATGATAAGTCAGTATGGTGTTGTAACTCATTTGCCTACAGGTAGTTATTCAAACCTGATTTTCAATCCGGTTACGGGCGCAATCAGCCATATTTCTATAAAATAACAGGCTGATACCTGTACTCACTGATGAATAAAATCAATTTTACTGAACGCTTAAAAAATCTGCTGCTTTTTCCATCATACGAATGGAAAATTATCTCACTCGAGAAACGATCTCTGATTGAGCATTTTTCTCAATTTATTTTTAATTTGATTCTCGTAGGAGCTGTTACTCAATTTATTGGCAGCTTTCTCTATGTGAGGAATATCCTGGATATTGATGCCTACAGGTTCTCATTTCCACTGGTGCAAGCCGTTTTTTATGTCTTTATGCAGATATTCCTTTTACTGGCCGGCTCTTTTTTTGTAAATCAAATGGCTCCATCTTTCGGATCGGTTAAATTATTTAAGAATTCTGCCCTTCTGGTTTTTTATTCATCAACTCCACTTTTGATGATGTATGTTATTGCAAACCTGAATCCCACCTTTTTTCTGGCACTGATTCCGGGACTTTATGCATTATATCTGTTTTGGGGTGGATTACCTTTATTGCTTAAAACAAAGGAAAGCAAACGCTTTTCGTATGTGCTGCTATACTTCATCTTTCAGGCAGGAATACTTTGGGGACTCTCCCTGATTTTCGGGTTTATTACCAAAGTACTTTTCCCTGCCTAAACAAAGTGAGTTTATTCAGGCGAGAGTTTTCAGATGGGCCTGCCTGATAAGTACCAGGTCATTCATCAGTTTCTCAAAAAGATTCAAGGGTAGCATATTAGCACCATCCGACAAGGCTTTTTCAGGATAAGGGTGCGTTTCGAGGAAAATGCCATCGCACCCGGCTGCTATACCAGCTTTTCCAATGGTTGATATCATTTCGGGCTTGCCTCCGCTGACTCCCATTGGCTGATTCGGCTGCTGCAGAGAATGAGTAATATCGAGAATTACCGGAGTGCCAAATTGCTGCATTACAGGAATTCCACGCATATCAACCACCATATCTTGATAACCAAACATGGTGCCTCTGTCTGTTAGCATAACGTTTTTATTACCAGTTTCTCTGATTTTTTCTACGGCAAATTTCATAGATTCGGGCGATAAAAACTGCCCTTTCTTGATATTTACCCATTTACCGGTTTTGGCGGCCGCTTCAAGCAAATCGGTTTGCCGACATAAAAAAGCCGGAATCTGGAGAATATCAACAAAATCTGCTGCCATTTCAGCTTCAGCAGCTGAATGAATATCGGTTACAACAGGGATTTCAAGTTTTTTGCCAGTTTCGGCAATGGCTTTCAGTGCTTTAAGGTCTCCAATTCCTGAAAATGAAGAGGACTTAGACCGGTTGGCTTTTCGGTAGGAAGCCTTAAATATAAAAGGTATCTCCAGTTTTCGGGTTATATCGTTGATGAATGTGGCAATTTCAAGCGGCATTTCCTCATTTTCCACGACACATGGTCCTGCCATCAGAAAGAAATTTCCGGATGCGTATTTTCGAATTTTATCAATAGCTGGTGTCTGGTGCATATAATTTAGTATTAGTAATTGTATTTATTTTTCCAGATTGATTTCAAATAATTTCTAATCTCATTTTCTCTGGCATTTTTTCCAGGATTATAAAAATTTGTTCCCGCTATCTCTGAAGGAAGAAACTCCATTTCAGCAAAATTGTTGTTAAAGTCATGAGCATATTTATAGCCTATTCCATAACCTATGTCTTTCATCAGGCTGGTCGGAGCATTGCGTATTGAAATCGGCACAGAAAGGTCGCCTTTTTGTTCAACATACGACATTGCTTTGTTAAGGGCCAGGTATGAGGCGTTGCTTTTTGGTGAAGTGGCCAGATATATGGCACATTGCGAAAGAATTAACCTGCATTCAGGATATCCGGTTTTATGCACGGCATCGAAACAGGTGTTTGCCAGCAGGAGTGCATTCGGATTGGCATTTCCTATGTCTTCGGCCGCCAGAATCAGCATGCGGCGGGCAATAAAGAGTGGATCTTCACCTGCTTCAATCATTCTGGCAAGCCAGTAAACACTGGCATTGGGATCGCTCCCACGCATCGATTTTATGAAGGCTGAAATGATATCGTAGTGCATTTCTCCCTTTTTGTCGTAATAAGAAAGGTTTTGCTGAATAATGCGTGTGGCTGTTTTATTATCAACAGTAATCGTATTATTTTCAGGAACACCGACCGAGGCGATCAATTCAATGGCATTCAATAATTTTCTGGCATCACCTCCTGATATTCTGAGCAATGCATCATCTTCAACGATTTGAATTTCTGTTCCGGTTTGTTCCTTGATCTGTAAAACAGCTTTATTTTGCAATTCCCTTAGATTTTCAATCGATAATCCTTTCAGAATATAGACCTGGCAACGCGAAAGCAGGGGAGAGATGACTTCAAACGAAGGATTTTCGGTAGTGGCACCGATAAGCGTAATTATCCCTTTTTCAACAGCTCCTAAAAGTGAATCCTGCTGTGATTTGCTGAAACGGTGAATCTCATCAATGAATAATATGGATTTTGATTCTGAGCTTTTCGCTTTTTCAATTACCTCTCGTATGTCTTTAACTCCGGAGTTTATGGCACTCAAAGTAAAAAAATTGTGAGAGAGTTTTTTTGAGATGATATGTGCAAGCGTGGTTTTACCTACTCCGGGAGGCCCCCAAAATATCATAGATGGAATATTTCCGGATTCAATTGCGTTTTTAAGTATGCATCCGTCTCCAACCAGGTGCTCCTGTCCCACATATGCTTCAAGAGTAGAGGGCCTGAGCAATTCGGCCAGAGGTTTATTATCCTGCATGATTCTTTATTAAAATTCAACAAACAAAGGTACAAATCACTGCTGAATGTACTGAATTGAATTGAGTCGGATTTTTTAATTTAATTCAGTCTGGAAAAATCATTTTTTTAGATTTATGGTCAAAACACGACGTTTTTTTTAAGTCTATTTTAAGGTAAAATTTAATTATTTTTTTATATAATTTTTAAATAATTGAACATCAATATTATAAATGATTAAAAAAATATTAAAAAATTTAATTTTTACTTGCTTTTTAATTTCAAACTTATGTACATTTGCATCGTTAACATACAACAAAAAACACATGAAAACATTATCACAGATTTTAGTAGTTGTAGGTCTGGCAACTATGGTTGCTTGCGGACCAAGTGCAGAACAATTGGCTGAGCAGGATCGCCTGGATTCAATCCGTATTGCTGACTCCATCGCTCTTGTAGAAGCTGAGCAGGTTCGTATTCAGGATTCAATCAATGCAGCTATAGCTGATACAACTGTTGTTGAAGCTATCGTTGAATAATCAGAATTATGACAGAAATATAAAAAAGGGGGTAGTTATACCCCTTTTTTTATTGTATTAAATTAATAATCAGTTATTTAATCCTTAACTATCCATAATTATATAATGCTGACGGTTGATTTCTAGTTTCAGGTTTGACAATTATTTTAATTTTCTGACTGTTTTTTGAATACATAAGTATTTATAATTGTTATACATACCTTTGATCCGGCTATTCACAGGCCAGATTAATAATTTTTTAATTTTAAATAATGGACAATTCATCAGGAGATCATCAAATAAATAACTTCAAAGACTTTGGTTTCGATAAATCAGTAATGGAAGGCCTTGATTCCATAGGTTTTGAAATACCAACACCCATACAGAAGCAAATTATTCCGCACATCATGCAAGGCTGCGATGTTATAGGATGTGCACAGACCGGTACAGGTAAAACAGCGGCCTATCTGCTTCCGGTTTTACACCGGATTATCAATCATCCTGTAAAAGGGGTTAATACCATCATTATTTCACCCACCAGGGAATTAGCAATTCAGATTGCCCAGGCTTTGGAAGGGTTGAGTTATTTTGTAAACCTGAGTTCTATGGCTGTTTACGGTGGAACAGACGGCATGGAATGGGAGCAACAGAAACGTGCTTTGAGTCAGGGGGTTGATATAGTGGTTGCTACTCCGGGAAAACTGATTTCATTCCTGAATATGGATATTATTCCTGTTTCTCAACTGCAACACCTTGTCCTGGATGAAGCCGACCGTATGCTTGATATGGGATTTGTGGATGACATTATGAAAATCATCAGTTATTTACCTGAAAACAGATCGACCTTTCTGTTTTCTGCTACAATGCCTTCGCGTATTAGAGAGCTAAGTCGGAAAATACTCAAAAACCCAGTGGAAGTCAACATTGCAGTCTCTAAACCTGCTGCCGGAATTTTGCAGGCAGCCTATCTGACCCATGATTCCCAGAAACTTCAGTTGCTTGCCAAATTGATTCGCGATAGGGACTTACCCAGCATTTTAATTTTTGCTTCTACCAAAAGCAAGGTAAAAACAATCACCCGGGAATTATTGTCAGCAGGTTTTCAGGTTGCAGATATACATTCTGATTTGGAGCAGACAGAGAGGGAAAAGGTTTTGCTCAGATTCAGAACAAGAAATCTGCAGATTCTGATTGCCACAGATGTTTTGTCGAGAGGTATCGATATTGAAAATATCAGTCTGGTAGTAAATTATGATGTTCCCCATGATGCTGAAGATTATGTGCACAGGGTGGGTCGCACTGCCAGGGCCGAACAATCAGGCATCGCCATAACATTTGTGAATGAAACCGATATGTTTCGCTTTTCGAAAATAGAAAAACTGATCGAAAATGAAATAATCAAGCTTATGCCGCCACCTGAGATGGGCCCGGGACCGGAATATAACCCAAAGTCTTCAGGGCCGGTGCACTTCCATAAAAGAAATGTCAGAAAAAAATAACATTAAAATTTCTGTTACATGGATCTTGATCTGAAAAATAATTGGTTTGTTGTACTTGGTGCCTCATCCGGATTTGGAAAAGCAATTTCGCTGAGGCTGCTTGACGAAAATGCCAATGTAATAGGGGTGTCACGAAGGACTGAAATCTTAGCAAAGATTACAAACCTGAATACAGACAGGTTTATCCCTGTTAAGGCTGATGTTACTTTGCCTGAGTTTCCCGATCAGCTGATCAAAACCATTGGCAACCTTCAGATACATGGCATAGTGATCAATGCCGGAGGGCCACCGGCCGGAGGTTTTACGGAGACAAGCCCTGAATTGTGGCAAGATGCATTTCAAAAAGTATTATTCTGGAAGGTAAATCTGTTACATAAGTTGATTCCGGTTTTTGCTGAAGCTGGATATGGCCGCATCGTGCTGATTGAAAGTGTTTCTGTAAAGCAACCCGTAAAACAATTGGTGTTGAGTAACTCCTTCAGAGCAGCCGTGGCCGGTATGGTCAGAACCCTGGCTGATGAGGTTGCCGGCAGAGGAATTACCATTAATATACTTGCACCAGGTTACCATGAAACTGATGCTATGAAACGCCTTTTTGTGAAAAGGGCAGAATCTTCAGGAAAAAGTATTGAAGATGCAAGAGATGAGTTTATCATTGAAACAGGAACGGGTAAGTTGGGTGATCCAGCTCAGTTTGCCGAACTTGCTTCATGGTTACTGGCTCCTTCCTCAGCATTTGTTACCGGACAGGTAATTTCAGTTGCCGGAAATCTGGTAAAAGGGATAATGGGCTGAATGTCAAGAATTATCAGCCTTGTTTTTCCTGATTGCTGCAACAACAGGATTCAGCCCAAAATAGCAGAGTGCAGAAACAGGAAACATTATCACTATCCATACAAGTATGGTGGATGAAATCAACCAGAACAATTCAGCTGAAATATTTTGCCAGTTACCTAAAGTCATTTGTTCCATTAAATGAGGGATCTCCAAAAAAACACCCTTACCCGAAAGCCTGGTTGCTATGTTTATGAAAGGCAAGAACAACAGCAGTTGCAGCGGAAAAACCAGATAATTTACCACCTGGATCAAGGCGAGATTCATTTTGAATGCGGCTGCCAGCAAGGCACAAAGCAGCGTTGAAACACCCGGAACCGGAATTGTTCCTACAAACAGTGCTGAAGCAATGGTCCGCGAAATCATTTTTGGAGAAAGCCCCTGACGCAGGAATTTCTCTACCGAAGTGATAAGCAGCTCTCTGATTCTATTGTTTGTCCGGGTTTTCATACATCCATTGACGGGTCAATTTCAGAAGCATACTGATAAATACCTCCGTCAAGTATATATAATTCTTTTATTTTCAGCTTATCTTTAAGATAAATATAAACCTGATCGCTTTTCATTCCGTAAATGCAATAGATAATTACCGTACCCTCTTTTTGTACAAGATCCAGTTTGTAAGGAAGTTCCAGTTGAGGAATGGAAATTGCACCTTCAATATGGCAGGTATTGTACTTTTCGACTTCACGGGTGTCAATTAGCTGAAAAACCTCGCCAGCATCAATTTTAGATTTTAATTCAGAGGGATTAATGAATTTCATTACTTTCGGATTTTTGCATTTGTCAACTTTTCGATTTCGTCAGATTCAAAGGTGAAGATTCCTTTGCCCCTAAATGCGGCCATAATCATGGCTTTTGCAACATCATTCGCATGAATTGGCCTGTACTTCCGGAATTTACCAGTCAATAAAGGTGCAGTCATTACAGAAATTTTTTTTCCTATTTCTTCAAAAAATCTGCTTTCAGTTCTCATACCCAGAAGTATGGATGGCCTCATGATACTGATGTTGGAAAACTGAAATGTTTTGATGGATTGCTCCATGAGGCCTTTGGTGCGTAGATAAAAATTGCCTGATTCTGCAGATGCACCTATAGATGAAACAACAACAAACGATTCGGCATTTTGATGTGATGAAACCTGTGCAATTTTTTCGACAAGATTGTGGTCGATTTTGAAGAAATTCTTATTGCTTCCCGCCTTTTTACGCGTTGAACCAATGCAGCAAAATACATGATTATTTTTAAAAAGATCTGCGTATTGCTCTAAATTTTCAGGCTCAAGAATGAGTTGTTCAACTTGTGGACTTACAAGTTTTTGCTTTGTTCTGACAAAAATGATGATTTTTTTATATCTTTTGTCATTGATTAATTGTTCGGTTAAAAACTTTCCGATCAATCCGCTTGCACCAAAAACCAGTGCGTACTTAGATTCAGATTCATTCATTTGTTATATTTTAATAATTTATTCAGGGTCTCATTTTCCCTCTTTTCAGCGAAAAAAATACACCCGCAACTGAAAGTAATGCAAAAACAAGAAAAGATGTTTTGATCGCTGATAAAAGTTCATCGGTATTGTCTATACTTTTCCCTGATTCCTTCATCATCAGAGCAAATACCAGCATACTAATTCCCATACTGATGGTTTGACCAGTCAGGCGCATTGTTCCAAGCACAGAGGATGCAACACCATATTCGGCCTGTTTTACAGAGCTCATTACTGCATTGGTGTTTGGCGACGAGAAAAGTGCGAATCCCATGCCCAGAATAATCAGGATTGCAACTATGAACCAGACTCCGTCGGTTTTGTCAAGCGTTGTAAAAGCGAATAGTCCTACAACTGTGACAAACATACCCATTGAAGCCACAAGTGATGGTTCAATCCGGTCGCTTAGTTTACCGGCTATAGGCGAGAAAATGGTCATAGTTACGGGTTGCGCCATCAATATCATGCCTGCCATATGCGGAGGTAACTTAAGAACCTGTTGCAAATAAAGGCTCAATAAAAATACCAGGGCAAAAGTAGCACTGTAGTTGATAAAAGCAGCAATATTTGAGAAAATAAAAAGATGATTTTTCCTGAATTTGCCTATAGCTATCAATGGATTGTCAATTTTTCCTTCGTAGTAAATGAATGCTGTAAAGCCAATAATGCCAAGAATCAGCAGCAATATGCTTCCTGAAGCTGGCAGTGTAGGAAAACTATACACAATTAATGCAAGGCTGAGTCCATAAATAAGGCTTCCCTTTAAATCAAATTTTTCTCGATTTGCCTTTTTAAATTCAGTTTTGAGTTTTTTTAATGCAATTGGAACAATGATTATACTAAGCAAAGCGGTAAAAACAAAAATACTTCTCCATCCAAAATATAAAATCAGGAATCCACTAACAATTGGTCCAAGGCTAAGCCCAAGATATACAGAAGCAACATTGATTCCCAGCACCCGGCCTCTTTCCTCGCGCGGATATGACGAGGTAAGAAGTGCAATCGCTGTAGAGTAGATCAGGGCTCCTCCTGCACCGTTGAGCACTCTGGCAAACAGCAGGATTGGCGGAGAGAAAGCGAGTGCTGAAATAATGGAAGCCAAAACGAAAACCAGGATTCCTGAGATAAAAAAGACCTTTCGACCGTAAATGTCTGAAATTCGCCCAAACGGGAGTAGAAAAACAGCAGCAGCCAGAAGATATGCATTTGATACCCAGCCCAGTTCAACTGCATTCATTTCAAGTTCCAAACCTATTGCCGGCATGGCAATATTTATTGCCGACCCCATAAATGCTGTCAGGAATGAACTTAAAGTGGTAACAAACAGAATGGGCGTATTGGTCCGCATACGGCATTTTTTGCAAATGTATTCAAAATCAAATTGTGAGGCAGTTGAAATTTTACTAATCTAATTAACATTACTTTTGTACGAATGTTAAATGTTAGCGCACTTTAATGTCGAATTTTAATATAATTTCAGGATGAAATACTACTTTACCAAAAACACAAAGTTTTCTTTTGAGCAAGCGATTGAAAGAACTACAAAAATCCTTAAGGAACATGGGTTCGGAATAATTACCGAAATAGATGTAACTGATACTTTTAAAAAGAAGCTGAATCTCGATTTTAGAAAATACAGAATTCTGGGAGCCTGTAATCCGGTTTTTGCTCATGAAGTACTGTCGAAAGAACCGATGGTGGGACTGTTGTTGCCATGTAATGTGATCATTCAGGAACTGGAAGATGGTTCAACAGAAATTTCGGCGATTAATGCAAAAGTAAATATGGAAATCGCTATGAGTGATTCTGTCACTGATCTTTCCTGCAAGGTGACAGAAATTCTCGAAAAGGTAATAAAGCAAATTTAGGATCAACCTTTATAGCCGAATAATTTTCTTTTTTTTATGGTTTCTGCAACATATACAGGGACCAGTTTTTCCCAGGCATGGTCTGAAATTTTAATTTTTTCCAAGACCTGAGGAGAGAAAATATTAATGTATTTCTGATTTATTTCTTCAATTTCCAGGATCAGGCGCGAAGAAATCAGATAATCATATAAATGCCTGGTGGCATCTTCAAAATGTATATCTTTCGATCTGATAAGCTTTTGCACATCCTGGTCAAGCCCAGGGTAAACATACATCTTCATGTTTGCAGGGAAAAGCTTTCCGAATGCTTCCAGAATGCCACCTTTCAGGTCAGCATAGTATTTTGGATCAAATATTTTCTCAAATGTTTCGGCACCTACAACCAATCTCTGCTTGTTGATTCTGAATCCTGAAAAATAATGTACCAGTTTATAAAATTCACGAAACCCGGATACCATAACGTTTTGTCCCATACCATTTAATAAATCCACACGATCCAGGAAATCTCTTTCATCAATATCGGTATCATCAGGTGTCATCAGGTTATCGAGGGTTATTTCACAAAACGAAAGCGTGTTGGATTTATCGTAATCTTCATCGCGTTTAAACAGGGCGTAACTCGATTTTAAAATATCGAACCCTGCATAAGTAATGGGTCTGAAACTTCCCCGGAAAGCAAGCACATTTTTTTTATAAAGCATATCGGCCGGCTCCTGAACACTACCATACCTGTCGAACATGATGGCATTGGTCATTCGGTTTTTAACCAGTTGAACTGCCAGCAACCGATTGTCAACATACGATAAATCAGGTCCTTTCATCCTGATCATAGTTATTTCCATTCGGTCGGTGGATAAATTATCGAGCAGGGACTGTATAAAAATATTTGGCCTTTCGTGATGATAAAAACATGCATATATCAGGTTTACACCCGCAATACCAAGAGTGTTTTGCTGCAGAATGCTGTCATTCTCTTTAAGGCCGACATGAATAACTACTTCGTTTGGCTCGGTGTCATGATTCAATTGAAACCGGCACCCTATCCAGCCGTGACTGATGTTGTCTTTCCGGAAATTTATCGTTGAAACTGTGTTGGCGAAAACAAAAAAACGGGTAGGTGTTTCTCGCTTAGGGCCCAGCATGTTTACCAGCTGATCATATTCGCATTCGAGCATTTCTTCTAGACGCTGACACGAAACATAGCGCCTGCTTTCCTTATTATTGCTGTAAAGGATGTCGCTGTATTGCTTGTCGTATGCAGAAATGGTTTTGGCTATGGTTCCCGAAGCTCCTCCGGCCTGAAAAAAGGTTCTGGAAACTTCCTGACCACCTCCGATTTCGGCGAAAACACCATAGGTCGATTGGTCGAGGTTGATGGTGAGTGCTTTAAGGCTGGTCGATAATCTTTCTTCTTGCATTCGATGGAAATTATGTATTAAAAAATCAGACTCATTGAAAGGTTAAATGTACGGCCATTTGTCCAGAATCCTCTGAATGTTTCCAGATTGTGGAAAATTCCATCTTCACCCCTTGTTATTGATTCATTATTCATAATATTATAACAACTTAAGCCTGCAATGGTTTTTATGCCTGCTATTGGAAATTGATATTGCAGGTGGAGATCAGTCACGGAGTAATCTGGAATGCGTAAAGGCTGCGACCGGTCATCGGCTTTGAAGCGGCCAGCGGGATCAAAATTGGCATATAATTGCCCAAAGTAAAGCCAGTTGATCTTCAGATTAAAGTTTGTTAAAAAATTCCTATCAGCAAAAAGCCCGTATTGAACCTGGGGTGCATCGCCAACTTTAAGGTCTTTTGCATAAACTTCTGTAAAGTCGATAAGTACCAGATTATCATCATATAATTCGGCTTTCACATCGTTATTCCACCTCCAGTCGCCAAGAGAAACAATCGCACCAAGTGTAAGTTCTTTTGACAGTATGGCCGTGGTTTCTACCTCAATGCCTTTATGAAGTGCATCGAGTCCTCTAATCAGTGCACGTGTCTGGGAATTGTCTTCGAGTTGAATGTTTTCACGGCTCAGCAATGATTTATCTTCCCATAGGGTATAATAAGCAATGAAATTCAATCTGAAGATTCTTTGTTCAAAACTATAGCCGGCTTCCATTGCTTTAATTATTTCATTTTTGAGGTCTTGTACAATCGAATTGCTGAAGTTGGCAAATACAAACTTAAAATAGGGAGCTTTTGAATAGTAGCCGGCATTCAAATAAACGTGGTTATGGCTGTTTATCATGTAGTTAATTCCTGATTTTACATCAAACCCAAACTTATTTACAAGGTCACTGCTGGTTTCTGAAATATAGTTTATCCGGTCGAATCTCCGGTACCAGGTATCTGAAACAGTAGCAGTAACAAAGGCATTAATTTTTTTATAGGTAAAATCAGCTTGCGTAAAATAGCTGACATTATCAACACGCGAATCATTATCAACATTGATTATATCACCGACATATTTTATCTGTGGTCTGCCCGCAATACCTGCCAGAGACCAGGCGTATTGGTCAACCCAGAATTTTCCGCCCAACAAATCGCTGATTTCTTCTCTTAAGTTGGATTTAAAGTAACGCATGTGCAAACCCGAGATCAGTTTTAACCTTTCATTCACCTGATAATTGAGGGTTGTAAGGCCGCCAAACCAAATATGGCTTGCCAGGTAATTGGTCTGAATAATTTTCGAAAATCCCTTAACAGTTTCTCCTGTTTCAAGCTGAACTGAATCAGTGTTTTCAATATTCTGAAGATAAATGGCGTCCCAGTCTATCTGATTGTTTATGCGGAAAAAATTCGCTGATTCGCTCAGCATGCTTTCTGAAAATTTTCCTCCGCCATTCCCGAATGAAAGATAAGCACTGCTGGCAATAAAAAGTTTTTCATTGATGTTCCAGTAGTGGTTAAGTGAAAGCTGTGGCTTATGGTAAAAGTTTTCGGAAAGGCTATTGATTTTTCCGTTAAACATTCCCCAATTGGGATTGTATTTATTTCCGAATTGCTCGTACTGCTGAACTGTTAGACCATAAGTTCTTTGTCCGTGTTTTTCAGGAGAACCCAGACCGGTAAACACAAGCAGGTGGCGCCGGTTTAATTGTTTACTGACCGAAAGAAACCATGCCCACGCATTAACATAAGTTGCATCTACATAGCCGGGTCCAGATGTTCTGGAGCCTAGAAAAGTAAGCGCAAACCCTTTATCGGTTAGCCCGGATGACAGACTTAGTGAAGTTTTTTTATTGCCATAACTGGTGAAGGAATGGCGCAGAACGCCACCTTTACTCGCTTCAATAGTTTTTGTAATGATATTGATGGTTCCTCCAACCGAATTAAGTGCAACCCTTGAGGCTCCCAAACCCTTCTGCACCTGAATTGTTTGTGTTGCATCTGAAAGTCCTGCCCAGTTCGACCAATAAACCAGTCCATTTTCAACACTACTCACAGGAACTCCATTCAACAGTAAACCTAAATTTTCCTGCTGAAATCCGCGTATGCTTATTCTTGCATCTCCGGTGCCACCTCCCAGTTTGGTTGCATAAACGCCGGGTACCATTTTCATTATTTCGGGATATTCCTGGCTACCCATTTCCCGTTCAATGGTTGCTTGTGAAATGTTATTGATGGCCAATGGAGTTTCACGCTCCCTCACAAATGACGAAATGATGCTAACTTCATTCAATCCGAGCTGCCTCTGTTCAAGTGTAAGATCAAGGAATATTGATTTTCCGGCAGTTTTAATGTTAACTGTTTTGGGTTGATATGCTATATGGCTGATCAAAATTATGGAGTCGGCTGAATTTCCGGTCAGGCTGAAATTACCATGAAGGTCAGAAACTGTACCTTTGGTGCCCGATTTCCACTGAATAGAAGCATTGGCAATTGAAAGTCCTGTTGTTTGATCAGTTAATTTTCCCCGGATGGTTTGTTGAGCCATTGCCTGACTTACAGGAATAGATATAATCAGGACAAAGATGCATTTGAAAATTATTCGCTTCATCGCATTCTTATTACTTCAATTGTAAAAACTTAATCGAAAGAAACAGAATACTCCAGGGCAGAAATACCCAATAATGGCTATCCATTTAAAATGGATGCAGTATACAGCAATTCTTCTTCCATCCTGACTTTACAGTCGGTACCGGAGTTTCACCGGTTCAGTTGAAGTGGCTTTACAGCCTTTCAAGTCGCGGACTATACCGCCGATCGGGAATTTCACCCTGCCCTGAAGAATTCTTAAAATTCAGCTGCAAAAATAAAACTAATTATTAAACTTCGAAGTTGAAGCATTATTTTTATCCTTGTCCGGGTTATGTGAACTTAATAAAAAGTCATTCTTTGGTTGTTTCTGAGTTTCAATAAAATAAAAATTAGATTATCAGCTATATCTGGGATCGCTCTTTAGTGGAAGTTTAGCCATTTTCATGACTTCTAACGAAGGGAATCCGAACTCCTCAACCACCTTTCCCAGGAGAAGATATACACCTCTTCCTTTAAATGGAAAGCTTTTGGCAACATCAGGAAAATGAACAGAATCGAAAAATTCACCTGTGGAATCCAGAAAAGTACCAAAATACATGATTTCATTTTTGATGGTCCGAACATATTTGATGGTTACCAGCAATCCTATCATTCTTAAGGTTTTACCCACCGATTCAGCCAGTTGCGAAGCCATAATTTCACCCCTGAAAGTTGTCTTGAGCATATCAAAATAGTTCATACTCAATGGAAAATCAATCAGTTCTATTTCGTCATAGGCATCTTCCAGCGGATCATGTGTAAGGGGAGGGAGTGTGAAATGTCTTATTGGTTGGCTAAATAATACTGATGTGGGAGGCGGAAGAGTTTTTCCGGCTAACATGTGAGAATCCCAAAGCAATTTTTGTTTGCTTTCGCCCGTAAACCTGAATGCCCCTGTTCTTATTAGCAGAATCAACTGCTCCATGGGCGCCTGAACCCTTTCGGTAAAATTCTGAAGGCTTAAAAATTCTCCGTTTGCTTCGCGTTCTGCCAGAATTTTTTCAGCAAGTTTTGATTCGAGACCTGAAATATGTACAAAACCTATAAAAATGGTTGTTCCTCGGAGTATGTTCAGGTACCCGCTGTTATTGATACATGGCAGCTCAATATTGGCACCACATCGGCGGGCTTCATTAAAATACACCCAGCTCTTATAAAATCCTCCGAAATTATTGATAACAGCAACCATAAATTCTATCGGGTAATAAGATTTAAGGTAAAGGCTCTGGTAACTTTCTACCGCAAAAGATGCAGAGTGTGCTTTTGAAAAAGAATATCCGGCAAACGACTCAATCTGCCTCCATACTTCGTTGGTAATTGTATCGGGATAACCCTTCTTTTTACAATTATCGAAAAATTTGTCAATAATTTTCTGAAACTCTAACCGCGAACGGTATTTTCCGCTCATTGCCCTTCGCAATACATCGGCATCTGCAAGGTCGAGGCCTGCAAAATGATGGCATATTTTAAGAACATCCTCCTGGTAAACCATTATTCCATAGGTTTCACCCAATTGTTCCTTCATTACAGGATGGATGTATTCAAAACCATTTGGATTATGAAAGCGTTTAATATACTCTTTCATCATTCCAGAGCGGGCAACCCCGGGCCTGATAATTGAACTGGCCGCAACCAGGCTGATATAGTTGTCACACTTAAGTTTTTTCAGGAGCCCCCGCATGGCCGGACTTTCAATATAAAAACATCCATTGGTTTCGGCATTTCTTAAGTGCTTCTTTACTTTCGGATCTTTTTTAAACTTCTCTACCTGGTGAATATCTATTGAAATGCCACGGTTTTTTTTGATGATATCAACACTGTCGCGGATATGACCTATTCCCCGCTGACTCAATATATCAAGTTTTTCAAACCGAAGATCCTCAGCAACATACATATCCCATTGAGTAACCGGCATTGCTTTTGGAGGCAAATCCAGGGCAGTATAGCAGGTAATTGGTTCCTCCGAAATCAGAACTCCGCCGGCATGTATGCTTCTGATATTTGGAAAGTCAACCATCAGGGTTCCAAGTTCAGTTATCTTTCTTACGAGTTCATCCTGGTTGGCCGGATTGTTGGGTTCTTCGACCAAACGGTCAAGTTCGGCTTTGGGCAGGCCGACCACTTTTCCCAGTTCGCGCATTATTGATTTTCCTTTAAAAGTTGAAATTGCGCCGAGTAAAGCTGTGTGCTCCCGGCCGTATCTTTTAAAAATATAATCAAAAATATCGTCGCGTTCCTTCCACGAATAATCGATATCAAAATCGGGCGGGCTGCTTCGTTTTGGGTTCAGGAAACGCTCAAAATACAGGTTTAGTTCAATGGGGTCCACATCTGTGATTCTGAGGCAGTAAGCCACAATGCTGTTGGCACCGCTTCCTCTTCCCACATGGTAGAAGCCTCTTGACATAGAGTATCTTATGATATCCCAGGTAATGAGAAAGTAGGCCTCGAACCCCAATTGTTCAATAATTGCTAGTTCGTGTAGTACCCTTTCTGAAGAATTGGTATTGTTTTTGCCATAGCGGTATTCCAGGCCTTCAAAAGCAAGCTTTTTGAGCAGTAAACGATCGTCTTTAATATTCCCTGTAAAGGTTGATTTATTTTTTATCGTGTTGAAATCGAAAGTAATGGAGCAGGGTTCAAATATTTTAAGGGTGTTTTTGATCAGATCGGGATATTGCTCATATATTGACAAAAGTTTCCCGACATTCAGATACATTCTGTCATTACCTGCAACCATTTCGGTGGTTAACCTGCTGAGCAAAATGTTGTTATCAATTGCCCTAAGGTACCGGTGTAATTCATATCCCTTTTCATCGATAAATGTGAAAGGTGTATGAATAACATATTTTTCAGGAAATTTACGGTAATCCGACCGAAACAGCTTGCCTGCTTCGGAAGGACTAACTCCAATAAATTCATTTTCAGACAATTCACTGGTTTTTCGCTTTCCAGACTGATATACTACATAAACATGTTTGAATCCGGGAGCCGGGTAGGGAAGAGGAATTTCATCAAGATTACATTTGCTTATTACATCGTTGATTTCCTTAAAACCCTCGTTGTTTTTTGCAATTCCGGTATAAAGTAAATGGTTGCCATCTCTGAATTCTGCTCCGGCTATCGGTTTAATACCCTGTTTTTGACATGCCTTAACAAAGTCAATAGTTCCTGTTGTATTGTTGATGTCAGTAAGAAGAACCGCTTCAGAACCTGCATTAACAGCCGTACTTATGATCTGATCAATACTCAGCGTGCCATACCTTAGGCTATAATATGAATTAAATGTCAGGTGCATTGAATAGATCGGATATCTTAATTGTGAAGTTGGGTTTTTCACAAATTTAGATAATAAATTGACAGCAAATCTCCACTTTTGGTCCTTGGCGACCGATTAAAGAAGAAATCGAAACCATTAGCAACCGGGAACATTTGATTATGATGCAGTACTGAATTTTAATTCAACGGATTATTCGCATTTTCAATGGATAAAAAAAACTGACATGTCTTTTTAATTTTGACTTGTCAGTTTTCGAATGTGTGAAATTAACACGAACAATGGTAACTTATCTTCCAGGAAAAGCAGAATACATCCACACAAGTTTTTCTTTTTCGCGTATTTAATCACTTGCCATTGAATTGGTGCCTTCATCGTTTAGGTCGGCCGATAAATTCAGGATTTTGCTTTCCTTAACCAGTAAAATTGCATACGCATCGACAATATGTTTCATGGTTTTCATATTCTTACATTCTTTATGTAAGAAATGAAAATATCAGCAATGAAATTCAAAAATAAAACTACTTGTCGTATAATCTGATAAACTACTAAATGTCTTCATCGTCAGCACCGGCATTATCAGGAATAAGTAATTGGTCTTCAGGTTCGCCCAGCACTTCAACATCTTTAAGTTTACGTTGAATGGCACGTGTTCGTTTACCCATCACTTCATCAATCTGGTCGCTGGCAACCCTGATGTTTTTTTGTGCTTTTTCAAGCATGCCGCCAAAATTTTCAAATTCCTTTTTCACGGCTCCGAGAATTTTCCAGACTTCACTGCTGCGCTTTTGAATGGCTAGCGTGCGGAATCCCATCTGAAGACTATTTAGGATTGCAGCCAAAGTGGTAGGCCCGGTTACAATTACTTTGAATGAACGCTGCAATTCTTCCAGCAGGCTGGCTTTCCTCACCACTTCAGCATAAATGCCCTCGAAAGGGAGGAACATAATTGCAAAATCGGTGGTATAAGGCGGATCAAGATATTTTTCGCTGATATCTTTTGCCATTTTTTTGATGGTTGCCTCAAGCATTTTCTGCGATTGTTCAATCAATGCCGGGTCAGCAGTATCGTATGCGTTTTGCAAGTGTTCGTAGGCATCGCGGGGGAACTTTGCATCTACCGGAAGCCAGACATTTCCTGTAATATCATCCTTGCCGGGAAGCTTAATGGCGAACTCCACAGAGTCATTGCTGCTTTTCTTTGTGCGCACATTGGCTTCAAACTGGTCGGGAGCCAATACTTGTTCCAGAAGCATACCCAATTGAACCTCCCCAAAACCGCCGCGCATTTTAACATTACTTAAAACTCTCTTTAATCCTCCAACATCCTGAGCCAGTGTTTGCATTTCACCAAGTCCTTTCTGCACACTTTCCAACTGTTTGCCTACCAGTTCAAATGATTGGCCGAGACGCTCATTAAGCGTTTTCTGGAGCTTTTCGTCCACTGTAAGCCGCATTTCTTCGAGCTTCCTTTCAGTACTTTCAACCATTTTCTGCTGCTTCTCCTCAAGTTGGCCGAATTTTTCGCGCTGCAGATTGTTGAACGATTCAACATTTTTATCAAATGCTGACTGAAATTCTCTAATCACTTTTTCTACAGCTTCGCGCATTTGTTTGATATCGGCCTGCGATTGCTGATTGATGGCATTCAGCTTTTCTTCGACTTTTGCAGTAATTTTCTCCAGATTCTCAACAGTTTTGGCGGTCAAATCCTTCTGTTCGCCTTTTAGTTCATCAAATTTTCCGCGTTGTTCAAGTGCAAAATCTTTCAAACCAGCTACCAGGGTTTCTCTGTTGGTTTTGTTATTTTCATCAACTTTTAAGATCAGGCTATTTATTTTTTCATCCAGAGTGCGCACTATCACTTCAAGTGCCTTCTGATTTTGTTGTGTGATGAGATGGAGATTTTCGGTCATTTCGCCCTTAAAACTATTCAGTGAATTGCTCATTTCAGTGCGGTTTTCGCGCGCTGATCCTGCACTTTCTTCCCGGTTCACCCTGAAATCGTCTTTCAGATTACCTTCGAGGCGAAGTAAATTTGTTGACAATGAATCGACCTTTAACGGAAGTTCAGGGTTTTCGGTTTTCCGGTGTCGAAACAATATGGTTAGCAACAGGTTGATAGCAAGCAGTACAATGATTATCAGAGCGATAAAATCCATAAAATGTAGTTTTAGAAGCGGAATAAAGATAGGATTTTGTAGAAAATTTAAGCGTAAAGTCATAAAAAAATTCAATCAGCCAAAATTCTGATTTTAATTTGAAACATATTTCGTAAAAATAGAAATATATTCAGTCAAAGACTAAAGTCATTACATTGGAAAAACATTGATTAAAAGCCCGAAAACGGGATTCTTATCTTACCTCAGCACCTGGTACTGCATTCCACGTTTGTCAAGTTCTGTAAGGATGGTTGGAAGCTGCAATGAATCCTGAAGATTGAATGTAATGGTTACCTGAACGTAGCCGACCGGAACACTGGTGGTTGATCGCTCATGCTCAATATCGTGAATATTGGCTTTCATCTTTTCAAGGATGGAAATAATAGATTTAAGCATTCCTGCCTGATCAGGTATCAAAACCTGGATCCGAGCACGCAATCCTTCATCCATAACCCCTTTATCAAGAATTTGCTCCAGAATACTCATGTTGATATTGCCGCCACTAATAACCGGTATTACTTTCTTTCCTCTGACATCAGTTTTTTGATAAAGAATTGCAGCCATAGCAGCAACTCCCGATGGCTCGGTCAGGATTTTAGCTCTTTGAAGAAGCAGATAGGCTGTACGTGCCATTTCAGCATCATTTACCACCACAAATTCATCCACGAATTTACGGGCTGCTTCAAAAGTTAGATTTCCTGGCGATTTAACCGCAATACCGTCAGCAATAGTATTGACTGAGGTGAGCGCTGTAGGCCTGCCATTTTCAATAGAAATTTTCATAGATTGTGCACCTTCGGCTTCCACGCCGATAATCCGGATTCTAGGGTTGAGTTGTTTTAGTGCAATGGCAATCCCAGCTATCAGGCCTCCGCCTCCAATAGGCACAAATACTTCTTCTACATCTCGCAATTGTTCGAATATTTCAAGGCCCACAGTCCCCTGGCCGGCAATGATGTAAGGGTCGTTGAACGGATGAACAAAAGTAGCTCCTGATTTTTCCTGGAATTCAATGGCAGCATTAAAAGCATCGTCGAATGATTCGCCCGTCAGTACTACTTCAGCTCCATAGGCACGGGTAGCAATTACCTTAAGTGGAGGAGCAAAAACAGGCATAAAAACAGTACTTTTTACCCCAAGTTTTGTTGCAGCATAGGCAACACCCTGGGCATGGTTGCCAGCAGATGCACAGAGCACCCCCTTGGCTGACTCTTCAGAAGTGAGATTACTGATTTTATAATAAGCACCCCTCACTTTAAATGATCCTGTCGTCTGAAAATTCTCAAGTTTAAGATGCACTTCGGCACCCGACATTGACGAAAAAGATTTACTCCGCTCAAGCGGTGTTTGCTTTACCACCGAACTGAGTGTAGATTGAGCGTTGATGATATCAGAAAACTGAGGAAGGGGATTTTTATTCAGGATAACCGACATGGAGCTAGTTTTTATTGAAGCAAAGGTACAATCACAAAATGACTTGCCCAATTAAATCACAAAACCTTGACCTAAATATGTTTTTTAGTTACAGGTATTTTTTTGGAAGTTTTACTGAACTAGCTTCGGTTAATGTATATGTTCACACATTAGATTCCAACCAGAAAAAGCCGGGTTAATCAAGATACATTTCAATAAGACCTTCGGGAGCGGCAATACGAAGTGATCGGTTTGTGCGGTCAACTTCTTTAATAATCTCATCACTTATCGGGATAAGTATCTCTTTGTCGTTTTTACTAACTCGTAGAATTGCCTGATGGGGATATTCCAGAACTTCTTCAACAATTCCGGTTTCACCATAAATTTCATCAACCACAGTAAATCCTTTGATTTCATGGTAATAAAACCGGTTTCCCAAAAGGGGAGGTAGCATATTCAATGGAAGGAACATTTCACAGCCGGTAAGCATAGAAGCCTGTTCGGGATTGTCAACGTCCTGAAAAGTCAATACAGCATTGTTTTTATGCCTGAGCTCAATGTTTACAATAAAAAATGGAATCAGTTGATTGTTCATTCGAACAAAAACCGATTCCAGATCTATATAATCTTCCGGGTCATCTACATCGAGATATGCAAGGAGGGCACCTTTGGAAGCAAAAAGTTTAAGAATTTTGCCAAAGAAAAAATATCCTTCCATTTCCACGGAATTTGCCATTATTAATTATTCGGCAGCAGTTTCTTTTGTTTCTTCAGCAGCAGTATCTTTTGTTTCTTCAGCAGCAGGTTCTTCGGTAGCTTCAGCAACAGGTTCTTCGGTAGCTTCAGCAACAAGAGTTTCTTCAGCAACAACCTCAGTTACAGGTGCATCTTCAACAACAGCAATTTCTTCGGGAGCAACTTCTGCTTCTTCGGCTGACTCTTCGCTCACGCCAGCAGCAGCTTTAGCTTCCTGAAGACGTTTTTTGGCAATATCGGCAGCTCTGACTTCATTAATCTTAACCTCGGCTTCAAATCGCTTTTTCATCTCAGTTTTTGTTTCAATTTCGATGGCTTTTTCAGCACTGGACAATTTTGAAACTTTAGATTCTTTCCACTCATTAAAACGGACTTCGGCAATTTCTTTGGTGAATGCGCCTTTAGCAACGCCTTTCATCAAATGGTTGTAATGAAGTACGCCTTCCTGCGATAGGATTGACTTTACAGTTGGTGTAGGGTCAGCTCCTTTAATAAACCATTCGTAAGCCTTTTGGAAATCAAGATTGATTTCAGCAGGTTTTGAAACAGGGTTATACGTGCCAATCTTTTCGATGAATTTTCCATCCCGGGGTGCACGACCGTCCGCAATTACAATGTGATAAACAGGTCTTCCCTTTTTACCATGTCGTTGTAATCTCATTTTTGTTGGCATAAAAATAAATTTTAGTAATTAAATAGTGTTTTTTAAACAGGGGTGCAAAGTAAAGGATAATTTCCGAGATAAAAAAGATAAATGAGCATTTATTTACTGAGTAATATTCCCTTTTTCAGGGAAGGTAAATTGTTGAATTATTAAAACTTATGAGAAATCTGCTTCTGCTGATTCTCAAGCATTAATCTTAATCTGATTGTTGCATCCAAAATTGGAGAAAATATAATTCTGTTTGAATTGTTTTTCGAAAAGAGTAAGCTTTTTAAAATCTTGACTTTGCCTTTTCCGGCCTTATACCACCTGCTTAAAGCCCAATAAATTTTATTAACATATCAGAAGTTCAGCTTGGTTTTAAGTAATTTAGCCAACTGTAAAAACAGCTTAATTCCAATAATTATGTCTTCTGCTGATCTGTATCACATTGTATTTTAAATAATTATAACAAGTTAGCCTGGGCTTTCTGACACTGAGTTTTTAAATCATGACTAAATTTTCACATCTTCACGTTCATTCCAAGTACTCAATTCTTGATGGTGCATCTGAGATTAATCAGATGTATGAAAAAGCCGTTGCCGATAAAATGCCGGCCATTGCACTTACTGATCACGGAAATATGTTTGGGGTATTTAAGTTTGTTGCTCAGGCCAATAAATATAATCTAAAAGGCCAGCCTCCAGTTATAAAACCCATTGTTGGCTGCGAATTTTATCTTGTTGAAGACCGTCACAAAAAACAATTTACCCGCGATGCCAGAGATAATCGTTCTCATCAGTTGCTGCTTGCCAAAAATCAGGAAGGCTACAATAACATTGTAAAATTATGCTCACTCGGATATATGGAGGGATTATACAGCAAGTATCCCCGAATCGACAAAGAGTTGATCCTGAAATATCATAAAGGCTTGATTGCAACAACCTGCTGCCTTGCTGCCGAAGTTCCCCGTGCTATAATGAATAAAAGTGAGGAAGAAGCTGAAAGAATATTCAAATGGTGGCTTAATGTTTTTGGTGAGGATTATTATGTTGAACTTCAACGTCATGGAATACCTGAGCAAGACAAAGTAAATGAGGTTCTCGTAAGATTTGCCCGTAAATACAATGTAAAAATAATTGCTACCAACGATACCCACTATGTTGAACAGGATTTTTTCGAAGCCCATGATATTTTGCTTTGTGTAAATACCGGGGAGAAGAAAAGCACACCCACGGCCAGAGATTATAACGACGAAGACAATACAGGAAAAGGAAAGCGGTTTGCCTTTTACAACGACCAGTTTTATTTTAAAACTACACAGGAAATGTCAGAATTGTTTTCTGATTTGCCTGAAGCCATCGATAACACCAACGATATTGCCGGAAAAATCGAATTGCTGACTCTTGAAAAGGATATCATGCTGCCTCACTTTTCGCTTCCGGTGGGTTTTACCGATCAGTTTGAATATTTGCATCATCTCACATTTCAGGGAGCCAGGCATCGTTATGGAAATATTAGTACTGAAGCAACCGATCGTATTAGTTTTGAATTGAATGTTATTCGTCAGATGGGCTTTACCGGGTACTTTTTGATTGTTTCTGACTTTATCAAAGCTGGACGCGATCTGGGAGTTTTTATCGGCCCAGGTCGTGGATCAGCTGCCGGTTCGGTAGTTGCGTACTGCATTGGAATTACAAATATTGATCCACTCAAATACAATTTACTTTTTGAACGTTTTTTAAATCCCGATCGTAAAAGCCTGCCCGATATTGATACCGATTTCGATGATAAAGGCCGTCAGAAAGTTATTGAATATGTAGTCGAAAAATATGGCAGAAATCAGGTAGCCCAAATTGTTACTTTCGGTTCTATGGCTGCAAAGAGTTCAATTAAAGATGTTGCACGTGTGCTTGACTTGCCATTAAATGAGTCAAATTTTCTTACAAAAATGATACCTGAAAAGCCAGGTATTGAACTTAGACGCATTATGCAGGCTCCTTTAGATGGGCCAGATAGCCTCAGGGAGAAGGATGGACTGCAAACAGAAGATATAGAGGAAATAAAAAAACTCAGAGAAATCGCCAAAAAAAACGATCTTCAGGCAGAAGTGCTGCGTGAGGCTGTGAAACTTGAAGGCTCTGTCAGGAGTATTGGAATACATGCAGCAGGAATCATCATTGCTCCCTCCGATCTTACGGATATTATTCCTGTGCATACTTCAAAAGAAAGCGATTTACTAATCACGCAATTCGAAGGCAAAGAAATTGAAAATGCCGGAGTCATTAAAATGGACTTTCTTGGCCTTAAAACCCTGACTATATTGCGCGATGCCCTGAATCTTATTGAGCAAAATCATGGAGTAAAGCTGAATATTGATGAGGTACCACTTGATGACAAAAAGACATTTGAACTCTACCAAAAAGGTGAAACCAATGGAACTTTCCAGTTTGAATCGGCAGGTATGCAGAAACACCTCAAAGAACTCAAACCCGATAAATTTGAAGATCTCATAGCCATGAATGCCCTCTATAGGCCAGGCCCGATGGATTATATTCCAAATTTCATCAATCGCAAACTGGGTCGCGAAAAAGTGACCTATGATCTTCCGGAACAGGAAGAGTTTCTTGAGGAAACATATGGCATTACCGTTTATCAGGAACAGGTTATGCTGCTCTCGCAGAAACTTGGTGGATTTACCAAAGGCGATGCCGATATACTGCGAAAAGCCATGGGAAAGAAGGACCGTAAAACCCTGGATGAGAAAAAAAACAAATTTATGGATGGCTGTAAGGGCAATAATCTGGACCTGAAAGCCTGCGAAAAAGTATGGACAGACTGGGAGGCCTTTGCATCTTATGCATTTAACAAATCGCATGCCACCTGCTATGCGCTTGTGGCTTTTCAAACAGCCTATCTTAAAGCGCATTATCCAGCCGAATACATGGCGGCTGTGCTTACTCACAATTTGAGCGACATAAAAAAAATAACATTTTTCATAGATGAAACCCGCCGCATGGGTATTCCGGTTCTGGGACCTGATGTTAATGAATCTGAGTATGATTTTGCTGTAAACAAAAACGGACAGATCCGATTTGGGATGGGTGCCGTGAAAGGAGTAGGTGAAAATGCAGTGACTGCAATGATTGAAGAGCGGAGAGCCAACGGGCCATTTAAAGATATTATCGATCTTACCCGCAGGGTTAACCTTCGGACTATAAACCGCCGTAGTCTTGAAGCCCTGGCAAATGCCGGAGCATTCGATACTTTTGAAGATACTCACCGGGCTCAGTATTTCTTTCAAGACAACGCTGATGGTCAAACATTCCTTGAAAAAGCTCTCAGGCATGCATCTGATTATCAGGCTCAAAAAATGGGAATGCAGGTAAGCCTTTTCGGTGGCGAGGCTGAAGTGGAAATGCCAGCCGTTACCATACCTGAATGTGAACCCTGGAACAATTTTGAGCAACTCAAAAATGAAAAAGAAGTTACAGGATTCTATATTTCGGGACACCCACTGGATGATTACAGGCTAGAAATAAATGCATTTTGTAAACATACAGTAAGCGAAATTCGCGAAGAGAACATCAGCAGACTGTTGGGACACCAGGTCACTGTTGCAGGAATAATTACTTCGTCGGTTGAACGCACCAGTAAGATAAATACGCTTTTTGGAGTATTTACAATTGAAGATCACAATGATTCTGTGCAACTTACTATGTTTTCTGATGATTATTTGAAATACAAACACCTGTTGATTCAAGGTATATCAATGATTCTTTCCGGAACAGTGCAAAAGCATTATCGCAACTCTGAAAAAATTGAGCTTAAAATCACCAACATCAGCCTTTTGGCCGAATCAATTGACAAGCTCACAAAAAATATTACCATAAGGCTAAATGCTTCAGATGTGAATGAAAATTTGGTGCGAAAAATACATGAAACAGTGAATGTATCACCCGGAATTACACCCTTATATATCAATATTCTGGATGAATTTAATCATATTTCGTTAAGTCTTCCGTCCAGATTCAGGGTAAATCCCCGACTTCTTGTTGCAGGCCTGAAAGATTGTAAGGAGATTGAATTAAAGCTGGGATAGGAGTTTAGACAAATAAAAATAGTTATGAAATTATTTCCGACAGTCATTTATAATTAAAAATCATTAGGATGTAAACCTAAAGCTGAAAAATGCGTTATCTTTGGAGTCTAAATTGATTGTTAAACTTAAAATTATAATAAGCCATGGCTATTGAATTAACCGATGCTAATTTTGAAGAAATTGTATTAAAATCTGATAAACCAGCCATTGTTGACTTGTGGGCAGAATGGTGCGGCCCCTGCCGCATGGTAGGACCTCTTGTTGAAGAAATGAGCCATGAGTTTGAAGGTAGGGCAGTTATCGGTAAACTTGATGTAGATAACAACCCGGGCATTACTGCCAAATATTCCATTCGTAATATTCCAACCATTTTGTTTTTTAAAAATGGTGAAGTCGCTGATAAGCAGGTTGGAGCTGTGCCCAAATCAGTTTTGGTTGCCAAACTTGAGAAGTTACTCTGATCGTATTTTTCAATATTCTGCTCTCAGGGACACGCTTTGCTTTTCTGGTCTGCATGGTTGCTTTCCGGAACTACCAGTTTGTTCTGAAAAGCATAAATATTAACTATCTCGCACGTTCTGTGAGGTAGTTTGTTTTTTAATATTCAATGTTGTGCCAATAACTATTGATAAATCCGGATTTGAAGAGTTTAGTCCGCTTGAATTACTTGCACGCCAGGTAGTTGAAGGTTTTATTACAGGACTCCATAAAAGCCCTTTTCATGGTTTCTCGGTGGAATTTGCAGAGCACCGGCTTTATAATCAGGGTGAATCGGTAAAAAATATTGACTGGAAACTTTATGGACGAACCGATCGCCTTTATGTAAAAAGATACGAAGAAGAGACTAATCTGAGGTGTCAGATCATCATTGACGGCTCGTCTTCAATGTATTATCCACTGCACGATACACCTGGAACAGACGGATTAGATAAAATGACCTTCACTATTAATTCGGCAGCTGCCATCATGTACCTTTTACGGCGGCAGCGAGATGCCGCAGGGTTAAGCATTTTTGCCGATAAAATAGAACTTAATACCAAAGCACATTCAAACCTGGTACACAATAAATACCTTTATTCGGAACTGGAAAAACTGTTGAATGATAATACCCGGAAATCAGGAAAGTTTACTTCTGCAGCTCAATCCTTGCATGAAATTGCCGACAATATTCATAAACGTTCTCTGGTAGTTATTTTCAGCGATATGATTGACAGTACTGGCCGCAACCAGCTGTTTCCAGCCCTTCAGCACCTAAAACACAATAAGCATGAAGTCATTCTTTTTCATGTAACAGATAAGAAACATGAAATCGACTTTGCTTTCGATAATAAACCTTATCGGTTTATTGATATGGAAAGTGGTGAAGAGGTCAAAATCAGGCCTCACGAAGTGAGAGTTGGCTATCGTGCAGAAATGCAGGCTTTTAAAGCTGAGCTTGTGATGAAATGTGCTCAGTACCACATAGATCTGATTGAAGCGGATGTTGCCCTTGGTTACAGACAGGTATTGATGCCCTATTTGCTGAAACGTGTAAAAATGCATTAGACAGAGGCTGATCTGAATTCTATGACTTGTCATCATTAATATTTCTCCATTTTTTACCCATTCTTTGAGAATGTCAATCCATATCGATTTTTTAAAAAGACTTGAAGACCAACTAAATGTAGAAGGTAACTGGCCCAAGGTTTATATGTTTAAGTTTATCATTCTCAATAATAACCGGGATTATGCATTACTCAGGCATATTTTTAACGAAGACTCAATTATTACATACCGAAACTCTAATGCCGGGAAATATATTTCTGTTACAATAAAGGAAATGATGATGGATGCCTCGGAGGTAATTGTCCGTTACAGAAAAGCCAGTGAAATAGAAGGACTAATTGCTTTATAAGCAGTTTCGGTTTTCAGAGATTAATCAGCTTTTACAGTAGATTAAATTTAACAGTATAGATGGTTGATAGTTGAAATTAGTTTACTCAAAACCTTTCTACATTCCCTGTTTTTCAAACATTTTTTTTAAACCTTTAATTACAGGATAATCAGGTTTATAGCTAAGTAGTTTTTTCGCTTTGCTGATGTCAGCAAAGGTGATTTCAACATCTCCGGGTTGTTTTGGTTGCCATACAATTTTGGCTTTTTTACCCAGCACCTTTTCAATATTCTGCACAAGATCAATTAGAGAAATGGTTTTGCTGTTGCCAAGGTTTATTATTTCATAACCTTTAAGCTTTTCAGCTGAAGCTGTGATTCCGGCAACAATATCTTCAACAAAAGTATAGTCGCGACGGCTGGTTCCATCACCAAATAATGTAATCGGTTGTTCCGATGCAATTTTATTTCCAAACTGCTGAATGGCCATTTCAGGTCGTTGCCCGGGTCCGTATACTGTAAAAAATCTCAGGCACCAAATGTTAAACTTATAAAGATGATGGTAGGTGTAGCAAAGCAGTTCACCTGATTTTTTAGTGGCAGCGTATGGTGAAATCGGATTGTCAACAGTATCATCCTCATGAAACGGAGTTTTTTCATTATTCCCATAAACAGATGAAGAAGAGGCAAAAAGCATATCTTTTAATCCGGCTTTTCGCATTGCTTCCAGTAATGTTAAAGTTCCGCTGACATTGACATCATAATAGAGCTCCGGCTGTTCAATAGAAGGTCTCACACCTGCACGGGCAGCCAGATGTATGATTAAATCAGGTCTTGAAGATTCAAAAATCTGATCCAGGGTTTTGCGGTCTCTTATATCTCCTTCAAATAATTTGAATGCGGGGTAAATCTCAAGTTTGGCTGCTGCTTTTCGCTTGATTGCCGGATCATAGAATGCATCAAAATTATCGATTCCTGAAACGGTGTAACCTTGCTGCAGCATGGTCATTGCAAGATTCGAACCTATAAAGCCGGCCACTCCGGTTATGAAAATATTTTTCATTCAAATTTATTTTCTTTGTTTTTGTCTATCAGTGATTCTGTTAGTTTTAGCTTTAAAGCATTTTCATTCAAGCTAAAATAAATTCCAAACAATGAAACAAAGGCGGTGATTACATAAAACAACAAACTAAGTGCAATTGACTGATGAACATCGAGTTGCATAATTTTAGCCCCGAGCAGGAAAGTAATTTCGCGCGATCCAATGCCGCCTATGGTAATTGGTAGTGTTGCCACAATAGAGGAAATAAGAAATAGAAACAGGTAGGAGAGAGTGTGGCTCTGATTTTGGTTGGCATAAAGAATTAAAAGGGCTGAAAGAATCTGAGCAAATTGAACTGCGAAGGAATAGGAGGTGGTTTTGATTATACCCTGTAGAAAATCTTTTAAAAACCAGCGAGTTGCAAAATAATAGCCCGCAAATGAAACCGGAATTATTGACAAAGCCAGTGCCTTATAAACCGATGAAACAGGAAGAAATGTCGCCAAAAACATGGCCATGATAAACAATACCAAAACTCCATTAATTCGGTCAAGAAGTACAGCCCAGAATAATTTCTTTACCTTGATATGAAATTTTTTATTCAGCAGATAAATTTTGTAACCATCTCCTCCGATACCGCCGGGCAGAAAAAGATTGTAATACATTCCCAGTAGATAAAGCCTGAGGTTGCTTGTATCGGTAAGTGCCAAGCCAATATTTTTAAAAAAAAGGTTCAACCTGAAGGATGAAAAAAATTTAGAGATAACAAACAGAACAATTGCAGCTATCAGCCAAAAATAATTCACATTCAGGAATATTCTGACAACCTCATTTACATCTATCTTCGTAAATACATAGTAAAGTGCTGCAACCGAAATTGCAATTTTGAGGAATGCTTTGATATATCCGGGAATCTTAATCATTGAAAGTATGAACCTTACGAATCTGATAAGGCCTCTTTTGCTGTGATTCGTAATAAGTTCGCATAAGCAATTCCGACATTATTCCGACTGTTATCAGTTGAATTCCTGCAATTAATAAAAGAATACCGAGCAAAAGCATGGGTTTTCCCCAGATGTCGTGGCCCATTATTTTTTCAATTAAAAAATAGGTATTGATGACTGATCCAATGAGAAAAAATAGTACTCCGATTCCTCCGAAAAGGTGCATGGGTTTGCTCATGAATTTTTTAAAAAAGAGCATAAGCAACAGATCGCTGATTACTTTAAAGGTACGGCCTATGCCGTATTTTGATTTTCCGAATTCGCGTGCATGATGCTTTACATCTACCTGCGTAATGGCGGCTCCCTCGAGGCTTGCCAGCACGGGTATAAACCGGTGAAGTTCGCCATAAAGGCCTATATTTTTTGCCAGATCGCTTCTAAAAACCTTCAGGGTGCAACCATAATCTTTTATATGAACACCGGTGCTGTTTCTGATGATTGAATTGGCGATTTGGCTCGGTAACTTTCTGAGAAACATTCCATCCTGCCTGTTTTTCCGGATGCCGGTAACCAGATCCCAGCCTTCATCTTCGGCCAGTTTGAGCATCATTGGAATATCACTTGGATCATTCTGTAAATCGCCATCCATGGTAACAAGAAAGTCTCCCTTTGCCTGATCTATTCCTGCATAGAGAGCAGAACTTTGCCCATAATTCTTTCTGAACTCAACCAAAATTACCTTCGAATCCTTTAAAGATTTTATTTCTTCCTTTGTACGGTCGGTCGAGCCATCGTCAACATAAATTATTTCATAATCATAACCAACCAATGACTCATTAATCCAATTATTTAAAGGTTTAATGTTGGGCTCCTCATTGTAAACGCAGATGATGATGGAAAGCTTTGGATTGCTCATAGTGGCATTTTTATAAGGTAAAGTTGTGTTTCGTATAATTTAATTGAAAAATTATGCACTAACTGATATGTGCCGGGATTGATTGCAAAATTAGACAGATTTTGTTCATCGGTTATATAATATGTTTCATTCTCCGATATTTCCCATGTCCTTTTTATGATTTGGCCACTTTCGCGTGAAATATAGAATGAAGCATCGTGATTAAACGGAGTATTACCAAGAATATAAGCCTCATTTCCTTTAATAATCCGGCCTGTAATAATTTCTCCTTCCCGATAATCGGCATCGGGATACGAATTGTAACGTGCCGGAAGGTTGAAGGTATTGAAACCAATTCGGACGGCAAGTAATACAATTATCAAAAATAGTAGATTGTGTTTTTTTTGTTTTATTGAAAGTATTGCAGCAACAAGCGAAATGATAAACAAAAATGGAATAATAATCCATACGCCTGTCGCCTGTTTTGTCTCATTCCAGAACAGGTAAACCAAAAGAGAGAATGTTCCGGCAAATGCTAATACTGAGAAGGCAATATTGAGAAAATTTGAAATTCCTGATTTTATATCCTGTGAAGATTGGTAAGCTTTTGCAAGGATAATAAACAACAGGGGAAAAAGCATAAATAGGTAACGCGGCCTGATATCGGCAGATACCCAGTAAATAAAAATGTTGGCAAGGAAAATCAACATACTGAAAATGATGAGTTTGTCCCTGAAAATAAGGTCTCTTATTTTTTTAACAAACAGCAATAGAAGCAATAAGGTCCAGGGGGCAAATTCATAAATCATTTCAAACGGAAACACAAACAGATGACTTACCCAGCTAAGAAAAGTTCCATCCTTATCTTTTATCCGGTTGGATTGATCCAGCAATGTGGCGAAAACATCCTGTAACGAATTTGTTTGTAAATAATTATAGTAATAGACACCTATGAAAAGCAGAAAGACAGAAATTCCGGCCAGATGTTGCCACGAAAATAGTTTGCGTAAATTCTTTTCATACGCAAGCCAAACTAACATACTAAAGCCCTGAAAAGCCAAAGATGGCAATCCTTTCATCAGATATCCGACAGCGGTTAATCCCCAGGTTATTACAAACATCAGCAACCATTTTTTATGCTGAGAATATTGAAAAAGTGCTACAAATGATGCAAAGGTTACCAAAGCGTAGGTAATATCAATAAGGCCCTGAAATGAGTCCCAGAATAGGATTCGTGCAGAAGTTATCCACATAAGTGCAGTAATTATACCATAATTTCGGCCTAAAGATTTTCTGGAAAAAAAATATAAAATCACACCCATCAGAATCAATGAAATAACCGTTGGCAGTCTGTGTATAAACTCATTCTGTCGTCCTGACAATTGGATGAACCCTGCCAGAATCCAGTTAAACATTGGAGGTTTGTTATAGTAAAATTCACCATTGATGGTTGGCGTTATGTAGTTTCCCGAAATGATCATCTCCTGTGTAACTATTGCCCGGGTGGGTTCATCGGAAATCAGTGGCATTAAACCAAGGTTCAAAAAAAGCACAAAGGGAAGCATCAGAATAATTATTCCGAACAGGTAATTCGGGTTATTCTTTATTCTGTTTAAGTATTTTGACATATTCCTTTGTTTGTTCAACAAAAATAAATATTCCGGTCAAGTGAAAATAAAAATTATTACCATCATGAATACGGGTAGTTCAGATCCTGAAACTTTGAGTAATTTTGTTCACTTTTATTAGCCATTCGATTATTCTCTGAAAATGAAATATATCATAATTTCTTTTGCGAAACAATTTTTATTTTGGATGTTGTTGTTTGCCTTTTCCAGGACATTTTTTCTGATTTACAATTACAATCTCCTGAGTATTGAAGGCATTGGTTTTGTTATGGCTCTGGATTCTTATTGGCATGCATTGAGGCTTGATTTTGCCACTGCCGCATACTTTATGTTTTTCCCATTTGCAATCCTCCTGGTTCAGTCAATTTATTCTCCTCAATGGCTGAATCGGGTCAATAAAATTTACGTATTTGTCGGTGTTTTCCTTTTTTGTCTGCTCACGGTGGTAGAACTGGGGATTTATCCGGAGTGGAAAACCAAACTTCCGGTTAAAGCTTTTACGTATCTAAGCAATCCTACCGAGGTATATGATACCATTTCAACAAAGTTGTTTTTTGGACTTCTGGCTTTATTTTTCATCAAAGCAGGGGTGAGTTATTGGGCTTATCTTAAGTGGTTTTATACCGATCTGACCAGGATTTCACGCAATTTCGTTTTTACTTTACTGTTTTTGCTTGTGGTTCCGGTTTCTCTGTTTATTACTGCCCGCGGTGGAATACAGCAGATTCCAATCAACCAGAGTGCATCTTACTACTCCCAGAAAAATATTCTCAATCTTGCGGCAGTAAATTCAGGTTTTAACCTGTCGATCAGTATCATTGAAAATTATAAAAATTTCGGTAAAAATCCCTATGCCTGGTTTGATGATACCGAAGCAACAGAAAGAGTCAAAGCCCTTTTAAGTGTTGAAAAAGACACAACCATCAGTGTACTCAATACAAACCGCCCAAATTTAGTAATCCTTATTCTCGAAAGTTGGTCGGCCGATCTGATTGAATCGTTGGGAGGTGAGCCGGGCATAACTCCTCAATTTCGTAAACTTGAAAAAGAGGGAATCTTGTTTTCATCTTTATGGGCCACGGGCCCCCGAAGCGAACAGGCTATGGGTAGTATTCTCGGAGGTTTTCCTGCCCATCCCATTTCATCCATAACCGTTCAGCCCGATAAATTTTCAAAACTTCCAACCATTACGAATAAACTTATTGAACAGGGTTACCATACATCTTTTTATTTTGGCGGTCAGTTGATTTATGGAAATATCAAGGGATTTATCCTTCACAATGGATTTGAAAGAATTATAGAAGGGTCGGATTTTGGAAAGGATGTGCTGAAGGGTAAGCTGGGTGCCCATGATGAATTTGTACTTTCACGACAACTTAAAGATCTCAATCAGGAAAAGGAACCTTTCTTCTCAGCACTTTTTACCTTGAGTTCGCATTCACCTTACGATCAGCCCATGGAGCAGGTGCTTGACTGGGGTGAAAATGAAAAACCCTACATTAATTCAGCTTATTACACCGACATGTGTCTGGGCAACTATTTCCGCGAAGCAAAGACACAGCCCTGGTACAAAAATACTTTGTTTGTTCTGGTTGCAGATCATAGCCATAACTCATACCGCAACTGGTCATTTACAACTCCAAATTACCATAAAATTCCAATGTTGTTTGTTGGTGATGTGATAAAACCTGAATTACGGGGTACATTAATCAACCGTTTTGCCAATCAGTCTGATCTGGCAACAACATTGTTGAAACAATTGGAACTGGATGCCTCTGATTTTCACTGGAGTCGAAATTTATTCAATCCATATACAAAACAATACTCATATTTTTCGTTTGAAGAGGGGCTGGGATGGATCAGGCCTGAGGCCGGACATTTTACATATGATGCAAGGGTAGATCATTTTTTCGAAATGACCATTCCTGAATCCTTACAGGATTCTATTGTAAAGGAGGGGAAATCTTACCTTCAGGTGTTGTTCAGGGAGTATATGAATTATTGACCCGGAAATATTATTGTTAATCTCTGAAATCTTTATTCTGTATTTTTTTAACGAGATTGATCGTTTATCTTTTTCAGGCAAAATAAAGCTGCCCGCAGCTTTTGACCCGGGCAGTTTAATTATGTGATGATTTCTACATTATTTTGGCTGATAATAGCAAACTTTTGGTGAAGTTATTTTATCTTCCTTCTTAAGTTTTTTAATGGCATTATCAACATCTTTTTTGTCAATCCCGGCCAATTCTGCAATCTCGGCACCTTTCAAAGGTTTTCCCGCTGCGGCAAGTGTTTTTAAAACGATTTCTGTTGTTTCCATGTGTTCTGTTGTTTTATTTGAGAGAATGAACGACGAGTCCACTGCGTAATTTAGGCTCAAACCAGGTAGTTTTGGGAGGCATGATATTGCCAGAATCAGCAATATCGATCAATTGTTTTAATGATACCGGGTAAAGTGCAAATGCTGCAGCCATTTCTCCGCTATCAACTCGTTTTTTAAGCTCTCCAAGTCCTCTGATACCTCCTATAAAATCAACCCGTTTTGAGGTCCTTAGATCTTTGATATCCAGAATTTTACCGAGTATGTGTTCCGAAAGTACAGTTACATCCAGCACACCAATCGGGTCATTATCGTTGTAAGTGCCGGGTTTTGCAGTGAGTGAGTACCATTTACCTTCGAGATACATGCTGAAATTGTGCAATGCTTCAGGTTTGTAAATTTCAGTCCCTTTTTCTGCAATGTCAAATAGTCCCGACAGCCGGTGAATAAAATCATGGGTTGAGAGTCCGTTCAGATCCTTGACAACCCGGTTATAATCTATGATGGTCAACTGATCTGATGGAAAATGAACTGCCAGGAAAAAATTATATTCTTCATTGCCAGTGTGATTTGGATTGCTCTGTTTTTTTTCGTTCCCAACAAGCGCAGCTGCTGCAGTTCTGTGATGACCGTCAGCTACATAAGTGAATGGAACTTTTGAGAAAAGATTAACCAGCTTATCAATAGTTGACTTTTCCCTGATTACCCAGAAGTGATGCCCAAAGCCATCATCGGAAGTAAAATCATACTCAGGGTCCTGAGATTCTACTACATGTTTTACAATTTCATCAATTGCCGGCATCGATGGATAGGTAAAGAAAACAGGTTCCATGTTGGCATTGGTGATGCGAACATGTTTCATGCGGTCTTCTTCTTTATCCTTGCGGGTAAGCTCATGCTTTTTTATAATTCCGTTCATATAATCTTCTACTCCTGCACAACCCACAATGCCATACTGGGTTTTCCCATTCATGGTTTGAGCATAAATATACAGAAAGTCTTTTTCGTCCTGAACAAGCCAGCCTTTCTTCTGAAATTCGGTAAAATTCTCAAGTGCTTTGTTGTAAACCTGTTCGTCATGTTCATCAAGATCAACCGGAAGATCGATTTCGGGTTTAATGATGTGTAAAAGTGAATAGGGGTTACCCTCTGCTTCAATCCTTGCTTCTTTTGAATTCAGAACATCGTAAGGGCGCGATGCAAGTTCACGAACAATTGCCACAGGTGGACGTAGTCCTTTGAATGGTTTTAAAATCGCCATAATTAATTGGTTTGCTTTATTTTATGAAGTTAAAATGTTATGAAAAATATTTTAACCCCTCATTACATTTTTATTGTTAGCAGAGAGGTCAAATCAAAGGCAAAAATAAAATTTATTTGACAAAAATTAACAGAGAAGGTGGCACATTTGAAGTTATTTAATCGGGATCTTCAGGACTCAGATCGGCTGCCCTTTGCAGTGAGCCAATGAGAGCACCTATCATTTTTGTCATTTCCATAAGCTGACCACGCGATTCATCTACTTCATCCTGAGTAAAGTAGTTTAATTTACCAGCAAGTGCAGTAAATACCACACATTCTCTTACTGCACTCTTGGCCATTTTCAGGTAGTAAATAAACTGGCTTTTGTTTCTTGCTGATCCTTCAGATATATTAAGTGCAATTGCCTGAGCTGACAAGCTGAACCGACTTCCTATTCCGGAATGAGTATCATTGGGAAATAAATCACTGTGGAGGATCAACCATCCAATATAATCAAGTGATTTGTTGTAAATCCTTAAATCTTCAAATCTGAAAAAGGTGAAGGTTTTTTCGAGTTCGGAATCCATAGTTGTAGAGTATCTGTTGGTTAATTCGGGAGGCAGTATGTTTTTATATATTTATTAATGTTGGAAATAGAAAAAATAAAGGGTATACCATTATCTGACATACCCTTTGATATTTGATTATTTGTTAACCTGATAAGTTTTAATCCCTTTTTCAAGGAAATCTACAATTTGTCGAGCAGCTGCAAGACCAGCGTTTATGTTGGCTTCAGATGTCTGAGCCCCCATTTTTTTGGGTGTAAAGAAGTATCTTCCGGAATATTTTTCAATAATTTCATTTTTGCAATCCGGCTCAATATCACTCAAGTATTTAAAATCGGGTCTTTCTTCAAATATTTTAAGTAATCCTTCTTCATCGATCACTTCTTTTCTGGCTGTGTTTACAAGGGTTGCTCCTTTAGGCATCAGTTTAAGAAGCTCTGCGCCAATTGATTTTTTTGTCTGAGCATTGGCAGGAATGTGTAATGAAACATACTGGCACCCTTTGTATAGTTCCTCAATGGTATCAACAGGTGTTAATCCATCTTTTTTAATAACTTCTGATGAAACAAACGGATCGAAAGCAAATAATTTCATGCCAAAACCTTTGGCGATTTCAGCAACATACTTTCCAACATTTCCATAGGCATGAATTCCAAGTGTTTTGCCTCGTAATTCAGTTCCGGAAGTGCCACTAAAGTGGTTACGCGCAGCATAAATCATCATACCGATTGCCAGTTCAGCAACCGCATTTGAATTCTGCCCGGGTGTATTCATCGCAACAACCCCTTTTTCAGTAGCAGCAGCCAGATCAATGTTGTCATATCCGGCACCGGCTCTTACAATAATTTTTAAATTTTTTCCGGATTCTATCAACTCGCGATTGGCATTGTCGCTCCTTATAATGACTGCATCTACATCAGTAACAGCTTCAAGAAATTCGCTGTGAGATGTGTATTTTTCCAGCAAACGCATTTCGTAGCCTGCGCCTTCAACAATTTTACGGATGCCATCCACAGCAACTTTTGCAAAAGGTTTTTCAGTGGCAACAAGAACTTTTTTCATGGTGAGTAGTAATTTTTAGTTTAGAAATAGTTTATAAAAATAAAGAGGATTTTTGAGTTAAACAAATTTTCTCCTGTTTATATGTACGATTTCGATCAAATATTGTAAATGTGTTCGAATGTGTACAATTGTTTGTAAAAACGTTTTGATTATGTATCCTGTTTTCGGTATTTTTTCAGAGTGGGAATCTCACTGCCGGGAATTGGTGCGTAATGCTTCCCTGTGTTTATGATTATGTTACAACAGAGTTCAAAAAATACAGCCCGCTCTATGGCTTCATCATAAGTGCTTCCAAGCACAACCTGACCGTGATTGCTCATCTGAATAACATTGCTTTCTTTGGGTTGTTCTGATACAGTTTTTGCAAGTAGATCTGAGCCCGGCATACAAAAAGGCAGATGCGGAATTTCTCCTATGTAAAGCGGGACTTCAATAATGGCATTGTAATCGGGTTTGCGGGCAATACAGGCTAAAGAAGTAGCGCATGGACTTTGGCAATGAAGTACTACATTTATATCGGCTCTTTTTAAATAAACAGCTGTATGCAACTTCCATTCACCCGAAGGTGCTACCCCGTTTTTGACTTCACCACTCAGAATATTAATTACAGAAACTTCACTGTTTGTTATTTTTTCAAGCCAGCTGCCGGTTTTTGAAATAATTATTTCTGATTCATTTAACCGGTAGGAGAGATTACCGCTGCTACAGTTTACCAGGCCTTTTTGAGCAATTTCATGCGCCTTGCTGACAAAATTCCGTATTAACTCTTCATATGTTGCCTGATCGCTCATTATTCATCTTGTTTATTGTGATAAATATCCATAATTTCTATTCAATCAGGGAAGCTCAAGCTCAGCAATAACCGGAAGATGATCTGACAACCAGGGCAGATTTTGCCGGAAGTCAAAAATATGGCTACTTATTACCCTGATGTCCCAGGTAGCAAAAATAAAGTCAATTAATTCGGTTGGATGGAATTCAGGGTCAAACCCGATGTATGAGAATTCTGGTCCAGAAACTTGAGTGCCGGCGCGTTTTCTGGTATCCGAAAGTACAACTTCATTTTCCGCCCATGTAAGGATTCGGTAGGCTCTATGTTTTTCGGTTACATTCATATCGCCGGTAAGGATTACCGGTAGCTTACCTGTCATTGATGCGGCTTTATCGATGATTAGTTTTGCACTCAGCACCCTGGCTGTATCTCCTTTATGATCAAAGTGAGTGTTGAAAACAAAAAACTGTTTTCCAGTTTGTCTTTCTCTGAATTTTGCCCATGTTACCACCCTGTTGCAGGCAGCATCCCATCCCTGGCTGCCTTTGATATCAGGAGTTTCTGATAACCAAAATGTGCCACTTTGCAGGGGCTTTAATTGACTGCATTTATAAAAAATTGCACTGTATTCACCCGATTTTTTTCCATCATCTCTGGCAACACCCAGACTTCTGTATCCCTTAAGTTTTCTGCGCATGTCTTTCATCTGATTGTGCATGGCTTCCTGAACACCCAGCACAGTAGGTGATTGAACGTTAATTTCAGAGCACAGATTTTCTTTCCTGAATTTCCATTGATTTAATCCATCATCTGGTGTATCAAGCCTGATGTTCCAGGTCATTATCTTAATCCGTGAAGTATGCTGGGCCTGAACTAGATTAGATAAAATGCAGATAATCAACATTAATCCGGCAATTCCAGCAGTTTTATATTTAATCATTTAATTAATGTTCTTATTTAAAACAAAATTACAAATTAAAAATGAAAACCTCGTCTTTCAAAAAATGAGGGTTCATTATCACTAATATAATTTACCTTAACTAATTCTTTAATTGATTTGCAATTTGACATACATTTACAACCATTTCAATATCTGTTTGCATGGTTACATATTCTGATTTGTTTTCATCTGACATTGCAATGCCCGGCTTTTGATACATCATTTTTCCCGGAAAGGCCCTGCTTGCAGAAAGATGAAATTCCTTAACTCTGGTAATTTCAGCCATTTTCAAGAAATTAGAAGGGTTAATGCCGCTTCCGGGCATAATGATAATATAATCCGATGATTTTCTTATCATTCTTTTAATAAGGTTTGCTCCTTCAAAAGCTGTGGCTTCGTGGCCTGAAGTCAAGAGTCGCTGGCAGCCTAAACTTATGATTTCATATATTGCTTCGAAAGGATCACAGGTCAGGTCAAAGGCTCTATGAAAAGTCAATGGTAGGGGAGAAGCAATTTTTATAATTTTTTTCATTCTGAATTTATCAACGTTGCCGTTACTGTTTAGTATACCACATACAATTCCTGATGCTCCATATTTTTTTGCAACCCTGATATCCGCCAGCATACTTTCGAATTCAGCATCGGTATAGTTGAAATCTCCGGCTCTTGGTCTGATGAGCATAAAAACAGGAATCGAAAGCTTTTTACAAGCATATTTCATAGTTCCGGCCGAAGGCGTAAGGCCACCTTTGCTTAGCGCGGAACAAAGTTCGATCCGGTCAGCTCCGCCTTTTCTGCAGCCAGCGCAGATTGAATTGAACCCGCGCAAATTTCAATTTTTACTTTTTTACTCAAATCAATTGTTTTTAGTGCTAACTCAGATTTCGTTTGAATAAAATCCAGCCAATATTTTCCAATTACAAATATCTGCTTTTTATAGCCGGACAATGAACATAAGTTGTTACTTTTAACACAAGATAAGGACATTGTTATTTTGGATAATTTAAGTGATAAAATTTTGGTAATATTGCCTTCGGTTTAAAGAATCAATCATTGAAAGGTAAAGTTGTGATTATCACCGGCGGATCGTCGGGAATAGGATTGGCAATGGCACATGAATTTGGGCGTTTGGGTGCTTTTGTGGCAATCTCTGCAAGGAACGGTGAACGATTACAACTGGCTTTAACTGAGCTAAAGGACAAGGGAATTGAAGCCATGGCCGTAAAAGCTGATGTTAGCCTGGAGTCAGATTGCAGAAACCTAATTGAAAAGGTAGTAGAGGCGAAAGGTAAAATTGATATACTCGTAAATAATGCCGGTGTTTCGATGCGTGCAGCATTCAAAAACACCGATCTCAGCGTTATTAAAACCCTGATGGATATCAATTTTTGGGGCACGGTTTATTGCACCAAATTTGCATTGCCTTATCTCCTTGAATCAAAAGGTTCTGTTGCCGGAATTATTTCAGTCGCCGGATATATTGGATTGCCTGGAAGAACTGGCTATTCGGCTTCAAAATTTGCAATACGGGGATTTCTGGAAACACTTCGTTGCGAGAATCTTAAAACCGGTCTACATGTGCTAGTAGCTGCTCCTGGCTTTACATCAAGCAACATCCGCAAAAGTGCATTGCTGGCAGATGGGTCGCTTCAGGGAGATACACCCAGAAATGAAGGTAAAATGATGTCCTCAGAAAAAGCAGCCGCAAAAATTGTCAGGGCTATTGCAAAGCGAAAAAATAAACTTGTGCTTACTTTTCTTGAAGGAAAGTTTGCAGTAACGTTGAACCATTATTTTCCCCGCGTGGTAAATTATTTGGTTTATAATCAGATGTCTAAAGAACCTGATTCGCCTTTTCATTAACATAAAAATCCAAAACACATGAAAAAACTTAAACTTGAAATTGGGCTTCTCGATGGCCTTGATGACCTTAAATTTGGCGAAAGCCCCGAAAAAGTTGAAAAATCTTTGGGTAAACCCAATGAAATTGAGGATATAGGCGATGAAGGTGACGAAGATCTGAGTACAATATTATGGAGTTATGACAACCTTGGTCTGACTGTTTTTTTTGAAGGCAAAAATAATCATGTACTTTCATGCTTTGAAACCGATAATGAAGAGACCACTCTCTTTGGTAAAAAGGTTTTTCCATTAACAGAAGATGAAATTATAGTTCTGATGAAAGAGAATGGCCTTTCACAGATGGATGTTGAAGAAGAAGAATGGGGCGAGAAAAGGGTTTCATTTGATGAAGCCCTAATTGATTTCTACTTTCAGAACAATAAACTGGTAACCGTGAACTGGGGTGTTTTTGTGAATGAGAACGGCGAAATTGAAGAATTTGACGACCTTGATGACGACGAATAAATAAAATCCCTTACATATTTTGTCTTGGGTGGTATTTCAGAATGTTTTTTCTAAGGTACTCCCTGTCGATATGTGTATATATTTCGGTTGTAGTAATGGATGAATGTCCAAGCATCTCCTGAACTGACCTCAGATCGGCTCCGTTTTCCACAAGATGAGTCGCAAAACTATGCCTGAAGGTATGAGGACTGATAGATTTTCTGATTCCTGCACTTATAGCCAGACCTTTCACAATGCTGAAAACCATGGCTCTGGAAAGTCCATTACCTCTGTTGTTTAAAAAAATAACATTTTCGGCATTTTTAACTACTTTCTGGTGAACCCTGATTATGGTAATATAACGTTGCACCTGGGCTATTGCCCTTTTACCGACAGGGACAAGGCGTTGTTTGTTTCCTTTTCCAGTGACCTTAATAAAATTTTCCTCAAAAAATAAATCCGACAATTTCAGGGTAACCAGTTCTGATACTCTGAGGCCGCATCCGTAAAGCAGCTCAATCATAGCCTTATTCCGTTCACTATTTGGCAGACTCAGATCAATGACAGAAATCATGTCATCGATCTCTTTAACACTCAATACTTCTGGTAATTTTCTGCCGATTCGTGGCATTTCAAGAAGTTCGGTAGGATCAGTTTCAATTTCATTTTCAAGAATAAGAAAATTAAAGAAAGATCTTAAACCTGAAATTATACGTGATTGTGTGCTGGCTTCCAGTCCAATTTCAGCCATTGCCTTGACAAACGCCTGCAGGTTCTGAGTTGATATTTTTCTTGGATCTTCAGGAAATCCTTCACTTGTAGCGAATTGAATCAGTTTGGCGACGTCGCGGGTATAAGCTGCAACAGTGTTGACCGGCAACGACTTTTCAATTTGAAGGTAAGCCTTATAACTTTTTAGATATATTTGCCAGTTCATTGGTATTCCTTTGTTGTGCCGGGTTTCGAAAAATAATCATCATCTGAATCTGAACGAAGTTGACAATACTTATTTTTCAACAAGTTGTTGTTTGTAAGTTAAATATTTTATTTAATATTCTGTTAAACAGAAGAATATGCTTAAATATACGAAGTTGCTGAACAAAAACAACAATTTATCGATTTTTTTAGACAAATGGTTTTGGATCATTGAAAAATAATTGTATTTTTGCAGTCCCAAATTTTAAAGGCTTACAATAATGGCTAAGAAGAGTAAAGAAGCAAGGATTCAGGTAATTCTGGAGTGCACCGAGCACAAAGCCAGCGGAGTTCCCGGAACATCCAGGTATATTACCACCAAGAATAAGAAAAATACCCCTGAAAGGCTTGAGCTGAAAAAGTTTAATCCCATCCTCAGGAAAGTAACAGTTCACAAAGAAATTAAATAATACTATACCATGGCAAAAAAAGTAGTTGCAACCCTGAGAGCCTCGTCAGGTAAGGATTTTGCAAAAGTTATCCGAATGGTTAGGTCTCCCAAAACCGGAGCTTATGCTTTTAAGGAAAATATTGTTCCAAATGATTTGGTAAAAGATTTTCTGTCAAAAAAATAGGGTTTAAATCTGAATTTATTATAAAGCAGGGCCTTTTCCCTCACAAGAAAAGACCCTGCTTTTATTTTTTAATTTTCGCTTATTCAAATATCATAATTTTGCAGGAAATACTCTCATAATATCAATCAAAGTTTCTTTTTTATGGGTATTTTTTCATTTTTCTCCCGCGAAAAAAAACAGGACCTTGACAAAGGTCTGGAGAAAACAAAAAGCAGTTTTTTTGGTAAACTATCAAAGGCAATCGTTGGAAAATCAGTTGTTGATGATGATGTCCTTGATAATCTTGAGGAAATTCTGGTAACTTCGGATGTTGGGGTCGAGACGACACTTAAAATTATTGAAAGGATTCAACAAAGGGTACAGCGCGATAAGTACCTTGGAATTTCAGAGTTGAATCAGATTTTGCGCGAAGAAATTACCGCTTTACTCGGTGAAAATTCAGGTAATGAACTGGTGAGTGTATTTGATTTTCCAAAAAGAGAAAATCCTTATGTGATTATGGTCGTTGGTGTCAACGGAGTCGGCAAAACCACAACCATCGGAAAACTTGCTTATCAGTTTAAAGCGGCCGGAAAAAATGTAGTACTTGGTGCCGCTGATACTTTCAGGGCTGCAGCTGTATCCCAGCTTGAAATCTGGGCCGAAAGGGTTGGAGTTACCTGCATATCTCAGGGCATGGGCTCTGATCCCGCATCAGTGGCATTTGATACTTTAAAATCGGCCATTGCCCGTAATGCTGATGTTGTGATTATTGATACTGCCGGCAGGCTTCACAACAAGATTAACCTGATGAATGAGCTTTCAAAAATCCGGAAAGTAATGCAAAAGCTTCTTCCAAATGCTCCGAATGAAGTTTTGCTGGTACTCGATGCCTCAACAGGGCAGAATGCCATTGAACAGGCCAGGCAGTTTACTGCTGCTACTGAAGTAAATGCCCTTGCCCTAACAAAACTTGATGGAACGGCCAAAGGCGGAGTGGTGATCGGAGTTTCTGATCAGTTTAAAATTCCGGTAAAATATATAGGTATTGGTGAAAAAATGACGGATCTGCAACCTTTTATCCGCGAAGAATTTGTTGATTCGCTCTTTAGTTGATCAATGACAACATTTAAATTACTTTCCTAATTCTTTCAATCCATTTGAAAACAAGATTATCCAAAAATCAGACTGTTAATGTTATAACCCTTGGCTGTGCCAAAAATCTGGTTGACTCGGAGGTAATGCTTCGGCAGCTTCAGGCAGCTGGATTTAAAACACTTCATGAAGGTACAAAACATGCAGATGTTGTTATCATTAACACTTGTGGATTTATCAATGATGCAAAAGAAGAATCTGTAGATACAATTCTTCAGTGGTCCTTAGCAAAAAAACAGGGCGAGATTGATCAGCTCCTTGTCATGGGTTGTTTGTCTGAGCGATATAAAGCAGAATTAGAGAAAGAATTGCCTGAAGTTGATGCTTTCTTCGGGGTAAATGATGTGAACGCCATTCTTAAAAAGCTAAATGCTGAATATCGTGAAGCCTTGCTCGGAGAAAGAGTTATAACTACTCCCACACATTTTGCATATTTAAAGATATCGGAAGGGTGCGACAGAAACTGTTCCTTTTGTGCAATACCGGGAATAAGGGGGAAAAATGTTTCACGAAGCATTGAAAGCCTTGTTAAAGAAACTGAATTTTTAGCCGCGAAAGGAGTAAAAGAGCTGATACTTATTGCACAGGATCTTACCTATTATGGCCTTGAATTGTATGGCAAGCGCAGTTTGTCAGAATTGATTGAGGAGCTTGTTAAGGTTGATGGCATTGAGTGGATAAGGTTGCACTATGCCTATCCGGCGGGCTTTCCGCTTGATTTGCTCGATACAATGAATAAACACCCAAAAGTCTGTAACTACATTGATATTCCCCTGCAACACATCAACAGCCGGATACTGAAATCGATGCGCCGTGGTATTGATGAAAACGGAACCCGTGAACTCATTCAAACCATCAGAAAGATGGTTTCGGGAATAGCTATTCGAAGTAGTTTTATTGTTGGCTACCCTGGCGAAACAGCTCAGGAATTTTCGGAATTGCGAGATTTTATCAGAGAATCGGAATTTGAACGGATAGGTGTTTTTACATACTCGCACGAAGAAAATACTCCCTCCGCTGTGCTTGAAGATAATGTAAGGCCAGCCATAAAAGCAAAAAGAGCTGAGGAAATTATGCTATTGCAGCAGGATATCTCATACAAAAGAAATCAATCCCTGGAAGGAAGGATTCTTCCGGTTATAATTGATAAACAGGAAGAAGGAAAGTGGATAGGCCGTACCCAATATGACTCACCCGAAGTTGATAATGAAGTTCTTATAACAGATAATTCAAAATCACTTGAAGCAGGTCAAATTGTCAAGGTTAAAGTGGTTTCTTCTGATATTTATGACCTAATGGCAATTTATCCAGCCGAATAACCAGAGAATCTGATTTATTTTTATTGGATTCATTCAACTTTGTGTTTTGTTTCTCAAGTTAATAAGCGGATTTTCAATAAAAATTTAGTTTATTTGTAATCATGCCGACATAATTCACCGGAGAGGTTGAATTTTGGAAGAAGCAATACCTTAAAAATTCTGAAATTAAGCAAAATGAGATGAAAACTATCAGAAATCCTTTTGTTAAAATGGATGGCTATAATTGCTTTGGCTGTTCACCAAAGAATAAGCTTGGGTTAAACATGACTTTTAAAGAAGATGGTGATTACGTAATTTCAGAATGGCAGCCAAAACCACATTTCCAGGGTTGGCACCAGGTGCTGCATGGGGGTATTCAGGCAACACTGCTCGATGAAATCGCAAGTTGGCTGGTTTTTGTCAAATTGAAAACTTCGGGTGTTACATCGCACATGGATGTAAATCTTAAAAAACCTGTTTATATTGATAAAGGTTCATTGCAATTGAAGGCCCGGCTGAAAGAGATGAACCGGAACATTGCCGTTATTGAAACCTGGTTGTATAATTCAGAGGGAGAGCTATGCACCTATGGTTTAATGCATTACTTTACGTTTAAGGAGGAGATAGCAAAAGAAAAACTCTGGTATCCCGGATCTGAGGAATTTTATGAAAATGGACAATAACAATTCTCCATTATTCTTATTCTTCTTCCTGAAAAGCAGCATTTTTAAGGTTTAATCTTGACATTTCTTCAAATTCCTGTTGCCAGAAAAATTTTTCTTCACCAAATGCAGGTTCCAGATCTGTCAGCCATGATGCATCTGGATTGAATTTTGCAAAAAACGGCCTTTTTACCCAATCAGATTTTCGTGCCTGAATAAACTGAAGTACAAAAATTTTCTGACCCGATACTTCGCTAACTCCAACAACATGTACCTTTCCGGGAGCGGCCGACATAACAGGTCCGCGGGCAGTTCTGGCAACGCCACTCACTTTGCTGTATGCTTCTCTGAATATTTCATAAGCATCATTCAGCGAAACATCAAAATATTGTTTGGCGCCGGTGTCCCGGGCCATAAACATGTAATATGGGTGGCACCCAAGCCCGGCCTGAAGTCGCCACATTTTGGCCCAAACTTTGGCTGAATCGTTGATGTTTTTCAATATTGGGGATTGAGTGCGGATTTGAACTCCAGCCGATCTTATCACCCTGATGGCATGTTTAACTGCTTTGGTGCCCAATTCAACAGGATGATTGAAATGTGCCATCAGTGTCAATTGTTTTCCTGCTGAAGCAACCTCTTTAAACAAGTTGATGAGTTCCCCGGCATCAGGATCAGTGAGAAATCTGTATGGCCAGTAAGCCAATGCTTTTGATCCTATTCTAATGGTATGAATATGCTCCAATCCGGGCTCAAGCAGATTCTTTAAGTACTTTGCCAAAATATTGGTTTTCATGACCAGAGGATCTCCACCGGTAATAAGAACATTGGTAACCTCTTTTTTTTGTTTAAGGTATTGACCAAACTTTTCATCATATTTCGATGAGATTTTCATGCCTTCGAGCCCTGAAAATTGAGGCCACCGAAAACAAAAAGTGCAATAGGCATGACAAGTCTGGCCCTGTAAAGGAAAAAATAAAACAGTTTCTTTGTATTTGTGTTGAACACCTTCAAGTTTCTGATTGTCAAACAAAGGGATATTCATTTCGAGTTGCCCTGCAGGGTGGGGGTTTAACTCCATTTTTATTTTTTCGCAAATCTTTCGGATTTCTGCCTCAGGTTTTTCAGCCATGATGGCATTCTCAATTCGGGAAAAATGTTCTTCTGAAAGGATCTCCCTGACAGGAAATGTAAGTTTGAAAATCGGATCTTCGCTATAATTGTCCCAATTTATAAGTTTATCAACTACGTAAGAATTTGATTTGAAAGGTAAAACACGGGCAACTATTTCCATCTCTTTTTTTAAAGACTCAGGGAGTAATTTTATTTGAGGGATAGATCGAAAATTGCGTACGGTATAGGCCTTATATTCCATTGCTTAAGATTAAATTCAAATTGATATTATTGTACATTTTCTCAGAAATTGAGAACCCGTTAGGTGGTAAATGCACGATTATTATTTTCAAATATACAAAAAAATATGAATTTTCTGCGATAATTTCTGATCATCGTATTCATAATGTGCAGTATCATTTCAATTTTTTCCGGAAAAGGATATGGAATAAACACCAATCCAACAAATATTTAATAAAAAGACCGTGGCTGAATTATTGATTGTTAAGGTCATTCATAATTTGAATTAATTCGGTAAATATCATAGCTGTAGCACCCCAGATAAAATATTTACCGAAGCTATATCCTGGAACCTCTATTTCTATGCCTGAGGATAAGCTGCACTGCTGAAATGTCCTTGAATCGGAAGAAAGAAAGTGAGAAACAGGAGCAGAAAAAATTTCAGCAACTTCGATTTCATTGGGCTTTAATTTTGGAAGTGTTTTAAGAACTGCGACAAAGGGGCTGATTATAAAATTACTGGGAGGAACATAAAGATCAGTCAATTTTCCCACAACTTCAGTTTCTTTAATCTCAATACCGATTTCTTCTTTGGTTTCCCTGAGTGCAGTCTGCAGCATACCTTTATCCACAGATTCATGTTTGCCGCCCGGAAAAGCAATCTGTCCACTATGAACTCCTTCGTAATCAACCCGTTTGATAAAGACAGTTGCAATTTTATTATGCTCATCAGGGTAAAGAATGATCAACACACTGCTTGGCCTTGGCTTTTTGCTGTATTTGTTCTGATTGATTAGCTCCCTTCGGTTTGAAGGAGCCATTAAATCCTGGGTTGTTGATCCTGGCAGATTTTTACTCAGCCTCAATTTAAGTAATTCCGTGTATGCGTCTATTTTTTTTTTGTCAGTCAATTGCAGGAAAATGTAATGATTTAATGCGGCAAATTTAATACTTTGAATGATCGGCTATTAATTATAATGAATCGAAACCGGCAGTTACTGAATCATTCAACAATCTTAGCGTTCATTTGCTGCCAGTTTTTGCCGCATTTATCTACCCTATCGGCTATGATATAATGAGGAAGACTCATCAGCAGCTCTTTGCTGATTCCGCAAGTCATCAACAGATTATCTATATCTTCATCTGACTGGCAATTGTAGCGGATTTTCAATGTTTCTGCACTAATAATTTCAAGAAATTTATTTCTCAGTTCTGTTTTACTCATTATGGCAGCCATTTTCTTTTTCTGTTTTGCCTCTTTTGAGAAGTTGTCATATAATAGGCTGATAGGGCCAGGCAGCAGCAATCCCCCATCAGGATTTTCATATTTTCTCCGGTAGGGTTGCGTGGGTAGGTTCATTTGCTTAACAATTTTTTCGGCAGGTGTCCGCATGGTGATAAATTCCTGCCTGAAATCCTGGTAAGTTGCCGGATATGGCCTGATTTCAGGGCCGGTTATAATAAGAGTATCATTCAGTAGGGTGATTTTGAGACTATAGTTCAGGGAATTCAGATTTTGGGGAATTCTAAAAAAAAATGGCTTGTAGCCAACCATACTAACCTTAAGTGAATCTTTACCTGCCATTATCAGCGAAAATGTTCCTGAAAAATCAGTAAAAGTTCCATAGCTTTTGCTGATGTTATGGGCATGAGCTCCTACCAGCAATTCTCCCCGAAGATTATAAACGGTTCCTTTGATCATTACATAATTCTGAGACCTTAAAGCAAAGGAAAATTGTAAAATGAGACAAAACAGCAGAATTATTCTTCGTGATGACATGATTCCGTTTTTCAGTACAAATTTACTTCAGACCAGAGTTGGCTTCAGTTAATAAAAGTTAAAGATAATTAATCAGCGTATTTTTAAAAAATTATAACAAAGTTTTGTGATTAACTTCTTAACCAATCTGAACAAAAACTAAAAAATTGTGTTATATACACGACCAAAATTTTAACTCTTAACAATTATTTAATTAAATTTCTTACAATGACAAAATTCAGAAAACTCTTAGGACTTGTTGTAATCGCTGGTTTTATTGCGTCATGTGGCGGCCCTCAGGGCGAAAAAGCCAAAACCGGTGAAGCACAGGAAGTATCAGTTAAAAGCGGCGAGATCACAATAAATGTTGATTTGCAGACTTCAAATGTAGAATGGGTAGGCACCAAGCCAACCGGAAAACACAACGGTACAATAAGCTTATCTTCAGGAGAGCTCATGCTTACTGATGGTTCTATTGTAGGTGGTAAATTTATGATTGATATGAACTCGATTGTAAACCTTGATCTCACAGACGAGGAAAGCAATGGTAAACTTGTTGGACATTTAAAATCAGAAGACTTCTTTGAAGTTGAATCCTATCCGACTTCAGTTTTCGAAATTACATCAGTTGCAGTTCTTGAAGGAAATGCTGATGCAACGCATAACATCACAGGTAACCTTACCATGAAAGACGTAACAAAGAGCATCACCTTTCCTGCAATGGTAACCATTTCCGATTCAGGTGTATCTGCATCAAGTCCTGCATTTATTATCGATCGCGTGCAGTGGAATGTGAAGTATGGTTCAAAAAGCCTTTTCGCAAACTTAAAGGACAATTTTATCAATGATGAAATTTCATTGAGCATTAACCTGAATGCAGGAATATAATCAGAAATTAATCTGGTTTTTGTTTATAAGTTAAAAATGCCTTCCGAACCGGGAGGCATTTTTATTAAACGTGTAATCAGATATGTTGCTAATAATTCTCAGCCAGAATTTCGAAATATGCCTGTGGATGTTCGCAACCCGGACAATTCTTGAGCGCGCGGTCACTTTCATAAATCAATCCGCACTTGCGGCAAATCCACTTCACCTTTTCTTCGCGCTTAAAAACTCTCCCTTCCTCAATGTTAAATGCCAAAGCAGCAAACCGTTCAGAATAAAAAAGTTTTATACGTCTGAATAGCTTGAACTTCGTTGCAATCTGCTTAAAGCCCTCTTCCCATGCTATGCGCTCAAACTCTCCAAACAGTTCATCAGACTCTGATTGCTCAACCAATGTCGCGTTTTTTAAGCAATCGGGTGTGCTGTTGAATTTTACGGAACTGAAAGGCGTATTTGTTTCAGTTTCACTATCCTGAAGGAATTTAAAAATTGTTTTGGTGTGAGAGCGCTTTTGTTCAGCTACTTCAAGAAAGATGCCTGAAATTTGCTCATAACCATCCTTTTTAGCCTGTTTGGCAAAAATTTCACAGCGCCTGATGTTGGCGGTTTCAAGAAACCACGCCTTGACAAGATTTTGTTCTGTTTTACTCCCTTTGAAAGTTTCCATATCCGGTTGTTTGCTGGAGTAAAAGTAAGGTTTTGGATCATATAAAAATAAAAAGCCACCAGAAAATCTGATGGCTTCATAGTTTAGAATATGTCAGGATTAATTCTCAATCCATTCCACAATTTTAGCAGACAGTGGTTTTTCGCGGGGACTGGCATAATTGACCAGATTTCCATTTTCATCGATCATAAATTTTTGAAAATTCCAGGAAACTTCTGCATCAAATTTACCATTTTCCTTTTTATCTGTCAGCCATTTATAAATCGGATCCTGATCTTTTCCCTTCACAGAAATTTTTGACATCATCGGGAAAGTAACACCGTAGTTCAGTTCACAGAATTCTGCGATTTCTTCGTTTGTTCCCGGTTCCTGACTCATAAAATTATTGGCCGGAAACCCTATTATTACAAAATTCTTGTCCTTGTACTGTCTGTAAAGTGCTTCCAGTTCTTTATATTGCGGGGTTAGGCCACATTTAGAAGCCGTATTTACTACCAGTACTTTTTTACCTTTTAGCGAGGCAAGATCAAAATCTGTTCCATCAATGGTTTTGGTTTTAAAACTGTGAAAATTCTTTTGAGCGTTAACAGTTAAGGATACCATAAAAAGAAGGATAAGAGAGAATGTTAGTTTTTTCATAAAGATTATTTTAGGTAGTATCATAACAATAACTGTACCTGTTTGTTCACTATTGGCATGGGTTTGATGCTAAATTCAATTGCGATTGCTTTACCTTTGCAGCCATGTTTTCGTTAGTCAGTTATTTGCTAAGTAAATCTTCAGTAACATACTTATCGCCCGATGAAAGGCGCACCTTCAGGCTGCATCTGGGTTATACAGTTCTGGATAATTTTGTAATGGGGGTGTTGGCACTGAACGAGTTCGTTTTTCTCAGGAGTCTCAACGGATCATCATATCAGTTAAGTTTTCTGTTTCAGTTTTCGGTGATTGTTTTCATTTTTCTGATTTTAATTGCTGAATGGCTGAAACGTGTCAGGAATAAACAAAAGCTGATCAGGTTGACCGGAATACTTACGCGGGCGCCGCTTGCCATTTTGCTTTTTTTTCCACGTTCGCCGGAAACTCTGAGTTCAACTCCTTTGTATCATCTTGTTTTTCTTACCCTATTCCTGATTTATTATTTGGGCAACCCAATAATTTTTCCAACCATCAACCTGTTTCTGAAAAGCAATTACAGTCACGAAAATTTCGGTAAACTCTATAGTCATGCAACGGTCTTTGGAAAGGTTGTGATGCTGATCACTGCTTTTTTATATGGTTTTCTGCTTGATTATGACAAATATGCTTATACCTGGGTTTTTGTCCTCGTGGCGATGGCCGGAGTAATGTCAACCATTCTGTTGTCGCAGATACATTACAATGAACCTGCAAGCGATAAGCCATCCGGTGGATTCTGGAAGTCAATCAAAGATTCTGCGCTCGGTATGCGCCGTATTATGAAGGAAAATACGCCTTTCCGACATTTTGAAATGGGATTTCTGTTTTATGGCTTTGCTTTTATGAGTACCATCACAGTTATGACCATTTTTTTTGAGAAACAACTGGGCCTCAATTATTTCAGTGTTGCTGCGTATAAAAATGCCTATAACATTCTGGCGCTTTTTATGATTCCGGTTTTTGGAAGAATCCTGGGCAAGGTCGACCCGAGGAAATTCGCTGCTGTAACCTTTGCTTCTATCTTGTTTTATCTTCTGAGCCTTGTGCTGACGTTTTATTTCCCTAAATATACCCAGATCGGCAATTTCAAACTTTTTTACAGCATGATTCCCTTTGTGCTGTTTCATTCGGTTTTTGCCGCAACTATGTCGTTGCTCTGGAGCATAGGTTCAGCTTATTTCTGTAAGCCACATGAAGCCGGAGATTACCAGTCGGTTCATCTTTTCTTGACGGCCACGCGTGCCATATTTGCGCCTCTGCTTGGCGTACTCTTCTATGAAATGTATGGTTTTGTTTTTACCTTTTTGGTAGGAGCTATCTCTTTGCTGATAGCCATCATAATCATGATTTGGTCATACAGAAGAGAGAAACGCTGATTCGGATATTTTTTCCAGGCGTGTCGGATTTCGTGATAAAATTTGCCTGGTGAATTCTATTTAACTGAATATTAAATCGTAATATCTTTTAATCCTGTCAGATAGTTCACCAATTGATACATACTTGCTTACCCTGAAGCTTTCCTTTCCATCAAACATGACTACAATTGTAGGACTGGCGAAAACGCCGTTTGAAGCAGAAAGTTCGGGGAATAGTGCAGCATTGATATAGCTATACTTCATAAGTGGAAATTCTTCACTCATCATGGCTTCGACTTTAGGCCGAAGCGCAACACAGGGAGCGCAACTGTCGTTGTAGAAATAAAGCAACAAAGCAGGGGAGGAGCTACTCTCCAATTCAAAGGCTTCTTTTGAGTTTATTTCGGTTTTCATGATTTAATTACGATTCTTATTATTAATTTAAATGTAAATTTATTTTTATGCAGCAAGAAGGCATAGACCATGGCTAAAAAACCAAAATTGCATGAAAGCTTCAGGTTTTGTTGAAGCAGAAATAAGTCAGAATTATCCGGTTATTTTTTTCTCATGAATTCACAACCATAAACCAAGGCAATAGGGGTGATGCATAGCGGTTATTTTTTCTCAAGCGCCATGCCACAATCCGGACATGTTCCTTTTGCGGTTGATACCACTGTTGGATGCATAGGACAATAATAAGTGCCTTTTTTGATGTTTTTTGTTTCCTGGTTTGACGCGAAAAACCTGTAAGAAATTCCGGCTGTCGCCTGGAACATGGTTCCCACCTGTGTTTTTGTGACATACTGGTAAACAGGTATGTCGATGAGTGAATAGATGGTAAAATTGCCTTTTGAATAACTTATCTGGGGCGCAACAAATACTTTTTTATAGCCTGTTGCTTCAGGATCGTAATTAGGATAAGCAAACAACAGAATGTTTTTATTCAGTTCCATCTTACCCATCCATTCTCCTCTGACCTGGAGGGTAAGGTCAAGGCTGCTGAAGAAGGTTTTTCCTGCAAAGAGGCCGATGCCTGCGAAATCGCCAGCCTTCTCACCCAATGGGTTCCATCCTTTTTTAATATACAGCGCATTGGCAAAAAAGCGCATATTTCTGGCAGGGTAGCTCCAGAGGAAAAAGGAATAGAAAATGATGTCCTGGGCACCCGTAGTAAGCTGCACAGCCTGCGGATTGGTTACAAAATACGTGGTCCCCGAAAAAGGCTCCACCCTGCCTGTGGAATCGTTATAACTTCCCAAAGGAATTTTGAAACCCAGTCCAACAGTAATTTCATTCCTGCATTGAGGTGTTATCAGGTTAAGGATATTATATCTTGGGAAGATGATAAGATCGCTGATGCCCTGAGATTTGTAAGTCCGCGATTGATCGTTGTTAAGGCCTGTTTCCCGTTTGTAGAAATAATTGCCTGATTCAATCGACATGGTAAAGTTTTCGGACAGGCCATAAGCAACCCTGAAATACTGGTAAGCGCTTTCAAACCTGTCAAAATAGGTAAGTGTATCGCGCCTGTCGCCTGTGAAGAACCTGTTGCTGTTGGTTACCTGGAAATTGGTATTCAATTCCAATTGTCCGGCCTGCAGCACTCCCTGTGCGGTGCCACCTGCAATGGGACTGCCGGCTCCTCCTGCACAGCATTGTGCAAAGGAAATCCGGGTCATAACTATGAAAAGTGTAATTATGATGAAACTCTTTTTCATAAATATATTACCTGTAAAACATTAAATTGAAATTTGTTGAATTACCTGAGTCTGGGTTTCAGAAGTTTGAACAGCTTTTTAGCCGATTACCTTATTCTGAAACGACAAGCAACCTGTTAACACCCGAAATGCCATCAGTAAGTTCAAGGATATAAATACCATTGCTTAATGAATTTGTATTTATCTGAATCTGGTTTTTACCCTGCAACATTGCATCATGGCGTAGTGTAAAGACTGGCTTTCCTGAAGCATCAAGTATTCTGACCACAACATCCGAAGGTCTTTTAAGGGTAAAATCGGCTGTTGTTAATCCGGATGATGGATTCGGGAACAAAAGAAAATTATTAATGGTGCTTAATTTTTCGGGAATACCTGCAGAATATTCATTCAGGGCTGAGATGATAGATTCCTTAAGGTCGATTGGATCTACACTATTATCAGCATTATAATATACCTTGTGCTCAGAACCACCTACAACTACGATTTTTGGCATACCGATGGATCCATAATCCAACATTTTAATGGATGCATCAGAAAATGTGGTAATTCCTTTCAGGTTATTGCTGTTTGCCCAGCTATTCAGCGAGCTGCAGTTTGTATTGGCATAATCATCAATGAGATACATAAGAACCCTGCCAGGATGAATAGAGTCAATACTTTTGATGACCATACTTGTTGTTAGAGAAGGCCCTATGCAGGATCCGCAGGGCATAACCCAATTTAAAACTATTACCTTACCCGAATCCAGCTCAGTAAAAAGGTCATGGTTATTGCCATCGCAGTCATTACAGTTAAAATTAGTGGCAAACTGAGCAGAAACCACCATACTGTATAAAAGTAGAAAATTAATCAGAATGAATTTTCGCATAGTGAAAGTGTTATTTAAGGCTATAAAGATATGTAATAATGTAGTTTCATGAATAATATTGAACAAGATGATTAAATTTGCATTTCGATCGGTTAATCAAAACAATTTAGCTTTATTGAGTGATGTGCTGTTAAACTTTTAAAATCAATTAACTAAATGAAGAAGAAACTTGCAATATTTCCGGCAATAGCACTGACATTTTTTTTATCAATCAATTGGCAGATGGGACTATTTGCCCAGCAACTTCTTTTGATGGATCGCTTAAATGGAAACAAGATTGTCAACGATTCAACGGTTGTTGTTTCCAGTGCTGATCCTGAAATAACGGAACTTACTGCCTACTTCACCATGAAGAACAATTCAGACCAATTGCTTTCATTGAATTTGAGGAAAACGGTTAATATGTTGGCCGATACAACCATCGATTATTTTTGTTTTGGAATAAAATGCTGGCCGGAGACTGATACCACCAATTACCCCGATACCATTCAGCCGGGAGCCGAAGATTATACCTTTGCCTCCCATGTAGTGCATTTTCGCCGTTATGAAATGCTACCGCTTCCTTTCGGAGAATCATCCATTACCTACACCATATATGACGATACCAGTTTTCCTGAACCTGTTGAAGCAAGTGTAACTGTGATCTACCGTCACGAAAAGGGTTTAGGCCTGGAAAAGAAAAATCTTGGAGAAGTTCTGGTTTATCCCAACCCTGCAACAAGTGATATTCATATTATTTCCGGCAATAATTTTATAGGGAAAGTGAGTGTATTTATCTTTGATAGCGCCGGAAATCTGGTAAAGGTAATTTCTTTACATGCACAAAATAATAAGATAACTATCCCGATTGATGATCTCAAGCCCGGAAGCTATTTTGGCCGATTGGAAAACAGAGCAATGGAAGTCATGGCATTCCGGTTCATAATTTAATATTTTGCCCCTTGCTGCTTAGCAAATGCAGGAAGCATTCGATTTGGGTGTAAACTGTTGCATACTTCTTACTTGCAATATAATATTATTGCTATGCAATTAATGTTTATTTTATATTTGCATCGATTATTCTGTGATGGTAAAAAAGAGAATTGCAATTATTTTTCTTTTCCTGGTCAACATTGTTTTGTTGGCACATATTATTATTCCACACCATCATCACGATGGAGCCATTTGCATAACTCACAGTCAATGCAATGAGCATGATGTTGAAAATACGCACAACTGCCTGGCTTCGGAGCACAATCATAGCCAGAATCATGACAAAAAATCAGGTGACTGTTGTTTACTGAAAGAACCTGTTCCCATTACCCGTACCATAATCAGTTTCAGGAATGATGTTCAGGTAAAAAAGGAATGCCATTTTTTTAATCTGGTGGCTATACTTCAGAATGATCTTCCTGAACCTCATTTTTTCAACCTTCCCTTTCATTACACTGAGTATTGTTTTTCAGGCTACTCACTGACGCCTGCTGGCATCATCAGTTTAAGAGGTCCTCCCACCGCTTAAAATTTAACAGAATCACGGGTATTGCCTGTAATTCATTTATTCGCCCGTCAATGGACGGCGTATTATCTTTTAAATTAAACCAACATCTTATGAAATACACCATCGTAATATTCCTGTTTATTATGGCTGCACTGGTTGGCTGTAACCGGTCTTCAACTGTTGATAACATTCACACACATGAAGACGGCAGTACCCATATGCATAATGAAAGCGAAGTTCATTCCAATCAGGAATACTTTGAAGTAACTCCAGATTCACTGACCGGTGAAACCGATAGCACAGAAGCCCCAAGCCATAAACATGACCACGGCGATCATTCTCACACTCACTAAGCTGTTTTTATCAAAGATTGAAAATAATGAGTGAATCAGGAACCTAAACCAAAGACTTTCAAAAACGACAATTCATGAAGAATATAACCTTATTTTTTTGCCTGTCAGCACTAATCTGGAGTTGCACAAGCAGTAAAAATCCAAAAACAGATGATGAGCATTTACATGAAGCAAAATTACAACTGACGGCTTACAGCGGGCTTTTTGAGGTTTTTGCAGAAGCCGATCCTTTTGTTGTTGGTAAAAAATCTGCAATTCTCGCACATTTTACCTGGATCGAAGACTTTAAACCCCTGGAAAATGGTGCCGTAACTGTTAGTTTAATTACAGGCGCAAAGGGAGTCAGGCAAACGCTTAATGAACCAACAAGAAAAGGCATTTATTCTTTTTTGCTGCAACCTGAAACAGAGGGGAGAAGCAAGCTTATATTTTCGGTCACAACCCAGCGAGGTGAAGAGCAGATTGTTGTTTCTGATATTATGGTATTTACCGATGAACATGATGCTGAACACGATGCTGCAGCCAGAGAAATTGCCAGTTCAACAGCTGTAGTATTTACCAAGGAACAATCATGGAAGGTAAATTTTGCTACAGCATTTCCAGCAGTGGAGCCATTTGGAGAGGTTATTAAAACCACGGCACAGGTGCAGTCTTCGCAGGGCGATGAGATGATTGTTTCGGCCAAAACCAGCGGAATTGTTGCTTTTACGGGGGGTAGTATACTGGAAGGCAACAATGTTCTATCAGGACAGAAATTATTAACGATTTACGGAAATGAATTTGCAGACAACAATTCTTCGGTACGTTTTGCAGAGGCAAAAAACAATTTTGAAAATGCAAAAGCCAATTACGAAAGATCTGTGGAGCTTGCAAAAGATAAAATTGTTTCAGAAAAAGACCTGCATAAAGCTAAAAATCATTACGATAACTCGAAAGCAATTTTCGAAAATCTGAACAAAAACTTTAACCCGACAGGCCAAATGGTGATTTGCCCCTTGAGTGGATTTGTGAAGCAAATGTTTGTTCAGAATGGTCAGTATATTGAAGCAGGTCAGCCACTTATGATCATATCGCAAAACAAAACTCTGGTGCTGATTGCCGAAGTTCAGCAAAAATATATTCCGGTATTAGGGGCAATCAAAACAGCAAACATCCGCACGGTTCATGACAATCAGACGTACACATTTGAAGAACTGAACGGAAAAATTTTATCGTACGGACGAAGTGCCAGCAGCGATAATTATCTTATTCCGGTGAACCTCAGCATTGACAACAAAGGATGCATTGTTCCCGGTGGGTTTGTAGAAATTTATCTTAAAACAATGACAAATGTCAGGGCAATTACAGTTCCGAATGAGGCCTTGCTCGAGGAACAGGGAAATTATTTTGTTTTTGTTCAGATTACGCCCGAGCTTTTCGATAAACGTGAGGTGAGACCCGGGGCTACCGATGGACTCAGAACAGAGATACTGAACGGTTTAAGTAGCACTGAGCGGATCGTAACCATTGGAGCCATCCTCATTAAGCTGGCTCAGTCAACAGGAACACTGGATGCCCATTCGGGCCATGTACATTAATTAGGCGAGCTATGTTAAATAATATCATAAAGTTCTCACTGAACAACAAATATTTCATATTACTCTGTACCCTGCTTCTGATGGTTGTTGGGTTAAGAACAGCGGTGAATATGGATGTAGATGTATTTCCCGATCTCACCGCACCTACGGTTGTGGTGATGACCGATGCCCATGGCATGGCCTCGGAGGAAGTGGAGCGTTTGGTTACCTTCCCGATTGAAACTTCGGTAAACGGAGCTACAGGAGTCCGCAGGGTACGTTCTGCTTCTTCGCAGGGTTTTTCGTTTGTGTGGGTTGAATTTGACTGGGGAACCGATATTTTGAAAGCCAGGCAGATTGTGAGCGAAAAACTGATTGGTGTTGCAGCAAATATGCCTCTGGGTATCGGGCAACCAACGCTGGCACCGCAGTCGAGTGTTATGGGTGAGATATTTTTCATAGGAATGCAGGCCGACAGTACAAGTATGATGGCTTTGCGAACCATTGCAGAATGGAATGTGAAACCCCTGATTCTTGCTACCGGGGGTGTATCGCAGGTTACCATTATCGGTGGCGATTACAGGCAATACCAGGTTTTGGTCAATCCCTACAAAATGAAATATTACAAAGTTTCGTTTCATGAACTTACAGAAGCCTGCAAAAGTATCAGCCAGAATTCGTCGGGAGGAATCATAAGGCAACATGGAAACGAATATGTGGTGCGGGGAATTGCCCGAACTGCCGACCTTGAAACTCTAAGCAATACTTACATAAAATCAGAAAACGGTAAGCCCATCAAAATCAGAGATGTGGCAGAAGTTGTGATTGGTGCTGCTCCAAAAATGGGATATGCTTCGGGGAATGCAAAGCCAGCGGTAATTATATCCATCTCAAAACAACCCAATGCAAATACGCTGGATGTTACCCGCCGCATTGAGGAGAACCTGGCTGTCCTGCAAAAAACCTTGCCTGCCGATGTTAAACTCGACACCAAAATTTTCAGGCAGGCTGACTTTATAAGTACTTCAGTTAATAATGTGCAAACAGCCCTGATCGAAGGAGCTATTTTTGTTGTCATTATCCTTTTCATTTTTCTGGGAAGTTTCCGCACAACCATTATATCGCTTCTTGCAATTCCATTGTCATTACTGGGTACCATTCTGGTTCTGAAATTTTTAGGAATGACCATCAATACAATGAGTTTAGGAGGAATGGCCATAGCCATTGGTTCGCTGGTTGATGATGCTATTATTGACGTGGAGAATGTTTATAAACGACTCCGTCAAAACCAACAAAAACCTGAGCAAGAGCGTCAGTCTGCATTTACTGTGGTTTATGAAGCTTCGCGCGAAATTCGTGCATCAATCCTCAATGCAACCCTGATCATAATGATAGCTTTTCTGCCTCTGTTTTTCTTATCAGGAATGGAAGGAAGGATGTTACAGCCTTTGGGAATTTCATTTATAGTTTCGTTGTTTGTTTCGCTGGTAGTAGCTATGACATTGACGCCTTTACTGGCTAAAATGTTGCTTTCAGATGAGAAATACCTATTGCGAAACAACAGTGAAAAATGGCTGGTGCGCCAATTAATGTACCACTATGAAAAATCACTCACATGGGCTTTAAAACATAAAAAATCCGTAGTCTTTTCAACAATGGGATTATTTTTCATCTCTCTGTTTTTGTTTTCTACTTTTGGCCGGAGTTTCCTACCCGAATTCAACGAAGGTTCACTCACTCTATCTGTGATTTCTCCTCCGGGGGTTTCGTTAGAAGAGAGCAACCGGCTGGGAAATCTTGTAGAAACAGAACTGCTTAGCATTCCTGAAGTTTCAACTACCGCCCGCCGCACCGGAAGGGGAGAGCTTGATGAACATTCGCAAACGACCAACAGCGCTGAGATAGATGTTAATTTTTCGCTAAAGGAAAGAAGTCAGCCGGAATTTCTGGCCGATGTAAGGAAAACCCTGTCTCAGATTCCAGGTATTGCATATACTGTGGGACAACCACTTGGGCACAGGATAGATCACATGCTTTCAGGAACACGGGCAAACATTGCCATTAAATTATTTGGCAGCGATTTAAACAAGATGTTTTCAGTAGGGAACCAGATTAAAAGTTCAATTATTGATATTGAAGGGCTGGTGGATGTTAATGTTGATCAGCAGATTGAAATTCCTCAAATACAAATTCTTGCCAACAGGGATATGATGGCCCGATATGGAATTACACTTGAAGAGTTCAATGAGTTTATTGATATTGCATTTGGAGGCGAAAAACTGGCTGATATCTATGAAGGACAGCGGAGTTTTGATCTGGTAGTAAGACTAAATGAGGATTTTACCGGAACTATTGAAGGTATCCGATCTGCATTAATTGATACCCATGATGGCAAAAAAGTACCACTTGAACAGGTTGCAGAGGTGGTTTCAGTTTCCGGCCCAAGCTCAATTAGCCGTGAAAATGTTCAGCGAAAAATTGTAATAGCTGCAAATGTTGCAGAGCGCGACTTACGCAGTGTAGTGCAGAACATTCAGACAAACATCAATCAAAATGTTACCTTGCCCGAAGGTTACAGGATAGAATACGGTGGACAGTTTGAAAGTGAAGCCAAAGCCTCGCAAACACTTATGCTGGCATCAATCATTGCCATTGTGATCATCTTCCTGTTATTATTTCAGGAATTTAAAAACTTTAAGCTAGCTGGTATCATTCTGCTCAATCTTCCACTGGCGTTAATAGGTGGTGTTTTTGCCATATATTTTACTTCGGGGGTGTTGAGTATACCTGCCATTATAGGATTTATCACCCTGTTTGGAATAGCGACACGAAACGGAATACTGCTTATTTCAAATTACCAACGGCTTCAGAATCATGGAATTCCAATATATGAAACTGTAACCAAAGGTTCTTCTGACCGCTTGAATGCCATCTTAATGACAGCCCTTACTGCAGCCCTTGCCTTGATTCCGCTGGCAGTTCAGGGCGATTTGGCAGGCAACGAAATTCAAAGCCCGATGGCAAAAGTTATTCTGGGTGGTTTGCTGACTTCAACCTTGCTGAATATTTATATTGTACCTGTTGTCTATAGTATTTTGAACAACAGGGGTATAATAAAAAATGGGTCAAAATGATACGTTTAGTAATTAAAGTGCTGTTGACTTCAATCCTGATAGTTACAATATCCGAGGTCGGCAAGCGCAACTCAATCATGGCTGCCGTGTATGCCTCTTTGCCATTAACCACACTTTTGGCAATGGTTTGGCTCTATCTCGATACGTTTGACAAGCAAAAGGTATCAAGCCTTTCATGGAACGTGCTTATTGCGGTGATTCCAAGCCATATTTTCCTGATTGCATTTCCATTGCTTGTTAAAGTGGGTTTAAATTTCTGGACTTCCTTATCGATATCCATAATTCTGACCGCCCTGGCTTACTGGCTTTATGTGGTTATTTTAAAACACTTCGGTATTCATCTGTAAAACATAAAATGTTATGAATAGGTTAGTTAACTTATGGTTCTTGATGTTCTTGTTGCCTTCTCAGGGGATCGCTCAGCATTCAGTTGAGCAGGTTTTGTTGCAGATCAAAAAAAACAATACCACCCTTTCTGCACTGCGAAAAAGCGTATCAGCTGAGAAAATCGGCAATAAAACAGGCTTTTACCTGCAGAATCCCGAAATTGAGTTTAATCATTTGTGGGGCAATCCTTCTGCCATTGGAAACAGAACAGATGTGAGCATTATCCAAACTTTCGATTTCCCCTCTGTTTATGGATACAAAAACCAGATAGCAAAAGTCAGGAATCAGCAGCTTGATTTTGAATATGAACGACAACTTCGGGCTTTGATTTTTGAATCAAGGTTAATCTGTTATGATTTGGTATACACAAATGCGCTTTTATCGGAATTCGAAAAAAGGTTGATGCATGCAGAAAATATTGCAGCTTCATGGAAAACAAAATTTGAGATAGGTGAAACCAATGTTATTGAGTACAACAAATCGCAAATGAATCTGCTGAAAATCAGCAAGGATATGGAGGCGATAATTTTAGAGCGTGATGAATTGCTCGGCGCGTTGACCAGATTGAATGGCGGAATTTCTATTGAATTTACTGATACAGCCTTTGTTAGAAGTGCCATACCTGTTGATTTTGAAATATGGTTTCAGCAGGCCGAGCAAAGAAATCCATGGTTAAACTGGTTGAAAAGTGAAATAGAAATCAGTAAGAAACAACTCAATTTAAACAAATCAATGAGTTTGCCGAAATTTCATGCCGGTTATATGAGCGAAAAAGTGGTTGGTGAGCAATTCCAGGGAGTCACTGTAGGTGCATCCATTCCTTTGTGGGAAAATAAAAATACCGTAAAATATGCCAGGGCATATATTCCGGCTGTGGAGGAGCTGGCAACCGACAATAAAGTCAGGCTTTACAGCCATTTGAAAACATTGCATGCAAAAGTCACCGGGCTTCAGAATAGCGTGTACGATTACCGTTCGAAGTTGAAAATGCTCAATAATTCGGCTTTGTTGAGAAAAGCTTTAGATCAGGGGGAAATTTCATTGATTGATTATATGTTGGAACTTTCGATTTACTATGAAAGCGAAAACAAACTGCTGGAAATGGAAAAAACTTTGGGAAAGGCAATGGCTGAGCTGGAGCAGTATTTGTAATGCAGAACAGTGTTTCTTTGAATTTATTTTTCAAATACGCCCATCCCGAAAAGGGCAAAATCATACTTTATTGGATCTTCCGAATCGAATGCACGAAGATTTGATGTTAGTTCTGTGACTGATTTCCAGTCATTTTGTTTTCTTTTAAGCAGACCCAATCTCCGGGCAATATTGCCGACATGAATATCAAGCGGGCAACAAAGCTGAGCAGGCAAAATGCTGTTCCAGAGTCCGAAATCCACACCCTTATCATCCTTTCTCACCATCCACCTCAGAAACATGTTGATGCGCTTTGCGCTGCTTCCTGCTACCGGATTGGCAATGTGCTTTTGCGAACGAGATAAATGAGGATTCCTGAGAAACATTTCCCTAAAGTGGATGATTGCGTTCATTACGTCAGTATCCCCATCATTCATACCAGTTGCAAATGCATTCTCCAGTCCGCCCTGATTCTGATAAATTGATTTCAGTGCTTCAACAAAAAAAAGGATATCGTCACCGTTGAATGTGCGATGCACGAATGCTGCGAGTTTTTTCAGATCGTCAGCCCTTGCATCCATCGCAAAATCATAGGGTGAATTGTCCATAATATCCATAAGCCGAAAACCATTTTTAACAATAGTTGTTCTTTGCCCCCACGAAATGGTAGCCACCAGAAACCCCGAAATTTCGATATCTTCTTTTTTAGTAAAAGAGTGGGGAATACTGATGGGGTCAGAAGGAATAAATGCCTTGTTGTTGTATTGAACAACTTTTTGATCAAGTAATTCTTTAATCTTCTTATAATCCATATTTCTGGGTTTCCCTTGCTATAAAAAATATTTTAAAAAAGCCCTCTGTATTTCGACAAAGAGCTTCCTGGTTATTGGTGTGTGTGAACCTGAAATCTAATTCAGTAAATGAACTGCCTTGATAATTTCTTTTCCTTTCTCAATGGCTTTTTCGTTCTCAGGAATCATGCCATGGTGACGCTTTGGCAAGGATTTTTCGAGCCCCTTGCGAATAAACTCAGCCTGAACAATGGGTTTTAGTTTAAGAAATCCTCCCAGCACAACCATATTGAAAACTTTGGAAAGCCCCACTCTGGCGGCTTCATCGGCAGCTTCAATTGAATATATATTAATATCCTTTCGGGTAGGGTGCTTTGTAATGCCATTGGGATCGTAAATGAGAATACCACCTGGTTTTACATTTTTTTCAAATTTGTCCATCGATTGCTGATTCAGAATGATGGCAGTGTCGAATGCATTCACAATGGGTGAACTTATACGCTCATCGCTGATAATTACTGTTACATTGGCAGTTCCACCGCGCATTTCAGGTCCGTAGGAAGGCATCCAGCTAACTTCCTTATTTCCCATTACCCCTGAGTAAGCAAGGATTTTACCCATCGAAAGAACTCCTTGTCCGCCAAACCCTGCTATGATAATTTCTTCTGTCATTGCTTGTTTATTTTATTTGTTTAAATCCAGAGCAAACCATTTAATCGTTAACCTTGATATCCCCAAGCGGATAGAATGGGAACATATTCTCTACCATCCATTCATTTGATTGACGGGGTGTCATTTTCCATCCTGAGTTACAATTCGAAACAACTTCAACAAATGAAAGTCCTTTATTCAGTTTTTGGTTTTCAAATGCTTTACGGATGGCTTTTTTGGTTTTACGCACATGGCCTGGTGTGTGAACAGCCTGACGCGTTACATATATGGTTCCTGGAAGCTGGGCTACCAGCTCGGTCATTTTCAATGGATTACCCATGGTTTTTATATCCCTTCCATAGGGTGAGGTTGAGGACTTCATTCCTGGTAGGGTAGTGGGTGCCATTTGTCCGCCGGTCATACCGTAAATACCATTGTTGATGAAAATGATCACAATATTCTCTCCGCGGTTGCAGGCATGAATGGTTTCAGCTGTTCCAATGGCAGCAAGGTCACCGTCGCCCTGATAGGTGAATACAAATTTTTCAGGGAACAGCCTTTTAACAGCCGTTGCCAATGCAGGTGCACGACCGTGGGCAGCCTGCTGCATATCAATATTCATAAATTCGTAAGCCAGTACAGAACATCCGACCGGTGCAATACCAATGGTTTTGTCCTGAATGTCCATTTCTTCAAGCACCTCCATCACAATTCGGTGTGTTGTTCCGTGACCGCATCCCGGGCAATAGCTCAATGCCTTATCGGTTAACAGATCAGTTTTTTTATATACAAGATTCTCCGGTTGACGGATTTCTTCTTTGGTTATTTCAGCCATAACAATTATCCTCCGATTATTTGATTTTTCAATGCTTCAACTACTTCGGTTGGAGAAGGAATTATTCCTCCCATGCGCCCAAAGTGCTCTACTTTAACTCTGCATCCAACAGCCAGTCTCACATCTTCAATCATCTGGCCTGCGCTCATTTCAACGGTAAGAATACCTTTGACCTGATCGGCTAATTTTGCAATAATTTCAGTTGGAAAAGGATACAGTGTAATGGGACGCAGCAATCCGACTTTATGGCCTTCAGCCCTGAGCATGTCAACTGCTTTTTGACTAAGACGGGCACTGGTTCCGTATGCTACAATAAGGTATTCTGCATCATCGCAACTGATGGCCTCATAGCGGGTTTCATGCTTTTCCATTTCACGGTACTTTGCCTGAAGCACCCTGTTATGAAGTTCCTGCTTCGAAGAGTCGAGATCGAGCGAGGTTATGATGTTTCGCTCACGGTTTTTGGTTTTACCGGTGGTTGCCCAGGGTGTATTTTTGATGATTTCGTCCTCTGTAAAACGGGGGCGTTGTTCATCAAGTTCAACTTTTTCCATCATTTGCCCAATGGCTCCATCCGAAAGTATCAGAACAGGGTTACGATATTTGAAAGCCAGGTCGAAGCCTAATTTTGCAAAATCAGCCATTTCCTGAACCGATGAGGGTGCAAGAACAAGCAACTTATAATCACCATGGCCACCACCTTTGGTTGATTGAAAGTAGTCGGACTGGGAAGGTTGAATGGTTCCGAGCCCTGGCCCGCCACGCACCACATTCAGTATTAAACATGGGAGTTCGGCACCTGCAATATAGGAAATTCCTTCCTGTTTCAGGCTGATACCAGGACTTGAGGAAGATGTTAGTACACGTTTTCCACAGGCTGCACCGCCATAAACCATATTGATTGCGGCAACTTCGCTTTCGGCCTGCAGCACAACCATTCCGGTGCGCTCCTGAGGTTTTTCAGCCATCAGGTACTCCATAACTTCTGACTGCGGGGTAATCGGATAGCCAAAGTAACCATCAGCGCCTGAGCGAATGACTGCTTCGGCAAAGGCTTCATTGCCTTTCATTAATCTGAGTTCTTTCATAAACTTTCGGTAAATTAAATTCTTATACTACTTTTTTCCTGTAAACGGTAATCACACCATCAGGACAAACAATGGCACAGTTGATACAACCGGTGCAATCATCATTCACAGATTCGGCATAATGGTATCCTTTGCCGTTTACATTTTTAGACAATGCAATCACATCCTGTGGGCAGGCAGGTATGCAAACCTCGCAGCCCTTGCATTTTTCAATGTCGATTACAATGTCACCTTTAACTTTTGCCATGATATATAAGTGTTTAGTTTTTATGCAAATGATGCGGCGAAATTAGAGATTTTTTATCAATTAGATGTTTGCAATCGTTTGCAAAATGGTAAGTTATTCGCAATTTATAACGGTTTTAAACAGCAAATTAAAAAAGGTAATTCCAGGTATAATTCTCAATTTTTAATGTTTCGAAATTTATCCTGTGGAATTGAAAAAATGGACTTAAATCATTTGCTGTGATGTATTTTAAATTTTTTCAACCTTGCTTCAAGATCAGGAAACTGTGAAGGTTTTACCAATGAAACACAGGCCCGCAATCCTTCTGTTCTCTCGCTTCCGGTAATGGCCAGCGATATGGCACTGATTCCGTAAAAAATAAGTTCTTCTATCAACTCTTCACCTGTAAAACCAGGATATGAGATTGTAAAATAGAAACCATCAGCAATGGGTACATCGCCATCGGCATCGTAAACTATTTTAAAGCCAGCGTCCAGAAACAGCTTTTTCATTATTTTGGCTTTTTCGCCATAAATCTTTACCTCCTCAACAAAATTAAACCTGCCATCGTTTGCTGCTTTCAGCATGGCCGCTAGTGCATATTGTGCTGAATGTGCTGTGCCTGAACTGAGTGCATATACGGTCCCGAATATCATTGCCCGCCCAAACAGGTCACTGCTATAATATTTGGTTAGGCCCTGAGCTTTTTTATTAAAGAGTTTGTTCGATATAACCATCATTCCGATTCTCTGTCCGGCATAGCTGAATACCTTGGAACTGGAGATGAATAGCATAAAATTTTCAGTGTAATTTGCCACTGAAGGCTGATAGGGTGGCACTCCTGGTATGGAATAATCTTTTCGGAAATCCATACCAAAATAGGCCAGATCTTCACAAATAACCACATCATATTGAGTGGCCAATTCTCCAATAATTTTCAATTCAGTTTCGGTAAAACAAATCCACGATGGATTGTTGGGATTGGAGTAGAGCACCGAATGAATGTTTCCCTTTTTGAAATAGGATTCAAGCTTTTCGCGAAGTTTTTCACCCCGATAGGAATAAACGTCAAAACTCTCGAACTTCTGTCCCAACACTTTGTGCTGTTGCTTGTGAACCGGAAATCCCGGATCAATGAACAAGGTTGTGTCTTTTTCGGGTTGCATGCGCGAAAGCGTGAGAAAAGCCGCAAAACTTCCCTGCATGGAACCCACCGTTGGAATACAGGCATCGGGTTTGACATCTATATTCATGAAGTTTTTAACAAACCTCGAAATCTCTTTTTTCAATTCAGGAATGCCATCAATATCTGGATAAATGGCTGCAACTCCGTTTCTTAAGGCTTCTATTTCAGCTTCAGTACCGATACTTGAAGGAAGCAATCCCGGAATACCCATCTCCATGCGGATGTATTTTTCGCCGGTTGCTCTTTCAATATTGTCAACCAGACGCTTTATTTCTCTGATACTGGCCTTGCCAACGCTCGACAGATTCATTTCGCTGATCTGCCTCACCACATCTTCATAATTGATGGGTGTGTCTTTCCTGAACTGATCTTTCATGGTTATTGGTTGAAATGGTTTAAAAATATATAAGACTCCAACACAACGGGTGTGTCAGTATTTTAAAAATAATTTTGGATCAATTAACAATCAGCAGTTTATACAACAAAAATGCTGTTATAATAAACCAGCAGCAATCAGGTCAGCAAGTTAGAGAATTGCCTGAACATGGCAAAAGGAATTTCGAAAAAAAGCCCCGGATTATTGTCAGCCCATGTTCTGAAGCAGGATCATTTTTTCATGGAGGCCAATGCCAGTATGGTTCCCAGTGCTATTCCGAGCACAGCGGCAAAGAGAACCTGGTAATCGACCGGCAAAAGGAATGTGATGGTATGGGCCGGAAACCAGAAGAAAGGAATGGTTTTTTTAAATACAAAATTCCATTGCACATTCCAGTTCAGTTTGCTGATGATTCCCCCGAATTCAATAGGAGTGAAGAGCCCACGAAGTGTACCTCCGGTGCTGAGAATGTGGGTATCCGTAATTTTATGCAGCGTCATCATAACCGGCGCATACATGGTGTTCATGAAAACGCTGATGCAAAACGCAACAAACAGTTTCTGAAGGCTGAAACTACCCTTAAGGGCTGCACCCGCATTTTCCAATCCCATATAGGAAAGGAATGAAACGGTTCCTGAACTGAAAATTACAAAAGCAAGTTTAATTGTCAGCCCCAGAAATCCCCAAACCAATGCGCGTGGAAGAATTCCAAACCCGGGTGCATTGTATTTTCCGGTTTTTATGCGGAGCCCAATCACTTCGCCCAAAGTGGCCAAAATGGCAAACTTCAGAAAACTCATGATCATGCCATGCTCCTGATTGAATGCGTTGTAGGTTTCATACACATAATCAGAAACAAAAAATGGCAGAAAGAAAAGTACTACACAGCAAATGAAAATCAGATCAGAACGTTTCATGATATATAGCCTGAATTATTGTAATGTTTTTTGAATTTGTAAAGGTTGAGTGTTCTTTATCCTCTTTAATACTCTTCTTGAAAATATAACCGGTAATAATTTAACCCTTTTTCATCATCAAACCCCTTTTCGATATTTTCGCGGGCACCATGGACGTATATGTGGAAGTTCTTATCCAGTTTGATAACACTTTTATAAAATTTTGAATTCTTTTTGATGGCCTGCCCCGAAATTTCGAAATCGTCATTAATTTTCAAATCTCTTTCAGCTTCAAAATCACGGCGGTATTCATTGAAGGTTTCAATCACATCTGTTTCCTGAAATACCTCACTTACAAACTCTTCCATCTCAAAATTGTCATTCTCCTTAAAGAATTTCATAGATTTGTTAAGCAGCGCAGCCTGCCCGGCACGGTCAAGGTCGAATGATTCAGGGATTTTTTCGGTGACAAAATGCTTGCATAGCAGCAAGGCCTGACTTGTCTGGAAATAATCATCGTTGCGTTGCCTGATTTTCAGGAAATTATCGGTCCAGTATTGAGCATCATTGCCCTTGCTCAGGTTATCGACCGAAGCTACAACAAAACCATTTTCGCGTTCGGTGTTGAAAATCAGGCAACCCTTATCTAGTTTGTTGATGTTGATGCCATCTTCGTGTTCAATGTTGAAATTTTCGGAAGTCGGATAAACCTTTAGATAGGTTTCCCTTGATTCGGATTTGAATAGCCCAATGGCATTCAATTTCTCTCCTTCCAGCATCAGATCTTCAAAATAAGCCACATAAAACTCACCCGCTTTTATCTTTGGATGAACAGAATTTTCATACAGGTGATTGGCCAGATTTACAGAATTAAGATAAAGGCTTTGCGGATCATCAAATATGGCTGTGGCAAAATGAAAAACCTCGTTAAGTTCCAGATTAGCATCATGATAAAGATTGAAGAATTCGGAATTTTTAAACGGAGATAGAAAATACCTAATGAGCAGATCTTTTATCGATTCATTGAGCTGAAGAGTTGATTTTGAGAATCTTATTCCTTCTTCGCGACTTTTGTTTCCGGTTTTATGAATGACAAGTTTTTCGAGAGTGGCCTCTTCGCTAATGATCATAATACTGATTATTAATGGGTTATATTACGGTGATTACCCATGCAATGTTAAGGCTTTTTTCAGAAATTCCAATTCCATTTACACTTCCTGCTGACTGTTTTTTTAATGCTGCCAACTCTTCGGTTTTCAAGCGGGATTGATTATAGTTTCAAAAGAACATTGTATTTTAGCGGGGCATTTGAAGTGCTGTTATCAGAATGGATTTTTCGATCGATATAGTCAATTTTCATCCCGAAAGTGACAAAATGATCATTATTGTAATTTGCTCAAATTATTAATTAACAAAATAATAAGCGATATATCTCAACCAATACTTTAAATATGAAAAAATCAGTTTATTTTCTTTTTTCGCTCAGTTTACTGTTCACTATTCCATCATTTGCCTGCACCAATTACCTGGTTACAAAAGCCGCATCGGTTGACGGAAGCACCATGATCAGTTATGCAGTTGATTCTCACATTCGTTATGGAGAGTTGTACTGGCGGCCGGCTGGCGATTGGCCCGAAGGTAGCATGATAACACTTTATGACAGGGGCACTGCCAAACCTTTGGGTCAGATCCCTCAGCCGTCTCACACCTATCAGGTAATTGGTTTTATGAATGAACACCAGGTTGCTATGGGTGAAACAACGTTTGATGGCCGCAGCGAGCTGGTTGATACTACCGGAATCGTTGATTATGGAAGCCTGATGTTCCTTGCTTTACAACGTTCAAAAACCGCCAGGGAAGCCATACAGGTCATAGCTGAATTGGTTGAAAAGTATGGTTATGCAAGTTCGGGAGAATCTTTTTCCATCGCCGATGCCAACGAAGTCTGGATAATGGAAATCATTGGAAAAGGTAATCGAATGGTAACTGATAAGAAAACCAAAAAGCTGATCAATGCCGATAAAGGTGCAGTATGGGTGGCAATCCGCATTCCCGATGGGTATATTTCAGCTCATGCAAATCATGCACGCATAACAAATTTCAAACCCGATGATGGCAAAACCTCCATTAGTAGTAAAAATTTCAAATTAATTAATACTCCTGATGTTGAAGTAATTTATGCACATGATGTCATTTCATTTGCCCGTGAAAAGGGTTACTTTACCGGAAAAGACAGCGAATTTAGTTTCAGTGATGTTTATGCTCCCCTGGAGTTTAGCGCTGCCCGGTTTTGTGAACTCAGGGTTTGGTCAATGTTTAACCATGTTAGTAGTGAGATGCATAAATACTATGATTACGCTGCCGGAGCAATAGAAAATGAAAGAATGCCACTTTATATTAAACCCGACCGTAAACTAAGCGTGAATGACCTGATGAATTTCAAACGCGATTACCTGCAGGGTACTGCTTTGGATATGTCGCAGGATATAGGCGCAGGCCCCTTTGGACTACCATACCGCTGGCGTCCACTCACATGGAAATATGAAGGAAAAGAGTATTTTAATGAGCGTGTAACTGCAACTCAACAAACCGGTTTTTCCTTCATAGCCCAGATGCGCGACTGGCTGCCCGATCATATCGGAGGCATTTTCTGGTTTGGAGTTGATGATGCAGGTTCTACAGTTTATATGCCGTTTTATTGTGGAATACAAAGCGTTCCAACCTGTGTTGCTGAAGGAAATGGCGATATATTGACTTATTCCGAAACAGCCGCTTTCTGGGTTTTTAACAGGGTGGCTCATTTTACTTATCTTTTTTATAACCGGGTAATGCCCGATCTAAGGCAATTGCAATCGGAACTTGAGAATCAGTTTATTGCTGAAATTCCGGAAGTAGATCGCAAAGCCCTGGAAATTTATAAATCAGATCCCGACAGGGCCAGAGAACATCTTACGGCTTATTCGGGCAAAACAGCGGAGTCAACGGTTTCGCGCTGGCGTAAACTGGGAGAATTTTTGCTGGTAAAATATCTCGATGGAAATGTAAAGCAGGAAAAGGATGGTGAATTTCTGCGTAACCCATGGGGTTATCCCCAGCCACCTTCTTTCCCCGGCTACCCTGATGCATGGAAACAAAAAGTAATTGAACAGACCGGCGAAAAATTACTGACTCCTGCAAAGAAATAGCATGATATACCCGGATTTTTAATCAAGTCGCAACAAGTTGTTCCCGGAAGCGACCCCACCGACCTGCCACAGTTCAACGTGGCCATCAGTTTTGAAAAACTTGGCGTATTACGCACCGATGTATTGGTAGGCGTGAAGCTTCAGGAATTTGAAAAAGCCATGAAGCAGGGAGATAGCGATATGGAAGTTTCGATGCCCTTCAAGTGCTTAGCCATTGATTATAACGTTTAACCCGCCTCCCGCCACGAAAAACGTGGCGGGGGCTTAATCTTTAAATGCAACTGACATGGAAAAAAGATTCAACCCCACCCAGGAACAAATTGATGTTTGGAAAAAACAGCACGGCGACCTATTCATGGTAACCGTGGAAGATAAATCCTGCATTCTCAAAAAGCCCAGCCTTAAAGTAATATCAATGGCCACCACTGTAGGCGCCAATGACCCCATTAAGTTTTCAGAAATGATGCTCACCAACTGCTGGGTGGCCGGTGATGAGGAAATCAAAACCAACGATGAACTTTTTCTTGGCGTTGCCGGCAAACTTGCCGAACTGGTTGAGGTGAAGGAGGCCGAGCTAAAAAAGCTTTAACCGAGGCTGATAAAAACGAGCCTAAAAACTGGGTAGGGCTCTATGACACAGCTATACAATATTACTTGCACGTTGATGCCTCGCAACTTACGGATGTTGAATGGTGTGCAGCATTAGCCCGGTTGAAAATTATCAGAAGAAAGGAGGGCGAAAATAAAGGCTAATCTGAAACCCTGGCAATCCACTTACGGGCAATGCCAACCACAAAGCCCACCATGCCACCGGCGATAACCACCGACAAAAAGGAAAAATGGCCATAGATTAAAATAGCCAGGGCTCCGGCTGAAAGTGCAAGGCAAAACAAAAGGATAGCCGGGCGAGTGAGGAAAATAAAAAGCCCCTTTACAAGTGCCAGGAAGGAATAGCCAAGCCCCCGTAAGATTAAATACCCCAGTGCTAAAGTGCCAATTATGGCCAATATGGTAAAAATAACTTGCATGTAACAAAAGTACAAAAAAGACAATGGGTAATCGCAATGTTCAAGTAATTTTCAGTTTTATTGACAAAATTTCACGCCCAATGCGTGAGATAGCTGATAAAATGGGGCAGGCTGCAGAGCAGGCCCGCAAGATGAACGGTGCGGTGAAACCCATTAAAAATAGTATTGACGACTTAAGGTCAAGGCTCGACCGTATGACCACAGCCCGCAATAGCGCATTCAGGGAAGATCATATCCGCAAGTATAACGGTATGATCAGGCAAACGCAAAGGGAGCTTCAGCGGCTTGAAAGTTTACCACTGCAGGGTTTGGCACAAACTCAACGTATAACGCCGGTACCTTATATCGGGTTTTTGTTTTGTCGGTCAGGTACTGCCCTGTGTATTGAAAAACGCTTGCAATGTCGTTTAAACGTTCTTTCAATAGCGAAAAAGCGGTGTAGGTATCCATAATCAGATATTTAGTATTTGGTTCAACACATTGTCAATTTCACGCTCAATCATTTCGTCCACTTCGAGGCTATCGCCAATAAACTGCCGTTTGGGCATTTGAAAACCTTTGCCACGGCCAGCCCTTAACCCTTCGTTGTGCACGGCGGCATAAGGCACATCGCTATAAATGGTTACCTGTGCGGAGCCTGTTTCATATTTAATGCTTCGGCCAAGGTCGCCGGTTTTGCCGGTGAGTATTTTGCGCTTTTTCGCTGCCCCTTTGGTACGTGGGTTCTGTCGCCGCTTCACCTCCTTCCAGGGCTCAAAGTTGGCATTCTGAAAGCCCTCTTTTTGAAAGTTTTCGGTATAAATATCAACGGCTTTCTTGCCAATACTGATTGGAAGATTGCGTGTCACGGCCTTTTTAATTCTTTGCGCCTGCCTTTGCAGTATCTTCTTGTACTCGTCCGGTGTCATTTATTTTGTGTTTTGGGTTACAATGCATGGTTATTCCAATTAATGAATAAAGAGAATATGCAAACTACTCAAAATGAATTGAACCATTACCTCTTAGGCGAGCTTTTACTGCCAAAAGCCAGGCAAGAAGCTTTGAAGGGAGGCGTTGTTGCACTGGTGGAGCAACTGAAGCCTGGCCAACGCCATGAGTTTTTAAAAGGCTTAGAAATTGCTGAAAAACAAGCTCTTCGATTTTTTCTTGCAGAGCTTCCTCTCGCGCAGAGCGATTTTGAGGATTTGTTAAATCAATTAACCGCTGAAGATTAATCTCAATTTTACGTTCCATAGCATTAATTTTTGCGGGGTTGTTGTAAATGATGTTTTTTAATGTATATTTGCAATGTCGGGGCTGCGGCTCGGGCGATCCAACGGCGAATTAGCTTTTAGTTAATTCGCCGTTGATGTTACAGGGAAATCGTAAATTTTATCATTATTGATAATCACCAGCCTCTTAATTTTACGTTCCATAGCATTAATTTTTAGTGTTTTGTTGTAAATGATGTTTTTTAATGTATCTTTGTACTTCGAGATAGCGTTTAATTTCAGCCTTTGCCTGTAGCTTTGTGTGATGGATTAGACGCTATTTTATTTTATATATTCAGTAATTGAGTGTAAGATGTATTTATTTTGTCCTTTCCCAATCACTTCCCTAACGTTTAAATACCAGGTTTTGCCGAGTATATCAATGCTGAAATAATGGTAATTAGGCACCATTTCATTGTCTATGTGATAACTCTTTGCGCTCTTTTCAAAGGTTGATTTGACCATAACCTTATCCAGCTCTCCTATGAGTAAGTTCTTATACCCCGGGTTGTCATGGAAGTCATGGGCAAAATGATTTATGCCCGCCCTGCTAAAGCCAACCTTAATATTGACTTTTACGCCCTCCACAATAATAGTTTGCGGCACTGTAATACTTCGCAGCGAAGATTCAAGTACACTTTTTGTCATCAGGCGTCTTATAAGTATTGGCGTTTCGGCAGCAATCATTTCAGCCTCATCCGCTCCAATTCTGTAATATGGATGCTTATTTGTAATCAGCTCACCGGTAGTATAGGGGTTGCCCTCTAAGCCACGTGCCGGTGGAGCAATTTTGCCAGGTGCGTTGGTTACGGGTGCATCGGTTGTTTTCCAGTCGCATTTGCAATTCCACAGGTTTCCGGGTTGGTTACTCTGCCAGAATTCATGGTTCATGGGCAGGGTAATGCCCACGTAACCGGCGTGCAGCTCGCGTGGCGTTGCGGATCGGGTTCGTATCCAGGTGAGGTTTGGGAACTGGTCTTTTTCCTCTTCAAAACGTTGCCACTGCCTGGCTGATCGTGCCCTGGCTGTTACACTGGTTAGTTCGGCCTGCTGAAAGCGTTCGTATTTACGGGCTATGGCCTGTGCGTCTTTGGCGTTGGCAATCTCTTTAATTTCGGCGCTGGCCTTAAATGATTTGTGTGCGGCAAATTCAGCCATGTTAAGCTTAAACCGACGTGCAAGGTCATCATTAACCCCATTTGGGAATACCTGGTTAATGGCCTTCTGGTAATCGTTAAAATAGAGATTGAAAAGCCCCGGGTTGGCAATTACTGTTTCGTTGGTAAGAATATCGCTTATGGCCGTATTTATCTCTGTTTTGCGGCTTAAACTAAGCCTAACAGGTACATTTCCCCCGCACTCGCAATTTTCGCCGTGTGGGCTAAAATATAACGTTGCAAGTGGGGTTTCTCTATTTAGGCTCAGGCTTTTTTTTTCGTACCCGGCTCAGGGGTGACATCAGGTTCCGGAACAGGACCATGATTAAAAGTTATGGTGAGGGCTTTACTTTATTGCTTTTTTCGAGCTTAGGAAATCAGGTATTACTTTACTTTGGCGACCTGAGTTGAGGCACAGTTTTGTCAAAAGTTACCTTGATGCAACTGCTCCATAAGCGGTAACCTTCAGTATTCAGGTGAAGCATGTCGGAAATAAAATATTTTTCATCAGGCAAACCCTGTTCATTCATAAAAAATTGGCTGGTCGGTATATAATGAAGGTTTTTGTTTTTGTTACAATGCTTTTTTATGAGTTGATTAGCCTGATTAATCTGTTCCCAACTTTTCCACCGCGATGGGGTAGGTGTGATCTCAATCCAGAAAACCGGGATTTCGGGGTGGCTTTTTCTGATTTCTTTAACGGTTTTCCTGAAAAGTTTAAGCACCTGGCCTGAAGTTGGATCCCCTGATTGTCCTGTAATATCGTTTGCCACGAATATTGCAATGGCTCCACAGCGATGCTGACCGATAATCCTGTGGGCATAGTAAATAAAATCTGACAGTTTTGCTCCTCCGTATCCTCTGGCCATTGCATGATAAGGAAACATATCCTCGGCAATGCTTTCCCACAATCTTATGCTCGAACTACCGACAAAAAGTATGGTGTTTTCGCTATCTGAAAATGGAAGTTTTTCGAGGTTCATGACCTCATTTTCCCATTTTGTAATCTCCTGATTTTGCTGAGCTGAGGCACTTATGAATGTTGTAGAGAAAATTACAACAAACATTAAATTCAATATAAAGGGTTTTAATATTTTCATAGGTTCGATCAATAATGAGATTTATTACTCGGTTTTATTTTCGTGATTTTTATTAATTATTTGAGGATTAAAGAACGGAAAATATTTTTGATAAAATTATCAGAAATGCATTTTTATGGCTTGCATTTTTTTATAAACCGGCATACCTTTATTTTTTTTAATATTGCAATAGTGAAGTATGGGTTGCAACTAAAATTTTACAGTTATTAATTTAGCGGATTTAATAATCAGTAATGCCAGCGCCGGGATGTTTATTAACCAATGCATAAATATCTCATTTAGTGCAGATTGAATTATAAAGTAGATTCAATGGATATTTAATACACTGAAAATGGTTAAGAACACTGAAGCATGGGGATCAAGGGTGGGTTTGGTACTCGCAATGGCTGGAAATGCAGTTGGATTTGGTAATTTTTTGCGATTTCCGGTTCAGGCAGTTCAAAACGGTGGAGGAGCTTTCATAATTCCCTACCTGATTTCATTTTTAATTTTGGGAATTCCACTGTTGATGATTGAATGGGCTTCGGGAAGGTTCGGAGGTCAGTTTGGGCACCATTCCACGCCTTTCATAATGGGTTCAATGGACAAGCGATGGATTTGGAAATATGTAGGTGTTTTCGGAATTTTTTCAAATATTGCCATTGCTTCCTATTACTGTTATCTCGAAAGCTGGACCATTTCCTATATATTTCACTCGTTGTTTGGTACATTTAATAACATGGACCAGTTTCAGGTTGCCGGTTTTTTCAGCAATTACCTTGATGTTACTACCTCTACCACCGGAATACCTTATGAAGCACTTATCTTCTTTATACTTTGTCTTGCCCTTAATACCTGGATTCTAAGCCGTGGCCTCAGTGGCGGGGTTGAAAAAGTAGCCAAAATCGGTGTTCCCATGCTCATTGTATTCGGCATTTTTCTGGCTTACAGGGGAATAACACTTAAAGCCGGGCAGGATGGTGCCATCAATGACGGAGTTGTAGGGCTGAATTTCCTGTGGACACCAGACTATTCATCACTTGCCAACCCAAAGGTCTGGCTGGCTGCTGCCGGACAGATATTTTTTACCCTCTCGGTTGGAATGGGTTCTATACAATGTTATGCTTCCTATCTTAAAAAACGAGATGATATTGCCCTGAATGCTATGTCGGCAGGATGGATGAATGAGTTTGTTGAAATTGTGCTTGGCAGTGCAGTAATTATCCCGATTGCAATTGGCTATCTTGGAATCGATCGGGTGGTTGAGCTTACCGGAATTGGGGGTTTGGGACTGGGATTCAGAACCATGCCTTTCCTTTTTGAGCAATGGGGACCAATATTTTCAGCAATGGCTGGAGTGAGTTTCTTTGGTTTACTGTTTTTCGCTGGAATCACTTCATCACTGGCCATGGGCACGCCAGGCATGGGTTTCCTGATGGATGAATTCAAATGGTCGAGGCCTAAATCAGCCCTTGCTTTTGGAACAACCATTTTGCTGCTGGGATTGCCTACCATATTCTTTTTTGCTGAAGGAGTTTTTGACGAATATGACTACTGGGCAGGCACTGTTTCATTGGTTGTTTTTGCAATGCTTGAAGCCATTTTGTTTTCGTGGGTTTTTGGTCTGAATAAAGGATGGAGGGAAATTGCCGCTGGAGCTGATATTAAAATTCCATTGATCTATAGGTTTATTATTAAATATATTACGCCTGTTGTTTTGATCATTGTTTTTGTCGGCGCCCTCATCAGGCCTGCCAATGATGATTGGAGTAATCTGAGTCTCAGAAACTGGAATTTTCACAATGAGAGCATTATCGGACAACTTCAGCACAAAGGTATAGGTCCCAATAAAGATTATTTCGCCGATGTTTTTTATGCCGAAGTACCAGGAGTTGTTGACTCGGTTTTTTTATTGCGTGAGAAAAATTACATCAGGGTCACCAGTACAAGCGGAAATGGTTTTAAACAGTATAAAGATTACATATATAAACCGCCTAAACATTACCTTCTGGTAAAGCCCGGTGATGAAGTTGACACCGGAAATACGCTCTTTACCGGAAAAGTGATTAACCGTGTATTTTACATTGACATGGCAAGATTGCTATTATTATCAGTATTTTTAATGATTGCAGGACTGGTATCTTATGCGTGGCGCAAAAGGATAAGGAAAGGAGACCTGATCAATGAATAGTTCAGCACTAATTTTAATGTTAACGGTGCAGGTGGTGGTAACCGCACTCACAGTATGGTTTTTTTATAAGGTATTGGTAACCAAACCAAAACCTGAACCTGACTCATACAGCGAAAACGATGAAATAGAACGGTGATTATTGATTGAACTTTGAAGGATAAAATAAAAGAATATTTCCATTTTGGAAAATCTGAAAGAAATGCCATTACCCTGTTGATTATGGTAATGTTTGCTGCATTTCTGGTGCCTGCTTATGTTGATAGCCTGAGAAAGCCTGAACAGATTTATAATGGGGATTTTGCTGCTGAAATTGATGCTTTCCTTGAAAAATCTGAAAAAGCTGCTCCGGCCGATCAAAGTGATTTTGATTTTACGCGGCCCGATAAATATATTGCTTTAAACCGGATCAAGCCCTTTTCGTTCGATCCCAATATACTGGATCAGAATGGTTGGGTCAGGCTTGGATTTACTGAAAAGCAAACTGCCGGTATTATAAAATTCAGGGAAAAAGGAGGAAAATTCAAAGTTAAAGAAGACGTAAAGAAGTTGTATGTATTTGATGATGAAATATATAGACTATTAGAGTCATACATTCAGCTTCCTGACAAAGTTGAGCCTTTGGCTAAAACCGATGAAGGTAAAACCGGAAAGTCTGAATACAGGAATTACGAAACTTATCGCGTGGAACTGAATGGTGCAGATTCTGCCTCACTGGTAAAAGTGAGGGGAATAGGGCCGGCTTTTGCAAGACGCATCATTCGCTTTCGTGACAAACTTGGCGGGCTAAGCGATATTGGCCAGCTTCAGGATGTTTATGGCATGGATAGCGCACGTTTTATACTTATTCAGGATTACATGTTTACAAATCCAGATCTGATCAGGAAAATTAACGTAAATTCGGCATCGCTCGATGAACTTCGGTCACATCCATATATAGATTATTACATAGCAAAAGCAATTATTGATAAAAGGATACAAAAGGGAGCATATAACGATCTAAATGAATTGAAAGAAATTCAGTTGATTTATGAATCGCTCTTCATGAAACTGAGTCCTTATTTAACGATAAATAATACCCGATGAATAAAATATTAACATTATCGGAACTTGAAAGATTTTGCCGGCTGTTTTTACCCGGAAAATCATCTTTTCTGCTTTTCCTTATGCTTGGTTTTTCTTCATTGGCACATACCCAGGTATTGCCGGGAATTGAAGCTGCTGTGGAAGAAGCACAAATCTACCGGAATTCCGAACCTCAAAGAGCCTATTCACTGGCATCATCTGCACTCAAAGAAGCCTTAAAACTCAACCATGAACCTTCAATGGCCAGGGTTTACCGTTTTATTGGTGCGCTTAATTTTATGACTGGAAATCTGGATATTGCTGAAAGACAATTTGATTCTGCTCTCATTCTTTACAAAAAACTTAATGATGAAAAAGGCATCGCTGCCAGTCTGAACAACCTGGGTGTTATTTATCAGGAAAGAAGCTATTACCCAAAAGCTCTGGAGTACTTTGAAGAATCAGTAGCCATCAAACTCAGGCTTGGCGATACACTGGGAGCAACCAGTGGAATGGTAAATACTGCTACAATACACAGCTACACAGGCGACAACAGGAGAGCAATTGATACATTTGAAGAAGTAATAAGGATTACCACCTTGAAAAGGGATACAGCAAGGCTTATTGATGCCAGCATCAACCTGAGCACGGTATGGATCAATGAAAGAAAGCCTCAGAATGCGCTGGTGCTCTTGCATAAGGCCAGGGAATTATCGGAAATTACCGGTGATAACTACAGCCTTTCATATTGTTTTAACAATATCGGAGGCGTTTATCAAAACACGTTTCAGAATGACAAAGCCATTACCTACTTCAATATGGCACTGGCTTTGCGAGATGACCTCAGCGATATTGCCGGGCTGGCAACAACACTTAATAACCTTGGAAAAATGTATGCTCGGCTGAACCTTTACGACCAGGCTTTGGATTCTTACTTTCAGGCACTACAATATAACCAGCAAATAGACGATAAACGCAGTATTGCAATTTCATTGAATTCAATTGCAGAATTGCTGATGAAAAAAAATGACTTTAATGCTGCCATTGAATATTTATATAAGAGTATTCCGATCGCCAGGAAACTTGAACTCAGGCAGGAAGCAAGATCAATGTTTGCCAATATGCTGGTATCCTATGCTGCCATTCATCAATTAGACAGTGTTTATGTCTATTTTGCACACTTCAATTCAACCATAGATTCTTCATGGTATACGGAGCATAATGGAAAGCAGGAACTGGCTGTGGAACAAACGGTGAACAAGGAAGTTGAAAACGATAAAATCTGGTTTTACCTTATTTATGGATTAACTCTTGTTTTTGTTGCTGTAATTGTGTGGTTTATAGCGAAAAACAAATATACTTAGACAGTGCTGATGTCGAAATTATTTATCTTCATTTTTATAGTGATAAATAATTGAATTTTCTTTGCTTTTACTGGATTCAGGTTCTGGTTTAGTCTCTCCTCCAGGTGTTCCGGTATCACTAAAATCATCTTCTTCTTCTTCCTCCTCATCCCAATGGTAAACTTTAGCCTGAGGCCCTGTTTTCCTGTAGTAAACAGCAAGGAGAACGCCTGCCACGGCTCCCATCAGATGCGATTCCCATGAGATGTTCTTCTTTGGAAAAAATTCCGGAAAGAAACCCCAAATCATACTGCCATAAAGAAAAATGATAAGCATACTAAAAGCCATCAACCCCGGTTCACGCCTGATAAACCCACCTGTAAAATGAAATGCAGCCAAGCCATAAACCACACCACTGGCTCCAATATGGTAACTTTCTCCCCTGGCAAACAGCCAGACCCACAGACCTGTGAGAATCCACAAGATAGAAAAAAGCCTGAATGCCTCTTTTCGATAATAATAAACAAGGGCAGCAGTCAAAAGAAACATGGGTGCCGAATTGGCAGTGAGATGAGCCATATCGGCATGAATGAGCGGGGAGAAAATAATTCCCCATAGTCCCTTTATCTGTAAAGGCAGCACACCAAAAGATACGAAAGAAATTCCACCGATAAGTTCTACAGCCTTTACCAGCCACATGATTGCAACAACAATCAGCGCCAGGTAAATTCCGGTAAAAAAGCGTCTTTTTTCTTCAGAATAAACCATTTAAATGAGTTGAGTGACAGATTGTTTCTCCATCAATCAAAAACTATTCCCTGAATGCTGCCGGTTTTTTGAGAGTAAATACCCTGCTGATGTTAAAGCCAAAATAAATGTCTCCGTTTGTCCATTTTCCTTTTGTTTCATTAATAAATCCACGCTCTAAAATAGGTTGGTGTTGGTGAGGTGGAGCTGAAAAACATGACCACCGGTTTCAATATCAAAACAACCGAAAGAGGATTAATGAACAATTCTGAAACACTGCCGGGCATAACGTAAAAATATTCAACGTTCATACTCACCCTTTGTGTTAATTTGTACCTGCCTCCTAAACCAAGAGCATAGGTATCGTCGTCATCCGTTTTGCCGGCGACCAGGTTCTTGTGAATATAGGTCGGTTCAACCTGCAATGAAAGGTAATCGTTGAACTTACGGGCAATCAGCAGCTGATGTACAAATGAAAGACGCGATGAAAGGTAGTTTTTTCGTTCGGGATCCTGCCATTTCAATGAAAATAAATCCATTGAGGATTAACAGGTTGCTGCTACAGGCATGGTTTGTTTGCCACTGCTTTGCCTCAGAATCTTGTATTTAACAAATCCATCAAATGCTTTCTGGTATGAGCTTCGGCCAATGCCTACACTCAGGTGTTCACCTCTGCCATATTCAAGCTCCAGCCTGATGGTTGCCTGATCTAATCCGAAGAAATCGTAAGCCCCTGAATTCAGTTTGCCGAAGCGATGAGAAATCATGAACAACAAAACCCCATCTGCGGGTTTTTCAACAGAATGACCATTGATAAGCTGTGTGGTTTTAAAAGTTGCTATGGAGTAATCTGTTACAGGTTCATCCTCTCCCAGTAAATCAAAAAGATCCTGTGCTGAAATTGGCCGGATAAGCCCACCAACCATGAGAAGGATAAGATGTATTGCCTTGATTTTTAAGATCATAAAGGAAAATTTTAATATTCTAGTTTTGTGGAGCACCGGCATCAATCCAGGCTTTTATTTTTTTTATTCACAGGCAGATAATTTATTTCCATTCTTAGGCATTGGCGAAGCTCCTGCCTCATGGTTTATTGCTTTCCGGAATTGCACGCTGTTGACTGCTGTCTTAAGTCCATCGTTTGTACTCGTTATTACACCGCCCGAAGGTGAAGCCGGGCTTTGGCACGAGTTGCAACCAGAAGCCAGGAGAGGAGCAACAAAAGCTGAATAAAAAACAGTTGTAGTGTCGCATTCACCTCCCGGTAAATCGGGGTAAAGGTATTCCTCTTTATCGTAATAGCAGGAATTCAAAGAAATCGCCATGAGTGCGATTTTTAATGTTTTGAGAAAAAGTACGGATCGCGTCTTAGTTGTCGGGTGTGCCATTTTCAATACATTTTCTGATTTGAGTGATGTTGCAATCTGATGTTTACCTCCCTTAGGCTTGGCTGCAAATCCGGGCAAATAAGAGGTGCTACCGAGCAGCTTTCCACTTTCGGCAATAGTTCTAATGGCAGTATATCCGTCAAGGTTAAAGCATCCCGATGGAGTGGCTCCGCTGTGGCAGCCTTAACAATTGTCGTTGATGATAGGAAGAATTGTTGTATTAAAGGTGAATTGTGTGGTGTCGCATCCACTGTAGCATTTATTGTTTCTGGCTCCCTGGGCAATCCATTTTCTTAAAGTTTCAGTCTGAGCTGGCGATAGAGCCTGTCGTGGAGGAGGTGGCATCCAGTCTTCAGGATCGTTGTCAGTGATTTTTTTATAGAGGTCACTGTTTCCTGGATTTTCCGGCCTGACATCTCCAGTATTCATTATGGTCTGATACGAAGTAAGTATCACACCAACGGTTGCAGTAACTGCATCATGACATCCCGACATTGCACAACTGCTTTGCAAAATCGGTAAAACATCATTCTGGAAATAAGCTGTATCAGGATTGCAGGCAATTCCTGTGATTGTTGTTTCAACCGGTGGTTCGGGGCCCGGATTATTTTCAGGTTCATGCTTACAGGATATCAGAAGCAAAAACAAGACTCAAAAAATCAGGAGAAAAATATCTCTGAAGGATGTTTTTAATATCATGCAGGTTGAGGGTATGTCATTTGAAAACAAAGGGAAAGATAAATCTTAAAAAGTGTTAAAACCTATTTATAATCTAATTGTTTAAAAGTAGTACCGATTATTGTAATTACCTTTGTAAAACGATAGTTTTGCCTGATTATTTCACCCTATTTAATCCAAACAATGATAAAATCTTTTTTAAAAGCCAGATTCACTGCCAAAGCAATTATAGCAATCCTACTGCTCACTTCTACATCCTCTTTCGGGCAATTGAGAAGCGACACACGCTCGACTTCACAAAAATTTGCCTCCCTGCTGCAGATCATCAACTACTATTACGTTGATTCAACAAATCAGCCCGATCTTACTGAGAAAGCCATTGTTTCTATGTTAAAGGAACTCGATCCGCATTCGGTTTACCTTTCGAAAGACGAAGTAGCCAAAGCCAATGAGCCGCTGCAGGGTAATTTTGAAGGAGTTGGCATACAGTTTCAGCTGTTCAATGATACTATACTGGTGGTTGCGGCCGTTCCCGGAGGTCCCTCTGATAAACTTGGAATAAGGGCTGGCGATAAAATAATAACCATCAATGGCGAGGTGGCCTATGGGTCTAAAATCAATAATAATTTTGTTATGGAGCGCCTCAGGGGAAGCAAAGGCAGCAAAGTAACCATTGAAGTTTTGCGCAAAGGCACCAAAGGACTGATTGATTACACCATTGTCAGAGACAAAATTCCCATTAACAGTGTTGATGCAACTTTTATGCTGGAAAATAATATTGGTTACATCAAACTTACCCGTTTTGCACGTACTTCTCTCACCGAAGTCAGGCAATCTATCGCAACCCTTAATGCGATGGGAATGAAAAACCTGATTCTTGATCTTCGCAACAATTCAGGTGGCTTTTTGGATATTGCCATTGATCTGGCCGATGAATTTCTGCCTTCGGGCAGACTGATTGTTTACACCGAAGGTATCCGGAGCCCAAGAATAGATTACAGGGCAACCAGCAGAGGTGGATATGAGACAGGTAAAATCATTGTTATGATCAATGAGGGCAGCGCCTCAGCAAGCGAAATTGTATCAGGTGCGGTTCAGGATTGGGACAGAGGCATTGTGCTTGGACGCCGCTCGTTTGGAAAAGGTCTGGTGCAAAGACCATTTATGCTGCCCGACAGTTCGGTGGTTCGGCTTACTACTGCCCGTTACTACACTCCCTCAGGCAGAAGCATCCAAAAGCCCTATGATGACATTGAAGATTATTATGCCGATCTCACCAACAGGTTTAAACACGGTGAATTTGTTTCTGCCGATAGCATTAAGTTTCCTGATTCAATTAAATATTTTACAACGGCCAAAAGAGTGGTGTACGGCGGTGGCGGAATAATGCCCGATATCTTTATTCCAATGGACACATCATCCTCTTCAAAATATTACAACGATTTGTGGCGAAAAGGCGTATTCAACGATTTTACCATGGATTATCTCGAAAAAGAAAGGAAAATCCTTGAAAATAAATACCCTGATCTGAAAACTTTCAAAAACAAATTTACGGTGGATGAAAGCCTGATGCGCGAATTAATTGATTATGCTTCAGGCAAAGGTGTAGCTGAAGATTCGTCCGGTATTGAGCGATCAGGCAAGGAGATAAAACATATCATCAGCGGCCTTCTGGCCAGAAATCTGTTTGATGTCAGTGCTTATTTCGAAATAATCAGTCCGGTTGATCATGAACTGATGAAAGCTATGGAAGTGATGAACGATGATTCTAATTTCAGAAAACTTTCTTTATCTATGTAAATATCAGTTTGTTTGAACCGGATACTTCCTTGAATTTTTGTATTTTCTGATTATTTCATGATCTTTTTATTCAGAAAAATGCAAGCATAGTAGGACATTTCAATTCAATCACTAAATTTGTTTTCAGTTTTGAGAAGCTATGTTCTCAGGCAAAGGACAAAAAAAAATCATACAATTAACCGGATCATGGTAGATATTTCGACAAATTATATGGGGCTTAAACTTTCCAGTCCTGTAATCATTGGCAGTTCAGGCCTGACAAGTTCAATAGAAAATATTAAGGAATTTGCAGCCCGTGGTGCAGGTGCTGTGGTGCTGAAATCTTTGTTCGAAGAACAAATCAGGCATGAGATTGCACAAACATCATCGCATGATCATGTGGCCAATATGTACCCTGAAGCTCAGGATTATATTGCAAATTACAGCCGTAACCACCGCGTTACAGAATATCTTGATCTCATCAAAAAAGCTAAGCAGGAAGTCTCGATCCCTATAATTGCCAGCATCAATTGTGTGTCTTCCGAAGAATGGGTTTCATTTGCCCGGAAAATTCAGGATGCCGGTGCCGATGCCCTTGAGCTGAATGTTTTCATCATGCCAAGCGATCCATCTTTTGGTGCCGATCATAACGAGAAAATTTATTTTACCATCCTTGATGAAGTTAAAAAGCTGATAACCATACCCATTGCACTGAAAATAAGTTATTATTTTTCGGGTCTGGCAAAAATGGCACTCAAGCTATCCTGGGCTGGTGCCAAAGGTCTGGTGCTGTTCAACAGGTTCTATTCACCTGATATCAATATTAAAACCCTGAAGGTGGTTGCAACCAATGTGTTCAGTACGCCTGAAGAAATCTCAATTTCACTGCGCTGGGTGGCAATGCTTAGTGACAGGGTATATTGTGACGTTTGCGCTTCAACAGGAATACACGATAGCCAGGGCCTTATCAAGCAATTGCTGGCAGGAGCCAAAGCAGTACAGATTGCCTCAACGCTTTATAAAAATGGTTTTGGCCGAATAGATGAGATGAATGCCGGACTTGCTTCCTGGATGGAAGAACACAATTATTCAAAAATCGAAGATTTTAATGGTTTAATGAGTTTTAAAAAGGCTGAGAATCCCGGTGCATACGAAAGGGTGCAGTTTATGAAGCATTTTGCAGGAATTGAGTAATCCTGAACAAATAACTACTTTTTTCTGGCCGGCACTTATGCGCCGGCCTTCTTGTTTATGTCAATTGCAGCAAGCCAGGCCGTTGACATGGCTGCCTGTATGTTGTACCCACCTGTATCACAATCAATATCAATGACTTCTCCACAAAGATAAAGGTTTCTGACAATCAGAGATTCTACAGTTGAAGGATTTATTTCATTCAGCGATATTCCGCCTGTGGTGGCCATTGATGATTTAAATCCACCTACCTGCTTTATAACAAACGGATAAACACAACAGAGTTCTGCCAACAGCTTGCGGCGTCTTTTTGATATTTAAGCTATGGGTTTCAGAGGGCTGGTCTTCGACTTCTGTAGAATTGCAGTAGCAATATTCCTGGAAATATTCACCGACTTAAGAAATGAAATAATTGTCGTTTTCCCTTCAATTGCAGCCTGAGAAATGAACCTTTTTTCGAACTCTGAATCACTCATTTTTACTGAAGTTAATGGTGAGTGTGTCTCCATTTCTGAAACACCTTGAAGAATTCAGTATTGCTGGCCCCGAAAAGGCCGTTATGCGTAAGCAGCAGGTCACCTGAGAAGCTTCTGATTCTTTTTGAATCCCTCCAAAGAGATATTTCAGCCTCCGGAAAGCTGTTACCTGCATAGGCTGTAAGTTCATAAGATTCAGTAACAACAGCTGCAAGCGCAGGCCGGGGCTCTACAATCGTATGCCCAAGTGCTTCAGCAAAACGGTAACCATCGCCTGTAGATCCGGTTGATGGATAGGATTTTCCACCAGTGGCAATGATCAGAAACCGGGCTGTAAAAATATCCGATTCAGTTTTTACGATAAACTGGCCGTTGTCAGTAGTCACGCTTTTTACCGCCATTCCTTTCATTATCATTGCTCCGGTTTCTTCTCTCACGGTCAGCAGGGCGTTGAGAATATCTCCAGCCATCAAAGGCACCGGGAAAATTTTCCCATTTTTGTCAGTAAACGATTTGACTCCAAGCTTATTGAAAAAAGAAACCGAATCCTGATTGGTAAAGCTTTTGAGGGCATTTTTTATAAAATTGTAATTTTCACCATAATGATTCTCTTAATCAGACATAGTTTCGGCATGCGTAAAATTACACTGACCAGTCCCGGAGATCATCAGTTTACGTCCGGGAAGTTCTTTTTTTTCAATGATAAGCGTTTTGCCCTTTTTTATATTGGCAGAAGCAAATAAACCGGCAGGTCCGGCACCAATGATGATGGTTTAAAAATGTTTCTGGATATTCATCAATGACAAAATTAACCATTTCTGTTTTGATTCATCAATTCATTTTCAGCTCAATACACCGGAAAAATAGCGGAAGGGAAACTCTGTCAGGTAGCGCCCCATTTATACTTTAATTCAGCTTTCAGAATAGCATTACCCGGTGTCAGAAAATCTTCAGTAATGATATATTTTTGATAAAAACAGGATATGTTTTTCAGAGATATGGAGCAAATGAGAATTAATCTGCTAAATTTGTATCCGGTTAACAACATTACGGTTCATGAGTAAGGTACTGATTATAGATGATGATGTAACGTTTTGCATGATGCTCGATACGCTATTGGTCAAAAATGGATATGTTGTTGACCAGTCATTTACTTTTGAAGATGGCCGGAAAAAATTTCTGGAATTAAAGCCCGATGTGGTTCTTACTGATTTGCGTTTGCCCGACCATGATGGCCTTGATCTGCTGAAGCTGTTTAAAGCCGAATATTCCGAAATTCCGGTGGTTTTAATGACAAGTTATGGCGATATACGCACTGCCGTGAAATCCATGAAAATGGGTGCATTTGATTATGTTACAAAGCCGGTAAATCCTGATGAAATCCTTTCAACTGTCAAACGGGCACTCAAGTCGGCCGAAGCGGGGGAGAAGGGGAAGGCTGCAGGGTTTACAGAAACCTATCTCGAAGGAGAAAGTGCCGCATCAGCCCGCATCAATGAGCATACCCGCCTGGTGGCACCAACAGGAATGTCGGTACTCATATTGGGAGAGAGTGGCACAGGTAAAGAGTTTGTTGCCCGCCGCATTCATCAGCAAAGTGCAAGAAACGAAAAGCCTTTTGTAGCTATCGATTGTGGTGCACTTCCGCGCGATTTGGCTGGCAGTGAATTTTTCGGACATTTAAAAGGTTCATTCACAGGGGCATATAACGATAAAGAGGGACAGTTTGAAGCTGCAAACGGTGGAACCATTTTCCTTGATGAGATTGGAAACCTGAGCTATGAAATTCAGGTACAGTTGCTTAGAGCAATTCAGGAAAGAAAAATCAGGCGAATTGGCTCAACGGTTGAAATACCGATTGATGTCCGCATCATAACAGCAACCAACGAAGACCTGAAACAAGCAGTGTCGCGGGGTGATTTTCGTGAGGATTTGTACCACCGGATCAATGAGTTCTCCATTCAGGTTCAGCCATTGCGCGACCGTCCTGAAGATCTGATCATGTTTACCAATCATTTCCTGAAACAGGCAAACCAGGAACTTGGCCGTGAAGTTGCCGGTTTTTCGGAAGAGGTAATGGAAATTTTCAGGAAATATTCATGGCCCGGAAATTTCAGGGAATTGAAAAACATAATAAAGCGGGCTGTGCTGCTCTCCAGATCCGAAAAAGTTACTTCCGATACTTTACCTGATGAGTTGATTTCTGAATCAGGAATTATGCATGTTAAAGAGCCTGTAATTGTTGAGAATATCCATACTCCAATTCATGAAAATGCTGTCAATGATGATTTTAGCCTGAAACAAACCGCCCGCCGCAGCGAGCGGGAAATTATTATTTCAGCCCTGGAAAAGGTAAGATTCAATAAATCAAAGGCTGCCCGTTTGCTCAATATTGATCGTAAAACGCTCTATAACAAAATGAAGCAATATGACATTCCGCTTCAATAATTCCATTTTTTATTGACGAAGCTTCTCCCTGAGTTTAGTCAGGTTCTCTATTGCCTCAAAAATTATTCCTCTGGTTTTTAAGAGATCAGGTTTCTCTTCATTTCTGAGATTCTCAAGTTGAAGCAGTAATGCAGCCGTTTCCTTATCGCCGAGGTTGCGGACATTGGGCAACATACGATGAGCCACCCTGCTGATTTTTAAAAAATTACCCTCCTCTGAAGCCTGCTTTAATTCTTTAATGGTTTCATCCAAACCCTTTGAAAGAGAACTGAGGATGCGCTGTAATGCATCCGGATCATCATTGGCATATTGCCTGAAAATTGATAGGTCAGGCAACTGATGGCCTACTTTTTTATCATCCTGAAGAGTAGCTACAGATTTTACATTGAGTAAATTTCTGAGTAAACTGTATAAAGCGGCTTGCCTGAAAGGTTTAAGCAGGATATCAGACATGCCGAGTTCACGGTAAAATTTGAGGTCTTCAGGTGTAGAATGAGCCGTTAACCCAAGTATCGGACATGGTTCAGCCTGATTGTTTTTTGTCCATTCAATAATTCTTTTGGTAAGTTCAGGTCCACTCAGGTCAGGCATTTGAATATCTGTAATCACCAGATCAAAATCGCCTTCCCGTTCCAGAAATGCATGCCACGCCAAAAGACCGTTTGCCGTTTCATGAATGATGGCTCCAGTGGACATCAGATTTTCAGTCAACAATATACGTGTTGTCTCATCATCTTCGGCAAGCAGTATCCTGAATCCGCTTAAATCAGGGAGTATATTCATCTTTTCATTTGTTGATTCAGGAAGAACAGCTGAGTATATGGGTAGAGGTATTTTAACAGTAATTGAGGTTCCAACTCCGGCTTTGCTCTCAAGCTTTATTTCGCCGTTCATCATCTCAGTGAGTTTGCGGCTTATGGCCAATCCCAGACCGGAGCCACCAAATTTCCGTGTAATGCCGGTATCGGCCTGGGTAAACTCACTGAATATCTCATTCTGTTTTTCCTCTGGAATACCAACGCCTGTATCAGATATACAAATGCTCAGCATTACAACTTCGTCATCTTTGACAGCACTTGAATCTAAAGTAATTGATCCGGTAGAGGTGAATTTTATACTGTTATTGAGTAAGTTAAATATTATTTGCCGTATTCTTAAATCATCGCCGGTTACCTTGAGTTCAAGATCTATATTTTGATTTAGCACCGTCTGCAGACCTTTTTGTCGGGCTGGTCCCGTAATGGTTTCAAAGCTCTCGGCTATAAGGGCGAAAGGCGAAAAATGCCTTTCTTCAAGGTTTAATTTTCCGCTTTCAATGCGCGAAAAATCCAGCAGATCATCAACCAGCCGAAGCAGATGCTCCGATGATGTGTTGATGAATTTCAGATATTTAGATTGGTCTTTATTCAGTCGTGTTCCCGACATTTGTTCCGAAAATCCTATGATACTGGTAATTGGAGTCCGGATTTCGTGGCTCATGTTTGCCAGAAACATCTCTTTGACTTTCAACAGTTTTTCGGCCAGTTTTCGGGCTTCTTCAAGTTTTTTCCGGTAAAAATTGCTTCTTGCAATATCTTTCCATATCAGGAACAGAAATATCAGCATGGTTGCCAAACCTGTAAGTGCTGCTATAAGTGCAGTGTTCCACAGTTTTCTGAGAATTTCCCTGGAGTGTTCAGCGCCGGCAATGGTGCGGTTGATCTCTTCTTTTTCAAAAAGAAGCAGCACATTTCTTATCTCATCCAGTATATCCTGATCGGCTCGCAAAAGCATCATTTCGCGCTCAATGGCCAGCTGTCTTTCAACCCTTTCTTCGTCGCTCATGAGTTGTAATTGCTTCCTTATCAGAAGTATGGCGGAATCATTGATCTTTGTGTATGAGTGAAGTGTGTCGCCTGAGCTTTTAATCACAAGCGGTTGAACTACAGAATCAGATTTTTGCTGCTTTCCGCTAATGCTGCTCCAAAGCTTTTTCAGGAAATTTTCCTTTTTCTGCTCTGGTGTCTCTTTAGCTTCATCATCTTCTGCTTCAGGATGATCCGGAATGGTTTTGTATGAAATGCCTATGGTGTCAGAAAATCTGTCAACCAGTTCCTGCAATCTTTCGGGACGCATAATAGAAGGCGTGCCGGGAGGTTTTAGCCTGAAATAATTTTCAAGGGCAGCTTTTTTCAAATCGAGCAGACTATCAACGGTAATCATGCGATTGTACTGCTCCGGGTTTTCAATGCTAAGGTTTTTCAATGAATCGGCAAGCACCCTCACATCGTTCTCAACCTCCTTATAACGGATCATGAATTTTCGTTGCCCGGTGGTGATGTATGCCCTGGCCTGACCATCGGCATCAATCAGCGTGGAAAGCATGTTGCTTACAATCGAAAGCTTGGTTACCGATTGCGAACCCCCGGTATCGGGCGGCGAAAGCTGTGAGGCAATTTGAATAAGTATGATAACCGCCGAAATGGCCAGTAGAAGCAACAATACAAAGCCGGTAAAGACTTTTCCCTTAATACGTACTTGTCTGCCTGGGCTTTTCATCGGGTTATATTGAATTACAAATCTAAGGAAAAAAAAGTCTGTTGCTTATGCCTTGGGTTATCAACTTTCGGTTACGATTTAATAAAATGACCTCCGGCATCATCTGGCGGAGGTCATTCCATCTTGTATCTCTTCCTGTCAGAAGATCAAAAGAACTTAATTCTTTCAGATATTAATTTTCTGTTGAAATTACCAGAAGCCTTGACTTTTCCCAGAATTTCTGAGCATCTTTAATGATGAGTTCCTGAATTTTTTTGTCAGACTCGACCAACTCGTATGATCCAGCCGGATGTGTTGTAATCAGGCTTGCTTTTTTTACACCCAATGGAATAGAGGTGAGGTTGCGGATATCAACCTGAGTAAACTCGTCAAGATTTACATCGCCGGTAACTTTCTGAGTGCGGCCGATGCCAAGAAAACCACCTTCTTTGTTGAGGATCTGTTTTTCAATCAATGACTTTTTTTCTCCGACTATGAAATGTGCAACATTCAACTCATCGGTTTTGCGGGTAATGGTGTTGCTCAGATTACGGTTCTGATCTTTGATCTGCGAAATGGTATCATTCAGCGATGCAATCGAGAAGTTCAGATTTGTGAGATCATTTTTAAGTGATATGATTTCGGCATCGCGCTCGGCCAACTGGCTGTTTACGTTGGCGACCATGTTCTCGAATTCCGAAATTTTCAGGCTCGATTCTTTCAGTTTACGGTTCAATTCAGCTACCTTATTCTTGTTTTCCTGCATAAGTTCATTGATGAGCCTTATGTCTGCATTGATCTGCTCACGGGCAGGTTTGCTGAGTTCCTGGCCTTGATCGGTTTTTGAACTGATGAGTTTTTCACGGGTTCTGATTTCAGTCAGATTGGATTCAATTTCATTGAGCGTCAGCAAAAAATCATTGATCAGAGAGTCTTTTGAAGCTGCATCTCTCATGAGATTGTAATGCTCAGTCTCAAGCTGCATGATTTTTTCAGTTTGTTTTTTGTTTTCGCATGATGCCAGCAAAAGGGGTAAGGCAAGTACGATTAAAAATAATTTTTTCATGGTTGTTTATTTTGGTTAATGCTGCAATTGGCAAATTGCCTACCATGAAAAGGTATATTTTGTAAAATACTGAAAATCAGCTATTAAATATTTTACTGAAAATCAGAAAGTGTGGAATTAAATGCACAGAACGGGAAAATCCACAACAATTGAGCGGTTCATTTATCATTAAGTTGACATATAAACAAATTGTAATCACAGAATTCGACATTATTTTTTTGAAAAAGCAGTGCTGAAAAAAATGAAGCCAACTATAAATTCCCTTTTTTGTGGCCTGAGTCGTTTCTCAATAATGGAATTTTCAGGCCCAATGCCGGGCAGTCAATAAGAATCTTCATTCTCTTTTGCCGCGTTGCTTCCTGTTTTGCACGCATAATCCAGAAAATGCAGATTTTACGGTAGCTTTCTGATTGCCTTAGGAACCAGGCATGAGCTTTTGGATTTTCTTCCAATTCATCCTGCATTTCACGGCTGAAGACTGAATTTGCGCACTGATTCAGGTAGCTTTCTGTTTTTTCGGGATTTCTCTTTTCATAGATGGCTTTGCCCGAGGGCTGCATCATTTCGGCCTTTATCAGCTCCCCAACTTTTTTTAAGTTTTTATTGCTCCAGATGCTGTCTGCCCTCCGAGGGGTGAACCTTATCATATAGCTCGCATCATCAACCGACATTAGTTTTCCGTCAATCCATCCGTAACACAGGGCGAGTTCCAGGGCATCGGAATAACTGAAAGCAAGTGTGTGACCTTTCCGCTTTTTCAGCAATCCAACCCACACTTCTTTGGCATGGCTGTGATTCTGCTCCAACCAGGCCCTGAATTCACTGCTATCTCTGAAAAAGACCGGGCTCATTTCGGTTGTGTTTTATAATTCAATTACGAAATTAGTGAATTATGTAGGGCCTGCTGAAAAACTCACAATCTTTTTTATATTTCGGTGCTCTGCACCTCCCAAAATCACTCGACTTGCATTTTCTACAAATATTTCGCCACTCTGTGGCTATTTTTTAGGTGCAGAGCACCGTAATATTTGCAGAAAGAATGAGTCAGAATGATCATAAGGTGCAGCGCACCGTAATATAAAAGCATGGAATGTGGGCGTATAGCATAAAAACCTTGCATGTAACATAAAAAAATAACAATATACCATACTGGCATTCAATGTCATAATAGTTTTTCAGCAGGCCCTATGTAAATCAGATTTCAGATTGCAACAATTCTGTTAGGTGGCGACCTCTGGATGTTAAAGTAGTAAGATATAAAAAACAATGGGTTTCCCGGCGCAGGAAACCCATTGAAACCTCAAATAAACAAATTATGAACTACCGCTGAATCAACAGCTTGCCGTTTATCACTTTTTCATTAAGGATAAGGCGATAGAATACCATACTGGCAACGCGATCGGCCGGGCGATATTCTAATTCATAAACCTGGTCGGTTTTTACCTCTCCTTCGTAAAGTGATTGTATAAATGCACCATTGGTGCTGTAGAGTTCCAGCCTTGCACGGCCATCGGCCTGAGGTACAAAGCGGAATGTAGCTTTGTCGCTGGTTGGGTTGGGGTAAACAGAGAATAGACCCACATTTCCGGCTTCCAGATCATCAGGAGTTTCTGTAACCTCAACGTCTTTAGAGTAGTCTGCTGAAACCTGAACAATTCCTTCAGCATAATCAGGTGTTCCTGCAATCTGTTCCATTTCAGTGCTATATCCATTCCAGTTGTTTGAATACCAGATACCGCCTTCCTGCTTGTCATACTGAATGCCAAGCAAGCCGTTCGAGCCTCCATCATTATTATCATCATATAGCCACATCTGCAATACACTGTTGCCCTGGATAGAAATAGTTTGTCCGTCTATTTCCTCCTTCAGATTGGCTTTACTGCTAAAGTAACCATCGCCAGTCTCGGGTTGATTAACAATAGTAGCATTAATGGCATTGGAAGTAATAATATACTTATGCAACACATTATCCAGCAATCCGTTAGCATCGTACCAACTCCAAACAATTATCGTCGCTCTTCCCTGTGGGTTTCTGCCTTTTTTGTTGTAGGTAACATCAAAAGAGACCTCGGTGGTTTCACCTATTGCACCCTTGATTTGACCGTTGGTGTTTTCGGTGTTTACCAGTTTGGCCGAACCATTGATTCTGCCACCGGCCGTTTGTTTGTAAATAGTAATAAGTGACTGAGATTCCGGGCTTTCAGGATCATTAGTGTATCCACCCTTGATTTCAATACCTACCATATAATCAGCCGAAAGTTGATTACCAAGGTTCAATTGAACATCGGCACTTACCGCTCCAACGGTTCCATCAAGCTGATCAACCAGTCCGACCGGAAGATTCTGGGCGCTTGGTATAGGAGTTCTGCCACCATTGGAATTGATGTAATAGAAAGTTATGGTAGCACCCCTTACATCACCCACCGGTACGTTGGTATCCACAATGGTTGCTGATAATGTTACGGTACCTGTGCTGGATGCAGGTGTTGTTGTCCAGGCATAAATAGGCCCGGTGTAGAATCCTACGGTTGCACTGAATGGTGAAGCATCTCTTGGATAAATTATCAAGTTGGTTTCATCCTCGCTTTCAACATAATATTCAGTTGTGGGAGTAAACTCTGCTTTCACAATCCATGGATTATCTTCAGGTTCATCTTTTGGCATGATATTAATATTCAAGTCAGTGCCTTCAGCATTATAACCAATTTTATAAAGCAGTGATGCCCTGAGTTTGCCGTAATCATCTTCACCAAATGGCACTGGATAAGCGGGAATGTTTTCTCCTACCAATTCATCGTCCAGATAAAAATCAACTGTTCCGGTTAAACTTTCTGTTCCGCAATAGGAATCAATTATTGCATACAATGTAACCTCATCCATGTAACGTGCAGCTTCAGCACTGGTGAATACTTCGGTTACTGTGGGGACGGTAATGGTAACGGTGGCTGTGCCGGTGGCAAAGTTGCCGCAGAGATCGGTTACTTTCAAAGTAACTTCATTTATACCTATATCATCACAGGAAAATTCTGTTTGACTTAGTTCGAAAATGAGATCTGCAGATTCTGTACAATTATCGTATGAACCATCATCCACTGCATTATCCAAAATGGTAACAGTTCCTGATTCTCCAAGACTTACAGTTATGTTTTGGGTGATGACGGTGGGAAGAGTTTGGTCGCTACCGGTATAAGTAACAGTAACATTGAAGTCATTGCTTTCGCAGCCGTCTGAAATGGTGTAGATTCTTTCCAGTGTCCAGCCACATTGGGTACTTTCTGTGGTGAAGCTTTCGCTTACGAATGTTGCAGTTACAGTACCGCAATCATCAATGTATGCTGCTTCAAGTGCTAATTCATCATCGTCTTTTGCAAACAAACCTTCGATTTCGTCAATATCCATGCAGGCGTTTACATTGGTTGCACCGGGTAGTAACTCCTCATCATCAAGAGTTGCAGAATCCTGATCGCTACCGGTATAAGTAACAGTAACATTGAAGTTATTGCTTACACAGCCGTCTGAAATGGTGTAGATTCTTTCCAGTGTCCAGCCACATTGGGTACTTTCTGTGGTGAAGCTTTCGCTTACGAATGTTGCAGTTACAGTACCGCAATCATCCACATATGCTGCTTCAAGTGCTAATTCATCATCGTCTTTTGCAAACAAACCTTCGATTTCGTCAATATCCATGCAGGCGTTTACATTGGTTGCACCGGGTAGTAACTCCTCATCATCAAGAGTTGCAGGGTCCTGATCACTTCCACTATAAGTCACCGAACAAGTCGTCTCATTTCCCTCCACATCAGCAATGGTAAACTCATAGGTAAAAGTCCATGCACAATTGCTGTTCAGCGTTTCGGGTTCTACCGGCACAATCGTGCTGGTGTATGTGGCTGTGATGTCACCAGGACAGTTGTCCAAATACAAAGCAGCAACAGATTCCTCAAGTGTATTGGGAACAAAGGCTGCAGCTTCGCTCAGGCATTGGTTCAGATTGGTTTCATCCAGTGTTGCGCAATCTTCTGCTTCATCTATTAGAACCGGCGCCTCATTATCCTCAACTGTTACCGTAAAACTACAGTTAGCTTCACCGGCAGCGTTTACGGCCTTCAGGTAAACGGTTGTTTCGCCTTTTGGGTAAGTTAATCCGCTTCCGGTTCCTGTTGTCCAGTTTGTGTTATCGAACGAATAAAAGATAACTGGCTCAGGCAGTCCGTTGTACTGACCAGCAACGAGTGTTTGGCCGGGATCTGCAACGTATGCTAATGCAAAGGTAACCACGGCATCGCAAACTCCCTGATCCGTATCCTGGGTGATAGCTTCAGGACATGCTATGGCAGGTGGTAAACCGGTTGAAACCGTAAAAGTTTCGGTCGAAACTGCACAGAAATTGGCAGCTACTACAGTTACTGTAGTCGTGGTGCCAAATCCAAAGTCATAACCTGAAGTAATTTCCTGTTGTTCCGGAGTTCCATAATTAATGTAATAAGCCACCGAATTAACGGGTACAATAGAAAATACATTTACATTAACTCCCAGGCCAAAAGCCGGAGATGAACTGGTATAACTCGTTATGTTCTGAGCCTGGATAATCGGGTTTGTCACTTCCGCGATCATTGCATAATCCGATTCATAAACGTTGTTTGAACCGCTGGTACCAATAGGCTCACCACAGCAGGAAGCTGCTGTTACAAGTGCCCTGAATTGAAGAATATCAACGCCTGAAGCATTAAAAAAGCTCTGATTCAGGTTTAATTGTGCTGATGAGTTTTGTATATCAACCCATTCGCCCCATGTAATCGGATTGGTGGTTAAATTAACCAATGGTCTGTATTGCCATTTTGAAACTGCGGTTTCACATGTGCCGTAGTAATGAAGACTACCGCTTGTTACAGAAGAACATGAACTAATACCTCCGATAACATGTCCACTAAAAACAGCAGACGAGGCAATTTCAGGATTAAGATCAATGGGCTGCAATGACGTACCACCATAATTGGTCATAACCTCTATTTCATAAAAGGCTTCAACAGGCATATTGACTCCTGAAATAACTACATTGAAAATCGGATTATTACCATCCGATGTAAAAGGAATAGTTATAATTGTTGAAGCACCAGATGGATTGAAAGTCAAGGTGCCAATAATAACTCTTTGTAGGTTTGTTACTGCTACATTGCTTTCCGAAACCACCCAGGGTATATTCATGGTCAGGTAAGATCCTGCAGCCCAGGAATTTCCTGATTCTCCGGTAAAACCGGCAGTATACGTCAGATCTGAACCTCCTCCGCACACAAAGCGGGGAAGCATGTTCATAGTTCCGTCCCCACTCACAGCCGGACCATCGGTGAAATAGGTGATTACTACGTAACCACTTGCTTCACCAGTTGCAACCAGCATAAAGAGTTCTCCAAGATCAGAGGGATCAATGATGTAATCATCATGTTCAAAATTGCCGTTTTCATCTGCTGTGCCAGTGAGCAAATCATTTTCATGATAGAAATGCAGATGTTCAAGAACCATATTGATGGTTTCTCCTGGCTGCCATCCGGTTCCGCTGATAATTACTGTTTCACCGGGCTGGTAATCCTCTTTGTCAGTTTGTAAGGTCGCCTGGCCATAGGAGTAATTACTCCAGCCGCTCGCCAGGAGAAACAACAGCAAACATAGCCAGTTCAGCATTAGTTTGGGTAATTTTTTTTCTTTCATAACAGGTAATTTTAGATGAATAAGTGCTGAATCCGGAAATATTCCGGTCTCAGTAATTTAAATGAGTAGATCGTGTCCAGATCTTGTTTTCAGCAGCTTATCAAACTTAGAACATGTTGCTGAAATTTTCAGACCTTTTTCATTTTCAAAGATATAGCCTCAAAATGCCCAAATCAATGGGTGGAATTACTACTTTTTAAATGGGTAGAAATACTGATTTTTAAATTTTTTTTAAAAAATATCAGCAAAACCTGTTCTGAAGAATTTAAAAAAAAGGAGGGAGAGATAAATGCCTTATAAAGTTTAAATTATTTACAACGACAATTAAGAGTTTTACTTACATAATTTTATAAAATTGATATTCAATATAATACGGTCAATTCTTTATAAATATATTATTTTACTGGAAATTTATATATAGATATTGTATAAATATTAATATTTAATTGAATGTAAATTTTTATCATAATACGTATTTTTACCTATTCACGTAATTACAAAATGACTAAAAATCGTGATTTTGACTTGTGTTGATACTTTTCGATAAGAATATTTAACAAAAAGGTCCGCTTTACTTAATGTAAAGCGAACCCTTTCCCGTTTGGTATGGCCCCTTAAGGCCGGTATTTATTTATTAATAAATCACATTTTCACAATTTTTTGTATTTGTGTATAATCTCTTCCCACTATTCTCAACAGATAGATTCCTTTGCTTAAATCGCTGAGTTCAATGATCTGGTGATTGGCAACTGAGAATTGTTTCAACAGGCAGCCATTGAGTCCGAGCAGGTAAACTTCAACCGGATCGCTTCCTGCCTCAATGTTGAGGTACTGGCTGGTAGGATTAGGATAGATGTTGATTTTCCGGCTATCCATGTTATCGGTTGCAACATCCATGTCTCCGAATTCTATGGTATAATCCTCAACTTCACCACCGGCGAACCATTCACAAGGCTTCGGAGCACCATTGCCTTTCATGCTTACCCTCATCCTTGCGCTTCCCGATGCACCTGCAGGTATGCTGATATATCCGGTAACTGCGTTTTTTTTGTTGTTAGCCGTAAACACAGTTTCACCTGCATCTTCAAAGGAACCGTTGTTGTTGAAATCTATCCAAATGCGCCAGAATTCTCTTTGAGAAGTGCCGCTGAATCCGGGGCTCAATCTGATGTTGTATGCATTGCCGGGAGCAAGCAGGATTGGCTCACTTGTAAAGTCTGAGTATCCGGCAGCACCTGATTCATTCACAAATGTGCCAACGGATACACCTGCAATCCATTCTTTGTAATTGCTCAAACCGCCTGATTCACAATAGGTAACAGCACCGGGCACTTCAACAACTATGTAACCGGTTTTAGTGAGGGTACTGCTTCCAAAATTGTTTGTTGCTGTAAGAGTGACATCATAAGTGCCTGGTAAATAATAGGAAACCGATGGATTTTGATCTCTGCTGGTTGAAGGCTCTCCCCCCGGAAATAACCATTGCCATTCTGTCGGATTATTTTCTGATTCATCAATAAACAGTACAGTTGATCCTGCATCAATTTCTGTGGGTACACTTGAAAAATCAACAACCGGTGGTTCAACAATTTCTGTCACCACAAGTGTATAATCTTCCACTTCGCCTTCAGCGAAAATTTCGCATGGGGTAGGAGCGGAATTATATTTCATGGCAACACGCATCCTTGTTGTCCCAATGAATGTAGTTGGAATAGTAACAGAACCTGAAACAGCAGAGGTGGCACCATTGGCAGCAAATACCTCTTCGTTGTCGTCAAGAAAATCGCCGTCATTGTTGTAATCGATCCAGATTTTGAAAAATTCACGCCGCGATTTTTTCTGGAATCCCGGAACGATTCTTATGTTATAGGTTTGACCATTGATGGCTTGTATTTGCTGCCCAGTGTAGTCTGAATACCCACTGGCACCCGAAAATTTGTTGAATGTTCCGAATGAAAATGCTTCAATCCATTCTTTTACCCATGAATTACTGCCCGAGGTACAATATTGAACCTGACCATCCCAAACCGTTATATAGTCGGATTTTGTAATGGTGTTGGTGCCGCCGGAGTTGCCGGCAGTAAGTGTTACATTATAAACTCCAGTCTCATTATAGATGATTTCCGGATTTTGCAGGTTGCTCGTTGATGGACTACCACCCGGGAATGACCATTGCCAGGTATTGGGATTGCCCTGTGAAATATCTGTGAAAGAAACTGCATTACCAATCAACACAAGGTCGATATCTGAAGTAAAATTGGCAACCGGAGCCGAAGGATTCACGGTAATATATGCGGAACGTGTAAATGAGGCTGAACCTGAGCAATTTGTAACAGTCAGTGATACATCATAAACACCCGGTGTGTTGTAAACAACTGTATGGCTTGATCCGTTTCCGGAAGATGGATTTCCACCGGGAAATGACCAACTCCATGATTGTGGATTATTGTTTGAATTGTCGGTAAATACTACCGAACCACCTGGTATCAGGGTTGTATTGCTGGCTGAGAAATTTACTTCAGGTACTCCTCCGATAACTGTGATGTAGGATGTTTTTGTTTTTGTATTGCTACCGCCACTATTTGAAACCGTAAGCACAACATTATATACTCCGGCTGTAGGGTACACGACAACCGGATTCTGCTGGTTGCTTGATGAAGGTATTCCCCCCGGGAAAGACCAGCTCCATGATGTCGGACTGCCGGTTGACTGATCAGAAAAAGTTACGCTGCCGCCAATACAGAGATTCAAAGGGTTTGCTGTAAATTCCGCCATAGGACCACCCGATGCAACCGTTACAGCGCTGGAATATCTGTAAAAATTCTGTTTTGTAACAGTTACAATAATCTGGTTGCCTGCATTTTGAGGCGGGAAGGTGAAATTTACCGGTGATCCTGTTCCGTTGGCTTTTCCGAGTATTTGTCCGTTAACTGTAAGGGCAATAAATGACCCGGGATCAGCGGTAACCTGCATTGATGTCTGTGAACTCTGCAGTGAAGCAGGGTGGCTTACTGTCAGTGCCTGTGGAACTTCGGTGTACAGGTTCATAAACGCATCGCCGTGATGATGGAAAAGACGGTAGGTAGTTAGTTTTGCCGTGGACGAAATTGTCCAGCTCGACTGATACAAAAAGTGTTTGCCTGCTGATGCAGCAAAGGCTGGCAACACGTTTGAAACAGGAAAAGTTGTACCCATGGCCGGCAGAAAATCGGGGAAAAGGTTATCAAACACACCCCATAAATAGGTGTCGTTACTGAATGAGTATGATACTTCAGAAGCAGCCAAAACACCCAATGCTCCACTGTTCTGGCCGTTGTAGGTGTATCGATGGAATTTCTCCGTTAGGCTTTCGGTTGCCCTGTGGTAAGCACCCGTTTGGCAGTTGATTGAGAAAACATAGGGCAGCTCATTGTTAATGTTTCTGAGCGAATTAACGTTGGTTGTATTAAAGGCAGGTTCGCCCCAGGAAGTGTAGCTTCCATGGTCGCGGTGTAGAACCATAAAGGTGCCGCTGTTTATTGAATTTATAATGTCAGTGGAAGTTCCTCCCGAAAATCCGCCGGTTTGCTGGGGAGTAGCAGGAATGTAGTTTAAACCATTGGGCCCGAAGTAGCTGAGCAGGGTTGAAGTGTTGGTTGCTGTTGACCAGGGATCAGAATTGGGATTTCCTGAATAAATGGCATTGATGCGGGTAGGGGTTTTACCTTTTTGAGAAAAATAACCACTTACGATTTCAGAGCAAAGCTGGAACCACCGCTCCGTTTGCCAACCCAATGCAGTAGTTGGTTTGCTGTAATATGTGGCCTTGGTCGGTGGATTTCGCTCATAATCAATAAATTTTGAAACCATAACCTGCAATTGTTCAACATTGTTGGCTGTAATACGGGCAAATACTATGTCAGGCAAATTATTGCCACTTACATCAGCATAATAATTGTCTGATGGAAAATTGGGATATCCACTGGGATGCGCATAAAAATGGGAAGTAATGCCTGCAGTTCCTGTGCTGAAATCGCCGAGAAGCAGCACTGCAACAGGAGGAATGTTCCAGGTGTTGTAAGCATTGTCAACATAGCTTTTTATGGCTGCTTCCGTATTTCCGCCAATTTCGGCCGTGGTTACCACACCGGTAAGAATTCCTTGTTCGGTACGGAATTTACGGATGGTATCAGCCCATGCCAGAAATTCGGGAAAATCGGGAGTGATGATTAAGTATTCGAAGCCAGTGCTTCTTTCGTTGGCAGTGGTCTCAAGATTATACTCAATAATAGGGATAATTCCTGTATTCAACACCTGATTGAATAGAATGGGATCCCACCAGCGGCTTCTTAGTCTTTTATCTCCGGCTTCACCACTACCTCCCTGAAAAGTGATTTCTATTTCCAGGTCGCGATGAATCAGCAAATCTTTTGTCACAGGGTTGTACTGGAAGGGTGAAATTGAAAGTACCACCACATCGACTCCCCTGAATTGCGTAATTTCTGATAAAACAACCGGTTCGGCAGGGTAGAAGGCATTTTGTGAATAAATTGCCATGTCTTTTTCATGACGCAATGGACCATCATCTTTGCCTGTAGGCATAGCCGCTGCCGGAGCAATATTTACATTGCTGAGCAGCTCGCTGGTGCTGTTCAGTAAACTGTAGCTGACCGAAGCACCAACCGGAACTGCAATGTATTTTCCATCGCTGGGCAAATCAGGTGCACCTTCAACCGCAGGAAGAAAAACACCGGGTATGCTGACAGATTTCATGGTTTCGCCTGAAATATCAAGATCGGAAAGCGCAAATTCTGAAATGTTGTATTTAACAACAGTGCGCTCGGGCCGGTCGGTAGTAAGGCTAAAACCCTGCCGGCCTTGTTGGTCTTCATAAATCACAACCTGTGAAAATAGTGAATGGCTGGCCATCAAAGCCAGAATCATTAATGCTGAAATTTGGAAAAATCTCTTCATAATTTTATGTTTTTTATTTTTATACATTCACCTTTATTTATCCCGATATGTTATCCCTCATAAAGGTTAGAGGTCAAACGAAAACTCCTTAAACGCAAAGAAAAACCCCGCGAATCATGCCGGGTTCCAAAAAAATTAAAGAAGTTGTGGTTCCCTTCTGTTATGCTTTATCCTAAAAAACAGAAAAAGTGATACCTTCTTTATTAAAAATTTTAAATATCTGGTAAGTAATTTTTACCTCAATTTGCCTATCAGCTGATATCATTGAAATGCAGTATTTTGATAATTATTTTATCTCTATATTTTAATTAAAAGAAAATTGCTGGTTTGGAATGCAGCACTTTTAGAATTCACAGGATTTTTTTTTGCGTGATATATATTGAAATCACAAAAAATTGCTTAATCTTCACAATATCAGTTTAATAAAAAAGGCCACCACAATGTGGCAGCCCTATATGGAATTAATGCTTAACCCGAATTATGGGCAAGGCACTACTTTTTCAACATCGAGATGAATGACATAAAATAAGGAACCATTCCCTGAGAAGCTGAGATTTGTCCCTTTATACATGGTAAAAAGTCCGGCAGCCGGCCTGTGTTCAGGCAGTTCATCATAACCCTGAGCTTTTACTGAATGTTCAACATTCTGCAGTCTCCAGTCGTCAATAAGTTCAATTGAGAAATTTCCGTTATCAAAAGTAACATTTCCAACATGAATCTTACTATTCTCATTTTCGGCTCCGGCATAAATAGGCTGAGTTGCTTCGCCTGCTGCATCAAAGTAATACCACCAGCTATTACCTTCACCTCTGACTAAACCGCCAAAGGCGGTTTCTTCCTTAGTGCATTCTGTAACATCATTACAATCGTCAATTGCAACCTGGAATTTTGTAGCCCAGCTTTTTTTGGCATTGAAACGGGTGCCTTCTCCCCATGCAGTCTGGCTTATAAATCCACCAATTCCATCATCTTTCACAACCACAGCATGTGCGGCAGCTTCGTAGGTAACATCACATTCCAGACCTGCTTCTCCAAGATTGATCAGGAAGCAGTGTCCATCAACGCCGGGATTGAATGCACCGGTGTAATCAAAGTTCCCGATCTGAGGTAAACCCTGTGAATTGACAGCAATGTCTTTGATGTCAAAATGGAATTGGGTCATAAGCCAGGGTGATTCAATTTCGTAGCAAACTTCGAGATATGTAACTCCTTCAATTGTTTTTTCATTGAAAGAGACAGTACCAACGTAAATATTCTGCCCTGCCCATAGTTTAACGTAGTTTAGGCCTTCGGTTCCAATAACAGAGGCTTTTTCAATTCCCTTTTCGTAGGGTTGTGAGGTTTCATTCTGATCTTTGGTGCAGGATGCCATTACAACGGCCAATGCAAGCACACTCATGAAAATTTTAAGAAATTTCACTTTTTTTGGGGTGTTAGGTTAATAATAATTGGGTTTGGTTATTAATAAAAATCTGGCATAGAATTTCAATAACAATCCTTATTTGCTGAAGAGGTACTCCTTTCTTATTTCTGAATTTCTGAGTATAAAATTTGATGATTAAACATCAACACATAAAAATTGTTCAAAAAAAATAATTTTTATTATGGTTACAGGATTTCTCAGGGAAAACTAATGTAAAAGTCCTGATAAAGATTTAAGATTTCATAGTTCATTTTATTACATACACTTTTGAAATTTCATCATATAAATTAATAACTTCCAGCGCATTACCCATTTCGTCAAAAATGCGGCTCCAGGTATTCAGGGGTTCCCAGATGCAGGTTCCCTGGCCTCTGCCATCGGGAAGATTGAAGACTATATCATGGATTTCGCGTTTAAAGGCACTGTATTCAACCACATTCACATCTTTATTGTATCGGGCAGCCATATCTTTCAGGTTGAATTGCAGATTGTCGAGGGAGCCATGCCAGCGGGGATAATAAGAAAGGCCGATGATGTCGAATTCCACACCGCGGGCAATCATGTTGTCGAACCAGAATATAGCTTCCTCATTTTGCCCGCCCAGGGCAATATGCATCATAACTGCAATGGAGGAGTCTACACTTCGGCAGGCTTCAACACCTGCCTTCAGCAAAGCAGCAAGTTTGTCAGGATTGCCAATGTGCCCTTCGGGCCATACAATGCCGTGGTTGATTTCATTGCCTATTTGTACCATCTGAGGCAGGGTGCCCTGTTCTTTCAGGCTCTGCAGTGTCGATCTGGTGTATTCACCCAATGTGCCGCTAAGTGTTTCAAAATCCTGTCCTTCCCATGCCGATGGTTTGAACTGTTGTTGTGGGTCGGCCCAGTAGTCGCTGTAATGAAAGTCGAGCAAAAGGTTCATGCCTGCTTCACCGACTCTTTTTGCCATAGCCAGGGTAGATTCAAGGCCACAATATCCTTTACCGGGCGAATATCCTTTCTCATGTTCTGGATTAACGAAAATGCGCAGGCGCACATAGTTAAACCCGTGATTTTTTAACATATCAATTGCGTCCTGTTCAATTCCGTTGTCATAGAATTTCATGCCTTCGGCTTCAAGTTGAGGCAGGAAAGAAATATCGGCTCCGATCATTTTGGGCCTTAGGTGTCCGGAAGGCTTCAACTGATCAGGCGAAGGTTTCATCAGATTTACATCAGCCGGAATAAGATGAATTTCGTGAGAAGCCGGCCAAACCCCATCGGCACTGGCCTCAACTTTGAATTTTCCCTGTGTGTTTCCGGTTTTAAGAATAAGGTTCGTGACGCCGTTTTCCAGTTTCGACTGCCACACTTTAAGCGTATCGCTGCTGCTGATAATTTCAGCCTGTGTGCGATCTGCATTCAGCACAGCAGCATCTCCACCCACTGAAATTGTAAAAGGAAGTTCAGCATCCAGCAATTCAAGCCCAAGGCTATCAACCACGCTGATGCGAAGGCGGGTTTCATCCAATCCATTGGCCAGCATGGTAGTTTTATAGCAAGCCAGAACCATGCTTTCAGGTTTTCCTGTTGCTGTCTGATATAAAGCAGTGAGGTTTTCTTCTTTTATCTGTGGCGTCTTAGTAGTGCATCCTGTTGAGAGGATTGCAGCCAATATTGAAGTCAACAGGATTGATTTCATAATTTGATGGTTTTAAACTTAAAATCTTTGTGGTTTAAACAGGTCAAACATAATGGTTTTTTGATGTTAAATCAAGGATTGCGATTTTCTTTCTGAGGATAGGTGCCAGGATATTCAGGGTAACTTCCGGTATTTGAAAACAGTTTGACAAATGAATCTGAAAAAATGACATTTACAATATACATCAGGCCTTGCAGAAGTCAAAATCCTTATCTTTGCCACCATGCAGGAGACTATATTTATTCTCGATTTCGGATCGCAGTACACCCAGCTGATTGCGCGCAGGGTGAGAGAATTGAATGTTTATTGTGAAATTTATCCCTTTAATAAGATTCCGGAAATTACACCCTGGATCAAAGGTGTGATATTGTCGGGCAGTCCTTTTTCGGTGCGCGATAAAGATGCGCCTTATCCCGATTTATCGGTGATTCGCTCAAAAGTTCCTCTTCTTGCTGTTTGCTATGGAGCACAATATCTGGCGCAGACATCGGGCGGAGAAGTAATGCCATCCAACAGCAGAGAGTATGGCCGGGCAAACCTGGGATTTATTGATAACAACAACCGTTTGCTGTCAGGAATGAGCCACGGCAGCCAGGTATGGATGTCGCATGGCGATACCATCCTCAAAAAGCCCGAACATTTTAAAATAATTGCCAGCACTGCCGATGTAGATATTGCCGGATTCGAGATTGAAAATGAGCCCACCTGGGGCATTCAGTTTCACCCTGAAGTCTATCACTCAACTGAAGGCGCTGTGTTGCTGAAAAACTTTGTTGTGAGTATCTGCGGGTGTCACCAGCAATGGACTCCGGCCTCTTTTGTCGATTCAACCATTTCAGAGCTTAGGCAACAACTTGGCAACGACAAGGTTGTTCTTGGCCTTTCGGGAGGCGTTGATTCATCGGTTGCGGCCGTATTGCTTCATAAAGCCATTGGCAAAAATCTGCATTGCATTTTTGTGGATAATGGATTGCTGCGCAAAGATGAATTTTCAAAAGTGCTTGATTCATATAAGCATATGGGGCTGAATGTGAAGGGAGTAGATGCGACTGAGCAGTTTCTGGCTGCGCTTGAAGGCATCAGCGAACCTGAGCAAAAGCGCAAAGCCATTGGCAATACTTTTATTGAAGTTTTTGATCAGGAAGCCCAACTCATTACCGATGTAGAATGGCTGGCACAGGGTACCATTTATCCCGATGTAATTGAATCGGTTTCGGTAAACGGGCCATCGGCAACCATCAAATCACATCATAATGTGGGTGGCCTGCCAGATTATATGAAACTCAAGGTGATAGAGCCACTCAAAAGCCTGTTTAAAGATGAAGTGCGAAGGGTAGGGGCTACACTTGAAATAAATCCCGATATCCTCAACCGGCATCCATTTCCCGGGCCTGGTCTGGGTATCAGAATTCTGGGAGAAATCACCCACGAAAAAATCAGAATACTTCAGGAAGCGGATGCCATTTTTATAGACGGATTAAAATCTTCGGGTTTGTACAAGGAAGTGTGGCAGGCAGCCGTTATACTGTTGCCGGTTAAATCGGTTGGGGTAATGGGCGATGAACGCACTTACGAATATGTAATTGCATTGCGTGCAGTTGGCTCAACCGATGGAATGACTGCCGATTGGTCGCATTTACCTTATGATTTTCTTGCGAAAGTATCAAACGATATAATCAACAAAGTAAAAGGTGTAAACCGGGTAGTTTACGACATAAGCTCAAAACCACCTGCAACCATAGAATGGGAATAAAACCGGTTAATAATTAAAGGAACAAGTAGTGAAAAGATACCTCACCGGATTGTTATTGATATGTTTGACTTCTGCCTTGTTTTCGCAGGAAAGCGCGATAAAAAAATCTCAGGTTATTGAAACCTACAAGGGAAAACAGTATTACATTCACTTTGTTGATCAGGGGCAATCCATTTCTTCAATTTCGCGGGCTTATGGCGTGAGCATTGATGAGCTTAAACTTGCCAACCCTGATATTGGAGAAGTGCTTCAGGTTGACAAGATGCTGATGATACCTGTATCCAGTGAAGATATTCAGGCAAAGCCTGCCATTTCTGTGAAACCCGAAAAGCCGACAGATGCACCAGCAATTACTGTAAAGCTTTCAAAACCTGATACTTCTCGCGTTACTCAGCACATTGTTGCACCCAAAGAAACCTGGTACGCACTTTCGAGGTTGTATAATGTGCCGGTGAAAAACATCATCGAAGCCAATCCGGGTGTGGATACGCTGAGGATTGGGCAAACAGTTGTGATTCCTTCGTATGTATTACAGCCGGCAGGATTGCCGGTAAGGCCCGGATTTGTTACTCACGTGGTTGCACCTCAGGAAACACTTTACGGAATTTCAAACCGATATAAAATATCTGTGGATGAGCTGGTAAACATTAATCCCGAACTGAAAAACGGCCTGAAATCAGGTCAGGTGATTTATGTACCTGATCGTAAAACCAATGGAGCATCAGGTTCTGAAACCATTAAGCATGTAGTAAAGCGCAAAGAAACCCTTTACAGTATTTCAAAGCTATATAAAATTGATATTTCAGATATTCTGAGGGCCAATCCTGATATGCATGGAAATCTCAGGAAAAACGATGTGATCCTGATTCCGGTTAAGAAAAAGGGAACTCCTGTTCAAATGAATGAAAAGGAGGTTTTTCCAGATCATGATCTTAACCTGGAAGCTACTGAACCTGTTTTTCCAAAGAAAAGTATTTGTGTCAATCGCCCTCACGATCAGGTTTTTAATATCGCGCTTCTGATTCCGTTTCAATTGAGTTATTCCGAAAGCATTCTCACTACTGAAGTCAGCTCACTGAAGCTACCTTCCGATTATCCTTCTCTCGATTTCATTCAGTTTTATGAAGGGGTACTGATTGCCGCCGACGATGCAGAAAGCAGGGGTGTAAGGGCAAAAATTCATGTTTACGACACGGATGCAGGCAGCGGAACCATGAAAACCCAGCGGCTTATCTCTAATAATTCATTGAAAAATATGGACCTGATAATCGGGCCATTGTTTGCCAATGGATTTGAACTTATGTCGGAATATGCAAAAGAACATAAGATTCCTGTTGTGAATCCCTTGTCGCAAAGGAATGAAATACTGGAGGCGAACCCGTTTGTAATCAAAATACAGCCCTCAGGCTGGAGCTACTACAACAGCATATGCCGCGATATGGCTGCTGCTTTTCCGGGCGCAAATTTTACAGTTATGCGAATGAATGATACTGAAAATAGAAGCATGGCCGATGTTTTCATATCAGAATTGAAAAAGGCCGCTTCTTCACCCGATCTGGTGCATGATGTAAATTATAGCGTTCAGCATGCATCGGGACTTATCGGAACCCTGCACCCCAATAAAACCAATGTCATTTTATTGCTGACGTCAGGTAAAGCCTTGATACCTTCCTTGCTCAGTCAGTTAAATGATGTTCGCAACAGTTATAATATTGCAGTGGTTGGAATGAGCGACTGGAAAGACCTGGAGATAGACTTCAGTTATCTTCACAACCTGAATGCTCATTTTTTTGCACCCTGGTTTGTTGATTACAGCGATGGTTCTGTTATTGATTACATTCAGGAATTTCGTCGCCGCTACCAGGGTGAGCCTGAACCCGAGCGATATGGTTATCTGGGATACGACGTAACCCGCTACTTTCTTGAAGCTCTCTATCTTTACGGTCCTGATTTTATGGATTGCCTTCCTGAAATAAAGAATCCCATGCTCAGCCGCGATTTTCGTTTTTACCAATCTCCAGGTGGCGGATTTGATAATACCGGCGTCAGACTGTACCGCCTGAATAATTATAAGTTCGAACCGCTGAAATAGAAAGGTTTAATTTTCGGCCAAAGCAAATAATAATGGGTTGTATGGCTCTGCAGCATTGAATCTTATTCAATTTTATTGCCTGATTTGCTTTCTGATGCCCCATTCTACCATTCCTGTTTGAATGGCTTTGGCAATGCCGAATATGATCACAAAAACAAAAATGATGGTTGCTCCGGAAGGAATATTCATGTAATAAGAAATGTAAATTCCTGATAAAGAACCAATAACACCGATGATGGTAGCATAAATCATCATTCGCTTCAGATTATTGGTGAAAAGGTTTGCCGTTGACTGAGGGATAGTAAGAAATGAAATTACCAGAATTATCCCTACAACCCTGATGTTAAGCACGATGGTGAGTGCAACCAGACTGATAAGAACATATTTGAATAAATTCACGGAAACGCGATGCGACCGGGCGTATTCTTCGTCAAATGCAATGAAGAGTATGCTGTGATAAAACCTGACAAAAAACACCAGGATAACGGCACTCAAGGCGGTCATAAGCCAAAGATCAATTTTTCCAACAGTAAGAATGCTGCCAAAAAGGTACGACATGAGGTTTGGTGCATACCCGGGTGTCATAAACACAAAGATAATACCGACAGCCATTCCAAGTGACCAGAGAATGCCAATGGCTGAATCTTCGCGTACATTGGTTTTTCCTGAAACATACTCAATTCCGAGGGCTGAAAGAATACTGAAAACAGCTGCGCCTAAAATCGGATTGAGTCCGAGATAATAAGCAATTCCAATTCCACCAAATGAGGCATGTGTAATTCCGCCACTGATAAACACCATGCGTTTGGCAACAATGTAGCTTCCTATAACTCCACAGGTAAGGCTGGCCAGAAGTGCGGCAAAAACCGCATTTCTGAAAAACTCATATTCAAAAAGATGAAAAATACTTTCAGTCATGTTTATGATCGTGGTGATGATGTTCTCCAAGCACTGTGTGTGGAACATCGCCGTGAGTTATCAGTTGTATCGGACAATTATAGGCAGTTAACTGGCTCTGCGTTATGATGTTTGATGGATGATAATGCAGGTTCCGGTTTACACAGGCAATGGTTTTTACATAACTGGTAATGGTTCCAACATCATGCGAAACAATCATTATAGCCATTTTATGGTTCAGCTGCCTCAGTAGTTCGTAAAGATCGTGCTCAAATTTATTGTCAACAAAGGTATTTGGCTCATCAAGAATCAGCAATCGTGGTTCCGAAATAATGGCTCTACCCAGAAAAGCACGCTGCATTTGCCCGCCCGAAATTTCACCAATACTTTTTTTTCGCAACGCTGTAATTCCCATCAGTTCCATGATTTCAAGGGCGCGTTCCTTGTCTTTCCTGTTATATCCGGCACCTCCTTTGATCGACATGAGTCCTGATAAAACTACCTCATTAACTGTGATCGGGAAACTTCTGTCGGTTTTACTTACCTGCGGAAGATAGCCGATCATGTTGCGTTTGTCGCCATTATGATAAATTACTTCCCCCTGCATTGGCGGCAGAAGTCCCATAATAAGCTTCACCAGTGTGGTCTTTCCACCGCCGTTTGGCCCGATCACCCCTATGTAGTCACTGTCGTGGATGCTGAGGCTGATGTTACGCAATACAACATCGGCATTGTAACCTGCACTGGCATTTTTTATTTCAACAATTTCTGTCATCAGCAATCGATAACTTTTAATGTGAAGAACCGGCAATTTGCCTGGCAATTGAAATCATATTGTTTTTCCAGTCAGTTTCAATAGGATTGAATTCTTCAACCTTTGCATTAATCTGACTGGCTATGGTGAGTGCGCTTTGCTTATTAAACTGGCTTGAAACGAACACTGTGCCTATTTTTTTTTCTGCAGCTATATCTATCAGCTTTTTCATGTAAGCCGGGCTGGGCTCTTTGCCTTCTTCTTCTATGGCAATTTGTTCAAGATCGTAATCCCGGGCAAAATAGCCCAGCGATGGATGATAAATCATAAAACTTCGGGCATCAGAAGCTGCAAGAATTTCTCTGATTTGCTGATCAAGTGAATCGAGACTTGCCTTAAATAAAGTCAGGTTGGTTTTGTAGAATTCTGCATTATCCGGATCAAGTTCCGTCAATCCCATGGTCATATTTTCGGCCTGAAGCCTCACTGCAGAAACCGACAGCCAAATGTGAGGGTCGATTCCACCGGCATGCAGATGATCGCCGTGGATAATCTCTTTTCCAGAAATTAAACTGATGTTTTTTGAGGTATTAAAAACCTTCATATCAGGATAATTCTGAACTAGTTTATCCAGCCAGTTTAATTCAAAATCAAGATGCCCGAGTTTAAAATAGGCATTCGATTTTCCGGTTTCTGTCATCTGGCGGGCTGTTGGCTCATAGGTTTCATGATTGCCCTCTTCAGGAATCAAAACATTTATCCGGAACTTGTCACCTGCAATTTCTTCGAGAAAGGTCTTTTGTGGCAATATGCTTACCGTCAATACTTTTTCATTTGTTAAATCGGTCTTATTCTGTTGGCAGGATAAAAACAATAAGGGAAAGAGCAAGAGTAACAGGGAAAAATAATTTTTCATACACAAAGGAAATTTCCTATAAACAACAGAATTATAGATTGCAAAATTACAACAAAACAGGGTTCTATCAACCTTTTAAGATGGTTTTTGATAACCTCATTGTCAATTATATATCAGCAAAATAGATATTGTTGTATTGAATAAACATGTTTATGAAGCACCGATTTTAGTTTATAAATTCAAAAATTACCCATACTTTTGCCCAAAATCTGAAAAATATCCAACATGGAAAATAAACTTCAGGAGCTCACCCGGAAGATCTACAGTGAAGGTGTGGAAAAAGCCAAGGAAGAAGCCTCAATTATTCTTGAGAAGGCACACAAGGAGGCAGAAGAGTTGACTAAAAATGCCCGCAAAGAGGCCGAAGAAATAGTGAAAAATGCGCAAAAAAACGCCGAGGAAATGCAGCGGAATGCACAATCTGAAATCCGCATGACTTCTAAGCAGGCTGTCAGCGCACTCAGACAGCAGATTTCGGCTCTCATTACAGCTAAAGTTGCTGATTCACCGGTGAAGGAAACCATCAACGACAAAGCTTTTATTGGTGATTTGATTCGCAAGGCACTTGAAAATTTCAACAACAATGCAGCACTTATTTTACCACGTGCCGATGAAAAAGCACTTGATCAGTATTTTGGAGCACGTCTGAATGAAGTATTAAAATCAGGAGTTGATATAAATTTCGATGAAAAAATCAAAGGTGGATTCAAAATCGGGCCAAAAGACAAAAGTTATGTGATCAGTTTTACAGATGATGACTTTCTGGCATTCTTCCACTCATTTATGAGGCCAAGGACCATTAACCTTTTATTCGGCGAAGAATAATGTTTAGTCAAAATTATTATTACCTGGTTGCCGGACTTCCTGAAATTACCCTTGAACAGGGTAAGCTTCAGTTTGGTACCCGGGAATTGAGAGAAGAGCTGAAAAACGGACTTTCAGAAAGTGATTATAAGCTATTCGAAAATCTGTTGCTGACTTATGACAATGACAATCTGTTGGCGTTGATTCAGAAAAAGAACCCTGTAAATGGTTTGGAAGGTGTTTATTCAATTGCACATCTTGCCGAGGAGTTGAAAGAGCCTGCCAGGCTCAGGCCTTACATGATAAGCTTTATCCTGAGTCAGCAGGATGAAACAAGGCTTTTCCCGAATCTGTCACCCGAAAATGAACTAACCACCCTTTATTATACCGAGATGCTCGGTCTAAAGCATAATTTTCTGCGCGAATGGTTCACTTTTGAACTTAACCTTAGAAATGTAATGCTTGTTCTGTCAGCCAAAAATCATGGCATGCCCTATGACAATCAGATTATTAATGTGAACGAAATTTCCGCAATCATTCGCAGAACCAATGCCCGCGACCTTGGATTGTCATCGGACTGGAGCTGGATTGAAAAAGTAATGCAGATTTCAGAAACCAGTGAATTGCTGGCCCGCGAAAAAGCTACCGATACTTTACGATGGAATTTTCTGGACGAAATCAATACTTTTAACTTCTTCTCGATTGAAGTACTGATGGCATTTTACATAAAGTTGGGCATCATAGAGCGCTGGTTAAGACTTGACAAGCCAACAGGAGAAGAGATGTTCAGGCAGTTGCTCGGCGATTTACAAAACAGTTATGAATTTCCTAATGAGTTTGCTATAAAAGATGGAAGAAAATAAATTGACAACCGGAAAAGTATCCGGCATTATTGCCAATCTCGTGATTGTTGAATTTGACGGCCCTGTGTCGCAAAACGAAATCTGTTTTATAAATCTGGCAGGTGTCAGGTTAATGGCCGAAGTTATCAAAGTATTGGGCAACAAGGCATACACACAGGTTTTTGAAAGCACCCGCGGTCTAAAAGTAGGTGAGACCGTTGAATTTATGGGCCATATGCTCGAAGTTACCCTCGGCCCAGGCATACTATCAAAGAACTTTGACGGTTTGCAGAATGATCTGGATACGATGGTAGGTACTTTTCTGAAACGAGGTGAATACACGCCTGCAATTGATGTTGACAAAGCATGGGAATTCACACCCATTGCCAAAACCGGTGATGTTGTAATTGCCGGAGACTGGATTGGAGAGGTAAAAGAAAACTGGATCGGCCATAAAATTATGGTGCCTTTCAAATTTGAAGGCAAATTCACCGTAAAAAGTGTTAAACCAGCCGGAAATTACAAAGCCTCGGAAACCATCGCTGTGCTCACTACTGCCGATGGATCGGATGTAAATGTAACCATGGTTCAAAAATGGCCGGTAAAAGTGCCAATTAAAGCCTATACCGAAAAGCCAAGGCCTTTCAGGTTGATGGAAACAGGAGTCAGAATTATTGATACCATGAATCCCATTGTTGAAGGTGGAACCGGATTTATTCCCGGCCCTTTCGGTTCAGGAAAAACGGTATTACAGCACGCACTTTCAAAACAGGCAGAAGCCGATATGATTATTGTTGCAGCTTGCGGTGAACGCGCAAATGAGGTGGTTGAGATTTTTACGGAGTTCCCCGAACTCGATGACCCGCGTACAGGTCGTAAACTCATGGAACGTACCACCATCATTGCCAACACATCAAACATGCCGGTAGCTGCCCGCGAAGCATCGGTTTACACAGCCATGACCATCGGAGAATATTACCGCTCCATGGGACTCAGGGTTTTGCTGCTTGCCGACTCAACTTCGCGCTGGGCACAGGCTTTGCGCGAAATGTCGAACCGCATGGAAGAACTTCCCGGTCCTGATGCATTCCCAATGGATTTGCCCGCAATTATTTCAAGTTTTTACGCACGCGCAGGTTATGTTTTCCTGAATAATGGCAGCACCGGCTCCATTACCTTTATCGGAACTGTTTCTCCTGCCGGAGGAAACCTGAAAGAGCCTGTAACTGAATCGACTAAAAAAGCCGCCCGCTGTTTCTTTGCGTTATCGCAACAACGGGCCGACAGTAAGCGCTATCCGGCGGTTGACCCCATTGACAGCTACTCAAAATATCTCGAATATCCTGAGCTTCAGGAATACCTTGCAAAAAACATTTCTCCCGGCTGGCTCGATAATGTGCTGGAAACCAAAAATATACTGCTCCGGGGTAAAGAATCTTATGAACAGATCAACATCCTGGGAGATGATGGTGTACCTATTGATTACCACCTCAGGTATTGGAAATCAGAAGTCATTGACTTTGTGATTCTTCAGCAGGATGCTTTTGACAAAACCGATGCTTCATCGCCCATCAAACGTCAGAAAATAATGCTGGAGAAGGTGTTGGATGTCTGCCGGTCTGATTTCAATTTCGATAATTTCGAAGAAGTCAATCCATACTTCAAACGCATCATCAATGTTTTCAAACAGATGAATTATTCACTTTTCGAAAGTGAAGATTTCAAAACCTATGAAGCAGAGCTGGAAGTAATTATTAAAGAAAGGAAAGCTGCATAATGGAAACTCAGGCATTCAAAAAGATATACACCAAAATTACCCAGATTACCAAAGCTACCTGTTCATTGCAGGCCAGTGGCATAGGTTACGAAGAGATGGCAACCGTGAACGGCCGTTTGGCGCAGGTTGTTAAAATTCAGGGAGATAACATTACACTTCAGATCTTTTCAGGAACTGAAGGAATACCGACCAATGCTGAAGTTATATTTTTAGGCCGTCCTCCGGTACTCAAAGTAAGCGATGAATTGGCCGGAAGGTTTTTTAATGCATACGGAGAACCCATTGACGGTGGCCCTGAAGTGGAAGGCGAGGTTCGTGAAATTGGTGGACCTTCGGTTAATCCGGTGCGCCGCAAACAACCATCGGAACTCATTGCTACAGGGATTGCAGGTATTGACCTCAACAATACACTGGTAACCGGTCAGAAGATTCCCTTCTTTGCCGATCCCGACCAGCCTTATAATCAGGTAATGGCAATGGTTGCACTTAGGGCTAAAGCCGATAAAATTATCCTTGGAGGGATGGGCCTCACCAATGACGATTATCTCTATTACAAAAATGTATTTGACAATGCAGGTGCCCTCGACCGCATCATCAGCTTTGTGAATACAACTGAAAATCCGCCGGTTGAGCGATTGCTTGTTCCTGATATGGCACTGACGGCAGCTGAATATTTTGCTTTCGACAAAAAGCAAAAAGTACTTGTGCTTCTGACTGATATGACGCTATATGCCGATGCACTAAGTATTGTTTCAAACCGCATGGACCAGATTCCATCAAAGGACAGTATGCCTGGTTCACTTTATAGCGATCTGGCCAAAATTTATGAAAAAGCGGTCCAGTTTCCTGAAGGTGGTTCAATTACAATTATTGCTGTAACGACCTTGTCAGGCGGTGATATTACGCATGCTATTCCCGATAATACAGGATACATTACTGAAGGTCAGCTTTTTCTGCGCCGCGATTCTGATATCGGGAAAGTAATTGTCGATCCTTTCCGTTCACTTTCGAGACTGAAACAGTTGGTAATTGGAAAACAAACCAGGGGTGATCATCCCCAGGTGATGAATGCTGCTGTGCGTTTGTATGCCGATGCAGCCAATGCCAAAACCAAGCTAGAAAACGGGTTTGACCTTACCGATTATGATATGCGTACCATGAGTTTTGCCAAAGAATATTCTCACGATTTGCTTGCAATAGATGTAAACATTGATACCACCATGATGCTGGATAAAGCCTGGGAATTGTTAGGAAAGAATTTCAGCAAAGCTGAAGTGGGTATCAAACAGGAGTTTATGGATCAGTACTGGCCTTCGTGATTTCTGAAAATCAGAGTCAGAAGCCCGTAGAAATTCTTCAAACGAACACCTGAATAAATAGGAAATGGCGATAAAATTTCAATATAACAAAACTTCACTGCAAGACCTCAACAAACAATTGAAGGTCAGGGTAAAAGCATTGCCAACCATCAAGAATAAAGAGTCGGCACTTCGCATGGAGGTAAAAAAAGCGAAAGACCAGGCCAATGCATTAAACGATAAACTTTCAGCAGCTATGGCCGGTTATCAGGGTATGGTAAGATTGTGGGGCGAATTTGATATGAGCTTGGTTCAGGTGGATGATGTGGAACTTAGCATTAGAAAAATTGCCGGAGTGAGAATTCCTGTGCTTGAAAAAGTAAAATTCAGGATGGAAGAGTTCAGCATGTTTAACAATCCTGCCTGGTTCTCCGATGGCATTGCTATTGTTAAAGAATTGGCCAGTATCGGCATTGAAAGTGAATTTTTTAATCGTAAAATGGTACTGCTCGATCATGCCCGTCGCAAAACCACTCAAAAGGTTAACTTGTATGAGAAGGTTCAGATACCTGGCTACGAAGAAGCCATTCTTAAAATAAAGCGATTTATGGAAGATGAGGAAAATCTTTCCAAATCGGCTCAGAAAATTGTGAAAGACAGACAGCAAAGAATGGAGGTGGAAGTATGATAGCTCCCATGAAAAAATATTCATTCCTGGTGTATCATAAAGAGTATGATGCATTTCTGCTCAAATTGCGTGAGCTCGGTGTGGTTCATCTCATTGAAAAAGAGGGAACGGTCACCGAAAACATCCGTGAACAGCTTCAGAAAGCTGATCAGGTTGACAAAATGATCCGTTGGTTTGAAACCCGTGGCATTCAGCGGGTTGAGAAAAATAGCACTTCTGAGGCAGAGACTCTGTTCAATGAGGTAAACGATATTCAAACCGAACTTACACACATTGCTCAGCAAATGGCCAATGTTCGTAAAGAAACCCTGGAAGTTTTGCCATGGGGAGATTTTTCGACTGAAAAGATTCACAACCTTGCTGAAAACGGAATTAATATAAGATTGTTTACCTGTATGATCAGAAACTGGGATCCTGCATGGACAGAAAATAAATCAGTTTTTGAAATCAGTCAGTCGGGGGGAATGGTGTATTTTGCTGTTGTTGACGCAGGAGAAGATTTGCCTGAAATGGATGCTGATGAAATAAGAATTCCAACTCATTCACTCAGCCAGATTGAACTTCGCAAAAACGAACTGGAGAAGCAAACTAACCAACTGAATAAACGCCTCGATGAAATAGCTGCAAATGATCTTCCGGCTTTGATTAATTACCGTCAGCAGTTGCTGCAGGATGTGGAACTGGATAAGGCTTTAGAAACTACCATCAAAGAAGCCGATGAGCACCTGAGCATTCTCGAAGGATGGATTCCTGCTGAAACAGCAGAAGTGCTCAATCGCTTTCTTGATAAAACAGGTGTTTTGTACATTCGTGAATCACCTGTTCCAGGCGACAGCGTGCCTGTTTTATTAAAAAACAAGGGCTTCTCAAGTAAATTTGAGATGCTGGGCGAATTGTATTCACTACCAGGATACAAAGAACTTGACCTTACTCCGTTTTTCGCTCCGTTCTATACCATTTTCTTTGGTTTCTGTCTGGGCGATGCCGGATATGGTGTATTAATTGTACTTGCGGCACTTTTTGCAAAACGAAAAGTAGGGAAAGAGCTCAAACCCATTGCTTCACTTGTCAGCTACCTGGGAATCTCAACCATTGTTTTTGGACTTATCAGCGGAACAGCTTTCGGCATCAATCTCTATGAAACCGGATTGCCCGGCTACAGACAGTTGCAGGCTCTTTTCAAAGCCAATAATACTGATATTAACAGTATTTTATTTGCGCTTGCTCTGGTGCTGGGCGGAATTCAGATACTCTTTGGCATGGGAATTAAGGCTGCAAATGAAACCGTACAGTTTGGGTTTAAATATGCCCTGGCAACCATTGGCTGGATGATTTTGCTCATAGGAATGGCTGTTATAATGGGTTTAAATAAATATGCAGGTGTTCCAATGGAAACTCTGAAACCCATATTGTATGCAATACTTGGTGTCAGTGGTGTAATGATTTTGTTTCTCAATTCTCCTGGAAAAAACATTTTTATGAATTTTGGGCTGGGCCTCTGGAACAGCTACAATATGATAACCGGAGTACTCGGAGACCTTTTGTCGTACATTCGTTTGTTTGCGCTGGGTATTTCAAGTGCCATACTCGGATTTGTTTTCAACAGCCTGGCTCTTTCTGTCGGAACCAGCATTGTCGGCATCTTTTTTATGGTGATCATACTGGTGGTCGGACACAGCATCAACCTTTTTATGGCAGGTCTGGGATCATTTGTTCATCCCATGCGTCTTACATTTGTTGAGTTTTACAAAAACGCCGGTTTTACAGGTGGCGGGAAAAAATATCATCCTTTCAGAAAATTAACATAAGTCAAATCAATACCTAATCAATTCATTATGGAACCGATAATTTTAGCTTACATTGGCGTTGGACTGATGATTGGACTAGCCGGAATCGGCAGTGCTTTCGGTGTATCCATCGGAGGAAATGCCTCACTGGGCGCTCTAAAGAAAAAACCTGATGCTTTTGGAAATTTCCTCGTTCTCAGCGCATTGCCAGGAACTCAAGGACTTTACGGATTTATGGGATACTTTATCCTTCAGGGTTTTCTTACGCCTGAAATTACGCTTGCTCAGGCTGCCGCCATTTTTGGAGCCGGACTGGCACTAGGTTTTGTTGCGCTTCTTTCAGCCATCAAACAGGGACAGGTTTGCGCCAATGGTATTGCTGCCATCGGTTCAGGCCATGATGTGTTCGGCAATACGCTGATTCTGGCTGTATTCCCCGAACTCTACGCCATCATCGCTTTTGCAGCCACCTTCCTCATTAGCACGAGCATCTGACAACAGGCTGACACGCTGTAAAGGTTATTAAAATCAGCATTGCCGGTTTGTAACCGGCAGTGCTTTTTTGCGTTTAACTGACAAGAAAATCATCGCACAGGTACCATAAAAACTGATTTTTTATTGAAAAGTTGTCTGTATCTGTTGAATCTTTCTGCTGTTCAAAACCAATATTTGAAATATGGAAACAAAAAACGAGTTTAATGTCAAAGGTGAAGACCTTCTTGCAAAAATCAAAGAACTTATTCACCAGGGAAATGTAACCCGCATTATTGTCAAAAATGAGGAAGGCAAAGTTTATCTTGAAATTCCGGTGACTGTAGGTATAATTGGCGCTGTTGTCCTGCCGGTGCTTGCTGCAGTAGGCGCATTGGCTGCATTGGCTGCCAATTTTACCATTGAGGTAATTGAAAGAGTAGATTAAATTTCTCAGAAAAATGAATCCGCAGGTTTTTTATCCTTTTTTAGTTTCCTTAAGCATTTCCTGAAGCACGAACATTTCATCCCTCAGCCTGGCGGCTTCAATAAAATCGAGCTCCTTTGCCGCTTTTTCCATGGCTTTGCGGGTCTGCGAAAGTACTTTTCCCAGTTGGTCAGGAGTCATATATTTCACAACCGGATCAGCAGCCATATTTAGTTCCGTTTGCTCAATATAAGGTTTCTTGCCACCATCTGCAATGGATGTCTGCCCGATGATTGCTCCCATTGACTTGGTAATCTGCCGGGGCGTAATATTGTGTTTGATATTGTAGGCCACCTGCTTTTCGCGTCTCCGGCTGGTTTCATCAATGGTACGCTGCATGCTATCAGTAACTTTATCGGCATACATGATTACCTTACTGTTCAGATTGCGTGCAGCACGCCCTGCTGTTTGTGTAAGCGAGCGTTCCGACCTCAGAAATCCCTCTTTATCGGCATCAAGAATGGCAACCAGAGAAACCTCGGGAAGGTCTAGGCCTTCGCGCAAAAGGTTAACCCCAACAAGCACATCGAACAATCCGAGTCTCAGGTCGCGGAGTATTTCAACACGTTCAATGGTGTCCACATCTGAATGTATATAACGGCACTTGATGTCCAGGCGTGTAAGGTATTTTGTCAGTTCTTCGGCCATGCGCTTGGTTAAAGTGGTAACCAAAACCCGGTTGCCTGTTTTTACGGTCCGATCAACTTCATCGAGCAAATCATCAACCTGGTTAAGGCTTGGTCTGATTTCAATCGGAGGGTCAAGCAATCCTGTTGGCCTTATCAGTTGTTCCACAACCACACCTTCGGACTGTTGTAGCTCAAAGTCAGCAGGAGTGGCACTTACATAAATGGTCTGCCCAGTCAGGTTTTCAAACTCCTCAAACCTCAACGGACGGTTGTCGAGTGCCGAAGGCAGCCGGAATCCATATTCAACCAGTGTTTGCTTGCGCGATCTGTCGCCACCCGACATTGCCCTGACCTGTGAAACCGTAACGTGACTCTCGTCGATAACTGTCAGAAAATCATCGGGAAAATAATCCAAAAGACAGAATGGGCGGGAACCCGGTGAACGTCCATCAAAATATCTGGAGTAATTTTCAATTCCACTGCAATAACCCAACTCGCGCATCATCTCGATGTCATAGCTCACACGGTCTTCCAACCTCTTGGCTTCCAATCCTTTGCCAGTTTCATTAAAATATTCAACCTGGGCAAGCATATCTGCTTGAATTTGTTCAATGGCATCTTTCAATTTTTCTTTTGAGGTCACAAAAATATTGGCCGGAAAAACATTGATCTGATCCATTTTTTCGATCATTCGCCCATTTTCAGGATTGAAAGATTCGATAGACTCAATTTCATCTTCCCAGAACATAATGCGCAGGGCATAATCAGTATAAGCAGGAAAAATATCAACAGTATCGCCCTTTACCCTGAAATTTCCACGGGTAAAGTCAGCTTCGGTCCGGCTGTATAACCCATCCATAAATTTCCATAGTAACTTGTTGCGGCTGATTTTATCTCCGGTTTTTAGTCTGATTACATTGTTGGCAAAGTCATCGGGGTTGCCAATTCCATAGATACATGAGACTGAAGAAACAACAATCACATCGTGGCGACCCGAAAGCAAGGCTGATGTTGCACTTAACCTGAGCTTTTCAATTTCGTCGTTGATGGATAAATCTTTTTCAATGTAAGTATTGGTTGATGGAAGAAAAGCTTCGGGCTGATAATAATCATAGTAAGATACAAAATACTCAACCGCATTATCCGGAAAAAATTGTTTGAACTCACCATACAGCTGAGCAGCCAGGGTTTTATTATGGCTGAGAATCAATGCCGGGCGATTGACCTGGGCGATTACATTGGCAATGGTAAAAGTTTTTCCCGAGCCGGTAACTCCAAGCAAAACCTGCGCAGGATCGCCTCTTTTCAAACCTTCAACCAATTGTTGTATGGCAAGTGGCTGATCACCTGTTGGTAAAAATTCGGAGGTAAGTTTAAAATCCATCAGAAGGTAAGTTTGTACAAATTTAAAATATCAAAGGGAAATGGCATTCCCGGAAATTCATTTTACTGGAATTACATTAATATCAGCTGTGATGGGGAAGTGATCACTGTATTTTTTTCTGATCCGGGTATAATTGTTTGCCTCAAATTTTGATTTATCATGCAAAATATAATCAATTCTCAGCGATGGAATTGGCCCCGCATAGGTCTGAGACATTCCTTTTCCGGAACTTATAAATGCATCAATCAGATTTTCTGAAATCTGGTGATAGGTATAGGAGGAAGGTGTGTCGTTGAAATCTCCGCAGACAATAACAGGATAAGGTGACTTTGCTATTTCATCGGCAACCTCCCTGGCCTGGGCAGCCCGCTGAATGAAAGCATTTTTTAACTTTCGCGAAATGCTTTTGAGCTCTTTCGAAAGTATCTCCTGCTCTTCAGCATTTGTTCTTAACTCGTTCACATACAAATAATCTTCCTGACTCAACTGAATGGATTCAAGGTGGATGTTAAAAATACGGATGGTATCGCCATTCCTGACAATATCGGAATAAATACAAACGTTTGCAGGATTGCTGTTGAAACGGATTGCGCCTTTTGAAATGAGCGGCCACCGACTAAAAGTTGCAATTCCATAAGGCTGGGTTTTCCCTTTTATTTCAACCAGGGAAACATGGTTGTACTCTAGGCCGGTATTGTGAATTATGGAATCCAGAATTGTAATCTTCCCCTTTCTTCCTGCATGGTACTCCTGAATGAAGAGCAAATCGGGCGAGTATTCTTTCATTAATCTGAACATACTTAAGGCATCCCTGCTAACCTGATTCATTTCCCAGTGATAGAGGTCGAAAAGCCTGACGTTGTATGACATAAGTCTGATGTCTCCGGTTTTTGATGCATTTTTAGTTTCATTGCCAATTTGAAAATATCCATTGATCCTGCTCCAGCATAATACGACAAAAATCAGAGGCAGAATAACATATTTCTTTCTGACAAACAACCAGATGGGGATAAATATCAGGTTAACAGCAAACAGATATGGAAAAACCAATCCGAAAAATGCAGAAATCCAGTATTTGTCGGGAGGTATATAAGCAGCAAAAAAACCGGCCATTAGCAAAACGATTACCAGAACATTTGCCAGCAAAAGCAATGATCCGATAAAAGTTAAGCTGCTGTTTTTTTTCTTTGCTGCAACCATTTAGGTCTCCTGAATTATTTTTTATTGCTGCCCGAAAATAGCAATTCCTTTTCTTCGCGCGTCAGGCTTTCATAACCTGACCTTGAAATTTTGTCGAGGATGGCATCCATACGTATTTGACGTTGAGTCTTTTGTATGTTGTATTCTTCGTCTGTTAAGGGTACCTGATTGTGGTAAACTCTGAATTTTTTCTTTCTTTTAAACGTAAACCTGCTTTTATCGGGATTAAAAAACACCCGGAAAATTTTAGTTGGATCATAGCCGGGAATCATCTTTATCCAGAAAAACCCCCACAAAGCGCCACCAAGGTGTGCAATGTGTCCTCCGGCATTTGACGAACTTATCATTAAAATATCAAGAACGATTGAGAAAATAGCAATATACCTGATTTTTACCTGACCTAAAAAAAGCAGGTTGATTGTATATTCGGGTACATAAAATGAAATGGCAATGACTATGGCCAGCACCGAAGCTGATGCACCCATGGCTATGGCAGAATTGCGGGCAATTTCAAAAACCGGAAAAGCATTAAAAGCCAAAACATAGAGCAGCGCACCGGCAATTCCACCAAAAATATAAGTGCCCAGCAACTGCCTTTGAGAAAGGTATTGAACAAATATATTTCCAAACCAATACAACCATAACATATTAAACAATAAATGGAAAAATTCGGTCTGCAGAAACATATAGGTTATCAGCGTCCATGGCCTTAGCAACAGATTTTCAATATTTGAAGGTATGGCAAGGTACTTCAGTACAAACTCAATGAGTTGTGCTTTGTATGACCCGCTACTTACAGATTCGGGGGAGGAGAAAAGAAAAGCCAGGTTGCTGACCAGCAGAATACTTATCCACACAGCAATATTAATCAGAATGATTACGGGCAGAGGCTGCCTGCTTTTGAAGAAAATACCGATCCTTTCTAAAGGAGAGTTCGACGCATGCATGATTATATATTCTATTCCCGGTTTGTAAAACGATTCATTTTCTTATTCCAGTATCTGATAAGGAAAAATCCGAAAATCATCCCGCCAAGATGTGCAAAGTGGGCAACATTATCGCCAGATCTATTGGCAAAACCAAAATAGAGTTCCATGGCACCATAGGCAATCACAAACCATTTAGCTTTTATCGGGAAGAAGAAATATAAATAAATGAGTGAATTTGGAAACATCATTCCAAAAGCAAGCAAAATGCCGAAAACCGCTCCCGATGCGCCCACTGTGGGAATATCCATTCTGATGGTCAACAGGTCATTCATATATATTGAAGCCTGATTGATGAGTTTCGGATCGGCAGGGCTCAATCTCCAGGAACTGATAAATCCGGAAAGCTGACTTTCATAAACAGGGAAATGCTCCGCCATAAATGCCGTAAATGCCTCGGGGGTTGGCGACATCATTACCTGTGACATGTCTGACTGAACCCCTGAAATTCCAATCCACAAAACCAGCATATGTAGCAGCGCAGCGCCGATACCCGTTACCATATAATAAGTCAGAAATCGCTTGCCTCCCCAAACATTTTCAAGGGTATTGCCAAACATCCACAAAGCAAACATATTGAACAGGATGTGGGTAAATCCGCCATGAAGAAACATATAGGTAACCAGCTGAGCCGGATTAAATTTAGATGACCCGAAATAGTGCATTCCAAGGTAATCAACAAGGTCGATCTTAAAAACCTGAACGGTTGTCATTTGGGCAAGAAAAAACAATCCATTGATGATTAACAGATTTTTTACAACAGGAGGCAAAACGTTAAAACCTCTGGGGGAGTATTGCTGGTAGCTCATTAAGTATAGGGTTTATCCAAATTTTTTCTCTATTTCTTCTGTTCCGATCATGATGATGATTTTCTTTCCCGAGGGGCTGACTTCAGGCACTTTGCAGGTAAATAAATCATTGATAAGCGATTGCATTTCTTCGGGTAACATTGTTTTGCCTGGTTTTATGGCAAGGTTGCGTGCCATCGACCGGATCAGATTGGTTTGCTTATCAATTTTCAGGCCCAGCTGATTATTTTTATAAGTCTGAAGTACTGCCTCAAAAAGTGACTGAACATCTTCGGTATTCAAATCTGAAGGAACGCCTTGTATTATAAACGAATTTCCACCAAAATGTTCAATCTGGAATCCTATGGAAATAAAATCAGAAATAAGTTCGCTGACAAGTTCGGCATCCGGTGCTGACAAATTTACAGTCAAAGGATAAAGCAATTGCTGCGAATTTGATTTTTTATTTTCGGCTTTCCCAAGCAATTTTTCAAAAAGAATACGTTCATGGGCGGCCTGCTGATCAACAACCATCAACCCTGATATGATGCGGGTTACTACAAAGCGGTTGTTCAACTGAATAAACGCTTTACCGGGTTGTACAGTTTCTAAGTCTGCACCGGCAGCCTGAGTTCCGGTATTTCCGGAAGGGGAGAGCTGTCTATCAGAATTTACCTCAAACAATTGTTCCCAGCCTTTTACATCCTTTTTTTCATCCCTCATATCGGGTGAAAGTCTCAATTCGGGCTGGGTATTTTTTGAGAATGGATTGTATTCTGGATTTATGTGTACGCCTGGCATAACCACCGGTCTGTCTTTCGGAAAAAATGTTTCGATGCTTTGTTCAGTATCAAAATCGAGGGTTGAGGAAAGACTAAAACGGCCGATTGCCTGCTTAACAGCCGACCTTAGCATGGCATAAATGGTTGTGTGATCCTGAAAATTTACCTCTGTTTTAGTTGGATGAATATTAATATCAATATTACCCGGATCAACCTCCAGATACAAAAAATAAGTTGGAAAATGACCTTCGGGAATCAAATCACTGAAAGCATCTTCAACGGCATGGTTTAAATAGGGATGCCTGATGTAGCGCTGATTTGCAAAAAAATACTGTTCACCTTTGGTGCGTTTGGCACTTTCGGGTTTTCCTATAAAGCCGCTTATCTTTACAACATTACTTTCAAGGTTTACGCTAAGTAGCTTTTCGTGAAAATTTGAGCCAAATACATTGGATATCCTGATTTTGAGATTCGTTGCCGGAAGATTGAATAAAATTTTTCCGCTACTGGTAAGTTTAAAGGCTATTTGTGGATTGACAAGAACTATCCGGTGAAATTCTTCGAGAATGTGCCGCATTTCGGCCTGCTCTGATTTTAAAAAATTCCGGCGTGCGGGAACATTGTAAAAAAGGTTTTTAACCATTATTGACGTTCCTGATGCACAGGCGCAAGCCTGCTGACTTTTTACGGCAGAGCCCTCAATCAGGATTTGAGTGCCCAATTCTTCCTCAATTTTTCGTGATTTTAATTCAACATGAGCAATGGCAGCAATAGAAGCAAGTGCTTCTCCACGAAAACCGAAAGTATGAATTTTGAAAAGATCTGCCGCTTCTTTGATTTTACTGGTGGCATGACGCTCAAAACTCATACGGGCATCGGTAGGAGACATACCGCAACCATTGTCAATCACCTGAAGCAGTGTTTTGCCCGAATCCTTAACAATAAGTTCAATGCTATCGGCTCCGGAATCAATGGCATTTTCGAGCAACTCCTTTACGGCAGATGCAGGCCTTTGAATCACCTCACCGGCTGCGATCTGGTTGGCAACCGAATCAGGGAGTAATCGTATGATATCCGACATAAACAGTTAACTATTTCAGGAAAATGTAATAAAGGAGCGCAAGTGCAATAATTATATAAATGTAAAATGTTCTGTTCGACATTTTCTTTGTTTCGCTCTCTTTGCGTCTCCACGATCCCCTGATTTTTGCCTTAAAACGTTCATTTTCTGCCTCTTCGGGCTCCTTGTAACGCTTCATAAGCTCTTCCATTTCTTCCTTTTTCTGATCGTAAAAAATAGGACGATAGTTGAAAGGCCTGGGTTTGCCGGTTTTAAAAGCAACTATTTTCATTGTTTTTCCAAGTTTGCTGAATCTATAATTTCAGCTGGGTTTGATATCCTTTATCAATTTACAAAAATACCGATAAATCTCAATACTTTTGCATGAAGATGAATAATCTGTTTGAAGAAAGCGGTGATAACAAATCTTTATTACTGACTTTTATTCAGAGATTTAAGAATGCCTGATTGATGAAAATACAATATTATCCACAAGCTGGCCGGATTTAAATCAATAATTTAAAAACTTCAATAATTTAAAAAATGAAAGTGCCTATAGCTGATAAACTTGACAACCTTCAGGTCATTGGTGACCGCGTTTTGGTAAGGCCGCTGACACTCTCCAAAAAGACAAAAGGAGGGTTGTTTCTGCCTCCGGGATATAACGAAAAGGAGGAGATTCAATCGGGATATGTTTTAAAAACCGGTCCGGGATTTCCCATTCCGCTAGTTGAAACTGAAGATGAACCATGGAAATCAAAGCAAAACGAAAATGTCAAGTATATTCCCCTTCAGGTGAAGGAAGGAGATCTGGCAATTTTTCTGCAGAAAGGAGCCATTGAAATAGTTTACAACGACGAAAAATATTTTATTGTTCCTCAGCATTCCATACTACTGGTTGAGCGGCAGGAAGACAATGAATAACGAAAAAGGCCGGAAAAGTCCGGCCTCTGTCGTATTCAGAAATATATTATTATGCCTTTACTACCGAAGGATAGCGTTTGCTAATCAGGTAAAATCCACCAAAAAACACAGTGCTGTAAAACATATCGCCCATCAAACCATTATTAAAAAACGGAATCCCGGCAATATAAGCCTGCATCAGACCTGAAAAATCTTTCGGGTAAGGCATCATGCCGCTCATCCATGCGCCAAAGTTGGTGATGAGGTAGAAAACTAACGTTGAAACCACCGAAGCCATTACAACATTTCCGGCTTTTACCCTATTTCTGAGGGCAAATCCAATCATTACAGTAACGATAATTCCTGCATAAACAGCTATCATGGTAGAATGGAATCCAATAAATAAGTCGCTGATGAGCATGGCAGACAGAGGGACCAAGAAAGCCAGGGCTTTGCGGTTTATCCAGGCACCACCGAACAAGGCCATGGCGGCTACCGGCGTAAAATTTGGCCAGTGAGGCAACAACCGCATAAACGCTGCGCCAATGATGGCAACAAAGATGATTATATTCCGGGTATTGAATAATTTTTTCACCATGATCACTGTTTTAGTTTCAGCAAAATTATAAAAGCTTTGCTATTAATTGCCACTTTTCAGGGAATTTATTAACATTTTTATTTACAGCCACTTTGTCAGCATCAGAATGTAAATTTCTCCAGTCAACTGCCCGAAAACTGAAGTCAGGCATCCAGGAAATTGCGATAAATTCAGATGCTTTAAACATGTTTTCAAAGGAGTTGTTCAATAAAATGTAGTTACAATTTACCAGACCAGTCTGAAATTTAATTTAATAAAGCTCAGAAATGATTACAGTTGTTGATAGATTGTATGTCTTACTTTCTCCGATCTGGAGTTTTTTTTATTATGTTTGCCTTAAATTCTGAACATTTAAAATGATACAGAGATTAGTATTCACCTTCTTGACAATCACAGTATTGGGAGCTTGTAACCGTGACCGATCAATGGCTGATCTGATCATAAAGAATGCAGTAATCTACACCGCTGACAGCGGATTTGCCATTTACACTGCAATGGCTGTGCAAAACGGAAAAGTCCTGGATGTCGGGGATGATAGGTTTATCCTGGAGAATTATAAATCCGATTCTATTCTTGATTTATCAGGAAAACCAGTTTATCCTGGTTTTATTGATGCGCATTGTCACTTTTACGGGTATGCTCAAACAAAAAGATTTGCCGATTTGTCAGGTGCTGATTCTTTTAATCAGATGCTCGAAAAGGTGAATGAACATCATGCCGCACATCCTGATTTTTGGATTGTAGGTCGTGGTTGGGATCAGAACAAATGGAATACCGGATTTCCGATTAACGAGGCGTTGAATAAAATGTTTCCTGATAACCCGGTGGTGCTTATCAGGGTAGATGGTCATGCTGTGCTGGTAAATGAGGCTGCGATTAAAATTTCAGGACTTACACCCGATAGTATTTCAGATAAGAAAATGGCCATTGTGAGTAAGGGTAAGTTTACTGGAGTATTTCTTGAGTCCTATGCCGATCTTTTCAGAAACCTGATTCCATCACCCGAAGGGGATCAGTTAACCAAACTTTTACTAGAGGCAGCCGATGATTGTTTTAGTGAGGGGCTTACTATGGTTGCCGATGCCGGTCTTGATGCAACAGTAATTGATCATATGGATGAATTGCAGGACGATCGCAAGCTAAAAATGGCGATTTACGCCATGCTCAATCCTACCGAAGATAATTTTGAACGGTACATGAAGCGCGGAATTCTTGTGAAGCCTAAACTCATCGTGCGTTCTGTAAAATTTTATGCTGATGGAGCATTAGGCTCCAGGGGAGGAAGGTTGATAGAGCCTTATGCTGATGATCCATCAACATCAGGAATTCTTACCATTGCCCCTGATGAACTCGGCAGAAATTGTGTGCTGGCCTATGACAATGGTTATCAGATCAATACACATGCAATTGGGGATGCTGCAGTGAGGATGGTACTGGATGTTTACAGCAATTACCTCCTACCGGGGAATGACCTTAGGTGGCGAATTGAACATGCCCAGGTAGTACATAAAAACGATTTCAAAAAATTTGGCGAATTTGCCATCATTCCTTCCATACAGGCAACACACGCTACCTCCGATATGAACTGGGCAGGGAAAAGACTTGGACCTTATCGTATCAAAAATGCCTACGCCTATCGTAAACTGATGCTTCAGAACAACTGGATTCCAAATGGCACAGATTTTCCCATTGAGGGCATAAGCCCCGTAAAAACATTTTATGCCTCGGTAGCCCGGAAAAATATCAACGGATATCCGGCAAAAGGATTCCAGAAGGAAAATGCCCTTACCCGCGAAGAAGCCTTAAGATCAGTGACCTTTTGGGCTGCAAAGGCCTGTTTTGAAGAAAACCGGCGCGGAAGCCTGGAGCCGGGTAAAAATGCCGATTTTGTTATCCTTGACAAAGACATTATGGTGGTTCCCGAAAAAGAAATTCACAGGGCGAAGGTTCTCCGCACCTACATTGACGGAAAGGCCGTTTATACCCGCAACTGATAAACTGCCATCTGAACATTCTTCTGTTTTTTTCGTTTATTTTCAACTCCATTGATGATGATGAAAAAGACAATACTGCTACTTTTACTTGTTACCGCTCAGATTTCATTGCTGCATTCGCAGGAAGTCAGTGTTCTGGATTTTCAGAAATTCAGGCCTTATCTCGAAAAGAATAATGATACTACCTATGTCATTAATTTCTGGGCCACATGGTGCCTGCCCTGCATTAAGGAAATACCTTATTTTCAGCAGGTAAACGACAATTATTCCGACAAGAAACTTAAAGTTCTGCTGGTGAGCCTCGACTTTGCAAATCAGATCGATAAAAGGCTCAAACCTTTTATCGAAAAGCATAAGCTTACTCCTCAGGTTGTCCTTTTAAATGACCCCGATGCCAATTCCTGGATTAATGAAGTCAGTCCTGAATGGTCAGGAGCTTTGCCGGCCACAGTCATTTACAACAAAAATTTCAGGGGTTTTTACGAAAAAAGTTTCACCTACAATGAACTCGAACAAATTATTAACCAACGTATCTCAAACTAATGAAAAAAATCACTCTTTCCACTCTATTCTTCTTTTCCCTTATTACTCTTGTTATTGCACAAGGTTACCAGGTTGGAGACCAGGCCATGGATTTCAAACTGAAAAACGTTGACGACAATTTTGTTTCAATGAGCGATTATCCTGATGCCAAGGGATTTATTGTAATTTTCACCTGCAATCATTGTCCATTCTCTGTTGCTTACGAAGACCGCATCATCGAAATTGATCTGAAGTACAAAGAACTGGGCTACCCTGTAATAGCCATCAATCCCAACGATCCCGCTGTTTCGGCAGGTGATGGTTTCGATGATATGAAAAAACGAGCTGCCGAGAAGGAATTTACTTTTCCCTATCTGTTTGATGACGGCCAGAAAGTTTTCCCTGTTTATGGAGCAACGCGCACTCCACATGTTTATCTTCTGAATAAAAAAGGCGAAGCATTGAAAGTGGCTTACATTGGCGCTATCGACAACAATCATCAGGATGCGGCATCCGTGAGCGAAAAATATCTCGAAAAGGCCGTAAATGCTTTGCTGAAAGGTGAAAAACCGGCCGTGGAATTTACCAAAGCCATTGGCTGCACCATTAAAGTAGCTTCGAAATAAAGGATAAAGTTTCCTTAATATCAGGGCTTCATATTCCCGAAAATAAAATTCAAAAACCAGTCGTTGAAAAATGGCTGGTTTTTTCACTTTGAAATGTTTGGATTTTCATAGACTAAATTTCCTTTACTTTGCCCCAAATTTTAAAAATGTCTGAGTTAAGCCAGTTATATAATCTTCCTGAACTTGAGCGTGAGTTGGATTTCATGACCTCTCGCAGCAGCGGAAAAGGAGGGCAGCATGTAAATACTACCGAAACCAGGGTGGAAATACATTTCAATATTCCCGGCTCGCAAATGCTTAATGATGAGCAGAAAGCCCTACTGCTGCAAAGGCTGGGGCATCGGCTATCACAGGAAGGGAATCTGAGGATGTATTCACAAAAATCGCGTAGTCAAGCTGACAATAAAGAAGATGTTGTAAAGCGGTTTTATGAGTTGATTGCGAAATCACTTAAACCTGTTAAAAAGCGCATCAGGACTGCACCCGGAAAAAGGCAGAAAGAAGCTCGGCTTGAAACCAAGAAAGCCGTTTCACAAAAAAAGGAACTGCGAAAACCTCCAGAAACTGAATATTAAAGGTTCAGCCCCTAATGTGATGAGGAATCACTTCGGGTAAAACGAATGAAAATTCAACCAATCCCGATGCCCTGCCATCTTTAAACCAGGGCGTTTGAAAAATCATCTTCTTTACCCCTCGCTTTTGAATGGTATACACATTCACCACACTTTCGAAGAGCAGGCTGGTGATGGTGGCAACCGAATTTTGGTTGTGGCAGCCGGTCAGAGAGTTTCCGATCAGATCTCTGCCACCGTACATTTCAAATACTCTGGCCGATGCATCATTCATTTCAATGATATTTCCGGCAATGTCTGAAACCGTAATTGCCACCGGTATTCCGTTAAACCAGTTAGTTTGCATTAGTAAAATTTTGCATCAAAAATACCCTGAATTTATTTGAAAATCGTGAAAAGTATTTATCTTTGCACCCTTAAACAAGGCCCCGTAGCTCAACTGAATAGAGTATCTGACTACGGATCAGAAGGTTACAGGTTTGAATCCTGTCGGGGTCACATAATGAAGCGTAAAGCCCTGATTATCAGGGCTTTTTTGGTTCGTCAGGCATGTATATCAGCTATAGGGTGTAAGTCCCGAACACGCTTCACAGTAAGGAGTGTTAGCCAAGAGCAAGGGTGTCCATCGCGAGATGGAATCTGAAGGAAGCTGGCGGCAAAAGTCTGCA